>NZ_CATYRA010000012.1:0-122526 GCF_958411575.1 uncultured Bacillus sp.
ACTTAACCCACATTTTGAATGATGTCACATCTGTTATCTAGTTTTGAGAGAACACTCTCAATTTGTTTGGTGGCGATAGCGAAGAGGTCACACCCGTTCCCATGCCGAACACGGAAGTTAAGCTCTTCAGCGCCGATGGTAGTCGGGGGTTTCCCCCTGTGAGAGTAGGATGCCGCCAAGCAATTTGAAAAAAGGGCAGCTCATATGAGCTGTCCTTTTTGTATTCTGGTTTACCGGACAGGCAAGATGTTTGCCGCTGATTACTTTGATGTGAAAACTGAATAGGATGACTGTCGCGAAAGGGAGGACCATTTTATGTATAAAATCCCGGATGATATGCATTGGGAACAAGCCACTTTAATTGAGCTGCTTTCCTGTGTATTAAATGTGATAGAGCGGGCTGCTTGTTCAAATGATGGTGAAAAAACTATCAAGGCTGACCGTTGCGACTGAGGTTGGTGAGTACAGGACAGAAGCGGCAGGCCTGATATCAGATTATGTTTATCATCCGCAGGATTTAACGGTGGACGAGGTCAGACGCATTAATCAAGGGAGAAAATTTGAAGTGATTTTTGACACGGTCGGCAATCAACTTCCACTAATAAGACAAGGACGGAAGGATTGTGCCCATGAATTTGATGATATGTATGAGATGAAAGTTAGGCCTTTCCAGCTGCTTTCTAATGGCGTGATGATCGTTGGAACCGGAAAGGCTCGCCAGATTACAGAGAAAACCCCGCTTAAGAACTATGAGGCTGCCATCCAGGAATTGACGGGCATAGATCCGTTGTCAAATGAGAGAAAAGATATTACTGCAGTTTAAACGATTCTTATTTCTCATCCAGATATGATATAATGCAGTGAAATAGCTCAAACTAAGTTTGAGCCATTATTTTCTTCATCATAGATCTTGCGTATTTGATCAAAATTTAATATGATACTCTTTGTATAATAACTCCTTGCCTCAAAACAACATACTCAACGTGTCCTCTTTTTCTCCGGTCGTTTTCCTTTCATTTCTCCCGTAAAATAAAGAAAGCTCCCAATACAACAAATACGGTGCGGATTTATTTTTTAAAAAGGAGTCGTTATATTTGAATAATAGTTTTACATTAAAGCAGCAATGGTTCGGGAATATCCGAAAAGACATTCTTGCTGGCATTTTAGTTGCGTTAGCATTAATACCTGAAGCAATTGGCTTTTCTATTATAGCCGGTGTTGATCCGATGGTCGGTCTTTATGCGTCATTTTGTATAGCCATTATTATTTCTATTTTTGGCGGCAGACCAGGCATGATTTCAGCTGCAACTGGCTCAATGGCGGTCGTTATGGTGTCGCTGGTTGCTGATCATGGGCTTCAATATTTATTTGCGGCTACGATTTTGACAGGAATTATTCAGGTGATTTTAGGTATCAGTAAAATTGCGAGATTAATGAAATTCATTCCGCGTTCTGTGATGATCGGGTTTGTGAATGCGCTGGCGATCCTTATCTTCTCTGCGCAGCTTCCTCAGTTTGAAGGTGCTTCTTGGAGCATGTATGCGATGCTTGCCGGGTCGTTGGTTATTATTTATGTGCTGCCGAGATTTACGACTGCGGTTCCGTCTCCGCTTGTAGCGATTATTGTGATGACGATTATTGCGGTCACTTTCCATGTGGATGTGCGGACGGTAGGGGATATGGGCAATATTTCTAGCTCATTGCCTCATTTCTTAATTCCTGATGTTCCGTTTACCTTTGAAACGCTGCAAATCATTTTTCCTTATTCGATTGCTTTAGCGTTTGTTGGGTTACTGGAATCTTTGCTGACAGCACAGATTATTGATGAAATGACGGATACAGACAGTGACAAAAACAAAGAGAGCCGCGGACAGGGAATTGCGAATATCGTAACTGGGTTCTTTGGCGGTATGGCTGGCTGCGCTATGATCGGACAATCTGTCATTAATACAAAAGCAGGCGGACGCGGACGCTTGTCAGCATTTGTTGCCGGTGCTTTTCTGATGTTTTTAATTGCCGTCTTAAGTACTGTCGTCGTGAAAATTCCGATGGCTGCGTTGGTGGCCGTTATGGTTATGGTATCTGTCGGCACATTTGATTGGTCTTCTTTAAAAGGCCTCAAAAAAGCGCCGCTCACAGACTCAATTGTCATGGTTGTGACTGTGATTACGGTTGTTGTGACGGATGACTTATCTAAAGGCGTATTCGTCGGGGTTCTCTTAAGTGCCGTGTTCTTTGTGGCAAAAATCTCGAAGCTGAAAATTGTTTCTTATGAAGAGGATCAAAAACTGAGAACGTACCAAGTGAAGGGGCAAATCTTTTTTGCATCAGTGACTGATCTTACGAATGCGTTTATTTATCAAGAGGATATTGAGCGAGTCGTGATTGACTTAACTGAGGCTCACGTATGGGATGATTCAGGAGCGGCGGCGCTTGATAAGATTGTGGCGAAGTTTAAAGAGCAAGGAATTGAAGCTGAAGTAAAGGGTTTGAACAAAGCTAGTAAAGCCCTTATGAAGCAAATGACATAAAGTGTGAAAGCCCAGATTGATGAGATCTGGGCTTTTTTATATAACATATGACTGAACAGCATTGATATAATAGAGTGAGATAGAAATATTTAATAGGAGACTTGTTTATGACGCTTCAGAAGCTGAACCGTGTATTGGGGAAAGTCATGCCGCTTTTAACGCCTACTAGTGTTGTGCTGGGCGTGCTGCTGTCTCAGTTTTTAAATGGATATGAAAGCGCTGTGCCTTGGATCTTTGCTTTTATTACGTTTGCTGGCAGTTTGAGCGCTAACTTTCAATCTTTGAGACATGCATTGTCTCATCCTCTTCCTATGATTCTTGCATTATTTGTTCTTCATATTTTTATGCCGCTTTTTGCTTGGGGCAGCGGCCATCTTATCTTTAAAGGCGATCCTTTGACGATCACCGGCTTAACATTGGCTGTTGTGATTCCTACGGGGATTACAAGCTTGATTTGGGCAGCGATGTACAAAGGGAATGTCGGTTTGACGCTTTCGATTATTTTAGTTGATACGGTGCTGTCGCCGTTGATCGTTCCGCTGAGCCTTTCATTGCTAGCCGGTGCTCAGGTGCATATGGATGTGTGGGGGATGATGAAAGGGCTGATTGTGATGGTTGTGATTCCTTCTTTTCTGGGTATGCTGTTTAATCAGATCTCACCTCCAGAAAGAACCGCATCTGTGAGCAGTTCGCTGTCACCTTTTTCAAAGCTTTGCCTGATGGCTGTGATTGCGATTAACAGTTCTGCGATTGCCCCTTATTTCAAAGCCGTTGATTTGAGATTCGTAGGAATAGCGGCGACGGTTTTCTTTATCGCGTTAACAGGCTATGCAGCTGCTTGGCTGATCGGAAAAATGATGAAAAGGCGCCAGGAGGAAATTGTATCTCTTATTTTTACGGGAGGCATGAGAAATATCAGTGCCGGCGCAGTTCTTGCCGTTACGTTCTTTCCGTCTCAGGTTGCCGTTCCGGTGGTGATCGGCATGCTGTTTCAGCAGATACTGGCTGCTTTATTTGGCTACATGCTGAATCGTTTTGAATTAAAACCTGTATTGCAGAAAGCATGAAAAAAACCGCTCAAATCTATGAGCGGTTTTTTCCGTATAGCCATTCGAGCGCGATGGTGAACTGTTTGCAGAAGTACTTCCGGTGGTGTACCGCCCCTTTTTCAATTGAAAAACATAGCTGATCTTCAGTGAAGCCTTTTTCTTTTAAACTTTGATACACTTGCTTTGTATTCTGCAGCATATGTCGCTGAATGGATTGTTTTTCACGGCCTTCTTCACTGCCGACAGACATAAAGACACGTGCAGTACCGGGTTTTAAAGAAGATAAATGAATGGTTTCCGCTGCGTTCTCGTACCAGTAGGAGCCTGAGATAGAGCCTATTTTTTCAAACATAGACGGATACCTTAATAAGGCGAACATTGAAATGAGGCCGCCTAATGAGGCACCAATCATTCCCCTTGACTGCGGTTCCCTGGTGACATTCCAATTTTCTTCGATAAACGGAATGAACCGGTTTGTTATGTCTGACAGATAGTCATATCCCATGCCTCCGAAGTCTGGGAACCGATCACTGAGTGATGCAGCTGGCCAAGGGGTATATTCATCCAGCCGGTTTTCGGGTTCGATACCGATCAGCACGAGTTCAGGCAGCCTTCGCTGTTGAAATGTGCTTTCTAATAATTCGATTTGGTCTTGAAACAAAGAACTGCCATCTTGCACGTAAACAGCAGGAAATCTCCTGCTGTTGTCTGGGCTGTAGGAAGGAGGGAGGTACAGCGTAAACCTCCTTTTACCGGCTTTATGCTCTGAAAGAGATCCGTTCAAGCATTCCCCCCCTTTTTTTGCTTGAAAAGCAGATATAAGAAATAAGGAACACCGAGGATCGCCAAAATAATGCCTGCGGGCACTTCCGCGGGCTGGAAAAACAGTTTTCCGGCAAAGTCTGCGCTTATCACTAGCAGCATGCCGATTAAACCGCTCAGTGGCAGGATGTCGCGGTGTTCGACACCAGCCAGTCTCCGTGAAATATGGGGAGCAATTAAGCCAACAAACGCCATGCTGCCCGCTACGGAGACACAGGCGCTGATGATTGCTACGCACGCGATGAGCAGAATAGTTTTTTCTTTATTTGATGAAATACCAAGGCTTCTGACTGTGTCTTCATCAAAACGAATAGTGTCGAGCAAGCGGGACTTGGCGATAAGAATAGGTATAAACACCAGCATCCAAGGGAGAACGGCTGTGATATACGTCCAGTTGGCAGACCAGATGCTTCCGTTTTTCCACACCATGGCCATTTGATAGTCTTGCGGGTCCATTTTTAATGATAAAAACAAAGACAGGGCGCTGAATCCTGAATTGATTGCGATACCCACCAGAATAATTCTACCTGAATCTAAATTGCCTCTGTGCCATGCAAATATGTAAATCAGGATCGCCGCGATCAGTCCGCCTATCAATCCGAAGAAAGGCATTCCCATCGCCGCAGCTATGGATGTCACTTCCTTCTGGCCTTGGAACAAGAGCATAAAAGCCACAATCCCGGCTCCCGCTCCTGCATTGATTCCGAGAATTCCCGGGTCTGCAAGTCCGTTACGTGTGATGGCTTGAATGACGGCGCCTGCAATGCCAAGACCGAGTCCGATAATTGCTGCCATAACAACCCGCGGCAGTCTTAAATCGAAAAGCAAAATTTCATACTGCGGATTTGGATTAATCTGAAAAAGAGTGGAGAGCAGTTCAGCCGGACGAACAGAAAATGATCCGCTCGTTAAGCTGAAATAGCTGACAACGAGAATTAAAGCGATGATCACGGCATATTTTTTAGCCATTTTGCTCCCCTCCTTTTCGTTTAATCAAATAAAGGAAGAAAGGTACGCCGATAATGGATGTCACGACTTCAATCGGTGTTTCAAACGGATAATTGATAAATCTGCTTGCGAGATCACACAAGGTTAAAAAGATACCGCCCAAGATGCAGGAACACGGAATCAGCCTGCTGTAATCAGAGCCGACGAGAAATCGCGTGATATGCGGAACAACCAATCCGACAAACGCAATTTTTCCGGCCAGCGCTACTGCACTGCCGGTTAAAATGATGACTGAAAGCATCGCCATGATTTTAATGGTCTTTTTCTTTTGCCCCAGACTTTTAGAAATGTCGTCGCCTAATGATACAGCGGTCACCTTTTTGCTGAGAGAAATGGCCATCACAATGCCAATTAAGAAAAACGGAGCGGCTAGTTTCAGGAAATCTGGACTCATTTGGTGAAGTCTGGCGCTGTACCAGAAACTTAGATCCTGTGAAATTTGAAAATATATCGACATGGCCGCTGATAAACTGCTGAGCAGCATGCTTGTGACTGTGCCGATGATGGCAAGCTGTACGGGGGAAAACCCGTTAGGCATCATGGCGGCAAGGCTGAATACTAACACAGCTCCTAATGCTGAGCCGATAAAAGAGTAAATGATCATTTCAAACGAAGACGATTGCGGGAGCAGAACCATACAAAGCGTGATGATAAACGCGGAACCATCTGAAACGCCCATAATGGAGGGCGAAGCTAAATAATTGCGCGTAATGCCTTGCATAAGCGCTCCAGAAACAGCAAGGGCTGCCCCTATGAGCAGAGCGCCGGCAGCCCTTGGAATCCGGGAATGCCATATAATTTGATGGTCTGTGTTTCCCGGATCGAAATGAATAAGAGATGTAAAAACAATATCTGTGCTTAGATGCTTTGCGCCATATAGGATCGAAAGCAGCAGTGACAGTGCAATAGCAAATGGAGAAGTAATCAATATGATACGTGTCCACTGTTTTGAATACATACAAAAACCTACTCTGAATTAGTTTTGTGTCAATTTTTCAGCAGCCGCTTTCAGGAAGCGGACTTTGCTCCAAGCTGTGCCGCCTTGTGCAAGAGGATCTACCGAGTTGACGTACACATGATCTTCTTTGACTGCTTTAAGGCTTTTCCAGATTGGATTTTTCTCTAAATCTTTTAAGGCTTCAGGTTTATCTGCATTTTCATCATCAGAAAATTGGACGAAGATGTGGTCCGGATTCATTTCACTTAATTTTTCTAATGAAATCAGCTCTTGTGCTTTTGCAGCTTTTACTTCGTCCGGCGCTTTAAGGCCTAAATCACCATATAGTGTGGAGTTAAAGTACACCTGTTCAGGGTAAATGTAAATGTTACCTTGTCTGATTCTGATGACAAGCGCTTTTGAATCTTTTGCTTTTTCGTTAATTTTTGTTTTCGTTTCTTTTAGATCCTGTTCATAGTTTGCAATGATTTTTTTCGCTTTTTTCTCTTTTCCCGTCAGCTGGGCAAGCAGCATCATGTTTTCCTTCCAGTTTGAAGAGATATGGGAAACGGGGATTGTCGTGCCGGCAGTGCTGATTTTTTGCAGCGTTTTTTCCGGGAACTTTGTTGAAGCAAGGATGACATCTGGCTTCATTTCAAGAATTTTTTCAATGTTTGGCTCCATTTTTTCTCCGGTTGCTTCGGCTTTATCAGTGATGTCTTTGAACATATCAGGGAATTTGCCGGAGAATGAAATCGCGCCTTGCGGATGAACATCAAGCAGTTTCGCGTCTTCCATCGATTCTACGCTTCCCGTAATGGCAATTTTGTCTGTCGGTACAGTTACTTCATATGTTTTATCCAGGTATTCAATTTTCTTCTTCTCAGACGCTGTGCCGCTTGCCTTGCTGGCAGTCGATTCATTTTTGTTGCCGCAAGCTGCCGCCGTCAGCACGAGAAGCAAGATTAATAAGGTAAGAGATATCTTTTTCATCTATAGAGCCTCCTGTTCAATTGATAACTATTATCAATTGGAATTATAGAGAATGAACAGATATAACACCATGGACAAATTCCAAATTTATCATGGACAATCACCGGATAGTAAAGAAATGGTTTGCTGAACGATCCGTTCGTGCCCGTAAGCTGAGTATTCATTCCAAGGATCAAAGGATAGAAGATAAACACGGTTATTTCGTACCGCACTTAGGTTTTGCCACGCCTCTGTCTGTTGCAATTGCTGGTAATAAGCAAGGGTTTCAGGCTCTTTAAATAGAAAAAGCATTATGCAGTCAGCTTGGTCATTTGCGATATTTTCTAACGAAATAGCTTGATCTGAAGATGTGTCTTTCGTTCTTGCCGAATGAAATCCTAAATCTCCGAAGAAGACTTCGCGGACGCTTCGATTATGTGCCAGATAGAAGTTTTGCTTATGCAGCCTGAGAAAGAGAAAACGCAGCTTCTGGGCGTGTTGAAGTGTTTTTTTGCCGGCCGCTGCCTGCTGGTCATAAGCTGCAAGCCACTTTTCTGCTTCTGACTCTTCCTTTAAGAATGAGGCAGTTTGCAGAAAGTGAGTTCTCCAGCTTTCTTCTGAAGGAAGGTAAATGACTTCTGCGATGCAATTCAGGCGATTTTTTTCTGCTGGAGAAATAGAATCCATGCTGAAAATCACATCTGGTTCAGCCTGAGATAACGTGTTCAGGTTTTCTTCCCACTTTTCATTAAACCGGTATGCGCTGAGCTGGACGGGTATATCTGTCGAATAATGCTGATAGTAGTAAGACGTCCATTTTGGGTGCAGCGCGGCCGCAAACGGTATGTGATTCAAGGGGATGAGATGGCCTATTGTGCCCCTTCCGTATGCGGCAATTTTTTTTCGGCGTTTTTTCATATAGCTTGTAGGTGAACAGCCTGTATGCTTTTTAAAGATTCTGCTGAAATAAAATTCATCTTGATAGCCGGTTTGGTGGGCAATTTCCTTCAATTTGCAGTTTGATCTTGCCATGAGCCGTTTTGCTCTGGTGATTCGCGTTTTTGTGATGAACTCTGTAACGCTCTGACCTGTCCATTTTTTAAAACTTTCGCTGTAGTGTTTGGCGCTGATTCCCGCCATTTGCGACAGCTGGGCAAGTGTAATTTTTGTATCGGCATGGGTTTCGATGTATTGTTTTGTTTTTTCGATTGCTGAATGTGTATCCGTCTGGTCAGATAAATTGGCAGTAAAGAGATCATAAATCAGGCTTTGAACTTCAATCACACATTTTAGCTGAGAAAGCTGAGACGATTCATTCCATAGCGCTATAAGCTCTTGAAGCCGGACTGCAAGGTTTTCGATATGTGAAACATTCACAAGCTTCAGTTTGGCTAATTCCGTTTCTATACAGGGTGTTAAGATATCTTGCCCGGTTTCCTTGACATAACTTTGGAGCCTGATTAGACAGGCATCTATATGACCTTGGGCTGCGGGCGTAAAGCCAAAGGTCTCGTTAGGCGGACAAACATAAAGTGTCTTTTTTTGCAAAGGACTGATGTTTGTTCCGATTGAAATATGGCCGTTTCCTTTTAAATGAAAGATCAGCACGAATGAATCGGCTAATTGCTGTTCTGAGAAGAGATCACTTGTTTTTTTCAGATATTCAATTTGTATGGGATGATAAATCACTGTATTTTGCAAGAGTAGACCACCTTTTCAGAAACATTCAATTGATAATCATTTTCAATAAAATTGTACCAAATAAATGAAAGTTTTCCTATATAAAGCGGAAGGGTTTTTTGTCATGAAATAAACCCTTACTCAGATATAAAAGTAAGGGTCTTTTGTTCGGTAAGAAAATGTTACACGTGTAACATACGATGCTTACGTCTTAATAGATAAGATATTTTTTTCTTGTTTTGCCGAATTGTTGGAGTGGTTTTTCATAGCTAGCTATGATGTCTTCAATAGATGCACCATTTTCAATTTTTGTCCTGATCCAGCCGTTGCCCGCCAGTTTATCAAATGAACCTGTTGACAGGAACTCAAAATGTTCAGGATAGAGGTCATGTATTGTTTTAATGAGTGACAGACCTGTTTTAACTGCTTCAAACTTTTCTCTGTCTGTCACATAGAGCTGCACACCGTGGCAAAGCGTTCCTTGATGTTTAGAAAACGTCGGCGTAAAGGAAGCTGCCCTGAATGTCACGCCCGGCAGATTGAGGCTGTTTAATGTTTCTTCAAGCTCTGTGCTCTTGATAAAGGGAGCTCCAATTAATTCGAATGGCTTTGTTGTACCCCGCCCTTCGGATATATTTGTTCCCTCAATCAGCCCTGTTGCCGGATAAACCAATGTGCTCTCCACCGTCGGCATGTTAGGTGAAGGGAGGACGAAAGGCAGTCGGGTATCGTTAAAATCCATTTTTCGTTTCCAGTGTTTCATTTTCACCACTGTCAGATCGGCATTTATGTCAAATTCCTTGTTGAACAGTAAAGCCAATTCGCCTATGGTCATTCCATGCTTTAACGGAATAGGGTACAGTCCGACAAATGAGGCGTATTCAGGTTCTAAGACGGGTCCTTCAATATGAATCCCGCCTTGAGGATTCGGGCGGTCCAGCACCATAAAAGGAATGCCGTTTTCTTTAGCAGCTTCCATTGCGTATGCCATTGTATAAATGTACGTGTAGTAACGGGTCCCGACATCCTGAATGTCAAACATAAGAACATCGACATTTTTCAGCATCTCTGGAGTCGGTTTCTTCGTTTTTCCGTAAAGGCTATATACGGGAATCCCGGTTTTTTCATCAATGTAAGAGCCGACTTCGTCTCCCGCCTGAGCGTCGCCGCGGACGCCGTGCTCAGGGCCGAATAAAGCTGTCAGCTTAATATCAGGATTTTCGTAAAGAATATCGACACTGCTTTTCAGAGATGCGTTTACGCCGGTTGGATTGGTAATCAATCCGATTCGTTTTCCCTTGAGCTGTTTTTTATAATCCGGGAAAAGCGTGTCTATGCCGGTCTGGACTTTAGGTTTTTTAGCCGTTTGATTCTTAGAATCGGGTGATGCTGAGACAGCTGTTATTGTTCCAATCATCATGAGCCCCGTGAGAAAAGTGAATATTGTTTTTCTCATGTGTCCCTCCTTATTAGAGTGGTTTTCCCGTTTTGATATTTAATCCATAGCCATATGGATAAAGGATGTCTCCCGGTTTCGTGACTGACGGAATGTCAACTGGAAGTGTGCCTTTAGGTTTTACCTGGCCGAATATCGCCATAACTCCGGCGGGGATATTTGGTTGAAGATAACGGCCATTCGCGTATCCTTTAAAGCCATAGACAGCAATGAGTGCCTTAGCTTCTTCAAAATTGGCGGCATCATATGGGTTGCGCAGGCTCATTAAGACAAATGGTTTGTTGTGCTGCAGTGTGGCTTTCATCACAGCTCTCGGAAATACGGTGGCCCATTTGCTTGAATCTGATATGGTGTCGTCGATGACACCGTCGTTGACGACAGGGTCATTTTTCACGACATAGGAGCCGGTTATGATATAATCAGCCTCTTTTACTTGTTTTTCATGCTCGGCATTAAATACTTGGTTGGCAAAATTCATTTTGCTGAGGGACACGGGTTTGATTTTCTTTCGTTTGACGAGATCGCGAATGGTTTGTTCAATCGAAGCCGTTTGTTCTTCGTAAGGCGCGACAATTAAGATCCGGCTGTCTTTTTTAGGCTTGAACGGCAAGGTGTGCTGTTCATTTTTTAATACGGTCACTGCTTTTTCAGCTATTTTTTTCTCCGCTTTCAGGTGATGCTTGCTTCCTACGATTTTCTGGGCTTTGTCTATTTTTTCTTTTATGCTGTCGTCGTTTCGAGCTGGATACATACCGCGTTTTATTTTCAGGGAAATGATTCTTTCAACCGATTTGTTGATTTGATGTTCCGGAATGTCTCCGTTTTTTACGGCTTCTTCTAAAGCTTGAATAACACGTGCGTATTTCTGTTCTTCTTTCAGAGAAGTAACTGAGGCAGGCATTAATGCAATATCGACACCGGCTTTTATAGCCATGACAACAGCCTCTTCCTGTCCGAAATGATCTGCGATTGCTTTCATATTGAGAGCGTCAGTAACGATGACGCCATTAAAGCCCATTTCCTGACGAAGAAGACCTGTCATCACTTTTTTCGAGAGTGTAGCAGGCACCAAAATGTCCGATCCATCGAGTTTGCTTTTGTATGTGGTGTCGTCAAAGGCAGGAAATTGAACGTGAGCTGTCATCACCATATCAGCACCGGCATCAATTGCTCTTTGAAAAGGATAGAGCTCGACCTCACGAAGCCGTTCTTGGCTATGGGAAACGAGCGGCAGTCCGTAATGGCTGTCAACGTCCGTGTCTCCATGTCCCGGGAAATGTTTGAGGGCAGAGGCGATATCTTGCCGCTGCAAACCTTTCATCGTATATAAACCGAGTCGTGCTGTCAGTTCTCGATTAGAGCTGAATGACCGTACGCCGATTACCGGATTATCAGGATTATTATTAATGTCCATGACGGGGCTGAAATCCGTATTAATGCCTAAGGCAGAGAGCTCCTTTCCAATAATGGTGCCGGTCTGATAGGCGTTGATTCTGCTTCTAGCTGCGCCCAGCGCCATATTCCCTGGGAAATTAGTGCCCTCCCCTAATCTCGTTACGATACCGCCTTCCTGATCAATACTCAGCATGAGCGGAATTTTGGGGCTCGCCTTTTGGTAAGCGTCAGTAAGCTGTACAGTTTGCTGTGTTGTTTTTACATTTTCTGCAAAAAGGATGACGCCGCCGAATTGATACTTCTTGATAAGGCCTGCGACTTCCTCATTCATTTCTGTGAAGGCTTGCGGAGAAGACTCGCCCTCCTTTTGCCAATTTCTGAAATCAGGCATCAGCATCTGGCCGAGTTTTTCATCTAACGTCATGCGATTGACAATCTGCTTGGCGTCAGCTGAGCCGCTGGATGAAGTAGCTTTTGTCTGACTGGCGCCAAGAAAACATGAAAAAAAGAGAACGGCTGAAAGGATAAGCGGAAATACAGGTTTCATATAAACTTCCTCCTATCGTCGAATCATTCATTCCATCGCTTCATAGATCGCGGTAATGACGCTCCCGTAACTGCCTGTTGGAAATTGATCACCCTCAAACACATTTGGATTTTCCTCTGGATCAGCAACTGGTGAATGCTTTTTGTTTGTTAATAATGCAATGCCTAAATTGAATGTTGGATCAACGATTGTAACTGTCCCTGTCCAGCCGGTATGTCCGTAAGCATTTTCGCTGGCATAAGGGCCAAACATCCATTCCATGCTTTTACTTCCGTTTCGACGCCAGCCAAGAGCGAATGTCGGATCTGTTGCTGAAGGTGCTGTAAATAGGTCGGCTGTTTTCTGATCAAATAAAGAAATGTTTCGGTGTGATCCTTTGTTTAACATGACCTGCAGCAGAATGGCCATATCATCTGCATTTGAGAACAATCCGGCATGGCCAGACACACCATCCATTGAGTAAAACGCTTTTTCGTCATGAACTTCTCCTTGCAGCGTGTTAGTACGGATATTAGGGAAATGAATAACGCCGTCCCGTGTATTGCCCATACGCTCAGTAGCTGCGAACTGCTTTGGTTTAAAGCCTTTTTGCAGCGGATTATACAAGGTATGCTTCAGCTTCAGCGGCTTGTAGAGCTCTTGCTCCGCGTAGACATCAAGCGGTTTGCCGGTGAGTTTTTCGACAATACAGCCGAGGAGCATATATCCAATGTCACTGTAAACGTGTTTTGTCCCTGTATGATAATCGAGCGGAATTTTCGTCAAATATTCAACCGTTTTGTCCCGCTCCTGAGAATAGTACATGCCGGCTTTTTCCGGCGTGTAAAAGTAAAAGCTTGAGGGGAGTCCTGATTGGTGATGGAGGACATCAATGACACGAATCTTGTCTTTTCCTTTAATAAGGTCTCCCGGCTGATCCTTGAAATCAGGCAAATATGCAGAAATCTTTTCATAGACATCGAGTTTTCCTTGGGTGACTAAGCGCTGCAATGCAAAATTAGTTGCATACATTTTTGTATTTGAGGCTAAGTCAAACATCGTGCGGGTTTTCATTTTGGTCGGGCGTCTCAGCAGTTCTGATCCTTCGTACTTTTTACTGTAGCCGTATGCTTCTTTTTTTATGATGCGGCCATCCTTCACGACGACAAGAACGGCGCCTGGAAATCCTGCTGCAATATCCCGTTCTATCATCTGATCAACCTTCCTTAGTTTCTTCGACGAGAATTGTACAGTTTCTGCATTTATGGTTTTCGGCCCCACTTGGTAGTCTGCTGTTTGTGCGTAGGTTTCGTTTGGCGTCAATATAGATAGGGTGAAAATGGCACTGAATAAGAACAATAATTTTGTTTTCACTGTCTTGCTCCTTTCCGTGCGTCTATCCGCTTACTATTCCTGAAACAGAAACCATTTAATCGAACTGAGAAGCCATTTCTTCTTTATATCCGAATGCATAGGTCAATAAAAAGCCGGCCGCGTAGGAAATAAAGAGTCCGATGATATACAGAATGATTTGGGAAGAAAGGACGAGAAAGGAAAGCGGCAGCCCGGAGACACCAATCGCAATGGTGGCTACCTGAAAATAAGCCTGAAAGGCGCCGCCGATTCCAGCTCCTAAGCACGCTGTTAAAAACGGCCGGCCAAGTGGCAGCGTGACTCCGAAAATAAGCGGTTCGCCAATTCCGAGCAGCCCCGACGGAAGCCCACCGGCGATTGCTTTTCTCAATGTTGATTTTTTCGTTTTCACAAAGATGGCAAAGGCGGCGCCTACCTGTCCCGCGCCTCCCATAGCCAAAATAGGGAGCAGAGGATCATTGCCGATCGAATTGATCAGTTCCATGTGCACAGGCGTCAAGCCTTGATGCAGTCCGGTCACGACGAGAGGTAGGAAGGTAGCGCCCAGAATAAAGCCTGCAGCGATGCCGCCGATGTCCAAGATGGACAGAAGGCCGGATGTAATAGCATCAGAAATAAAGCCGCCTAAAGGCATAAATACGACATACGTTACGATTCCGGTGATTAACAGTGAAACGGTTGGGGTGACAATGATATCGAGTGATTGAGGAATAAAACGGCGGATAAATTGTTCGGTGTAAGCAATGAATATGGCTGCGAAAAGAACCCCAATCAAACCTCCCCTGCCCGGAAGAAGCTGTTCTCCGAATAAACTGATCTTTGCGATCTCCGGATTCATAATCAAGATCCCCGCCAGAGCTCCAAGAGCGGGTGTCCCGCCAAATTCTTTCGATGCGTTAATGCCGACGAGAATGCCGAGATAAGTGAACAATCCTGATCCGATGACTGTCAGGATAATAGCGATTTGTGATTCTGCAGAGAGCCAGCCGGCTTGAATGATTGCTTTGGTAATCCCAGTGATTAAACCGGAAGCGACAAGTGCGGGAATAAGAGGGATAAAGATGCTGGCAATTTTACGTAAGAAAAGTTTAAAAGGAGTGGCGTTTTTTCGATTTATGTCGGCTTTCTTTTTGGCCGCAGCTTCTTTGACGTCGACACCTTCTTCTGCTGACACGAGCTTTGAGAAAGCGGCTGTGACATGGTTGACGACTCCTGTGCCGAGGATGATTTGTATGGTTTCAGCTTCGACGACCCCCAATACGCCGTCAAGCTCTCTTAAAGCCTGAGCATCTGCTTTGCTTTCATCATAAGGCGTAATACGCAGGCGTGTCATGCAATGTGTATATGAGGAAATATTGGATTTTCCTCCGCATAGCTCAAGGATTTTCTTTGCGAGATGATTGTAGTTATTTTCTTTGCTCATCAAAACCCCTCCTCTTCCAGATGCCTTATTTTTTTCTCATAGATTGTATGGCTGCTTTCGTTTTATCGATATAGCCGGTTGTTTCTTCATACTGCTCAGCCGCCATGCCTAAAAACAAAACATCAATCATAAAAAGCTGGGCGAGGCGGGAGGAAGTGGCTGCACTTCGAATCAGGGCTTCGTTGGAGTGCGTTGTGTACAACGGGACATCAGCCAGCGCGGAGACGGATGTCTGGCTGAATTGTGTCAGACTGATCGTTGTGATGCCTTTTTCCTTAGCCATCGTGATCAGTTCAATGATTTCCTGCGTCTCTCCCGAAAACGAAATAGCGAATACGATGTCATCCTTATCTGCATTTGCGATTAATGATGCCACAAGATGAGTGTCTGTGAACGCGGTTGCTTGTTTATGAATGCGAAGCCACTTTTGCTGGGCGTCCTTGGCGACAATGCCGGAAGCCCCGACGCCGATAAAATGCACGGTATGAGCTTTGAGAAGCAGAGAAACCGCTCGTTCAAGCTCTTTGTAGTCCATCAGGTCTGAAGTATCCTGAATGGCTTGAATGGCATTGCCGGCCGCTTTTTCAGAAATGGAGGACAGCGGTTCGCGAGGCGCAATGTCCCGATAGCCTTGTACAGCAGGTTTTGCCAGATCGCCTGCCACTCTCATTTTTAAATCTTGAAATCCCTTTAGTCCGAGCGATTTGCAGAGCCTGATGACGGCAGCGTCACTTGAATTGGCTAAGGCACTGATTTCGCTGACAGTGCTTTCTATAGCTTTGTGGGGATGAGTTAAGATGTAATCTGCAAGTTTACGCTCGGATGGGGGAAGCTTGTGCTTCATTGATTGGATGATCGCTAAACCGCCTGTTGCCATTCTTGGTCTCTCCTTATCTTGAATGGTAATGTTCGATTGCTTTGTCTATAAAACCGTTTGTTTCATCAAGCAATGTTTTAGCTTGTTCCTGATCTGTGCTTGTTTTGAGCATGACGATTGCTGTTTTGACGTGATGATTGGCTTTTTCCAGAGTGTGTCTGGCTGTGTCGTATGAAGCGTTTGTGAGGCTTTGGATGATACTGATGGCGCGTTCCTTTAATTTTTTGTTGCTGACATTGACGTCTACCATCAAGTTTTCGTAAACCTTGCCGATTTTGACCATTACAGCGGTGGATATCATGTTTAGAATCATTTTATGAGCAGTTGCGGCTTTCATACGTGTTGATCCTGTAATGGCCTCAGGTCCGACGACAACCTCAATGCTGTGATCCGCATCTTTGCTGATGGCGGAATTTTCATTACAGGTAAGGGCGATGGTGTGTGCTCCGACTTTACGGGCGTATGTTAGGGCGCCTGCGGCATAAGGTGTGCGACCGCTTGCTGCGATGGCAATGACGGTGTCGTTTGAAGTGAGTTGTATGTTTTTTAAATCTTCGGCTCCTGCTTTTTCACTGTCTTCAATGCCCTCTGCTGCCTGCAAAAATGCTTTAGGTCCGCCAGCCATGATTCCGATGACCTGATCTGGGCTTACGCTGTAGGTGGGAGGACATTCAACAGCATCCATGACACCGAGTCTGCCGCTTGTACCGGCGCCTGTGTATATGAGCCGGCCTCCATTTTGAAACGAGTCGTACGCGCAGTCTACAGCTGTTTTGATATCGGGGAGAACCTGCTGAACGGCGGCTGCGACTTTCAAATCTTCGTTGTTGATCATTTTGAGGATGCCGAGTGTGTTTGCTTTGTGGATTT
The DNA here is from genome assembly GCF_958411575.1 of uncultured Bacillus sp. Classification (NCBI taxonomy): domain Bacteria; kingdom Bacillati; phylum Bacillota; class Bacilli; order Caryophanales; family Bacillaceae; genus Bacillus; species uncultured Bacillus sp. The sequence goes on from NZ_CATYRA010000012.1 coordinate 16,921, forward strand.
CAGCTGTTTGGCTATTGCGTGATTCCGTTGTAAGACGGTGAAGGTTTAATGGTTTTGACATGAGGAGGCCCCCTGTTTAAAAATAATGTATCTCAATATTCAGTATATTCATTTCTGTTATGATATTTCAACTATGTTTTGAAATTTTTGAAATTCTATTTCACTCAAGACTATAAGAAGTAATGAAGGATCAGCTGCTCTCCAAGCGGTCCGATTCTTCGCCGTCCTTTATCAAGAAACCCGCTTTTCATATAAAGGTGCTTTGCACGTGTGTTCAGATGATTGACGGCCAAAATAATTTCATCACACCATGGGAAATAACCGCTCACAAAAGAGGGAAGCTGAAGCATTGCTTTTTTTGCATAGCCTTTTCCGTGATGCACTGCGTGTAACGACAGAGAGCTGAGCAGTAAAGCAAATGGATTGTTAGAATATGGAGCAAGCGTTTCTTTTGATGTATGTAAAATGAAAAAACCGACTGGCAAATCGTCTTTTAAGATGACTACCGGATACCGGTCCCGTATGCTCAGGGCCTGAGTCAGCACCTCTTTCGGGAGTGAGGTAAATCGTTTGTCATCGTTTTTTAGCGTAAATGATTGGAGCTCCGGCAAATGTTCAGGCTTATAGAAGGATAAAGAAATGTCTTGAGTCATGTGATGCCCTCCTTACAATATGTCGTCTAACTGGTTTTCCGAAATGACATGGTAGCCTGCTTGTTTTAACAATGCGGCGGTCACTCCGCTGCCGGGGATTTTTTGGCCGGAGAATGTACCGTTATAGATAAAACCGCTTCCGCACGACGGACTGTTTTCTTTTAATATGACGGTAGAGGCATTGATTTCTTTTGCGTAAGCTAATGTTTTAGCAGCGCCTTCCATATATAATTCTGTTACATCTTCTCCTGAAACTGTCACGATTTTAGCGGTTCCATTGAGAACATCCTCGCCGGTGCCTCCGATGATTTCTGCAGGTTCACGGGGAGTTGAGAAGCCGCCGAGAAGCTCAGGACAAGCCATGACTGCTTCATTTTCATCGATGAGTTTTCTGATTTTCTCCGATGCGGCGTGAGAGCCGTTATATCTGCATTCAATGCCGCCAAGGCAAGAGCTGACTAGTATCATATTGGTTTCTCCTCTCTTGGTTTGCTTGTTTCTATCATAAAAGAAATGATAAATGTTGGGAGGCTTTTTCAGTTAAAAAAGGAGTTAAAAAGTTTGAAAATAAAAAATTTAATTTTTCTCTTTACAAAGGGGGTGTAACCTGTATATAATAACTTTTGTCAGCTCGACGAGAACACAAACGGCCCGTTGGTCAAGCGGTTAAGACACCGCCCTTTCACGGCGGTAACACGGGTTCGAATCCCGTACGGGTCACCATTTGGAGGATTAGCTCAGCTGGGAGAGCATCTGCCTTACAAGCAGAGGGTCGGCGGTTCGAGCCCGTCATCCTCCACCATTTTGCCGGTGTAGCTCAATTGGTAGAGCAACTGACTTGTAATCAGTAGGTTGGGGGTTCAAGTCCTCTTGCCGGCACTCTTTTCTTAACATTAATATGGAGGGGTAGCGAAGTGGCTAAACGCGGCGGACTGTAAATCCGCTCCCTCAGGGTTCGGCAGTTCGAATCTGCCCCCCTCCACCATTATTATTGGGCTATAGCCAAGCGGTAAGGCAACGGACTTTGACTCCGTCATGCGTTGGTTCGAATCCAGCTAGCCCAGTCACAGACACCTTTGACCAAAAGGTGTCTTTTTTTCTTTTTAAAATCGTTCCAACTTCTAACTGTTCAGTCTGTATAATAATTTTAAAAATATGTTAAGGTAGTTTATTCACGAATTACCATCTACACCCTGCCAAAAATTTGATAAACTTATTTTATAAAAAAATTGAAACCTTTTGAAACGAAGCTCGTATACATACAGACCGGTGAAGGCAGAGGTTAGATAAATATGGAAATGATGATTAAAAAGAGAATTAAACAAGTCAAAAAAGGCGACCAAGATGCATTTGCGGACATCGTAGATATTTACAAGGATAAAATTTATCAGCTTTGCTACCGTATGCTTGGTAATGTGCATGAGGCAGAGGATATTGCACAGGAGGCTTTCATCAGAGCGTACGTTAATATCGACAGTTTTGATATTAACCGGAAATTTTCAACTTGGCTTTATCGAATCGCGACCAATTTGACTATTGACCGCATTCGCAAAAAGAAGCCGGATTATTACCTCGATGCTGAGGTGGCTGGTACGGAAGGCTTGACCATGTATTCACAAATCGCCGCAGATGGGGTTTTGCCTGAAGATGCAGTTGTGTCGCTGGAGCTCTCAAACACGATTCAGCAGAAAATTTTAAAGCTTCCTGACAAATACAGAACAGTTATCGTATTAAAGTATATTGACGAACTCTCATTAATTGAAATCGGCGAGATTCTGAACATTCCTGTAGGAACTGTGAAAACGCGGATTCACAGAGGCAGAGAGGCTCTCAGAAAACAATTAAGGGATCTTTAAGTGGGGTGATGAAATGAGCTGTCCTGAACAAATTGTGCAGCTTATGCATATGCATCTTGATGGAGATATCCTTCCAAAAGATGAACACGTATTAAATGAACATCTGGAGACATGCGAGAAATGCAGAAAGCATTTTTATGAGATGGAAAAATCTATAGCGCTCGTCCGGAGCACATCGCATGTCGAAGCCCCCGCGGATTTTACCGCTAATGTCATGGCAAAATTGCCTAAGGAGAAGAAAAGAGCTTCTGTGAAAAGATGGTTCAGAACCCATCCCGTTATCGCAGCTGCTGCGGTATTTATCATTTTGATGGGCGGAGGTTTTTTTAACAGCTGGCATAATGACCAAAATTTCAGTGTGTCCAAGCAGCCGAATCTTGTGGTGCATAACCACACTGTGACCGTGCCGGAAGGTGAGACGGTCAAAGGTGATGTTACAGTCAAAAACGGCAAGCTGATTATTAAAGGCAAAATAGACGGGGATGTAACTGTTGTAAACGGCGAAAAGTATATGGCCTCTGCTGGACAAGTCACCGGTCAGATTGAAGAAATCAATCAATTATTCGATTGGACATGGTACAAGATGAAGTCTGCGGGGAAAAGTGTAGTCAATGCATTAAATCCGAAAGGAAAAGAGTAAAGCGCGTAATCGCTTTGCTCTTTTTTTATGGGCTGAGAGGGCTGGCACATTTCACTTGCCAAATCGAAATGTGGTATAATGGGCTCGCTATGTAAAGTACATATGCGTAACACGTAAAACACAAAATGCGAAATACGAAATGACTGAAATCTTGGAGGACGAGGAAATGGCTTTTGAGGATATCCCTTTTTTGCAGTACCTCGGCAATGCCGTTGATATTCTCCTTGTTTGGTATGTGATATATAAATTGATTATGGTGATACGCGGCACGAAAGCGGTTCAGCTGTTAAAAGGAATTGTCGTGATCGTGCTTGTCCGTATGGCCAGCCAATATTTGGGCCTCAGCACGCTTCAATGGCTGATGGACCAAGCGATAACATGGGGATTTTTAGCAATTATTATTATTTTTCAGCCTGAGCTGAGAAGAGCGCTTGAACAGCTTGGCCGCGGCCGCTTTTTTTCAAGGAGCGGCACGCCTGTGGAGGAAGCGCAGCAGAAAACAATTGAGGCCATCACAAAAGCAATCAATTATATGGCGAAACGCCGTATAGGCGCCCTGCTGACCATTGAGCGGGATACCGGAATGGGAGATTATATCGAGACCGGCATACCTTTAAATGCCAAAGTCAGCTCTGAGCTGCTGATCAATATTTTTATTCCAAACACTCCGCTTCATGATGGTGCAGTGATTATGAAGAATAATGAAATTGCCGCTGCCGCCTGTTATCTGCCGCTTTCAGAAAGCCCGTTTATTTCAAAAGAACTGGGCACGCGGCATAGAGCGGCTGTCGGCATCAGTGAAGTAACAGACAGTTTGACGATTATTGTGTCTGAAGAGACCGGCGGCGTCAGTGTGGCGAAGAACGGAGACCTTCACAGAGAGCTGACGGAAGAAGCGCTGAAAGAAATGCTTGAAGCCGAGTTTAAGAAAAACACCAGAGACACTTCTTCTAACCGCTGGTATTGGAGGGGCAAGAAAAATGGATAAATTCTTAAACAACCGCTGGGCTGTGAAAATTATTGCTCTGCTTTTCGCGCTCTTGCTTTATGTGGCGGTTAACAGCAATCAAGCACCGACTCCGAAAAAACCGGGTGAATCTTTCTTTCCGACATCAACAACTGATGAAGCAACACTGACCGATATCCCGGTCAAAGCGTATTATGATGATGAAAATTACGTCGTGACAGGTGTTCCGCAAACGGTGAATGTCACGATAAAAGGCTCGACAAGCGCCGTGAAAAAGGCTAGGCAGACCAAGAATTTTGAAATATATGCCGACATGGAAAATTTAAAAACCGGCACACATAAGGTTGAGCTAAAGGCCAAAAACGTGTCGGATGGGCTGACAATCTCTATCAATCCGTCTGTTACGACAGTTACTATTCAAGAACGGACGACCAAAAGCTTTCCTGTAGAAGTGGAGTACTACAATAAAAGCAAGATGAAAAAAGGCTATTCTCCGGAGCAGCCGATTGTCAGTCCGAAAAATGTGCAGATTACCGGATCTAAAAATGTGATTGATAATATTTCTCTTGTAAAAGCTTCAGTGAATTTGGAAAACGCAGATGAAACGATTGAAAAGGAAGCGAAAGTGACTGTCTATGATAAAGACGGAAACGCGCTTCCTGTCGACGTAGAGCCCTCGGTCATCAAGATTACCGTTCCGGTAACAAGCCCGAGTAAAAAAGTGCCCTTTAAAATTGAACGGACAGGAAGCCTTCCTGACGGTGTCAGCATAGCGAATATTGAATCCAGTCCCAGTGAGGTAACGGTTTACGGCTCACAGGATGTGTTGGATTCTCTTGAATTTATTGACGGCGTCAGCTTAGATTTAAGCAAGATTAACAAGGATTCCGATATCGAGGCAGATATTCCGCTTCCTGACGGCGCCAAAAAAATTTCGCCGTCAAAGGTGACTTTGCATATAGAAGTAGATAGTGAAGCGGATCAGAAGTTTGAGAATGTCTCTATTAAGACTGTAGGGCTGAGCAGCTCGCAAAACATTGAATTTCTAGATCCTGAATCGCAAGCGATAGACGTGACGGCTAAAGGCTCTCCCGCCAATATAAAAAAACTGAAGAAATCAGATATTGAATTGTATGTGAATGTTTCAGATTTAGATGACGGGGAGCATAGCGTGAAGCTTGAAGTAAACGGGCCTCAGAATGTAACCTGGTCCTTGGGGCAGAAAAGCGCCAAAATCAAGCTGACGTCTAAAAAAAGCAATACATCAACTAATGACAACAGCAGCAATACATCAGGGAACCAGGATGACACAGATAAGCAAACGAATAATCAAAAGAACAACCAGCAAGAAGATACAACGAACACTGATAAAGACAGCAATGATCAAAAACAAGACGAAAATAAAGATCAAAACCAAGATCAGGATGAGGACGAATCCACTGCGGATTCACAATCCACATCAGAATAAAAAAGGAGCGATTATAAAATGGGCAAGTATTTTGGAACAGACGGTGTAAGAGGTGTCGCCAATAGTGAGCTTACACCTGAGCTGGCCTTCAAAGTCGGACGTTTCGGCGGATATGTGCTGACAAAAGACAAACAACGTCCGAAAGTGCTGATAGGCCGCGATACACGCATCTCCGGCCATATGCTGGAGGGAGCCCTTGTCGCCGGACTTTTATCCATTGGCGCAGAAGTCATGCGCCTGGGTGTCATTTCTACACCTGGTGTATCTTATTTAACAAAAGCGATGGATGCAGAGGCAGGCGTCATGATTTCTGCTTCTCACAACCCAGTGCAGGATAACGGCATCAAGTTTTTCGGGGGAGACGGATTTAAGCTTTCTGACGAACAGGAGGCTGAAATTGAGCGCCTGATGGACGAACCGGAAGATAGGCTGCCAAGGCCGGTCGGAGCCGATCTCGGTCTTGTAAACGACTATTTTGAAGGTGGACAAAAATATCTGCAGTTCTTAAAACAGACTGCTGATGAAGATTTCACAGGCATTCATGTGGCACTGGACTGCGCACATGGTGCAACGTCGTCCTTGGCGACACACCTGTTTGCTGATTTAGATGCCGATGTTTCAACAATGGGGACTTCCCCGAACGGATTAAACATTAATGACGGCGTCGGATCGACTCATCCTGAAGCGCTCAGCGCGTTTGTCAAAGAGAAAAACGCCGATCTCGGTCTTGCGTTTGACGGTGATGGCGACCGCCTGATTGCTGTCGATGAAAAAGGAAATATCGTTGACGGCGACCAAATCATGTACATATGCTCAAAACACCTGAAATCAGAGGGCCGTTTAAAGGATGATACAGTGGTTTCGACTGTAATGAGCAACCTTGGCTTCTATAAGGCGCTTGAAAAAGAAGGCATCAAAAGCGTGCAAACGGCTGTCGGTGACCGTTACGTAGTAGAAGCGATGAAAAAAGACGGCTACAATGTCGGCGGTGAGCAGTCAGGACATCTTATTTTCCTTGATTACAACACGACAGGGGACGGATTATTGTCTGCTATTATGCTGATGAACACATTGAAAGCGACAGGCAAGCCGTTGTCAGAGCTTGCAGCTGAAATGCAGAAGTTCCCGCAGCTGTTAGTCAATGTGAGAGTAACTGATAAATATAAAGTCGAAGAGAACGAAAAAGTAAAAGCTGTTATTTCTGAAGTTGAAAAAGAAATGAACGGCGACGGCCGGATTTTGGTCCGCCCTTCAGGCACTGAACCACTAGTCCGTGTTATGGCTGAAGCGAAGACGAAAGAACTGTGCGATGAGTATGTCAATCGCATTGTTGAAGTCGTCCGGTCAGAAATGGGATTAGAGTAACGAAGCCTATTATCAGAGAGTGAACAAGACAAGCGAGTTTTACATATGATAATTGTGAGACATACGGCAAAGTTGTTTAAAAAACAATTGACCGTTTATGCCACATGCTGTAAAATCAAGCTTGTCTTGTTCTTATTTTCTCTACAGGAAAGAAGACGGGATTATTGTTTCACCTATAATTATAGCGCCCGAACTAAGCGCCCGAAAAAAGGCTTAGTTGACGAGGATGGAGGTTATCGAATTTTCGGCGGATGCCTCCCGGCTGATTATGCAGATCACAGCCGTAAGGATTTCTTCAAACCAAGGGGGTAACTCCTTGAACAAAGAGAAATCACATGATCTTCCAAAAACATGTAGGAGGGGACGATTGAAAGTCCCCTTGAAATTTGACTTTCTTCGTCTCCTTTTACAATCTTAGGAGGAAGAAAAATATGTGTGGAATCGTAGGTTATATCGGTCAGCTTGATGCGAAGGAAATTTTACTGAAAGGGTTAGAAAAGCTTGAGTACCGCGGATATGATTCTGCTGGTATCGCTGTTGCCAACGAACAGGGAATCCATGTGTTCAAAGAAAAAGGACGCATTGCGGATCTTCGTGAAGTTGTGGATGCCAATATAGAAGCGAAAGCTGGAATTGGCCATACGCGCTGGGCAACACACGGCGAACCAAGCTATCTAAACGCTCACCCGCATCAAAGCGCACTGGGCCGTTTTACACTTGTTCATAACGGCGTGATCGAGAACTATGTTCAGCTGAAACAAGAGTATTTACAAGATGTAGAGCTCAAAAGTGACACCGATACAGAGGTAGTCGTTCAAGTAATCGAGCAATTTGTCAACGGAGGTCTTGATACAGAAGAAGCGTTCCGCAAAACACTTACACTGTTAAAAGGCTCTTATGCAATTGCTTTATTCGACAACGAAAACAGAGAAACGATTTTTGTAGCGAAAAACAAAAGCCCTCTATTAGTCGGTCTTGGAGATACATTCAATGTCGTAGCATCTGATGCGATGGCAATGCTTCAAGTAACCAATGAATACGTAGAGCTGATGGATAAAGAAATGGTCATCGTCACTGATGATCAAGTTGTCATCAAAAACCTTGATGGTGACGTGATTTCACGTGCTTCTTATATTGCTGAGCTGGATGCCAGCGATATCGAAAAAGGTACGTACCCTCACTACATGTTGAAAGAAACGGATGAGCAGCCTGTTGTCATGCGCAAAATCATCCAAACGTATCAAGATGAAAACGGCAAACTGTCTGTGCCTGGCGATATCGCTGCCGCTGTAGCGGAAGCGGACCGCATCTATATCATTGGCTGCGGAACAAGCTACCATGCAGGACTTGTCGGTAAACAATATATTGAAATGTGGGCAAACGTGCCGGTTGAAGTGCATGTAGCGAGTGAATTCTCTTACAACATGCCGCTTCTGTCTAAGAAACCGCTCTTTATTTTCCTTTCACAAAGCGGAGAAACAGCAGACAGCCGTGCAGTTCTTGTTCAAGTCAAAGCACTTGGACACAAAGCACTGACAATCACAAACGTACCGGGATCAACGCTTTCTCGTGAAGCTGACTACACGTTGCTGCTTCATGCAGGCCCTGAAATTGCTGTTGCTTCAACGAAAGCATACACTGCACAAATCGCTGTTCTTGCTGTTCTTGCATCTGTAGCTGCTGACAAAAACGGCATTGATATCGGATTTGACCTCGTCAAAGAACTCGGTATCGCTGCGAACGCAATGGAAGCCCTTTGCGACCAGAAAGACGAAATGGAAATGATCGCCCGTGAATACCTGACTGTATCCAGAAACGCTTTCTTCATTGGCCGCGGCCTTGACTACTTCGTATGTGTCGAAGGCGCACTGAAGCTGAAAGAGATTTCTTACATTCAGGCAGAAGGCTTTGCCGGCGGAGAACTGAAGCACGGCACCATTGCCTTGATCGAACAAGGTACACCAGTATTTGCACTGGCAACACAAGAGCACGTAAACCTAAGCATCCGCGGAAACGTTAAAGAAGTTGCCGCTCGCGGAGCAAACACATGCATCATCTCACTGAAAGGCCTAGACGATGCGGATGACAGATTCGTACTACCGGAAGTAAACCCAGCGCTTGCTCCGTTGGTATCTGTTGTTCCATTGCAGCTGATCGCTTACTATGCTGCACTGCATCGCGGCTGTGATGTTGATAAACCGCGTAACCTTGCGAAGAGTGTTACTGTGGAGTAAAAATGTTAACCCCCTTTGGTTATTTAGCCAAAGGGGTTTTTATGTTAGAGGTGATTTTGTATGAAAGAAATCCAAGAGGAATTTTATAATTATTTTCGCACATTCTGTTTAGTAAATAACTGAGTGGGTAAAAATTTAAATTGCCAACTATAATTAAATACTGGTTCAAAGAAATTAGTATGATAGATTTCACATGCCTTAGTAAAGATTATATCTTCAAAGGGAAAAAGGATTGATACTTCATTCTTCGATTTCCAACATGTAAGTTTGAATTTACTGAATAGAATATGAGGTTTTTGTTGACAACTTTTAAAATTTAGCTTATCTTATACGTAACTTCATAATCTGCAAATGTTATTTTTCCTTTTAAAATAACTAGGCCTTTAGCATTCTTTTAATATTTAATTTTAAATCTTGAAAGGATGAAAAAGCATTCTAATAAAAGGAAGAGTAACATAAGTCGATTTATTTTATAAATCAAGGTTCTAAATTAACGATGATTTCATTCCTTTAGAAGGAACTTAAAATAATGTATATAGTAAAATAACCAATAATAAGGTAGCTCTTCAAAAAACTTCGCAGAAGTTAGTTGAAGTGAAACCGACAATTTTCAAGATTCAATGATCTTACATCATCATTGAAATTTTGAAGTTGTCGGTTTTTTTGTTGGAAAAAAATAGAGATAAATAAAAATTGAAATAAATAATAGAAAAATATGATCTGATTGAGAGGTCATTTGAGCAATAACGAGATTTAAAAAAGGGAGAAGTTAGAATGTTAGTTTCGCTGAGTTTGTCATCATTATTAACATTATTTTTTATGACGCTTATTGCTTCTGGGATAAGCGGACTATTGTTTTTACATCCACGCGTGCCCTTGGGTTATATCCGCATTCATATTGGTATCTTGGCTTTACCGCCTTTGGTTTCCTTAGTGAATCTTGCCAATAAGAGTGTGGAAGGAAATGTTGGCCCTTGGTACTTCGATTCCTTAGCTTGGTTAATGACTTTCTTTGTTTTGACAATTGGTCTAATCATTCAGCGTTTTTCTGTACGTTACTTAATGGGTGATCGATCTTATCGAAAATATTTTACGCTTTTTACTTTCACTACAGGTGCTGCTTCAATTGCATGGTTAAGTGGCGATCTCCGCTTGATGGTTATATTTTGGGGAGCAACTCTTGTCGGTTTAACCTTACTGATAAGGTTAAACAGTGCTTGGCAAGTGGCTAGTGAAGCAGCCAAGGTTTCTGGTCGATTATTTTTGTTAAGTTGGTTTTCATTGTTTTTCGCGATGATTTGGCTGTTTCAAGTCACAGGTCAATGGCAGTTATCATTGGTGCTAACAAATGAAAGTTTAGCTCAACTGGGAGGATGGGAGAGAACAGGGATTAATCTATTGATTGTATTAGCAGTGATCATTCCTGCAGCTCAATGGCCATTCCAAAGATGGTTAATTGAGTCTATTGTTGCTCCAACTCCTGTTTCTGCGATTATGCACGCAGGTTTAGTAAATGCAGGCGGGATTATACTAGCTCGATTTTCACCTCTATTTAATGGAGGTATAGCTTCGATTATTTTACTTATGCTTGCTAGCATCTCTGTATTGATTGGAACTGGTATTAGTTTAGTCCAGGTTGACTATAAACGCCAGTTAGTAGGCTCCACGATTGGACAAATGGGGTTTATGCTCATTCAATGTGCATTAGGAGCCTATATCGCAGCCATTATTCATCTTATTTTACATGGTTTATTCAAAGCTACGTTGTTTTTACAAGCTGGTTCAGCAGTACGGCGTCATGAAGGATCAGCTCGCGCTAATGAAGGAACATCCTATTTATGGATCATGGCTGGTCGGATTTTATCCTTAGTTATAGGCGTTGCTTTTTGGCTCGTTGCTCCTGGAGAGGGGTATCAATTCATTAGTGCGCTAATCTTAGGGTGGTCATTGTCCGTTTCTTGGACTCAGCTCGTAGCTTTTGGTGAGGGAAGAATTGGTCGAATTGCTGGTTTAACATTTTTAGGAGGAGGAGCCTTTGTATATTTTATCATTCATAACCTCTTCTATAAGTGGTTGCATACAAGCGTTTTTCAAAGTGTTCAACCTCCAATGTCAGCTGTCATCATTGTCGTATGTCTCTTACTATTTGGTAGTGCTTTAGGTACGTGGGTTGCTCGTCATCGTTCTTCAGTTTTGTTCGCAGTACTCTATCTTTGGTTAGTACGATTAGGTGAAGCAAAACCAAAGACAGTAGAGAGTCATCCAGACTACCTTAAACAATTTTTATCATAAGGAGGTAATAAGTGTTGGGCATTACATCCGTATTAACAAAAGAAAATGTAAAAAAGAAAGATACAGAGATTGATTTTCAAGATAGAGATATTAACGTTTTAATTGAATCAGCCAGCCGAGTCATTGCGCCACTTTGGCCTATTTCAACATTTGCTGCACGTAGCCCGTGGATGGGACTTGAAAACCAACCTTTTGATCAGGTTGCAAGTTGGTTGAAACAAACTCGTGATGTTGATATATACCCTAGTGCCTCTATGATCCGTTCAGCAAAGAATAAAGGTGAGATTGACGAAGATTTTGTAAAGATGGGGCTACAGCGTTGGCTTGACTCACATTCCTTTAATATCCCGCGGGACGTGGCAGAACGATTTTGTCATGCTGGATTACAATTAGATCCACTGCCTTCCAGCCTTTTATCATCACATAAGCTGGAGAAATTGGTGAATGAATTTAGTGGATTGGATCATATCGAGAATTTTTTTATGCAACCAATAAGTTCATATATAGAGAATCAAGACGGAGAAAAGTTAGTTAATATACTTGATCATCATGTTATCAAGTGGTGTAAGTTATATCTGGATGACTCTCAAGCAGGTTGGACAATGCCTAATCGTGAGGAAGGTTTCTATCGTGCCTGGCAGCAACTCATTCAATATGATCCAGCACTTAGTAAAAAGCAGCGTGAAAGGTTAAAAGGCTGGCCGCAAGAGGCACATATGGCTTTACAAGAAGCCTTATTCGCACTAGAAATCCCAGAATCGGAAATCCAGACTTATCTTGAAGGTCATTTACTTTCCTTACCTGGATGGGCAGGGATGATGCTTTGGCGCTCCCAACAATCGAGCCATGAACATGCACTCCTTACAGAATATTTAGCGGTTCGAATATCCATGGAGTGGGCCCTTATAAAGCCATATTTACCTTTGAATACTCAACGATCTGGGAAAGAAATTTCGATTACTCCCCTTTTAGCAGCCTGGATTCATTGGGGGAGCCTTACATTAGAGGAATGGTCACAGATGCCGGCCAATGAACAAAACGAATATTTATCATTTGCCTATAGCTTTGATGAGAAACTTCGCAGGAAACTTTGGCTAGAAGCATGGGAACAAACACATACAGATCGATTAAGTCAAAAGATCATCTCGAAACAACGTGAAACCGACGGTAAAAAATCTGCAATAGCTCAATTGGCATTCTGTATCGATGTACGATCAGAACCTTTTCGTCGTCAACTCGAAAAAGCAGGCCCGTTTGAAACGATTGGTGTTGCTGGTTTCTTCGGGGTGCCGATTGCAACTTGTGAACTTGGCAGTAAACACAGTCATGCCTCCTTGCCGGTCATACAAAAACCGCAAAATAAAATAAAAGAGTTCGTAGATGAAGATGTACTCGAAAAATACAACCAACGCAAGCAAGCAGTTCATTCCGTAAGCCATACATTTAAAACGATGAAACAGAATGTACTTACGAGCTTACTTCTACCTGAGTTAAGTGGACCTTGGCTTAGTCTGCAAATGGTAGCGCGTAGTTTTGTACCAAGAAAAGCGGATCGTTTCATTCGTCATCTCCGTGAGACTTGGTTACGTAAACCTGATACAAAACTCTCGCTTCATCATGATGATGACACAGAGGCAGAAATACCTGTAGGTTTTACTGAAGAAGAAAAAGTGAACTATGCTCGGCAAGCACTAAAAATGATGGGATTAACAGAGAATTTCGCACCGTTAGTCGTGATTTGCGGGCATGGCAGTCAAAGTACCAATAATCCTTATACCGCGGCTCTTGATTGTGGTGCCTGCGGTGGGGCGGCCGGTGGATTCAATGCAAGAGTTTTAGCTGCTTTATGTAATCTTTCAGAGGTAAGAGAGGTTCTTTTAACTGAAGGAATGAAAATCCCTGAGGATACGGTTTTTGCCGCCGCTGAACATCATACAACGGTGGATGAATTGCATTGGATTTATGTACCAGAACTTTCTGAAGCCGCTCAAGAAGCATTTGAACGAATCGAAGCTGTTATGCCGAAAGTGAGTCATAATGCAAATGCAGAACGTCTAGCCCAATTACCGAATTTCCAATCGAAACTTAAAAATCCGAAGGCAGAGGCACACCGATTTGCGGGAGATTGGAGTGAGATACGTCCGGAATGGGGATTGGCTCGTAATGCCGCTTTTATTATCGGCCAACGTGAACTAACTAAGGATTGTGATTTGGAAGGAAGAGCCTTTCTTCATAATTATGATTGGAAGCAGGATGAAAGCGGTGAACTCCTAGCAAATATTATTGCTGGGCCTGGAACTGTGGCTCAATGGATTAATTTACAATATTACGCATCAACGGTAGCACCTCATTATTATGGTAGCGGAAGTAAAGCAACTCAAACCGTTACTGCAGGTCTCGGAGTTATGCAGGGGAATGCAAGTGACTTGTTAGCCGGACTGCCTTGGCAATCCGTCATGCAATCAGATCATGAGGCTTATCATTCTCCTCTTCGTTTGTTGATCGTCATCCAAGCACCTAAAGAATATGTAGAACGATTATTAAATAATGATTCAGCATTTCTAGAAAAAGTTCAAAATGGATGGGTTCGACTGGCTAGTGTTGATCCAGAAGGGCATTGGGAAAACTGGTAACTGCTAAAATAATCATCTCAAATGGATTTGTTACTCAATCAAAAAATGAACACATAAGAAGAGGTGGGCTATATGAATGTAGATAAAAATAAAAAAGTATTATTTTTGACGGACATTGAAAACGGATTGGAGCCTATTTTACAAGAAGTGACTCATACTCCAGCAGAAAATATGTTGACGATACAAAGCTATGGTGCCGATATCTCACATCCTTATGGAGAAATCATGAGGTCTGTTATTATTGCAATTTATCAGGAAGATGTTGAGGAGGTTTTTGTTGTAGGAACAAAAGATAAGAGGACTTCCACAGGTCATATACTAACTCAACTTGAAACAATGAAAGATAAACTACAAACATTGGATTATCTTTTTCAAAATTGCAGGCCTGAATTTTCAGGTGGTACATTCGATGAATGGCTAAATGGAAATGAAAATAGCAGTGACGCTATTGAAAAAAGTGTTGATATCATTCGCCATCACCCTTTAGTGCCGTCATATGTTAAAGTTCGAGGTTTACTCGTTCATCATAAGGGTGGAAAATCCTCAATTGAGGAGGTTCCTACTGTTAAAACAGCGTCAAGCCTTACTTGATCATTGCTTGTCATGATGAAGTGGAAGGGGTCACCTTCTGTGCCCCCATATATGGAAAAAAGCAGTTCTAAGGAGAATGTATGGACTCTAATTTAACTGATTTTGTAATGAAAGCAATAGAGGAAATAAATCCGTTTGATCGTGAAAGTATAGAATGTATGAAAAAAGTAATTAGAAAAGCAATTGATTTTTATCATTTAAAAACGTATGAAGAAGTTGAGGAAACCCATGTAGGAAGCGTTCGATTTTTGCATGTACACTCCATTATGGAAGAAAATATGTTATCCAAAATTGTAGTGGTCATAAGAAACGGTGAAACTGATTTGGATATTGAAGGTGTATATGAAGGACATGTTGTAAGAGAATATTAATGAGACGAAATAACAATAGAAGATGCCAATTTTTTTGCCAGGAGATGTTTTATATATGAAAAAATCGAAAGGTTCTTTTGAATCAGAGATCAGTAAGTCCATTACTCAATGGGAGAAGGATTATCTAGGGCGTGGGTCTGTATCTGTTAAGACTGATATACTGCGGGATATGATCATCGTTAATTTAAAAGGAATTTTAACACCAGCTGAATATGCAGTTTGTGGATCAAAAGAGGGTATGTTATCTATCAAACAAACTCGTTCGGAGTTAGTTGAATCAGGTATAGAAGGTCTTAAGGATATTATCCTAACAATAACTGGAGAAGAAGTGAAAAGTTTCCACACTGATTTAAGCTCTCGGACAGGTGAACGAGTGATGGTATTTAAATTATTTAATGATCTAGAGAAAAATTTAGAAAAGATCTTATAATATAAAAAATTGAAATGTTTATGAACACTACTATTCAAGCCTAGTATAGAACTGGTTATTCAAATGTTATTATATTTTTCCTTGTTAAACAGGATGGCAGTTATTATAAATTGAACATAATTAACGCCGCTTCTTTTGTTTTACAGTTATGGCATCATTGATGATTTATAATTCACAACCTAAGCGGACGTGAAGAGATATCAAAGATCCTATAAGTTGAGATGAATTTGATGAATAAGACCTCTTTGGTTAAATGACCAAAGGGGTCTTTTGTGTCAGTGCTCAACATATTCGATAATAACAATTAATAGGGTGGCTGAGTTTGGCATCTCACAGGATTATTTACAGTTAGGATAAGGAGAATTAAAAGGGTGAAAGCTGAACAAATAATGAAAGAATGGCCAATTCATTTACCCTGGTTGAATCAATCACAGAACGATTTGACATTCCTGTAAGTATGTAGATAAACGGTTGAATATTATCAAACGATCCTTCCTATAAGCAGGAAGGTTTTTTAATGATAAAATATTCGCTATTAGTAGGTGAATTCATCAAATGTTCCGCCATGCTCCCAATGTACACCTTTCCGTAAGGGCAAAGTCAAATGTCAAAATAAAATCTTTCCTAAGTTAATCAGAAATTTATTTTCATATCGTATCCTTTCCGTATCACGTGAAAGGAGCATCATATGAAAACATTATGGAAAGTCCTAAAAGTCTTTTTTGGCAGCTTGGCTGCTTTGGTTTTCCTTGTATCCGTCTCGGTATTTATGTATCACCATTACCAACTAAATAAGGAGGCGGCACTATTAAAAGGCAAAGGCACTCTAGTCGATGTTGATGGTAAAAAGATGAATGTGTATGAAGAGGGAAGCGGGAAGGATACGTTTGTGTTTATGTCCGGTTCGGGGATCGCTGCGCCTGTTTATGAGATGAAAGGGGTGTACCGCAAGTTTTCAAAAGAAAACAAGATTGCTGTCGTTGATCGGGCTGGTTATGGATACAGTGATGTGTCTCACGATGACAGAGATATTGATACGGTACTGGAACAGACGAGGAAAGCGCTTATGAAAAGCGGAAATAAGCCTCCTTATATTTTAATGCCTCATTCCATATCCGGGATTGAAGCCATTTATTGGGCGCAGAAATATCCTAAGGAAATCAAGGCCATTATTGCGATGGACATTGGATTGCCCCAGCAGTATGTCACGTATAAATTGAGCAGGATCGACAGGCTTAAAGTGAGAGGGTTCCACCTGTTAACTTCGATTGGTGTTCATCGGTTTATGCCTTCCGCTGTATATAATCCTGAGGTGATTCGGCAGTCGTTTTTAACTGATGAAGAAAAAGAAATCTATAAAGCCATTAACTTTAAGCAATTTTTTAATGCAGATATGGAGCATGAGCTTTTACAGTCTTACCAAAATGGCAGCAAATCTGTGAATCTGCCGGCGCCAAAAGAAACTCCCGTCTTGATTTTAGATGCGGTCTCTGACCAAAATAGACATTCAAAGTATGCCATACAAAACCGAAAAGATTATGAAGCGTTTGCGGCTCAATTCAATACAGCCGAAATAAAGGAACTAAGGGGAACACACAGTATTTATTTATATCAGCCTGATCAAATATATAAACTTTCTATGGAGTTTATGAGAAAGGTTCGCTAGGATGAAGGGTTATCATATTTTAATCGTGGAAGATGATGTGACGATTGGTGATCTACTGCAAAAGATTTTGCAGCGTGAGGGATATCATGTGATGTGGAAAACAGATGGAGCGGATGTGCTTACGGTGATTCAGAAGGTGGATTTGGTCATTATGGATGTGATGCTGCCGGGTGAAGACGGATATCAAATGTCTGCTAAAATCAAAAAACTGGGGCTGCGCATTCCGGTCATTTTTCTCTCGGCCCGCAATGATATGGACAGCAAGCTCCAAGGTTTGCAGATCGGTGAGGATTATATGGTAAAGCCTTTTGACCCTCGAGAGCTGCTATTAAGAATGCAGAATATGCTTGAGCATCATTATGGCACTTTTACGCAAATCAAACATTTGTATATTGATGCGGAAACCAAAAAAGTATTCAATGAAAGCCTGCATGATGAGGTGTTGTTTACTGCGATTGAGCGGAAAATTTTCTTTTATTTATATGACAATAGAGACAGCACCCTGACAAAGGAACATTTCTTTGAATATTTGTGGCAGCTCGAAGACAGAAACCCGAATATCGTTAATGTGCACATTAAAAAAATCAGAGCCAAAATCAAGGATCAAGCGGGTGAAATTATTGAAAATATCTATGGAGAAGGGTATCGATTGAATACCGTTGTAAAGAAATGAAGCTCAAGACAAAATATCAGTTGTTATTATGTACGGCCGTCGTTAGTGTTCCGGTGCTATTGCTGGCGGTTAGCATTTTGATGTCGGTGATTTATGACAGCATGTTTAAATCGATAAATCATGATATGCCTTTTCACAGGTCTTTTGCGTATCCCGCAATGCTCGTTGTATTTTTATTATCACTCTTATTGTTAGCTTTTTTATTTTCAAAGTCGATTCATTCTTTGCTGCATAAAATCAATCTATTGAATCAAACCATTCGGCATCTGGCGAGTGATCAAAAGGTGCCAGATAAAATAGAAGTGAAACGTGCTGATGAAATCGGGGAACTGACTAAGTCGGTCAATTTGCTAATTGAACGAACGACATACCGTGAACTGGAACTGAGGCAGCAGGAGGGAATTAAAAAGGAGCTTTTGCAAAAACTGCGGCATGACATTAATACACCTTTAACCGCTCTCAGGCTGCAGTTATTTTATTTGGAAGGCCAATGTCATGATCAGGCTGTATTTGAATCATTGTATCAGCAAATCCACTATATCGCGGAATTAACAAATGAATTCAATCTATATTCCGCTGAGACATTAGAAAGGTCTTATATCATAAATGAAGAAGTGAGTCTAAACGAACTGTTAGAAACAGCTGTGAAAAAGTGGGATTATTTATACAGTATGAATGGAATTGAGCTGCTCTATAAGCCGGCAGATCAAGATATGATATGGGTGAGCAACCGGTTATGGATGCAAAGGCTGTTCGATAATATTTTTCAAAACACGTTAAAGCATTCAAAAGCTAAAAAAATGGAAGTCATGATTGAACATGGGACTGTTTCTATTTGCGATGACGGGATTGGATTTGATCGAGATGAGAACAGTGAGGGGCTTGGGTTAAAGATTATTGAGGATATATGCAGGCTGCTTCATATTACGTACCTTTTAAAAACAGATAAAACAGGAACTCATTTCAATTTAAAAAATGATAAATTGTAAACCCCTTAGAATGAATATGCAAGGGGTTTTTGGTATGGAGAGAAACCGCTCATTACATATAAAATTAATTAAAAGAGTGCAAGTGGTATGTTGAGGATGAAGAATTTATATAATAAATAGAAGGTGTTTATGATCATTTTGGGTTTTTTGTAAAGTGTATTCGAGAGAATTTTCGGGATCCATTCCATAAAGATAGTATGCGTTTTATATGATAAAGAGATAAGATTATTCCATTTTTTCTTTTCTTATCAGCTCAATAAAATTAAATGCCGATGTCGAGATGACATCATCATTTCTCCAGCATAACGAAATAGGGTTAGTAACATCCACATGTTCCACATTAATTCTTTTAACATCTCCTCTTGATATATAGCGATTGACTTCAAGGAAGGAAACAAATGTTATACCATACCCTTCTATGACAGTATTAATGGTCTCATTTAGCCCGTTCATTTGTAATCCTGTGCATGGCTTATTCACATTGAACAGATTGCATAAAGAGAACAATAATTCTCTAGAAAAACTCCCTTCCTCGCGAAAAACAAACGGTTCTTTTACAATTTCTGCTAATGTGGTGGTTTGTTCTGCATATTTGTGTTTGTTATTGGAGATAAATACCATTTCATCCTCCAATAATAATGTACTGCTAATATGTTTATTAAATGTCCTGTTTCCGCCAATAATACCGATGTCAGCTTTATAATTTACTAGTTGACTTATGGCTTCTGTTGAATTGACTGTGGTAATTTCCACATCAACATCCGGGTACTCTCCTTTAAAACGGCTGATCCACTTCGGGAGTAAAAAATTAGCTGGTAAACTAGTTGCCACGATGTGCAACTTTCCCACAGAGCCTTCTTTTAGATGTTCCAGGTAGGATTCAATCTCATTTTGGAGCGAGAATAATCTCTTTGCTTGTTTAGCTAGCTGGAGCCCTGTTTGCGTTAAATAAATTCCTCTTCCTCTAGGGCTAAGCAAAGTTAGTCCAATTTCTTTCTCTAGTTTTTTAATCTGAGCTGTCACAGCAGGCTGACTTATATTTAGTTTTTTTGCGGCGCATGTGACATTTCCCTCCTCAGCTACAGTGTAGAACAGTCTCAATGCATGAAGATTCATCGTTCATCTCTCCATTCATAAAAAATAATTATGATTACAAAAAATATATATATTAGAATATTCCATTTAGCTATATTATTATAAATTCACATATAAAACTTCAATAAATTTCTATTTTCAGGTGGTGAGGGGACAGCTTGATGTCTAGCGAAATATGAAACTTGTATGTATTGACTGTGGACAGGAAATGTCTTCTGATGATTTTAAGTATCAATGTTCTTGTGGTGGACTGGTTGATATTGTTCATGATTTTTCTCATTACGATACCGACCATTTAAAGCATGTATTTCATGAACGTCTATCTGAACGTATGTCTGTTTTTGCAAGCGGAGTATGGAGATACAAAGAGCTTATATATCCAGATTTGCCAGTTGAGAGTATTGTTACAAAATATGAAGGGAACACAGGGTTATACCGCTCTGAGATGCTATCGAAATATACCGGAGTGAGAAAGGTATATCTAAAGGCGCAAAGTGAAAACCCCAGCGGTTCGTTTAAGGATAACGGCATGACTGTTGCTGTTTCACATGGAAAACATTTAGGTTATGAAAAATACGCCTGTACTTCTACCGGAAACACTTCTTCATCATTGGGAATGTATGCTTCTATTGCAAATGCTTCATCCTACGTTTTTGTACCGGATAAAGAAATTTCAATTAATAAAGTATTGCAGACAGCAGCTTACGGTGGAAACGTATTCAGTATTCCGGGAACTTATGATGACGGTATCAGGTTTTTGGAAAAGTATAGTGGTGATTTTGGTTTTTATATATGCAATTCTATTAACCCTTTCAGAATTGAAGGCCAAAAGAGCATTATTTATGAGATAGCTCAATATCTAGACTGGAAATTGCCTGATTGGATTATTGTTCCTGGCGGTGCTCTTAGCAATGCAACGGCTTTAGGGAAAGGACTCCGCGATTTATATGCTTTAAACTTCATAGACAAGATACCTCGGGTAGCTATCATACAAGCGGAAGGCGCCAGTCCATTTCATCAAATGATTAGTAAAAATAAAGAAACAATTGACCCGGAACCATTTCCGTACACTAGAGCTTCTGCATTGAATATAGGAAATCCTCCTAGCTGGAAAAAAGCGAGAAAGGTTTTGGAAGATACAAATGGAATCACTGTTTCTGTTACAGATGAGGACATTCTTGATGCAAAAGCAATAATCGACAGAACAGGAGTGGGCTGTGAGCCTGCCTCTGCCTCTACTGCAGCAGGACTCCGTCAATTGAGGTCACAGCAGGTAATAGACAAAGATGAATCTGTTTTGTGTATTTTAACAGGCAATATATTAAAAGATACTGGGGCTCTCCACGATTACCACTTTGGAAAAGATTTGAACGGCAAGTTTAAAAACAATATTAAATCTGCCGAGCTATCATTTGGAAAGATAAAATCAGCGATGGAGACGATTCGTGATTTGAATGGTTTATTAAAGATTCATTAATTAATCAAAAGACAGTACAAGAGAGGAGGAAAAGCGATTAGCATTTTAATACTGAACAAAACCTCATATTCTAAATCTCCGTATGATTTATGGCTAAAGGATTTAGAAGAACCTGTTGTAATGCTGACTTCAACTGAACGGTTGCACGAATGCAAAAACTATGATCAGATCGAGTCATTTGATGAGTATCCGGTTAATGGATGTATTGAAATCAGAGCGCTGGAATTACATGAAACATATAGTTTTAACACCATAATTGCAATGTCTGAGTATGATCTTTTAAGAGCAGGTAAACTTCGTACTCATTTAGGATTGAAAGGGCAGTCTTATGAGAGTGCACTATTGTTTCGGGACAAAGTTTTAATGAAACAGCGTTTGGAAGAACAGGGGATTCCTGTTCCCCATTACCGGAAAATTGAATCCCCGGTTGACCTGTACCTTTTTGTACAGCAGTTTGGTTTTCCGGTAGTAGTCAAGCCAATAGATGGGTCGGGATCTGTCGATACAAAGGTGCTAAAAAATGAAAAAGACATGATGAAATACTTATCTAAGGGTCTTGATGGAAATGTTGAAGTGGAAACGTTTGTAGATGGTGATATGTACCATATTGATGGGCTTATGATAGACGGACATATTACATTAAATTGGCCCTCTCGGTATATAAACGGATGTTTGGCTTTCCAAGAGGAACAATTTTTAGCCAGTTATCAGCTTGGCGCTGACAACCCATTGACCTCCAGATTAATTGGCATTGTTGAAAAAGCACTAAAGGCGCTGCCATCCCCAAAAACAACTACTTTTCACGCGGAAGTGTTTCATACTCCGGATGATAAGCTAGTGTTTTGTGAGATTGCTAGCCGGACTGGAGGGGGGTTAATACGTGAGGCTATTCAGCAAGGATTTGGTTTTGACTTGAATGAGGTTTGTGTGAAAAAACAGTGCGGCCTGCCCTATGATATTCCAGATTATTCACAGCTTAAAATAGGGCCAAAACAGTTAGGCGGGTGGATTTTGATCCCTCCTAAATACGGGCGGTTGGTCAAAATTCCTTCAATTCCTTTTGAGAATTGGGTAACAAAGCAAAAAGTGTCTGCTAGAGAAGGAGAGGTGTTTCAGGGTGCTTCTTCTAGTGTAGACGTTGTATCAAGTTACTTAATTAAAGGGAATTCGGAAGATGTACTGATCAATAGAATTCATCAAGTTGCCTCATGGTGCAGTGAAAATATGATTTGGGAAGGCAAATCAACGTGTTCTCTCAAATAAAAGAGTTTTTCGGATTACATCCGGTCATTAAGTTTTTGCTTTTGGGAACTCTTGTCACAAAAGCAGCAAAATCAATGACAACACCGTTTTTGGCTATTTACCTCCACCAAGAAACAGGAGAGGGTTTCGGTGTAATTGGCTTGGTAATTGGCTTGGGGTATTTTGCGACTACGATTGGAGGAATCATTGGAGGAACCCTTTCCGACAGAATCGGCAGAAAAAGTGTTATGTTATGTTCCATTTTTATTTGGAGTGTTGTTTTCTTTCTTTTTGGCATCGTTCATACAATATTATGGTTCAGTTTGTTAAATATTTTAAGCGGTCTGTGTCATTCCTTTTTCGAGCCAGTTTCAAAAGCTTTAATGGTTGAATTAGCGGATAGAAAGAAGAGGCTCAGCATTTTTTCTTTACGGTATCTGGCCATTAATATTGGCGGTGCTCTAGGTCCGCTATTAGGAACATATCTGGGACTGGTGAGCAGCGGAACCCCTTTTATTATTACTGGTTCTGTATATCTTTGTTATGCTCTTTTGTTATTTTTTATGATGAATAAACTGCTTCTGCAAAATAAAAGCAATTCAAAAAAAGAATTTCATTTGCCATTTATATTTAAGACACTGAAAAAGGATATTGCTCTTCGTTTTTATATAGCAGGCGGGATATTCTTGTTATTTAGTTATTCTCAGATGGAGAGTACCTTGCTTCAGTACCTGAACCTTGATTTCGTGAACGGCGTGAAGATATTCTCAACTTTAATAACCATAAATGCTGTAACTGTCATTATATTGCAGTTGCCATTAACACGCCTTTTTGAAAGATATAAATCAATGACAACGATTTCTGCGGGAAGCGTGTGTTGTATCATCGGGAATATTGGTTTTGCTTTATCAAACGGTTGGCTTACTTTCTGTATTTCTATGTTTATATTAACTGTGGGCGAAATCCTATGTTTTCCATCAATGAATGTATTAATGGATGAGTTGGCCCCTGATAGTATGAGGGGAACTTATTATGGAGCGCAGAATTTTTATAATGTAGGGGAGTTTATAGGCCCGTGGCTTGGAGGCATTATCCTCAGCCTTTTTGGCGGTACAACCATTTTCTTAGTTGCAGCTTTGTCTATCTGTTTTGCTTTAACAGCATATCGTATCGGCAACAGAAAGCATAGATTCGTTCAACTTTATGAAGCTGAAGTTATGAATAAATAATTATTAAGTTATTTTTTATAAGGGGAGAATTTGATTTGAACTCAACTGCAGAAAGAATGCTGAGTACACTTACAGAAAACAACTATACACATTTTACCGGAGTGCCATGTTCATTATTAAAAGGTTTTTTTAGGCTGCTGGAATCAAAAGAGGCTATAGAAAAACAAAATATTACATTTATCCCCTCCATTAGAGAAGATTCTGCTTTAGGCGTTGCATCCGGTATGTATCTAGGCGGGAGAAAATGCGTGATGCTGATGCAAAATTCAGGCTTAGGATACTGCTTAAATGTTCTTACGTCCTTTAACTTCATATATGATATTCCTATTTTATTACTAATTAGCTGGAGAGGGGCATACGGTAATGATGCTGTTGAACATGACATAATCGGTGAAAAACTCACTGATTTACTCGATTCAGTGGACATTCCTTACAAAGAGCTGGATTATGAAAATTCTGAAGGAACGATATTAGATGCGCTTTTTTTAATCGAGAAGACAAACCGTCCTGTTGCGATATTAATTAAAGATGAAATATAGGAGGTGTCAGTTTGAATAAACATGACGCAATTCAGCTTATTTTAGGACAGTTTCCATCAGCATACTTGGTTAGTACATGCGGTCATATAAGCCGTGATTTGTACAACATAAATGACAGAGCCAGAAATTTTTACATGGTTGGGTCCATGGGGATGGCCGCTCCTGTCGGATTGGGATTGTCTACCGTGTATCCTGATGTTCCTCTGGTTGTGCTAGATGGAGATGGATCGTTTTTAATGAATATGGGGATTATTACGATGATCGGTCATCAAAAACCTAAAAATTTTATACATGTTGTTTTGGATAACGGTATGCATGAAAGTACGGGCGGACAAAGGACGGTTCCTCTAGTGAATGTAACAGATATAGCTTTACAAGTTGGGTATGAGTATGCCATTGAAATCAATTCAGGGCAGAAAAGTTTTGATTTGCCTAACGAGGGTCCGGGACTCATCCATATTAAAGTTGAACCACGAAGCGAAAAAATCGGCAAAAGAGTACATTGGACACCGCAAGAAATAGTCCAGCGTTTTACAAATGAATTAACTTTAGAAAATGAGGTTTCAGTATGAAAATGCAATTAATAGATTGTACACTTCGGGACGGCGGTAATTTCAATAACTGGTTTTTTTCAGCTGAAGACATCAATCAAATTATCCTGCATCTAGATAAAGCCAATGTAAATATAATAGAAATCGGTTATATAGGAGGTTCAGGTAGCAATAAAGAAAAATCTGTCGGGAGTTTAGCCAACTGTACACCTGAACTTTTAGAACAGCTGCCGAAGACGATCCATTCACATTTAGCGGCGATGGTTGTTCCATCTGTTTGTGAGCTTCATCTATTGGACAACCTGAATCCGCAGCTGATTCCATGGATTCGCGTTGCTTCGTATCCTCATAATGCCGAAGATGCTTTACCGTATATTGAATACCTAAAAAATCGAGGTTTTCACGTTAGTTTTAATGTAATGGCAGCCAGTTATATTGAAGAGAAAGACATGGCTGAGCTAGCGAAAAAATCGCATGTTTTTGGTGCGGATGTGTTTTATATGGCTGATTCTTTCGGGAATCTAACGCCTGATGGTGTTAGAAAAAGGGTAGCAGCTGCATTTGACCAGGCGGATTGCCCAGTTGGTTTTCACGGACATAACAATCTTGGATTAGCCTTTACAAATGCTCTTGAAGCAATGGATGCGGGAGCAACTTTTATAGATACTTCATTATGTGGAATGGCTCGAGGAGCAGGAAACCTTCCAACAGAACAATTTGTAAGTGCAATACATCATTGGGACAAGTTCGGCGACATCCCATACAAACTACATCCAATTTTAACTGCGGCTGAATATGTACTATCTTCCATCCTATCTTCACCAATGAAAATTTCCACCCCAGAGATTATAAGCGGAATCAGCAACATCCATTACTATTTCTATGATTTAGTCATTTCAAAGTGCCGAGAAGTAAATCTTGATCCCTTACAAGTATCAACATTACTTGGACAAACCTTACCTAAAAGAGTTGATATGTCTTACATTGAATCAGTTATTGATCAAAATTTTAGACAGGAGAGTGCAAAATGAAAGCTAAAAAATTACGTGAGTTGCTATATTCAAATCAAGTTGTGCGAGTAATGGGGGCGCATAATGGTTTAAGCGCTAAACTTGCTGAACAAGCCGGGTTCCATGCAATATGGGCCAGCGGATTAGAAATTTCGGCATCTTATGCTGTTCCTGATGCTAATATTTTGACTATGACAGAAAATCTGCAAGCCGCAGTCGTGATGAATGAATCTACATCCATCCCAATCATTTGTGATTGCGATTCTGGTTATGGAAGTGTGAACAATGTCATACGTATGGTAAAAGAATATGAAAGAAACGGAATTGCTGGTATTTGTATAGAAGATAAGCAATTTCCTAAATTAAATAGTTTTGTGAAGGGCTCGCAAAAATTGGCAGATATTGATGAGTTCTCAAATAAAATCAGAGCGGCAAAAGATGTTCAAAAAAATCCTGATTTTGTTGTTATTGCCAGAATAGAAGCCTTAATTGCGGGTCAAGGAATGGATGAAGCATTAAACAGAGCCTATGCTTATGAGGCAGCAGGAGCTGATGCCATTCTGATCCATTCGAAAGAAAACCAGCCAAACGAAATTAAGGAATTCGTAAAACAGTTTACTGGAGCAGTACCTATTGTGATTGTACCTACGACATACCCGCATATAACCGTGAAAGAAATGGAGTTATTGGGCATCAATATGGTCATTTATGCCAACCACGGTCTTAGAAGTTCTATTAAGGCAATGCAAGAGACATTCTCCCAGATTCTCCTTGATGGAAATACGGTAGGTGTAGAAGATAACATTGTGTCTATGAAAACTGTTTTCGAACTTCAAGGTATGTATGACATGAGAAAACAAGAAGATATGTATAACTCCGGCACTTCTGTCATCAGTACTATCAAATAAAATAAGATAGGAGTAATTTAGAATGATTTCTGACCAATATAATATTGTTTCACTAGCATATTTACATTCAAAAATTAATTTTTTTATTGAACCGTCATTATCATTAGACCATGTTTTTGATTTTTTCAGTACACACTTTTTTATTAACAGGGGAAGACATGAAGAAGATCGTTTGGCTGATGTATACATGACTCATAATAAAGAAGAATTTCAAACGATAGACTTTAATAACGGTGAGGATATTTATATCAGAAAAAGTGCTACTGATTATTTCACCATTCCTTGTAAACGAGTAACTGTTGAAGGGATTGAATATGTTAAATGTACAAAAACAGATACGATCCTTTCATTTGATAAAGAAAACAAGAAAATAATCATTTCTACACAGTTACAAAATGCAGAGCAGGATGAACTGGTTTTAATTGAGTTCATTAGAGATTTAGTATTGAAAAATGAAGAGAACCATGGTGTGGCGGTGGTGCATGCGACCAGTGCGTTAAAAGATGACAAAGCAACTCTCATTATAGGTTCAAAAGGGAAAGGCAAGTCAACTTTATTGCTGGAATTAGTGAGTAAACACGGGTACAAACTCATAAGCGGTGATAAGACTTTTCTTTGGATGGAAGATGGGAAATTACGGGCCTCAGGGTGGCCGGATTATCCTCATTTGGGACTCGGCACACTTTCTAAATATCCGGAATTCGTCGAACACTTCGGGCTCTCTAATAAAATTGAATCAGTAAAAGAAAATCTTTGGTCAACTGAACATAAAATGGCCATTGATCCGGTTTTTTTTAAGAAGGTTATTCCTTTTGCAGAACCAGGGACATCATTTATGGTCGAATGTATGATTTACCCTGATCTATTTCCTTCAACAGAATGCGGAATCAAGCAGGTAAGTAATCATGGTGAATTGATTGTACCGCATATAGAAAGGATTTTTACGAAAGGGAACACGATGTGGAACCATTATATTCGGCCTGTACATCAGAATGAACTGGAGAGAAAAATAAATCAGTGTATTGAGCTTGCTGGAAAGCTTTCTGCTTTTGAAGTGAGCGGATCAGGCATTTTAGAGGGTTCAGTGTTTAGCGAGAGATACGCTCTGTAATCTTTGAAAATTTGGAAATAAAGGAGAAAAATAAAGTGGTTGAAATCACGATTCAATCAAAAGGGTTTAATCACAGTTATGACATTACAGAACAAGTAACAGACGCATTATCTCAATTAGAGCCATCTTCAGGTTTAGCAAAGGTCTGTGTAACCGGCAGTACGGTAGGTCTCACTGTTATGCGTTATGAACCAGGCACCATACACGACTTGCTCCAATGTTTAGAGTCCATTGCTTCAAAAAATAAACAATATGAACACTTTAACACGACCGGTGATCCAAATGGCTTTTCACATGTGTGGTCTTCAATGATTGGGACAAGTGTGATGGTTCCATACAAAAATCATAAGCTAGCTTGTTCGGACAGCCATAGGGTCGTATTATTTGATTTTGATTTAAGGGAAGCAGAACGAAAAATCTATGTAGATCGTTAATGAATATATTAGGGGAGTTGTTTGAGATGAGGAAGTTACGGATGGCTACTCCGGGACCTACGCAAGTTCCGCAGGAAATTTTATTGGCGGGAGCACAGGAAATGATTCATCACCGATCCCGGCAAATGGAGGATATTATTAATGAAATTAATCGTGAACTCCCAGATCTTTTTTTGACAAAACAAGATATTTATATTTTGTTATCTTCAGGTACGGGGGCTATGGAGGCTGCTGTATCAAACTCCTTTAATAGGGGGGATAAAGTTTTAGTCGTCTCTAATGGTTACTTTGGAGAGCGTTTTACTGATATCTGTACAGTATTCGGTTTAGAGGTGATAACCGTAAGCTCTCCTTGGGGAACTTCTGTTAATATTGAAGAAGTTGAAAGAGCGTATAAGCAGCATCCGGATATAAAGGGAGTGCTCACTGTTTACAGTGAAACCTCAACGGGAGCAGTTAATGATGTAAAGGCCATTGGATCATTGTTCAGAGATACAGAGGTGCTGGTGATTGTTGATGCTATAAGCGGCCTTATTTCTCATGAGCTATCAATGGATGATTGGGGATTAGACATAGTATTAGCAGCCTCTCACAAAGGATTTATGATGCCGCCGGGCTTAGCGTTTGTTGCTATTTCGCCGAAAGCTTGGAAAGTGATTAATGAAATTCAGCCTTCAACTTACTATTTTTCATTTAAAAGATTTAAAAAATTTTATCCTATGGCACCTTCAAGTCCGGGTGTATCTTTACTATTAGCATTAAAAAAATCACTAGATTTATTGAAAGCAGAAGGCCTTTCGAATGCTACCAGACGACATGCCCGTATCGCTAGGGCAACGCAAAGAGGATTGGAAGCTTTAGGTTTTCACCTTTTTGTACAATCTCCTCATGTTAGAAGTCATACAGTGACAGCAGCGTTAGCTCCATCGGGAATTGATGCAGCTTTATTATTAAAAAAACTAAATAAAGAATATGGACTTACGATAACAGGGGGTCAAGGTGAGTTTAAAGGGAAGATGATCAGGATTGGACATATTGGAGCTATTGATGAAATTGATTTGTTCGGAATATTCGGAATAATGGAATTGGTGTTAACAGAAATGGGTTATCAGGTTCAGTCTGGGATCAGCATGACTGCTTTGAGTGATGCATTAGGAGGGGGAGTCATACACCATGCTTAAATTATATCAGAGGGAACCATGTCCTTATTGCAAACCGGTAAGAGAGAAATTAACTGAGCTGAATGTAACGTATATCAATGTGAATCTTCCGAAGGATCGTGCTTTACGAACAGAATTAATAGAAAAAACAGGCGTTCCTTATATACCCGCTTTAATTGATGAAGAAGATAACGTTATCATTTCAGGTAAACTGGAATACAACCAGCATGTCTTGGATTATATAGAAAAAAAGTTTGGCCAAAATCGTTAAGGGGGATTCTTCTTCTTGCGCTATGCCTTCATAACAGATATACATGGGAAACGTGATAATCTTGAAAAGGTTTTGGAGCATATCCAAACCTTTTCTTCTATACATGAGATCATTTGTTTGGGAGATGTTTTTGAAGTTAAGGTTCCTAAAAAGGATTTAAAAGATTTTCAGTTTCAGTGCATGGAACAAGTTTTAGATTTGGATTGGGAATTAATGAATTTGTTAAAAGATATTCGAGTGATAAAAGGTAATCAAGAGGAGAGGATATTAAGTCTGATCCCAGAGAAAGAATTTCCGAAAGACTTTTACAACTTTTTGATTCACATGCCTTTAGAAATTCATTTAACTCCAATGGTCAGATTAACGCATGGCCATACTTTTGATTGGACGGGAGAAGAAGATTATTGGAGGCCCAGCAATGTTCATTATTGGAGCAGCCCGTGGATCTTTTATGGTCATAACCACCAAAATGTACTGTTTGAAGTTAAGGAGATAGAGAATAATCCTTATTATGAACGGAAAAGCATTATAAACGGTAAGCCTATCACATTAGACTCTGCATCTCGTTATTTGATCAATATAGGTGATATGAAATATGATCATCCTAGTTGGATGCTTTTGGATACATTGGAAAATCAGATTACTTACAATATATTGTATTGAAAAGGAGTTTATTCTGATGCTTCGTATTTTACTCATTAATTCCGATAAACCAGAGCCTATTCAGTTTTTTCAAAAAGATAAGGAAACAAATGATTCTATCAATATATCTGTCATTACGAGATCGTGCTATGCCCCTCTTTATTCACATTGGGCAGATCATGTATACATCGTTGATGATGTAACAGATTTAACGGTGATGAAGAGTTTGATGCTGGAGATATTAAAAGTGGGGCCAATTGATCATATTGTTTCAACAACCGAAAAGAGTATATTAACAGGCGGGTTTCTTCGCTCCTATTTTGGGATAGCCGGGCCTGGATTTGAAACAGCTCTTTATATGACGAATAAATTGGCAATGAAGACTAAACTTAAAATGGAAGGGATTCCTGTTGCAGATTTTTTGTGTGTAAGCCAAGTAGAGGATATCCCTGCAGCAGGCGAGAAACTAGGCTGGCCTATTATTGTAAAGCCGGCTCTTGGTTCGGGCGCCTTAAATACTTTTATCATCCATTCATTAGATCATTACGAAGACCTGTATTCAACATCGGGTGGTTTAGGCGAACTAAAGAAGAATAACTCACTTATGATTGCTGAAAAATGTATAGAAATGGAAGAGTTTCATTGTGATACTTTATACGCTGACGGAGAAATTCTTTTTGTATCAATATCAAAATATACAGTGCCTTTGCTAAAAGGAATGGCTAAAATCCAAGGGTCATTTATTTTGAGTCAAAATGATCCGGTTTATGCTGAAATATTAGAACTTCAGAAGTCTGTTGCTCAAGCGTTTCGTATCACAGACGGTCCCGGGCATCTTGAAATATACAGAACCCATTCAGGTGAACTGATCGTCGGTGAGATTGCAATGCGTATTGGGGGCGGAGGGATCAGCCGCATGATAGAAAAAAAATTCAATATATCTTTATGGGAAAGTTCTCTTAACATTTCCGTATATAGAGATCCAAATCTCACGGTCAATCCAATAGAGGGAACTGTCGGATACTTTAGCTTGCCTTGCCGAAACGGAACAATAAAAGAATTTACGCCCATCGAGGAATGGGAAAAGCTTGCTGGCATACTGGAGGTTGAATTGTTATACCAAGAAGGTGATGTTGTAGATGAAAAGCAAAGTTCAAGTTTTGATCTGGCCAGGCTTTATTTTTGTTTAGAAAATGAGAATGAAGTACAACATCTATTAGCTCTAGTCAAACAAACATATTATCTTCACTTAACAGAGGATCATATGATGAACCAATAATGTTCATATGTTTTAGGGCTTCACTTGAATGTAGCTGTTGTCTAAGAGATGTTTTTCTTTCTCCTATAAACTCTATATAATAGGAAGAAAGAAATGAGGTGATCAGCATATGTTTAAAAAAATCATTAAAACGATCAAGCACCTCTCAAGCAGCTCGAGTGATCGCTATCGCAGACACCGGCATTACCGCAGCTACAGCAGCTCAGGTAAAAGAAGACACTACGACCGTTATGGCGGCAGTCATCGCTATAAGCGCCGGAGCTACAGCAGCAGTTAATCTCAAAAAAAGTTCTTGTTCCGTCTTGGGACAAGGGTTTTTTTATGTGACCGATTGAATCGCGCGGTTCAGGTCTTCGCGAATCAAAGCGGTGTTCTGGTATTCTTCCTCGATGCCTAATAATTTTTTCAGCAGCAAGGTTACTTCTTTTGTGAGCGTTAATTCCTCAAGCCAGGTGCCGTTTTTCTTCTTTTTTCCTTTATATTGAGAGTACAGCAGGAATAACAGTGTTTCTCCGAGATCGAAGAAGTCATCCTGTTTCCTCACCTTTACTTCCTCAGTTTCTTCAGGAGTCAATTGCTTTGTAAGGCCGAAATCGATGAGACAGAGCCTGCCGTTATTGATGATCATATTAGGCGTTCTGATGTCGCTGTGAAAAATGAGGCGTTCATGCAGGTATTCTACAATCTCAAGCAGCTGAGAAATCAGCTGTAACGCCATAAGCTCTGTAAACGGCTGTTTTTGAAAAAATAATAATTCCTCTATATTTTCTCCATCAAAGAACTGCATGACATAATAAGCTTGCCCGTCTATGATGAAATCATCCTTGAAGTCCGGGATTTGCGGGTGGTGAATGCTTTTGAGCAGTTTTATTTCCTGCTGGAACCGGACTCTTTCTTTTTCCTTTTTCGCTTTTGTCGGCCGGAGCTGTTTTAAGACATAAGATGTTTGAGTATGGACATCGGTGCACAAATAAACCAACCCATAGCCGCCCATTCCGAGGCATTCTTCGATTCTGTATTGATGATTTAGAATAACGCCGTCCTTTAGAGGACGGTCAAAAAGTAGCTTTTTTAGCTGTTTTAATGCCATGTCTGCACTTCCCTTGGTTGTACTGAGTATAGTTTATCAAAACAATTGCATTCTAGGCTAAGTCAATGGGAGCTAAGCATAAAAAAGAGCCGGCTCATGGAAGTTGAACCAGCTCAGTATGAATTAAAATTGCTTTGTGACATCGTATTCATAATCTATTTTTGCTTTTACATTACTCATCGTCGATCTAGCAGTTGCTAAAGTATTATATTTAAAACTCCATACCTTAGCGACACTGAGTTGATCTGACAATGATATATCATAAGACCCTGACGTCGAGCTATTCACAAGTGCACGGCGCCATTCGTTATTTTCGCTCGTCATGATGAAGTGGCGTGTATTTCCCTGGCTGGGTGTTTGAGTGGCGGTTGTTTGTACTCTAGTAACAATGGCATCGCGCGGTATTCCAGATTGGTTTGTTAAATCAACCTTGATCACACTGGAGTCAGAACCTGAGGGGCTAAGGGTGGTATTTCCTTTATTTTCAGCAACGCCGCTGAATTGGAATGTTCCGCTGCCGGATTTGATTCGGTCTTCAATTGAAAGTGTAAAATACATGTTCCCGGTATAGGTGCCGCGTGACACTTTCACATAGAAGGGATCTGTCGTGTTTTGGGCGTCAGCATTGGCATAAATAAAAGAAGAGAACGTATTAGGATTAATCACTTCTGTGCCTTGCGAAACAGGTACTCTGTTCTTATCGTAAATTTCAATTTTCATCCCTGTGTACGCGCTCTGGTATGTACTTCTCACGTATACTTTTTCTCCCTTATAAGCTGTAAAAGTGAAATAGGCTTCATCTTGTCCGGCTTCCAGTATCGTTGTATCGATATTCTTATATTTCCAATATCCGATTGGTGCTGCGGTATCAAATGAATTGTTTCCTGTAATAGCAGTAACTCCGGCAGCTGATGCCGAATAAGTAAAGGTGAAGAAGACAGCCAGCATAATAACGAATGGAAAGAGCCATTTTTTCATCTTGTAAACAACCTCCTTTTATTTCCATCATACATAATAACGCTTTAAGTGTAAATAAATGTTTCTTGAGGTTAATATATACATTGGTATTGCCGATAAAATAGAGTAAGAGAGAATTGTTAAGGAGGGAACCCAATGCGTCTGAATCGGCAATTTATCCGTACTCAGCTGATGGCACAGAACATATTGAATAGGAATGCGGCTGCTACACGCGAGAATACGTCTGAAAATACAGCAACAGTGCTGGAACAGGCATACAGCAGGCCTGAGTCACGATCTTCAAATGAGGGAATCAATCAGTTCAATTATTCTAAAGCCAGCGTGACAGGAAACAATGGGACTTTCAGCAAAGTGTATCAATCAGCGAATGATCGAACAGTGACAGATACAGGGGAGGAAACAGTGATTCAATCCAAAAACCCCTATGAATCTGAGAGTGATATCAGAATCAAAATACTTGATGAAAAATACAGCAGAATGAATGCGATTAACAAAACGAAGTCTGATCCATTAGGCTATATAAAGGATAAGTACCAAAATTCAAAGTCTCCTTATTTCAGAAGTGATCTGTCAGCTGCAGAAAGACAGGCTGCTTACGATAATGAAACAGAATGGCTATTCAAAGGTAAGGCCCAAAACTATAACCTGCAGGATGCCGCATTTCGCAATGTCATGTTTAATGGGGAAGTGGAGGCTGAGAATGAAAAGGTGTATCAGCGAAGCCAGGTTAACCAGCAGCTGCAAGTACTGTTGAACCGAAACCATATTCACATTCCGCAGGGGACAGAGCTGACGTTTACGATTACGCCGATTGACTATAAGGTACAGGTGAGCGGGACAGACGATCAGGCACTGATTGAGCAAATTGAGCAAGTGCTGCAATCTGGAGACAACAGCAAAGAGCTATTTTTACATATCATGAAAAGCCTAAGCGGTGATTCAACACAATTTTCCGAAGAGGCATATCAAAAGTATCAAGCTGCTCGTGAGATGTACGAAGTCACAGGCTATCATTTGAAGGATTTAGAAGTGATTGACGGGCGGTACGTAACGCCTGATGGACGTGATTTATTAGACGTATATCAAGAAGAGCTTGAAAAAGATCCTTTGCAAAAACAAACGGCTTCTTATGCTATATCTCACTATCGTTCAGAGCTCAGTAAAATGGCGGAAGCCGGGTATGATGCCATTCCGGATTTCATCATATCAATTGATTATAGCAATGGATCTCTGAGAGATGTGGGGCAAAGCAAGAGCTATGGCACCGGAGATACCAAGTGGCTTGAGACATTAAAGCTCCAAACAGGTGTGAATTATTAAAAAGCTGTTCATTGTGAACAGCTTATTTTTTATGAGAATCTTAGAAGATGTATAATTTCAATATTCAAACAATATTATTATATTTATATAAAAGAATTTAAATGAAGCATACGATTAAAAACTCTGAATAAATGTGTTTGCCTGAAAAAAACAATTGTATTTTCCAGAGAAATTTATTATGATGAAATAAGTAATTAAGGAGATTATATAACGATTTTACGTTTGAATTTTCTGATTGTTATAACTGATTGGTGAGAAAGATAAGCAGGCCTGCTATTTTCTCATTTTCGAGTATTATGTAAGAGGGGGAAGAGGAGTGGCAAATAAAGAATTAAAGAGGGGCCTGGGCGCGCGTCATATTCAGATGATTGCCTTGGGCGGTACGATCGGTGTTGGTTTGTTTATGGGTTCTGCCAGCACGATTTCATGGACTGGTCCGTCTGTCCTTTTGGCTTATGCAATATGCGGAATTTTTATCTTTTTTATTATGCGTGCAATGGGTGAAATGCTGTATGTCGAACCGAGTACAGGTTCTTTTGCGACATTCGGCCATAACTATATTCATCCTCTGGCAGGTTATATGACAGCATGGAGCAACTGGTTCCAATGGATTATCGTCGGCATGTCAGAAATTATCGCTGTCGGTTCATATATGAAGTATTGGTTCCCGGATTTGCCTGCTTGGATACCTGGTATCGTGGCAATGGTGATTCTTGGTGCGGCGAACTTAATTTCTGTTAAGTCGTTTGGTGAGTTTGAGTTTTGGTTTGCGATGATTAAAATTGTGACAATTATCTTGATGATTATTGCAGGATTCGGGATTATTTTCTTCGGGTTTGGCAACGGCGGAGATGCGATCGGCTTGTCGAACCTGTGGTCTCATGGAGGATTCTTTGCAGGCGGTTTCTCTGGATTCTTCTTTGCGCTGTCTCTCGTCATTGCTGCCTATCAAGGTGTTGAGCTAATCGGGATTACAGCCGGTGAAGCGAAGGACCCGCAAAACACGCTAAGAAGTGCGATTCAAAGTATTATCTGGCGTATTTTGATTTTCTATATTGGCGCTATTTTTGTGATCGTGACCGTGTATCCTTGGGATGAGCTCAACTCACTTGGAAGTCCGTTCGTGTCTACGTTCTCGAAAATCGGAATTACGGCAGCGGCCGGAATTATTAACTTTGTCGTCATTACTGCGGCAATGTCCGGCTGTAACAGCGGTATTTTCAGTGCAGGACGCATGCTTTATACATTAGGCGTCAATGGACAAGCGCCGAAATTTTTTAAGAAGATTTCACGCAATGGTGTGCCGCTCTATGGCACAATTGCGGTGCTGATCGGTTTGGCAATCGGTGTTGTGCTGAACTATGTTGCGCCGCCGAAGATCTTTGTCTATGTATACAGTGCAAGTGTGCTGCCGGGCATGATTCCTTGGTTTATCATTTTGATCAGCCATATCGGATTCAGGAAAGCGAAGGGTGCCACATTAGATAAACATCCATTTAAAATGCCGTTTGCACCTTTCACAAACTACTTGACGATTGCTTTCTTGCTGATGGTTCTGGTCGGCATGTGGTTTAATGATGATACGCGTATCTCGCTGATTGTAGGCGTGATTTTCTTAGCGCTTGTGGTCATTAGTTATTATGTGTTTGGGATTGGCAAACGTACGCAGGCCAATTTGACAAAAAGTAGCCAAGCGGCTGAATAAGCATAGAAAAAGAGACATTCACGGATGTCTCTTTTTTTATTTTTCGCGTATGGATTTTCCCTATTTTAGCAAGCTATAAGGTAAAGATAGCAAAAGGAAAGGTGTGCATAAAATGGATGTTACACTCGGTTATTTGCGCGAATCACTTTCGAATCATCTTGAAAATGAAGTCTGCCAGCGGATTTGCAAGAAGATGCTAGGGAAGCGGTATGTAAATGAAGAGGAATTTGTAAAAGACTTAGATGACAATGAAATGTCTTTTTTGAACCATGTATTAGAAAAAGAAATTAAGTATGCGCAGAATGAACAGGATCAAAAACGGGCCAAGGAATTAAACGAGGTGTATGAATTACTGCTTTGAAAGGCGGGTAAGAAATGGGAGCAATTGAACGAAGCGGATATACATTTCAGCCGGAGTTTAGCGTCGTCCGACAAAATGGAGCCATCCATGTGTACCGTCACGGAGAATTTGTGGAAGAAATCGAATTTGAATTTAACGGAGAATATCCTGATCATGATTTGATTGAAGAGCTTGTGAATCATTATTGTTTTGAGCATGACATTTAGAGCCCTGCCTATTTGCAGGGCTCCTTTATTTAGGATGTGATCAAGCCATACTTTTTCAGGATATCCACTGTGATGTTTTTGGCTTTTGTACCGGAATCATCGACATTGGTGACAAAAATATACGAGCCATGCTCTGTTTTGATGAATCCGACAAACCAGCCTAATCCCATATCTGTCAGGCGGGTTCCGGTTTTTCCGTAGAGTGTGTAGTGATCTCCTTCCTCTTGAATCATCATGCGCTTGACGGTTTTCATCACCGATTTGTCAAATGGAAGCTCCTCGTTTACAAGTTTCTCCAAAAAGGCTTCTTGTTCCAGCGGAGATATTGTCAGCGAGCTTTGCAGCCAAAACTGGTCGATCCCCCCGCTGATATCCTCATTGCCGTATGACAGAGTATGAAGCCATGTTTTCATCCTTTCCTCACCGATATCTCTCGCTAATGCTTGATAATACCAGATGGCGGATTCCCGCATGGCCGAGCCTAGCGTATGGTCGCGGTTCCATGATTCGAATTCGCGCTTGACCCCGTCCCACCGTTTGACATCGTATTCATCCCGAACAGCTTTTACCTGTAACCCGATTAAGGCGTTCACGACCTTAAAGGTGGACTGCGGAGTTTGTCTTTTGTTTGCCCGTTCTCTGTTGTAGACAAAAGTCTTGTCCTTTTGCACATCGTGAAAAATGAAGGTTCCGACCGTATCATTGAATTCGTCATCGACATTCATTTGGCTGACATTCAGATGTTTTTTATGGGCAGACGATGATGCGTGAACGGAAAAGCCGCCGATCCCTGCAATACTCAGCACAAGCACAACATATATCCATTTCTTCATTTTGTTCTCCCCTTTGTTTTAATCAACTACCTTTTCTCTATTTCTTCTGTTCTTCCTTTAAATACTGCTCATAAAAACGCTTAAATTTGGTTCCGAAAACAAATACTGTTATTGGGTTTATGCTTGTAGGATAAAGTGAAAATAGAGAGTAAAAAGGAAGGCAGGGTTACGAGATGAATGAGCAGATTCCACATGACAAAAGCCTCGATAACAGTGTGGCTTTGATGCGGGAAGGATATTTGTTTATAAAGAATAGAAAAGAGCATTACCATTCGGATTTGTTTCAGGCACGTTTGCTAGGAAAAACATTTATTTGTATGAGCGGGGCAGAAGCTGCGAAGATATTTTATGATACCGAACGATTTCAGCGGCAAGGTGCTCTCCCGAAACGAGTGCAAAAATCGCTGTTTGGCGTCAATGCGATCCAGACGATGGATGGCGACGCGCATATTCATCGGAAGCTGCTGTTTTTGTCATTAATGACACCTCCGCATCAAAAACGGCTGGCTGAGCTGATGACAGAGGAGTGGGAAGCGGCAGTCACGAGATGGGAGAAGGCAGATCAGGTTGTATTATTTGAGGAAGCAAAAGAAATCCTATGCCGGGTAGCGTGCTATTGGGCAGGTGTTCCGCTGAAGGAAACGGAAGTCAAAGAGAGAGCGGATGACTTCATTGATATGGTTGACGCCTTCGGAGCTGTGGGGCCGCGGCATTGGAAGGGTAGAAGAGCAAGGCCGCGTGCGGAAGAGTGGATTGAAAGAATGATTGAAGATGTCCGTGCGGGCTTGCTGAAAATACCTGCCGGAACAGCGTTGCATGAAATGGCGTTTCACACTCAAGAAGATGGCAACCAGCTGGATTCCCGGATGGCCGCCATTGAGCTGATTAATGTACTGCGGCCTATCGTCGCCATTTCTTACTTTCTTGTGTTTTCAGCTTTAGCGCTTCATAAGCATCCGAAGTATAAGGAATGGCTGCGTTCTGGAAGCAGCCGGGAAAGAGAAATGTTTGTGCAGGAGGTCCGCAGATACTATCCGTTCGGTCCGTTTTTAGGGGCGCTTGTTAAAAAGGATTTTGAATGGAATAACTGTGAGTTTAAGAAGGGCACATCGGTACTGCTTGATGTATATGGAACGAATCACGACCCTCGCTTATGGGACAACCCTGATGAATTTCGGCCTGAACGATTTGCGGAGTGGGAGGAAAATCCGTTTGATTTGATTCCTCAAGGTGGAGGTCACGCGGAGAAAGGGCATCGCTGTCCAGGGGAAGGCATTACGATTGAAGTCATGAAAGCAAGCCTGGATTTTCTCGTCAATCAGATTGAATACGAGGTTCCGGAACAATCACTGCATTACAGTCTCGCGAGAATGCCGTCATTGCCTGAAAGCGGTTTTGTGATGAGCGGAATCAGACGGAAAAGGTAAAATATAAAAGCTCTCTTCCTTATCGAAGAGAGCTTTTTGGTTACTTCTTTTTTTCATCGTAGTATTGGACGGGATACATGGAGCCTTCTGATACCATTTTGTTGTCCTCGATATCTTGAGGGTCCGGGTGGCCGGCTTTATCGACTGGGAACGTTTCCATGTCTGGCTGTTTTGTTATTTTCATTTTCATGCTGTGAATGAATTCTTTAGCTTTTTGGCGATTTGACGGGTCTTTTAATAGATAAGAAGTGATGCTGACAGTTGAAACAGCGAGACCTGAAAGTAACAGCTTTTGTTTCATGGTGATACTCCTTTCTATTTTAAGAGTAGTGTTTCCTGTATCATTCCCGTTTTGATTATGGCTAAACCTTTGCCGATTTATTTAGGGAAACTGTTCAGCGATTGTGCCTGTTATTCTTTGCGGCTGGTATACTGAAAGCTCTGTGGGAAAGAATAACTGTGATGAGAAAACCTTGCGATATCACGCAAGGTTTTTTGTAGTCGATTGGTCATGTTCATCGCGAAATATTACACCAATGTAAACGTTTAATAGGACCATAAGGCTTATTGTTAAGTTATTGTAAATTAAGTGGATGTTTTATTTACAATCATCTGAACTTGAAACATAATCGAAGAGAGTTTGCTGAATAATGTCTAAACAGAGGTGAACATGTTGGCGATTGACATCCAAACATTACTGTTCGAATTTCTCGGGGGTCTCGGTATTTTCCTGATTGGGATTAAGTTCATGGGAGACGGACTTCAGAAATCGGCTGGAGATAGATTAAGAAATATTTTAGACCGTTTTACAAGCAATCCGCTAATGGGCGTATTGGCGGGGATTATTGTGACGGTTTTGATTCAGAGCAGTTCCGGAACCACGGTTATTACCGTTGGGCTTGTCAGTGCGGGCTTTATGACGCTTCGCCAGGCCATTGGCGTCATTATGGGAGCCAATATTGGAACAACGGTTACCGCGTTTATTATCGGAATCGACATAGGGGCCTATGCATTGCCGATTATTGCTGTCGGCGGATTTTTACTGTTTTTCTTTAAACATAAAAATGTACAAAACGCTGGTCAGATTGTGTTTGGATTCGGGGCTCTGTTTTATGGACTGGAGTTAATGAGCGGCGGCATGAAACCGCTCCGTTCACTTGAGGCCTTTCATGATTTAACGGTTAGTATGAGCTCCAATCCGGTTCTGGGTGTTGTTATTGGGACTTTGTTTACGGTTCTCGTGCAAAGCTCCAGCGCCACGATTGGTATCCTGCAAGGTTTATTTTCAGATGGTCTGATTGATATTAACGGTGCGCTACCGGTGTTATTCGGTGACAATATCGGAACGACAATCACCGCGGTTCTTGCGTCTTTAGGTGCATCTGTTGCAGCGAGACGTGCTGCGGCTACTCATGTGCTGTTTAACCTTATCGGGACAGCGATTTTCCTTATTTTGCTTAAACCATTCACAGGATTGATCTTATCGCTTCAGACATCGATGGGGCTTGATCCGAAGATGACGATTGCATTCGCACACGGAATCTTTAATACAACCAATACGATTATACAGCTTCCTTTTGTCGGGATATTGGCTTTGGTCGTAACAAAACTGATTCCGGGCAAGGATTCAATGCTCGAATACAAGTCGCATCTTGATCCGATTTTTATCGAGCAATCTCCATCTATTGCTCTCGGGCAAGCAAAAGAAGAAGTGCTGCAAATGGGGAATTTTGCGGTGCAGGGGCTGGAAGTTACAAAACAGTTTTTAGTGACAAAACAGCCAAAATACGCGGCAAATGCTTATCAGATAGAGGATGCGGTTAACAATCTTGATCGGAAAATTACCGATTATTTGATCGAGCTTTCTTCAAGTTCTCTTTCAGAGCACGAGTCTGAGGAGCATCATATGCTGATGGATACAGTCAGGGACATTGAAAGAATCGGCGACCACTTCGAAAATGTGATTGAACTGATTGAATATCAGCAGGCGCATCGTGTGGTTATTACTGAATCTGCCATGGCGGATTTAACGGAAATGATGGATTTGACGATTTCTACTGTGAAGGCGTCAATAGAAGCATTGCACCACAATGATGTGAAGATAGCTGAACAAGTCATTGAAAAAGAAGATGAAATTGATAAGATGGAACGGAAGCTTCGCAAAAAGCATATTATCCGTCTGAATGAAGGGCTGTGCACTGGACAAGCGGGCATCGTCTTTGTCGATATGATCAGCAACCTGGAGCGTATCGGCGATCATGCGGTGAATATTGCAGAAGCTGTTATTGGTGAAAATCAATGAGAAAAAGCTGAGAATCCTAAGATTCTCAGCTTTTTTTGTAGTCTTTTTTAACGTGCTGGAAGATATCAGGGTAATTTGTGAACACTCCTGTCACTCCCCAGTCTAGCAGGCGGCGCATATCTGCTTCTGTATTGACTGTGTAAGGATGAAGCAGGAGGCCGTGGCTGCGGATCATGCTGACGTTTTCAGCATTCAGAGCTTTGTAATCGGGACCCGCACCGACAGCGTATGTTTTGATTTCTTCCAGATCAGCATCTGTCATTGACGCCATTTGTTTGGCTTCCAGCAATTGAACGGTTGGCAGGTTTGGCTGTAATTGATGGATTTTTACTAGACTTTCTTTGCTGAACGATTGAATCATCACTTGACCACGCTTAGCATGTTTGTCTAGTAGTTTATGTTTCTGTAAAGAAGCGATCAGTTTTTCTTCCATGCCTGGGTAGGTGTCAGGCGTTTTTGTTTCAATATAGTAGTTTGCGTGTTTTCCGAAACGGTCTAATACTTCCTCTAATGTAGGGACCTTAAGGCCGGCGTACTGCGGCTTTGCTTTTTCCGGATAGGCTTTATTGAACCAAGAACCGGCGTCAAGTTTCTTAATATCTGCGAGTGTATGGTCTTTCACCCAGCCCGTTCCGTTTGTGGTGCGGTCCAGTTTTTCATCGTGCATGACAATCAATTTTCCGTCTTTTGTCATTTGGAGATCCAACTCAATATAATCTGCTTTCATTTTCTGAGCGGTTTCGTAAGAAAGAATCGTGTGCTCAGGCACATATCCGGAAGCCCCTCTGTGTGCAACTGTAAGGATGCGGTCAGGTGACAGCAGGTTTCCTTTTGACGCTGCCGACACTGGCGTTACCATAAATGAGAGTAAGCCCAGCGACAGAAGAACCAGGGCTAGTATTCTATTTTTTCGCATGATTTCTCCTCCTTATAGATAAGCAGTACCTGTCTTTCATATTAAAAAAGTGATGTAAACGACGTGTTGAAAAATGATTAATCTTTTATGTTTCTTTCTTAAACGTGCTCTGCTCGTTTTCCTGTATTCCACGTTAAAGCTAAGAAAACGATTGCCAGAATGCAGGAAGAAATCAGCATGATAAAGCCGCCGTTCCAATCAAACCGGTCAACGACAAAGCCCATAATGGCGTTTGCGAAGGCAGATCCGCCAATGTATCCGAAAAATCCGGTCAAACCGGCTGCAGTTCCTGCCGCTTTTTTCGGCGCGAGATCAATTGCTTGCAGGCCGATCAGCATAACAGGTCCGTAGATTAAGAAGCCAATGCTGATCAGGGCGATGTTGTCTACGAGCGGATGGCCCGCGGGATTCAGCCAATACACCAATACGGCAATGAATACGCCCGCCATAAACAAGACGCCTGCCGGTGCCCGGCGGCTTTTGAAGAATCGGTCACTGATCCAACCGCACAGGATCGTTCCGGGTATGCCGGCGTATTCGTAGAGGAAATACGACCAGCGCGAATCTTCAGGAGAAAAGCCTTTGGCTTCTGTTAAGTAAGTGGGCGCCCAGTCGACCACGCCGTACCGCACGAAATAAACAAATACATTGGCAAACGCGATGTACCATAGAAATTTATTGTTCAGTACATATTGAAAAAGAATTTCTTTTGTTGTTAATTCTTTTTCCTGATTTTTAAAAGCGTGTTTTGGATAGTCATTCCGATACTCTTCAATTGGCGGGAGTCCGCAAGATTGAGGCGTATCGCGAACCAATAAAACAATCAAAAATGAAATGATAATGGCGATGATGGCAGGGAAGAAAAACACGCTTTTCCAAGTCACGAACATCGCGATGCCAAGAGTGACAAGCGGTGCTAGAATCCCGCCACCTATGTTATGGGCGACATTCCAGATCGACATTTTGGTGCCCCGTTCACTAATGGAAAACCAATGGGCCATTGTCCTTCCGCATGGCGGCCAGCCCAT
Organism: uncultured Bacillus sp.; assembly: GCF_958411575.1. Taxonomy (NCBI): domain Bacteria; kingdom Bacillati; phylum Bacillota; class Bacilli; order Caryophanales; family Bacillaceae; genus Bacillus; species uncultured Bacillus sp. The sequence continues at coordinate 60,863 of NZ_CATYRA010000012.1, forward strand.
TCCTTGAAACCATCCGTTGATAAACATAAAGATAAACATGATGGTGACGCTCGAAGTCACCCAAGGCATTGAAACAAATAAGATATTAACAATTGCTGATAAAAATAGGCCTGTCGCGAGAAAATACCTCGGATTACAGCGGTCAGACACCATGCCCATGATGAATTTGCTGAAGCCGTATGCAATGGACACAGCGGCCAGCACCAATCCCAGTTCCGTTTTTGAAAACCCCTGTTCCTGCAAATAAGGAATGGCAAAGGCAAAGTTTTTCCGCAGCAGGTAGTAGCCTGCGTAGCCAATGAAAATACCAATGAATACTTGCAGCCTGAGCCGTTTGTAAGCCGCATCCATCTTTGAATCATCCAGTCTCTCAATGTGAGGAGCCGGTTTAAATATATTAAGCATTAAAATCATCCCCCTTTGCTGTTTGTGCTGGATGTGTGGCGTACCTCCTTTCTGAAAAACAAAAAGAGCCAGAAAACACCCCTTGTCAAAAAGGGGTTGGATTCCTGGCTCTCCTCATCTCCATCCAAGCTATTAACTTATCTTGATAGCGCTTTCTTAAATTATCATAGTCCGGAGTGAATGTAAACGGGTAATTTTCAAAATGGATCTAGAAAAAAGTGAATATTATCCTTTTCATATTGCAGTTATGTTTTTTTACGAGCCGCATAAAAATTTGGAGGGAGGCTGTTGCAGGTGGATGAATTAGATATCGCATTCGGTATTTTGCCTTTAGGGATTATATTGTTATCGGTTGCCGGGACTTGTGTTTGTAAAAACGTGTATCTGATGCCGGTGCTTAGTTTGATCATTTCGCTAGTGTTCACTTTTACCATTTTTAACGAATCATTTTTAGGCTGGGTTGTTGTCTATAGCTTGGTTTCACTGGCTTTATCCTATATCACATTGATTGTGATGAGGAAAAGGAAAGCATCAGGAAAATAAAAATGCCCCACTTTCCAACATATCGTTGACTATGGCAACTATATCTGATTATAATTGGCTTAATTAACGATATAAGAAAGTGGGGATGAGTTTGAAAACCAGTGAATCAACTGTCGGACTAAAATTCAGAAAGTTCAATCGATTTTACACAAATGTCCTTGGCTTCCTTAATGAGCACATTTACGACAGCCCGTTTTCCTTAACAGAAACTCGGATTTTATTTGAAATTTATAATACGCCTCATTGTACGGCAAAGACTCTTCAGGATAAGCTAGGGCTTGATCGGGGATATGTCAGCAGGATTTTGAAGCAGTTTGAAAAAGAAGACTTGATCTATAAACAGAAAAGCAAAGATGACGCTCGCCACCATTATATTTATGTCACGGAAACAGGGAAAACAATTTATAAAAAGCTGGAGGAGAAAGCCAACGAACAAGTAGAACTGATGCTGAAGGAAATTGACCAAAAGGATCAGCACAAGCTTGCGGAGGCGATGGCAGAAATTGAAGCGATCCTTTCACAGTCGCTTTCTACCAGAACGTCAGACATATCGATTAGAGATTATTTTCTTTCGGATGATCTTCAGCTTCTCATTGAAAAACAGAGACACTTTTATGAGGAGGCTCATGGCTGGGACGACACGTTTTTAGCTTATCTTCATGAGACATTTGATGCTGAAATCGAAAACATATGGATTGCGGAAAGCAGCGGGAAATTTGCCGGCTCTGTCGGATTGGTCAAACATGATGAAAAGACAGTGCAGCTCAGATGGTTTCTTGTTGATGCCGCTTTTCGAGGCAGAGGGCTCGGCACTCAATTGCTGGAGCATCTGGTTGCATACTGCCGGGACATGAAGTTTGAACGTGTTTTCCTTTGGACGGTGAGCACTATGGCTGAGGCTCGCCCGCTCTACGAAAAAATTGGATTTAGGGTAAGTGAAGTGAAAAAAGAAGCACCATTATGGGGACAGCGTTTGACAGAAGAACGGTGGGATTTGGAGCTGTCATGAAAAGACTGCACTATGCTTGGATCATCGTGTCCGTCACCTTTTTGATCTTATTGGCTGTCCAGGGGGTGCGCCTGTCGTTTGGTGCATTTGTGGAGCCGTGGGAACGGCAGTTTTCAATGGATAGAGGCACCATCTCGCTGATTTCTACGATAAGCTTTATTGTCTATGGCATATCACAGCCTGTGATCGGGCGGCTTGTGGACAAATGGGGTGCCCGGGCTGTTTTGTCATGGAGTGCGTTACTGACAGGAGTCAGCATTTTTTTAACATGTTTTGTCACTTCGCCTTGGCAGCTGTTTCTGCTTTATGGGCTGGGTGTTTCGCTTGGAGTGGGCGGAGCATCGAATGTGGCAGCAAGTGTGTTGGTTGTCAATTGGTTCAGCAAAAAGAGGGGACTAGCCTTTGGGATCATGGAAGCAGGCTTTGGCGCTGGGCAAATGCTTCTCGTTCCCGGCTCACTCATGCTGATCCATTGGTTTAGCTGGAAGCTGACGGTTGTGGTGTTGGGCTTGCTGTTAATCGTGATTGTCTTTCCGGCTGCACTGTTGATGCTGCGGAACAATCCTTCAGAAAAGAATGCAGAGCCGATAGGCGGGCTGGCTGCTACGGAAAAAGAAACAACGCCCAAATCAACTGCTCTTTCAGTGACCGGAATGTTTCGGATGAGGCAATTCTGGTTTTTGATTTTGCCGTTTTTGATCTGCGGATTTACGACCGTGGGACTGATGGATACCCATTTGATTCCGTTTTCTCACGATCACGGCTTTTCAACGACAGTCACAAGTGCCGCTGTCAGCCTGCTTGCCGGCTTTAATATCGCTGGCATCTTACTGTCCGGGATTGTAGCGGACCGGTGGAGCAGCCGGAAAATCCTGTGCTTTTTATATGCGGTACGCGCACTGTCGATCGTGATTTTGATTTACAGCCACGAGCCCTACTTGCTTTTAGCCTTTGCGATTCTGTTTGGATTAGTGGACTTCGCCACGGTAGCGCCGACTCAAATGCTCGCTACCCAGTACTTTCAAAACTATTCGATCGGCCTCATGATCGGCTGGCTGTCGCTTGCCCATCAAATCGGCTCGGCACTCGGCGCGTACGTGCCTGGCGTCATCTATACGGTAACGGGTGAGTATACACTGGCTTTTTATTTGTCGATTGGGATGCTTGTGCTGGCGAGTGTGATGAATGTGATGCTGAGGGAGCCCGCGGCGGTCACGCGTGACAGTGCGGCTGTGGTGGAGAAGGTGTAAGAGAGAGAGAAGGAGCATCTCTGATGTTGGAATTATTCAGAGATGCTGTTTTTGTATTTTTGTTCTAATACGAAGTCGATCATTCCGACTATACGGGCGTTTTCGGATTTTTGTTTGAAGTTTTGGGAGATTTGAATGGCTTTTCCGTTTTTAAAACAAGAGGCAAGCCAGATAAACCCGACAACAACAAAAAATAATCTAGCAAGTAAACTCCATGCATGGGGTAATTCATTCGTTGCAAAATATAAAAATAGAGTTACTAATGTGCCGTAGATTACTGTTTTTATACTATGTATAAGAGTCAGCTGGGGCTCGCTAAAGAATACTTTTAGCTGATTCAGCATGATAGAATCCTGTTTGTTTAGAAAAGCCAGGATTTCTTTAGCATCTTTTTTACCTTCTAAAATGAACTTCGCGGCTGTTTCAGTTTCTTTATATGTTTGTAGGTCTATATTCAATACATACATCTCCTAAGTATAACAATTGCGTATTTCTTTTCTTAGTCAGGGTAAAACAAAACTACATGATTTTTTTGTTATATCTTTCAGTTAGAACAAAATCTATAACTCCTTTCATTCGCAAATATTCGGCTCTCTGTGCAAAGTGCAAAACAGTATGTAATTGTCCTTTTCTAGATATATTTAAAAGCTTTATCAAATCAATAAGGATTTTCAAGAAAATAATTAATAATAGAAAGATAAAAATGTCTGGTATGTCAATGTAATTGATTTGTCCTGAAAATAAAGTAGTTGCATAGACGACAATTATACTTCCGCAAAACATCAAACTCATATAATGTGAAAGGGAAAATGGACGAGCTGAAAAATATGCTTTTAATTGGCTTAGCACAGCATTATCTTTTGTATGTAAGTAGCCCAAAAGCTCTTTATCATTCTTACTAATTGTAAGAACATGATTCAATACAGCATTAAAATTCATTGAATCTTCATTATCAGAGGCAGTTGGTTTATTAACCTGTATGTTTTGTTGATCCATTTTATATTTTTTATAAAGTATTGTATTAATTAACTTGTTTTTCTCATAGAATTCAGATCGTTGAATAAGGGATGCTTTTCCTTTGTTTTTATTTCCTCTTTTTATGACTTTAGTATAAGTCATAAAGATACAAATGACTGTAAAAATAGAAAATGCTGCAGGTGAAATATCTGATAGAATAGGATTGGTGAAAACTTCTTTTGCTTGGATGAAAAGGAAAGAAGCTAAAGTCATAGATATAAACATGCATAAAACTGCTACTTTCACAAGAAACTGAAGCGGAAGGGAAGGTTCAGAATAATAGTGCTTCAACTGGTTGAGTGTAAGAGAGTCTTGGCGAAAAAGATAATCTATTATCTCCTGTTGATTTTGCATCTGATCGATATCATGAGCGATGTTTTTTGTTTTTTCAAAAACTATTTGATCATTTTTCATTTTTTGATAAACCTCCAAAAGACGATAAATAAACTAAAAAAACTGCATGAGCATATTTTAACTTATGTTCATGCAGTTTTGTATTGATGTTAGCTTGTATAATAAGCAAAAATAGCCAGTAACATAGCAGATAATGCGGTAGAATAAAAAATGGATGCCGTTAAACATCCGTATTACATCCATTCCCCATCAGCTTCGCTTTCGGTTTCAGTTTCAGCTCTGAAATGTAGAGGCCTAGAAGTGTAAGTGCACCTCCTAGAAGAGCGATCCATGTCATGTTTTCGTGCAGGATCAGGATGGCGGCTGTGATTGTGATGACCGGGACCATGTAAATATACGCGCTGGATTTTACGGCACCGAGCACACCGACTGAGTAATTCCATGTTGCGAAACACAGGGCGGAAGCACCGATGCCGAGGAAGAGCATGTTGAGTATATTTGAAGCGGATGAAAATCGGCTCAGGTCAAAATGGAAGTCGAACAAAAATAAAGCGGGAACCATAAACAACAAACCGTATAAAAACACTCTCTGTGTCAGCTCGATGATGTGATAATCGTAAGCGCTTAATTTTTTCATGAAAATCGAGTAGCCTCCGAACACGAGAGCGGCCCCGACTGCCATGATGTCTCCGAACGGATTCAGACGCAGTACGACATTGCCGTTGAACGTAATCAATAAAAGCCCGATCAGTGCTGCCCCAAATCCAATGAAAAAAGTCAGCCGCAGTTTTTCGCCTTCAAGCAGAAAATGGGCCAGCACCGCAGTGATCATCGGAATAACGGATACGATCATGCCGACATTGGATGCATATGTATAGGTGAGAGCTATATTTTCTAATAGAAAGTATAAGGTTACGCCAAATAAACCTGCCCCGGCAAATAACAGCTCCTGCCGCCAATTTTTGAACGGAATTATTGTGGGACGTACGAGAATAAGCGCAATAAAGCCCATCAAAAACCGATAAAATAATATTTCCATTGGAGTGAAGTCATCCAGAAGAACCTTTGTCGAAATAAAGGTCGTCCCCCAAATCAGAATGGTCACAATGGCTGCGATATGCCCGGAAGTTTCTCTTTGTATGCTCATCTTTGAAGCTCCTTTTCAAAAATCTTCATGTATTGCTTCGGTGTCAGCCCCACCTGCCGTTTGAAAAACTTCGTCATATGGCTCTGATCGCTGAATCCTGTCTGAAATGCCGCATCAATCGGTCTAACCCCTTGTTCCAGGAGTTTTTTCGCTTGATTAATCCGGATTGTCTCCAGGTAGCTATTAGGGGTAATTCCTTTTTGTTTTGTAAATGAACGCAATAAATGATACTTGCTCCAGCCTGTTAGTTCACTCAAATCGTTGAGCGTAACGTTCTCGGCATAATGCTCTTCTAAAAATTCGCAAACCATTTTGACTTCGTCGGACGGTTCGGGAATGCTGCTGAGGAATGTGACGTCAGAATAATGGCGGATCAGCTCTTCAAGAAGATGAAGAAACAGCTCCTCTTTGCGCAAAGCCTGTTTTTCCTTGGATATCAAAATATGCAATTCCTGCAGGCTGGTTGTCAGCTCGTGGCGGAATAACACATGCTGGGAGAAATATGGGAGATGCCCGGCACCAGTAATCTCTTTCACCGCCTTCTCCATGACATCCGGCATCACATTGATACACCGATAATCAAGCGTCCGCCCGTCAATCTGCTCACAGCTATGCGTGTCACGGGGGTTAAAGAGGAGAAGATCACCTGGATTGATGATATATTCTTGATCCTGACAGGCCAGATACCGCTGTCCTTTTTCAATAAAGCCAATCACATAATAATCGTGAAAGTGGTTCGGGAATTTTTGCATAATCCCTTTGAAACGGTAGGCTTCTATATTAAGGTGCGGATCAAGCTGCAGTGTTCGGGTTTCGTTTTGCATGGGATGCCTCCTATCGGTGTGGTGTCTTGGGTTAAGTGTAGCATGATTTTTGGGGATTTCTTGTATGATGTTGCTGTTTGGAATAGAGAAAGCAGACCGTTATTGGTCTACTTTCGTTTAAGAATTTAAAAAAAATTCATTCTCCAATAATAAATTTATCTATTTTAATAAAAATTTATTTTTCGGATATTTCAGTTATAATGGTTGGGAAACAGATAGGAGGGGCAAAGATGTATCAATCAAAGAAGGTTTTGTTGTTAGGTTCAGGTGAGTTAGGAAAAGAGGTAGTGATTGAAGCCCAGCGTCTTGGGGTACAGACGGTGGCAGTTGACAGTTACGAGCATGCTCCGGCGATGCAGGTCGCGCATAACAGTTATGTCGTTGATATGCTGGATCGCGAGCAGATCAGAACCATCATTGAGAAAGAAAAGCCGGATTTGATTGTGCCTGAGGTTGAGGCGATCGCGACAGATGAATTGCTGAAGCTTGAAGAGGAAGGATTTCACGTCATCCCGAATGCGCGTGCGGCGAAGCTGACGATGGATCGGGAAGGCATCAGACGGCTTGCGGCGGAAACGCTCGGACTTGCGACGGCTGGCTATGAATTTGCGAATACATATGACGAATTTGTACAAGCGGCAGCTCAAATCGGCTTCCCTTGTGTCGTTAAACCATTGATGAGTTCTTCTGGAAAAGGCCAAAGCGTGTGCCGCTCTGAAGCGGATTTAGAGAGCTGCTGGGAGACGGCGATGGAAGGCGGACGTGTGAAAAACGGACGCGTAATCGTTGAGGAGTTTATCCCATTCGAATCAGAAATTACGCTCTTAACTGTACGTGCGGTGAATGGCACGACATTTTGCGAGCCGATCGGTCATGTGCAAAAGGACGGAGACTATATCGAATCATGGCAGCCGCATGATATGACAGAGCAGCAAATGGAAGAAGCGAAGCATATTGCGAAAGCCATTACGGATGAGCTTGGCGGATACGGTCTATTTGGCGTTGAGCTGTTCCTTGCGAAAGATAAAGTGTATTTCAGTGAGGTATCTCCTCGTCCTCATGATACGGGCCTTGTCACACTGGTGACGCAAAATTTGTCAGAATTCGCGCTGCATGTCCGGGCGATTCTCGGCTTTCCGATTACAGAAATCACACAGCTTTCTCCTGGCGCCAGCCGGCCCCTCAAAGCACCGGAAGAATCAGCGGATTACACTGTTGGAGGACTGGAAAACGCACTGGCAGTTCCAAAGACACAAGTTCGCGTCTTTGGTAAACCGATAACGAAAGCCGGACGCCGTATGGCGGTTGCGCTTTCTGCGGCGGATACAGTTGAAACAGCAAGAGAGAATGCAAAGAAAGCATTGGATCAGCTATCTATAAAATAGAGTTTAAGCGGGCCTTGTCTTGGACAAGGCCTGTTTTTTCATTCCCGATAAAAGTTTTATCATAAGAATCGGAAACGTGATTATAATGTAAAAGTCTTCCATTGGTTAGGGTGGTTGACACAAAAGGAGGGAGATGACAAAATGAAATTAGTTCCAACATTCAGAAAACGAGGGTTCGCTTACTTAACGGTTTTGTGCTTGGCATTGGCAGCGGCGGTATCTTTTGGCGTACCGGCAAAAGCAACAGAGAACCCGCAAATTTCTGTATCGAATACCGGTAAAGAAGCTGATGTCACGAAAAATCAAACGTCAAAAGAAGAACAGGTTTCCGCCCCTTATGAGGGAACCGGGAAAACAAGTAAATCGCTTTACGGCCAAACGGAACAGGAAAAAAACATTCAAACCTTACAGCCTTCAAGTATCATCGGAACCGATGAACGCGTCAGAATCTCCAGTACAACGTCTTTTCCTTACAGAGCAACTGTTCAACTGTCAATCAAGTATCCCAACACCTCAAGCACTTATGGATGCACCGGATTTTTAGTCAATCCGAATACAGTCGTAACGGCTGGACATTGTGTGTACAGCCAGGATCATGGATGGGCTTCGTCGATAACCGCTGCACCAGGGCGCAATGATTCCTCATATCCTTACGGAACTTATTCAGGCACGATGTTTTACTCCGTCAAAGGATGGACGGAAAGCAAAAACACCAATTATGATTACGGAGCTGTTAAATTAAACGGTTCTCCGGGAAACACGGTTGGCTGGTACGGCTATAGGACAACAAACAGCAGCAGTCCCGTGGGCCTTTCCTCGTCAGTGACAGGATACCCGTGTGACAAGGTATTTGGCACGATGTGGTCTGATACAAAGCCGATTCGCTCCGCTGAAACGTATAAGCTGACCTATACAACCGATACGTACGGCTGCCAAAGCGGCTCGCCTGTGTATCGAAACTACAGTGATACAGGACAGACCGCTATTGCGATTCACACGAACGGGGGATCATCATATAACTTGGGAACAAGGGTGACGAACGATGTATTCAACAATATTCAATATTGGGCAAATCAATAAATACAGCAAACTAGCTATTTTCATGTCTATTTTGTTTTTATGCGGATGCAGTTCACAGACGCATTCTGCTCAGAAAGAAACGGCTATTCCTGTCACTCTTCATGTGGAGGATGCCAAGGGGCTTCCCGTCGAAGCGGTTCAAGTGACGATTGTCAAAGCGCCGGCCTCAGACCAGGAGCCGAGTACAGAGATAGGCGAGATACTCGGTAAAACAGATAAAAACGGAGACATCAAATGGGATACAGGCAAAAAAGGTGACTACTCAGTCGCATTGACGAAGGGGGAAACATCAGTAACCCATCACATCTCATTAACAGAGGATAAAAAAGATAAGATCATTCCTTTAGTTTTCAAAGAATAGGCGGTTTTCCTGATTTTAAGGGAAATTGCCTTTTTTTATTTTCACAGGAAGACAAGATATATACTGGAAATTTATAATATGAGATAATGAGAAATAGGTATTTTTTCTTACGAGACAAAAGGGGCATTATCCTTTATTTTATATCAATCAAACCCGGAGGAAAAAGAAGAAGATGACACAAGATTCGATGCAGCTTGCCGCGGCTGAAAGCGGTCTTCGCTTTTACCAGGCATATGATCAAAGCCTTTCTTTGTGGCCGATTGAGTCGGAAGCATTCTATGTTTCTACTCGTTTTGGAAAAACACATATTATTGCAAGTGGGCCAAAGGACGCACCTTCGCTCATTTTGCTTCACGGGGGGCTCTTCAGCTCTGCTATGTGGTATCCGAATATCGCGGAGTGGAGCAGTCAATATCGTACATATGCGGTCGATATAATAGGAGACAAAAATAAAAGTATCCCATCAGCTGCTTTGGATACGAGAGCTGATTGCGCAGAATGGCTGAAAGACGTCTTTGATTCTCTTGGACTTGAGACAGCACACCTGGCAGGCCTTTCGCTTGGCGGATCCCATATCGTGAATTTTTTGCTCCAAGCGCCTGAAAGAGTAGAGCGGGCGGTTGTTATGAGTCCCGCTGAAGCATTTATTTCATTTCATCCGGATGTCTATAAATACGCTGCAGGGCTTACGGGATCAAGAGGGGCTAATGAATATATTAAGTGGATTACCGATAGCCGTTATGATCTACATCCTGTGCTGCAAAGACAAATTGTAACGGGTGTGGAATGGCAGGACGAACAAAGAAGCCTGAAGCCGACAGCAAATGGCTTTCCGTACGTGTTCACAGACCGGGAATTGAAATCGATAACGGTCCCGATACTTCTGATGTTCGGTGAGTACGAGGTCATGTACCATCAGCAAATGGCTTTAGAACGGGCTTCAGTATTGGTACCGGGGATTCAGGCTGAAATCGTGAAGAACGCCGGACATCTGTTATCTCTGGAGCGGCCAGAGTACGTCAATCAACGCGTCTTGTCCTTTTTAAGCGGGGAATAATATAGTAAGAAACATGAAAAGATTGGCATTCATTGTTCAAAAGGTAACAAATGTTGTATAATAATAGAATTTGAGTGCTGCTTTTTTGGGGGCATTCTATGTTATCATGCTTAGTAGAGAAAATTTTTCCTGTAACGCTATTCGATCCATATCGTCGAATGAGATAGATGGTTTTACAATTGGAGGTTTGGTTACACTGTGAATTATATCCCCTGTATGATTACGATAGGAAACTTTACTTGCGGACTGCTGGCGATTCATTCCTTGTTATATCACAACATTCATTCAGCAGTGCTTTTCATTTTTACCGGCATGTTTCTCGATTTCTTTGACGGGATGGCAGCGCGTAAACTGAATGCCGTTTCTGATATGGGAAAAGAACTGGATTCATTTGCCGATCTGGTTACGTTTGGTGTGGCTCCTTCTATGCTTGCGTACAGTGTCTCATTATATGCCCTTCCGTTTATCGGGATTTTATGCGCATTAACGTACAGCATTTGCGGAATGCTTCGCCTCTCTAAATTTAACATTGAGCAAAGCAAGCTCCCGACCTTTATCGGCATGCCGATTCCATTTGCGGGTATGTGTCTCGTTATTCTAAGCTTCGTCTATAACCCGGTCCTGCTGGCAATCGGCACTTGCGGACTTTCATATTTAATGGTGAGTAAAATAAAATTCCCTCACTTTAAAAAACATGCGGCAGAAAACCTGGAGTCCGAGAGATGGAATTAGTTCAGCAGCTCATAGCGGATTACGGTTATATCGCTATTTTTTTGATGTTGGTTCTAGGGATTGTTGGACTGCCGATTCCAGATGAAGTAATGATGACCGTCGTTGGTTACTTCACGCATACTGACGTGCTGAATTATGAGCTTTCGATTTTGATCAGCTTTGTCGGGGCTTTGTTAGGCATGCTGATCAGCTACATGATCGGCAGAAAAGCCGGGCGTCCGTTTATCGACAAGTACGGCAAGTGGGTCGGATTAAAAGAAAAGAGAATGATGAAAGTAGAAAAATGGATGAATAAATACGGCCCATATTCTCTTATTTTTGGTTATTTCATTCCCGGCGTCAGACATATGACGTGTTATTTTTCGGGAATCGGCAAAATGAACTTGAAAACATATATTGCGTTTGCGGCAATCGGCGCCTTCTTATGGTGCTTTATTTTTATTACAATCGGAAGGGTTATAGGGATTATTCATGTTTAATACGGCTGTAAAGATTCTGTATCGATCATTGATAGAGCTGACGAATCATCGTCTGTCATCCTATCTGATTAAAGGATTTTGCGAGTCTAAAATCAGCAAACCGGTCATTCCGCTTTTCTCAAAACACTTTCGGCTAAATTGGGATGATGTAGACGGTTCGGCCGCTGATTACGGTTCGCTGTCCGAATTGTTCATTCGACAGATTAATTTGGAGCGGCGCCCTGTTTCAAAAGAGGCACACGCGGTAGTTAGCCCTGTTGACGGTGTGGTTCAGACGGTAGGAACCATCAACCCGAATCAAACCTTTACAGTAAAGGGAAAAGATTACTCATTCGCAGAGTTGACCGGCTGTAAAAGCGCAGACCATCAATACAACGGCGGATACTTCATCGTGCTGTATCTAAGCCCGCGGCATTATCACCGTTTCCATTCTCCAATCAGTTGCAGGTATCAAAAGCTGGCCGAGCTTGGAAATCGCTCATATCCAGTAAATCAATTAGGGTTAAAATACGGAAGAGATGTGCTGTCGAAAAATTACCGGTTTGTGTACGAGCTGAATGGCGGTACTCGAAATGTCCTGATGATTCCTGTCGGCGCGATGAATATTAATTCTATCGTACAGACGAGTACACGGGACGAGCTGGAGATCGGCGAGGAGCTTGGATACTTTTCATTCGGCTCAACCGTCATTTTGATTTTTGAAAAAGACGCGTTCCAGCCGTCCGCCAATTTAACAGAAGGCCAAGAAGTCCAAGTCGGAGAACTGATAGGTTACGAAGAAAAAAAAGAGGAGCTCGTATAAACGCAGCGCCTCTTTTTTTGAAGAAAGGTGAAACTCATGGAGAAACAAATCATCAGCTGGATCACAGATTATCAGAACACCGGAGATGAAGCCGTCCTGCGGCAAGTGCGGGAAGCGTGCTGGCCAATTGTTGAAGGAGTTCTGCAAGAGAAGGCAACAGATGAAGAGCAAGCGAGTGATTTTCGCGAGAAAGGAATCGAACGGTTTCCATTCATCATCAGCAAATATCAAGCGGATGTGCAGCTTCCGGTTGAAACATTTTTACGAAATACGTATCGGTTTTACTTTCATCAGGTGATGAGAGGATCCAGCTAAAGCTTCTTTCAATAGAGAAGCTTTTTTGTTGGTGAAAAAAGGAAACTTTTTCTGTATCAATCTCGTAACTACTAGAGAACCTTACAGAAAAGGAGAGATAGAATTGAAACGAATGATAGTGAAAACGGTTCTGCCGCTGCTGATTGTCTGTCTGGTGTTTACTTCTTTTTCAGCCTCCGCCCGAGCTGCTTCTGAAGAAAAACATTGGAATCGCTGGATTGAACGACATGCACATCCGCTGGATTCTTCCGATGCCTCAAACAAAGACCTTCGCTTTCTAAAGAAGGTGCTGAAAGGAAAACGAATCGTTCAGTTAGGAGAAACCACACACGGCGCTGGCGAAATCAATGCAACAAAGGTCCGAATGATCAAATACCTCCACGAAGAACTGGGATATGATGTATTAGCCTTTGAGTCTGGCTTTTCCGATACAAATGCATCCTACCTTAACATGGATCAATTAACCTCTAAGGGCACGATGAAAAACTCCATTTACGCCGTTTGGCACACAGAAGATGTCGTTGAACTGTTTGATTACATGAAAGAGCAAAAAGAGAAAGGCGATCCGCTTATCCTTACTGGATTTGATATTCAAAGCATGAAGAATTCATTCAATGATGCTGCAAACCAATGGGTAAAAGCGGTGGACCCTGAAAAAGCAGAGCTGCTCTCCCAATCAGAAAATGACTTTTCAACATTGGTGACTAACAGCAACACGTTTGATGAATTTACGCAAAAGAAAGAAGCGCTTGTGAAAAACTATCAGGAGCTGATCAAGTTCGCTGAAACACATGCTTCAGAGTTAAAAGCCCACCTTCCTAAAGAGCCGAAAGCTTATGAGATGTTTATGCATTCCCTTCAGCTGAGAATTGACGTAATGGAAATGTATATGCTGGAAGAAATGAAAGAAAAACTAAAGGATTATCCGGATAATATTGAGGATTTTTCATTCTATATGAGAGACCGCATGATGGCTGAACAATTTCAGTGGGTTGCGGAAACCCTTTATCCGAAAAAGAAGATCATTGTCTGGGGCCACAATTACCATCTTCGCAAACAGAATACCAAAATGATAAAGGACTGGGTACAGCTAAACGGCCCTAACATGGGGGATTATTTGCCGGAGCGGCTGAAAAAACAAACATATACGATTGGCATTTATGCTTACTCAGGTGCGAGTCTGGATAGCTCCGATAATAAGACGGTTACGCCGGTCACAAGCCCGCTGCCGTCTGGAAGTCTCGAAGCTTTGCTGAAAACTGCGGACCATCCAGCTGTCTTTGTTGATTTTCTCCATACAAAAAACAAGAAAGGCACTTCGTGGATGTATACCCCGCGGACAGCATTGTATTGGGGGTTCATGGAGGAGCAGATGATTCTAAAGGAACAATATGACGGTGTCATTTGGCTGGAGCATATCACGCCATCAGTCATTATCAAGTGAGAAGCATCCCCCCTGTTATACTACAGGGGGCAGTTCAGCTTATCATTTGATAGTTTTCAGATAACTACTTTAGTTAGTAAGTTAATGGAAAATACCGTTGGTTATTAATAAATCCTTACGCCGCTTGGGTTTGTAAGAGCTTGGATATTTTTATCAGTCTGTGCGGATATGTTCATCTTTGTGGCATTTTCCTGTATGATATAGTAAGAGTGTGCATAGCAACTAACTATAATCGAACAGGGTGTTTAAATCATGGAAAAACAATACAGAGTATTACTTTACTATAAATATGTTCCGATTGAAGATCCAGAGGCGTTTAGAGAGCAGCATCTGGCTTTTTGTAAGGAGCTTGGTTTGTTAGGCCGTATCCTTGTTTCTTCTGAAGGAATTAACGGTACGGTATCAGGTACGGTTGAGCAGACTGAAAAATATATGGAAACAATGAAAGCTGACCCTCGTTTTGCGGACATGGTATTTAAAATTGATGAAGCAGAAGACCATGCGTTCAAAAAAATCTTTGTCCGTCATAAAAAAGAGCTTGTAACGCTTCGTCTTGAAGATGATGTGGATCCGAACGAAACAACAGGTCAGCATTTGAAGCCTGCAGAATTTTATGAGAAAATGCAGGATCCAAACACAATTGTAATCGACGCGCGTAATGATTACGAGTATGACCTTGGCCATTTCAGAGGAGCAGTCCGTCCTGACATCGAGGCCTTCCGTGAATTGCCTGAATGGATCGAAGAACATAAAGATATGCTTGAAGGCAAACAGATTTTAACGTACTGCACGGGCGGCGTGCGCTGTGAAAAATTCTCAGGCTGGCTGGTGAAGCAAGGCTTTGAAGATGTAGCACAGCTTGACGGCGGAATCGTGACATACGGAAAAGATCCTGAGGTGCAAGGCAAGCTGTGGGACGGCCAGTGCTATGTCTTTGATGAAAGAATCAGCGTGCCTGTCAACCGTGTCGAGCATGTGATTGTCGGAAAAGACTACTTTACAGGTGAACCGTGTGAGCGTTATGTGAACTGCGCAAATCCATCTTGCAACAAAAAAATGATATGCACACCGGAAAATGAGTATAAATATATGCGCAGCTGCAGCCACGAATGCCGCACGAACCCAAGAAACCTGTATGTTTCAGAGCACAATATGACAGAAGAAGAAGTGAACGCAAGACTGGCAGCGATTGAAAAAGAAGAGCACGCTGCTGCTGAATAATCGAAAGAACACCTCGGGAATGAGGTGTTCTTTTTTTATACGCTTTCGGTTTGTCCGTTTGCAGAGGCCCATTCTTTTTCGCGGAAGGCCTTTTCCCATTTTGACACCACGATGCAGGCCATCGCATGCCCCGGTACGTTCACGCCTGTTCTCGCCATGTCCATGACACGGTCAACGCCCGCAATAATGGCGACGCCTTCAGCAGGAAGCCCTACAGCATTGGCAGTTGCCAGAAGAACAACAAGCGAGCCGGACGGAACAGCTGCAATGCCTTTACTTGTCATGACAAGCACAAGCATCATCAGCAGCTGCTGGGACAATGTCATGTCTACATGAAAGGCCTGCGCCAGAAAAATAAAGGAAACCGATAAATATAAGCTGGAGCCGTCACAGTTCAGTGACAAGCCGGAGGGAACGACAAATGATACCACTCGTTTCGGGCAGCCGTATTTCTCCATTCTGTCCATCAGCTGGGGGAGAATGGTTTCGGTGCTGGTGGTGGAAAACGCGATCAAAAACAGATCCCATATCATTTTTAACACTTCGAAATACTTAATATGAAAGATGAGACCGACAAGCGGAAAGAGGACAAAGAGGATCAGGAACAGACCAAGGAATACCGTGCCAACCAGTTTAAACATAGGGAGGAGGAGTTCGATGCCATATTGGCCTACAGAGGCTGCCATCAGGGCTAACACGCCAATAGGAGCAGTCACCATAACGATTTGCGTGAGTTTGAACATAATCTGAGCGGTGGATTCAAAGAAATTCATCACTGGTTCAGAGGCTTTGCCAATGCCGGCCGCGGCGACACCAAACAAAATCGCAAAGAAAATAACGGCAAGCAAATCATTTCTGGCCATGACATCAATAATGTTTGTAGGAATAATATCGAGGATCATTTGTTTGAAATCAACAACTTTGTCTGTGTAGCCGGAAAGTTCATTGATATCTTTTTTCGCCAAATGGGAGAGGTCAAGCCCGACACCCGGTTTTAAGACATTCGCTAATACAAGTCCAAGCCCCAATACCAATGTGGTAATCACTTCAAACCAAATGATCGTCTTGATGCCGAGACTGCCCATTTTTTTCATGCTTCCGCTTCCTGCAGCTCCGATGACAATGGTAGAAAACACAATCGGCACGACAATCATTTTAATTAAACGAATAAACCCATCTCCGACAGGCCTCAGCGCCATCCCGAAATCAGGAAAAAAATGGCCGACCACTGCGCCGACAGCCAAAGCGATTAAAATTTGGAACGCGATCAATTTTCTCAAATGAATCCCCCTTTTCATGATGATAGGATGAGGTATATTCATATCATTCGTAAATCAAATGAAAAAACCTTATTTCAAATTTTATTTTGATAGCGCTTTCATTATGTTGGCGAAAAAGTCCCCCGCATCAGGGGGGACTTTCTTACTTCATTTGAATGTGCTTCATATCTTCTTCAGATACATTTGTGAAAATAACCGGTGTCACAGCGGATGCGGCATGCTGCTTGATGTAATCGAGATCAAATGTAAGAAGCAGTTCGCCTTGTTTGACGGCTTGTCCGCTCGTCACATGTGCTTCAAAGCCTTCCCCGCTCAATTTGACGGTATCAATGCCGACATGAATCAGAATTTCGGTGCCTCCGGCGCTCATAAAGCCGATGGCGTGCTTCGTCGGGAAAATGGAGACAATTTCGCCGTCCGCAGGGGCAACGACTTTTCCTTCTGATGGATCAATCGCAAACCCCTCGCCCATCATTTTTTCTGAAAAGACTTGATCAGGCACGTCCGTCAGAGAGACCGTTTCTCCCTTGAGCGGATAAATAAAGGTCTCACCGGAAGCAGGCTTCTGCTGTTTATCAGTCTCTGTTTCAAGCGTGGCGGCGGTGTCGGGGACGCCTCCGGCCATGATCGTTTTGATGTCGTCTTTTAAGGCATCGGATTTTGTTCCGAATATCGCCTGGAAGTTGTTGTTGACTTCCAGCACACCTACTGCACCAAGCCGTTTTAATTCATCCTTGCTGACTTGGCTCGGCTGATGAACGGTCACACGAAGTCTTGTAATACACGCATCCAGGTTGGCGATATTTTGCTGTCCGCCTAAGGCCTGCAGCACGTGAAAGGCAAGCTGGTCTTTTGCGACAGGAGCTTTTGCCTCAGTCTGATCGGCTTCATCTGTTTCACGGCCGGGTGTCTTCAAGTTCCATTTCAAAATCGCAAATCGGAACAAATAATAATAAATGAATGCAAACACGATCCCGACAGGAATGACAACCCAGCCGTTTGTCGACAGCCCGTAGTTCAAGACGTAGTCAATGCCGCCGCCTGAGAACGTATAGCCGTGGCGGACATGGAATAAATCACAAACGACAAAGATGACGCCGGCGAGAATAGAGTTAATTAAATAAAGCACGGGCGCAACGAACAAGAAAGAAAACTCAACCGGCTCTGTAATGCCTGTCAGCATAGATGTGAGCGCCGCAGAAATCATCACGCCGGAGATCTTTTCTTCTTTTCCGGACGCGCGGTATGGATAATGGCAAGAGCAATTGCCGGCAGACAGAAAATCATGTAAGGGAAATCTCCCATCATAAAGCGCCCAGCTGTCGGGTCTCCTGCGAAAAACCTTGTCAGGTCGCCGGTTACGGTGCTGCCTGTTGACGGGTCTGTGTATTCTCCCATCATAAAATAGAAAGGTGTATAAAAAATATGATGCAGGCCAAAAGGAATCAGCAAACGATAGATCGTTGCATAGAAGAACAGGCCGACCGTTGAATCGGCAATTAAACTGCTGGCTGCGTTAATTCCGTTTTGGATTAGCGGCCAAACAAATGAGAAAATCACGCCGATTACCAATGAACTGATGGAAGTAATAATCGGGACAAACCGTTTGCCTGAGAAAAATCCAAGGACCGGATGCAGCTCGATGGATGAAAAACGCTTATATAAATATGCGGCAAGAAGCCCGATGATGATGCCTCCGAATACCCCCATATCAATGAGGTGCTCGGCTCCTTCATAAGGAGGCTGAAGGCCGAGTAATTTTCCCATGTTGTCGAGGGTGACGGTCAAAATGAAATATCCAATGACAGCGGCAAGTCCGGCTACACCTTCGCCGCCGGCTAAACCGATCGCGACCCCCACGGCGAAAATCAGCGGCAGGTTATCGAATACAACGCCGCCGGCATCCTTTATAATAGGGATGTTCAGTAAATCCTTGTCACCGAAACGGAGCAAAAGACCGGCTGCCGGCAGGACGGCAACCGGAGTCATCAACGCGCGGCCAAGCTGCTGCAGAATTTGAAATGCCTTTTTAAACATGACAGTCTCCTTTTATTGTTTTATGAGTATGATGTATTCTTTAATTTTTGAGCTGCTTTTTGATCGGCGATAACGGTTACATGATTGTGTTTTTGAAGAATTGAGGCTGGTACATCTGTCGTGACAGGACCTTCAGCCATCTTTTGAATGGCATCTGCTTTTTCCTCGCCGCTGGCTAAAAGCACAATATGTTTGCTGAATTCCATGATGGTTTTAATGCCCATAGAAATCGCGAGTCTCGGCACCAGCACAGGATCACCGCCGAAGAATCTGGCATTTGCCTGTATCGTGCTTTCTGACAGCTTCACAACTCGTGTCCGATCCTCAAAATCAGATCCCGGTTCATTAAAACCGATGTGGCCATTGGCGCCGATGCCGAGAATTTGAACATCAATGCCTCCCGCCTGACGAATGAGATCCTCGTATACCTTGCATTCAGCCTCAAGCTGCGGATTGTCTCCTTGCGGGATATGGATATGGCTAGGCTGCATATTAATATGCTGAAAAAGATGCTCATGCATAAAATGGTTATAACTTTGCGGATGAGATGGAGAGAGACCAGCGTATTCATCCAAATTAAATGTAGTAACCTTTGAAAAATCGATTTCGCCTGCCTGATAGTCTGAAATCAGCTGCTTGTACAAGCCGACCGGCGTGCTTCCTGTTGCCAGGCCGAGAACGGCATCTTTCTTAGCCTGTATCTGTTCTTTAATAATGTTAGCGCTTAACTTACAGAGTTCTTCATAGTGCTCGGCGATTATAATCTTCATGTGACACCCCCTCAAAGAGATAGACAAGCATCATATTTGTTATAATCAATTTATGATAGTTGTCATTACGAATTTAGCACCACCGTGATCAAACTGTCAATATTAATTTCTGAAAATTTGTTATAAAAGAAGGATACAAATCTTTCATATTGGGCTGGCAAGTGGTATTATGGTCTCAATCAAAAAGATCGGTTTACATACAGAATGGGGAGAATGAAATGACAGCTTTATATTCTGTTATCAAGTTTAAAATCATTGAATTAATTAAGTCGGGCAAGTATCAGGCGAATGATCAGCTGCCAACGGAGAGCGAGTTTTGCGAACAATATGATGTCAGCAGAACAACTGTGAGACTGGCCCTGCAGCAGCTTGAGCTTGAGGGATATATTAAGAGAATTCAAGGAAAAGGAACATTTGTATCGGCGGCAAAAATACAAACGCCGATTCCGCATAAGATTACGAGCTTTGCAGAACAAATGAGGGGCCTGCGTTCTGAATCAAAAGTGCTTGAACTCGTGGTAATCCCTGCTGATCACTCCATTGCCGAGCTTTTGAAAATGAAAGAGAATGAACCGGTCAACAAGCTTGTCAGAGTCAGATACGCCGAGGGGGAGCCCTTGCAGTATCACACCTCCTATATTCCCTGGAAAGCGGCACCGGGGCTGGCACAGGAAGAGTGCACCGGCTCGCTGTTTGAACTGTTAAGGACAAAATACAATATTGAAATCAGCAGAGGCACAGAATCAATCGAGCCGATTTTAACCGATGAAACGATCAGCGGCCACTTGTTAACCAATGTCGGAGCACCGGCATTTTTATCAGAATCTCTCACCTATGATAAAAATGAAGAAGTAGTGGAATATGCGCAAATTATTACGCGAGGAGACCGAACGAAATTCACCGTAGAACAGTCATATCAATCATAAAGCAATGTGTGAAGAAGGAAGGAATGGTTGTTCTATGTTTCTATTGACGAATGGAAAAGTGCTGTGGGGGGCTGTCATTGCGGCTTTCATCCTCTCAATCGTGTTTTACCCGTTTCTGCCGGCGGAAATGCCGATTCATTATGATGGAACGAACAGTCCGGATATGACGGTTAACAAGCTGGCAGGTATAGTGATACTTCCTGTTTTGATGGTGGTGTTTGCATGGGCACAGAAGATCAATTGGCAATTTGTGATTGCGGTGTATATTTTGCTGATTTGCCATATTGTCGTCCTGTATTTAGCAGTCTAAATTCAGGCAGCCGGATTGAATCTGGCTGTTTTTCTTTTATTTCATCTTCATTTGACAATGAATGTAGTGTATAATAGCTGATGATCATAAAGAATATTCTGAAATTTATAGGTGTGGAGCGGCGTATAATCAAAGAAGAGGCTGTATACCTTTTTAACTTTAAAAAGACTGAATATTTGAACAATTATATTGTGAAAGGTGTGCTGATCAGATTGAATAAGCTTATTGAACGAGAAAAAACTGCATTTCATAAGGAAAAGCCCGACCCTTCATCCTTGGAATTCGGGAAGTATTTTACAGATTATATGTTTGTGATGGATTATGAAGAGGGAATGGGCTGGTACCATCCGAGAATTGAACCGTACGCGCCGCTTACGCTTGATCCGTCTTCATCTGTTTTTCACTACGGCCAGGCTGTCTTTGAAGGATTAAAAGCGTACAGAACAGAAGATGGCAGAGTGCTGCTGTTCCGGCCGGATCAAAATATCAAACGCCTGAACAGATCGTGTGAACGCATGAGTATGCCACCTTTAGACGAAGAGCTGGTGCTTGAGGCATTGACACAATTAGTTGAGCTGGAGAAAGATTGGGTTCCAAAGGAAAAGGGAACGTCACTGTATATACGTCCGTTTGTCATTGCCACAGAACCAAGTCTCGGTGTGAAGGCATCCAAGAGCTATACATTCATGATCGTGCTTTCGCCTGTCGGCTCCTATTATGGAGACGATCAGCTAAAGCCGGTTAGAATCTACGTTGAAGATGAGTACGTGCGGGCGGTGAACGGCGGAGTCGGAAGTGCAAAAACGTCCGGAAATTATGCGGCCAGCCTTCAGGCGCAGCGGAAAGCGAATGAGCTGGGCTATGACCAGGTGCTGTGGCTGGACGCCATTGAAAAGAAATACGTGGAAGAAGTAGGGAGCATGAACATCTTTTTCGTCATTAACGGGGAAGCTGTCACACCGGCATTAAGCGGAAGTATTTTAAGCGGAATTACACGTGCGTCCGCGATTGAACTGATTCGGAGCTGGGGCATTCCGGTTCGAGAAGAGAGAGTTTCAATTGATGAGATTTATGCGGCTTCTGCACGCGGAGAATTGACAGAGGTCTTCGGCACGGGAACGGCAGCAGTCGTTACGCCTGTCGGTGAACTCAATATTCATGGGAAAACGGTGATTGTAGGCGACGGGCAAATCGGGGATATCTCGAAAAAGCTGTATGAAACGATAACAAATATTCAGCTTGGAAAAGTGAAGGGGCCGTTCAACTGGACGGTGGAAGTTTGAAGATGAAAAAGAACCTGCTCAGAGGCAGGTTCTTTTTATTTTGAATGAGTGATATCAGCAGTCGGCTGGCTCATGCGGTTTTTCGCATAATATACTGCATAACAGATGGCCATAAACGGAATGCCGCAATACAGTGCGATTCTTTGATTCGGATCAAAGGCTATGCCGATGACGGAAGCCAGGCATAACAGGAACGCGGCAATCGGCACGAACGGATACAAAGGGGTCCGGTATGTCAAATCGGCGACCTTGTTTCCCGCTTCTACATAACGTTTTCTGAACATGAATTGAGAAGCGGCGATTCCCATCCACACGACAACAACAGCAAAACCGGAAAGCGACACGAGCACAACGTATACAGTGTCTGGCGCGATTACGCTGGATAGCAATGACAGAATGCCGCCGATCATACTGAATACCAGGGCGTTAAACGGGGTTCCTTTTGACGTCAGCTTTGCAAATGTCGGGTGAAGCGTTTTTTCTTTTGATAAAGACCACAGCATCCGGGAAGAAGCGTAAAGTCCGGAATTAGCAGCTGACAGGATCGCTGTCAGGATGACAAAGTTCATGATATCGGCTGCATACGGGACACCGACTCTGTCAAAGACAGCGACAAACGGGCTTTTGATAACGCCTGCGTCTTGAATCGGAATCAGCCCTGACAGCACAAAAATCGTTCCGACAAAAAAGAGTGAAAGACGCCAGACCGTTGTTTTAATCGCTTTTGGTATCGTCTTGTCGGGATCAACACTTTCTCCGGCGGCGATTCCGATCAGTTCAGTTCCCGAGAAGGCAAAATTGACGGACAGCATTGTCATCAAAATCGGGACAAATCCATTGGGAAAGAGCCCGCCTTCCGCTGTGAAGTTGGACAGCATCGGAGCGGCTTCTCCGCCTTGAATCGGGATGATGCCGAACATGGCGGAGCCACCTAAAAGAATAAACAATATAATGGCTAATACTTTAATGCTGGAAAACCAAAATTCTGATTCAGCGAAAAACTTGACTGAAAATGCGTTCAGCAAGAAAATGAACAGCGCAAAGACGGCACTCCACATCCAAACGGACGTATGGGGGAACCAGCGCTGCATTAACAGGCCGGCTGCAGTGAATTCTGATCCCAATGCCACGGTCCATGTCAGCCAGTACAGCCAAGCGACCGTAAACCCGGTGCCCGGCCCTATGTATTTGGCTGCATAGGTGTGAAAGGCACCCGTGACAGGCATGGCCACTGACAGCTCACCGAGGCACAGCATGACCAAATAGACGATTCCGGCGCCGACTAAGTAGGCGAGTATCGTTCCCGCCGGGCCTGCCTGCTGAATGGTATAGCCAGAGCTTAAAAACAGCCCGGTTCCAATGACACCCCCTAAGGAAAGCATAAAGAGGTGCCGGCTTTTCATACTTCTCTGAAAGTTTGTCTCATTCTTGTTGTGAGCAGATTTCATTTTTTTCCAACTTTCTATCGGCGATTTATTTCCTTCCTAATAAAAAATCTCATGTCAGCGAGTGACACGAGACTCCGGCGAACCGGCTTTTAGATAGAATATACAAACAATTCCGATAAGTCAAGTTGTTTTTAAAGCGTGCGCCCATGCCGCAATTTCTTTGATATCTTCAGGTTTTGTCCGGCAGCAGCCGCCAATCAGCTTCGCTCCTTTTTCATGCCACATGCGTGCGCTTTGTCCGTATGGTTCTGCGCATGCTGCGCCGTTCCACGTTTTTGTCTCCGGATCATATTGCTCGCCTGAATTCGGGTAGACGATGATCGGTTTTGATGTGTGCTTTTTTAACTCTTCTATTAAAGAAGGGATATGCTGAAGCGGCGTGCAGTTGATGCCGATCGCTGCAATTTGGTGATGCTCATCAAGCCATGACGCGCAGTCAGCGGCAGGTGTTCCGTCACTGATATGCAGGCCGTCTTTTGCACTGAAGCTGATCCACGCATACGTTTCAGGAAATTCCTTCAACAGCCGCACAATCGCTTTTGCTTCGGTCAGACACGGAATCGTCTCGCATGCCAAAACATCAGCTCCGGCTTCGATCAGCGCTTTCATGCGGGGGCGATGAAATTCAACAAGTTCATCCTCTGTGATTCCGTAGTGACCCCGATACTCAGATCCGTCTGCAAGATATGCGCCATAAGGGCCAACAGAAGCCGCAATGATTGGTTTTGGCCGATTCAGACGGTTCTCTTCAAGTGCCCAAAATTCATCACGTGCTACAGCTGCGATGCTGACGGACATCTCGATGAGCCGGCGTGCTTTCGCTTCGCTCAGCCCGCGTGCGGCAAAGCCTTCAAACGTAGACTGGTAGCTGGCGGTGATCGCACAGTCAGCGCCTGCCGCGAAATAATCAGTATGAATTTGTTTAATCAGGTCCGGCTCTTCCATCAAAATTTTTGCCGACCAAAGACTGTCGTTCAAATCACAGCCCTTGCGTTCAAGCTCGGTCGCCATGGCGCCGTCTAGCACAATAAGCGGATATGTATCTAGTATGTGTTGGATAGGGTTCATAGAATGTACCGATGCCTTCTTTCAGATTTTTTGAAAAGATATGAAAATCGTAATGGAGGCTTACGTGTTTGTCAATAAACGCAAAAGGGAAAGGTGCTCAGCCCGTATGTCTGAACACCCTTTTTTAGGATATTTGTTTGTTGTGTGTGTCAGTCTGTGTGTCAGAAAGCGGCCAGCATTCAATGCCATTGTGGTTTTTGAGCACACTTTTATAAAAGACCGGATCTTTGCCTGCTTTCTTCTGGCGTGTATAGTCTTGGAGTGCCGCAAAAACGACCTTTGATAATAAGAAAATTGCAATTAAATTCACGACGACCATCAAGCCCATAAACAAATCAGCCAGATCCCAGACGAGCTGGACTTTGGCAACACAGCCAAACACAATCATTGCCAGCACGCCGATACGGTAGACAAAAATCAGTTTTTTGCTTTTGTTCAAAAAGCCGATATTGGTTTCGCCATAATAATAGTTTCCGATTAAAGCACAGAATCCGAATAACAAAATCAGAATGGCGAGAAAGCCTGATGCCCATGATCCGACATGGGAGCTGAGAGAAGCTTGTGTCAACGCGATTCCGCTCAGTCCCGGAGTATGGTAGGCATCCGAAAACAGGATGATAAAGGCGGTGCTTGTACAAATGACTAGCGTATCTGAAAGCACACCAAGCGCTTGAATCAGTCCCTGTTTGACAGGATGGCTTGTCGTTGCGGTGGCAGCGGCATTCGGTGCGCTCCCCATTCCCGCTTCGTTTGAAAAGATTCCACGTCTGACACCCTGCATTAACGCTGCACCTAAAGCGCCGCCAGCGGCCTGGTCAAAACCAAATGCATTTTTCACGATAAGTGCAATCACGTCTGGCAGCTGCGTAATGTTGGTGAAAATCACGAAAAACGCAACTCCGATGTACAGGACAGCCAATACGACGACAATGGATTCAGCCAGCTTCGCAATGCGCTTTACGCCGCCGAAAATAATCGTGCCGAACACAGCAATTAAAATGAGTCCCAATGTCAGGCGGTTTGTGCCGAACGCATTTTCAAAGGCGAGACTGACTGTATTTGATTGGACCGAGTTAAAGACAATACCGAACGATAAGGTAATTAACACAGCAAAAAGCGCGCCCATCCACCTTTTGTTCAGCCCTTTTTCCATGTAATAAGCCGGCCCGCCGCGGAAGCCGTTTGCATCTTTTACTTTATAAATCTGTGCCAGTGTGCTTTCCACAAAGCTTGAGGCTGATCCGATAATGGCGATAATCCACATCCAGAAGATTGCACCTGGCCCGCCAAGTGCAATGGCGATGGCGATGCCCGTAATATTTCCCGTTCCGACACGGGCCGCCATGCTGATGCAAAACGCTTGGAACGGAGAAATGCTGTTTTTCGACCGGGAAGCAGCACCTTCTCTTAATACCTTGACCATTTCTTTCAGCATGCGAACCTGTAAAAACTTAAGCCTGAACGTAAAATAAATTCCCAGCGAAAGGAGCAAAACAATTAATAGCTTTGACCACAATAGATCATTTGCGATACCGACGATATGTTCCAGGATTTGCTGCATACAATCACCTCTTTTTTATGTTTAAAAAATGCTGAGCTCCCACTCCTGCGCCATATGTTTCAGCAGCATACCGCCAGTGAGGCTGTTGCCGTATTCGTCAATGGCAGGCCCGTAAATACCGATACCGCATCCGGATTGAAAAGGCTGTTCTCTTCTGGCACTTGGAGGAACGAGAGCCATGATGCCGCCGGAGACGCCGCTTTTGGCCGGCACGCCGACAAATGCCGCATATTTGCCTGAAGCGTTGTACATACCGCACGTCAGCATTAACGCCTTGGCCAATTTTGCCACGTCTTTAGGAATCACTTGCTGACGGCGAATCGGATGATAGCCGTCATGGGCAAGGATCAGGCCGATCAATGCAATGTCTTCTGTAGTGCTCTCCATGGCGCATTGCTTCAAATACACCTCAAGCGTTTCTTCTACATCTGCCTCTAAAAAGTTTGTTTCTTTTAAATAGTAGGCCAGCGCCCTGTTGCGGTGGGCGGTTTCCCATTCAGACTGAAACACTTCCTCATGAATTCTCGGCCGTTTTCCTACCAAGGTTTCCATCACTGAGTAAAGAAACTCGAGCTTATTATGTGCCGATTCTCCGGGAAGAAGAGAGGCGATGGTGAGGGCACCGGCATTAATCATAGGATTAAACGGCTTTCCCGGCTTGTTGATTTCGAGTCGTATGATTGAATTAAAGGCGTCACCTGTCGGCTCGACATCTACACGGTCCAGCACATAGGGAATGCCGCGGCTCATGCAGGCGGCGATAAAGCTGATCACTTTTGAAATGCTTTGCAGGGTAAAAGGGACGTTCCAATCGCCGGCATGTATCATCGTTCCGTCAGGCTCCAATATACAAATGCCGAGCTGTGAGTCATTGACTTTTCCTAAAGCGGGGATATAGTTTGCACTTTGTCCATTGGCGGCAAAGGGGCGATAGTGCTCCACCCAATCATGCAGCTGAGACGCCGTATCTATTTCTATTTGGGGCTCTTTTATCAATTCTTTCATCGAATTCCTCCTCACTGTTTTTCTTCTTTAAGGACTGAGGTTTATCAAAACGAAGGCTGAAGGGGCATTAAACGCTTTCATAAAAGCGGAAGGTATATTTACTGTATAATGGCGACTACAGAATCATACAAAATACGACAAAAACATTTTGAAAATAAGCCGTAAGATTTATAAAAACCTCATGTTCTGGGTCAAAAGAAATTTGCAGGTTTTCTGCCATTTCCCCAAAATAGAAGCGAGGATGTGATCATCATAAAACTGGAACGTTTCTTTGAAAAAGACGGATATATACTGGCTCTCATG
This sequence comes from uncultured Bacillus sp., assembly GCF_958411575.1. Lineage (NCBI taxonomy): Bacteria > Bacillati > Bacillota > Bacilli > Caryophanales > Bacillaceae > Bacillus > uncultured Bacillus sp. The sequence continues at coordinate 88,279 of NZ_CATYRA010000012.1, forward strand.
CTGATTACGGTGCCGCTGGCCGGTGAACTGAAATTTTATCCCCTCAATGAAGAATTCCGGGTCAGCTTTGGTGCACCGGTTTTTTTCTTCTTTTTATCGTTGCTGCGGCATGTGCCCGCTGTGCTGCCGGGTCTTCTGACTGGAGCGGCGGTTTTCGTCTTTCGCGTCTTTTTGGAATTATGGGGCGGGGGACACAATGGACTGACTCCGATTCTGTATGACCAAGCGTCTGGCTTTTTCTTTTATATGACTTACGCCTGTCTGTTTTCCGTATTAAAGGCTAATCGTTTCCGTGAACGGCCGGTTATGCTCGGTTTTATCGGGTTTATGATTGAAATTGTGTCAGATTGTGTCGAGCTGGCCGTGCAGTTTCTCATTTTCCATACAGTTGTCACACCTGAGAAAGTTACGGATATCGCGGTGATTGCGATTTCTCACACATTTATCGTCATGAGCTTTTATACTGTGCTGAAGCTGTATGAAACGCAGTCGAGAGAAAAACAAACAAGGCAGCAGCATGAGCACATGCTGATGATCGTTTCCAATTTATATGAAGAAACGGTGCATTTAAAAAAGACATTGAAAACGACAGAGAAAGTGACGAACGATTCGTATCAGCTCTATCGGGAAGTGAAGGGCAAGGATGATCAGCTCAGCGGAAGAATCCTGAGGCTGGCGGGAGAAATTCATGAAGTGAAAAAGGACAACCAGCGAATATTCGCAGGGCTTTCAAAACTGATTTCTAATGAGAGCTTAAGAGATTATATGAGGGCTTCTGATTTGCTGCAGCTTGTGATACGAATGAATGAAAAGTACGCTGAAGCACTGGAAAAGCAGATTGATTTTCACTGCTCGATAGAGGGAGAACATGACGAATATCACGTATTTATCGTGCTTTCGATCATTAATAATCTAACGGCAAATGCGGTAGAGGCCATGGGAAAAGAGGGGATGATCAGCCTGAGGCTCCGTAGGCCAAATGAGAGTATGGTAGAATTCCAGGTGGAAGACAATGGTCCCGGTATTTCTGAAAAAATAGGAGACATTGTGTTTGACCCGGGCTTTACTTCAAAATATGACGAATTTGGCACGCCTTCTACGGGAATCGGACTTTCCTACGTGAAGGAAATAGTGACTGAGCTAGATGGCGATATTATGTTTGATAATCAGCAGCGGGGAGTGGTGTTTGCCATCAGGCTGCCTGTCCGGCATTTGATTCAGAAAGGATGAACCGAAAGCTATGCGTTTTTTTATCGCTGATGATGACCGTGCAGTACGGTCAATTTTAAGGCAGATCATTGAAGATGAGGATCTCGGGGAAGCTGCTGGTGAAGCGGACGACGGGAGCCAGGTGGAAGGGCATATGCTGCAATTCAAGCAGATTGATATTTTATTAATTGATCTGTTAATGCCCGGAAGAGACGGCATTGAGACGATTCGCCAGCTCCAGAATACGTACTCCGGCAAAATCGTAATGATCTCTCAAGTGGAAGCGAAGGAAATGGTCGGAGAAGCGTACTCGCTCGGCATTGAATATTTTATCCATAAGCCGATTAACCGTATTGAAATTGTTACGGTTCTTCAAAAGGTGAAGGAGCGGATTGAGCTTGAGCAATCGATTGGGGCTATTCAGCATTCTCTAAGCCGGCTTGTCAATCGGACTGAACAGAAAGCGCGTCCTCAGCAGCACAGTGACAGCGGCTTAAAAGAAGCAGGAACATTCCTGTTGTCCGAACTGGGCATGATGGGGGAAGGCGGCGCACATGATCTCATGGCGGTGCTGCAGTATTTAGCAGAACATGAGCAGTCTGAGCCGTATGAAAAACATATCCCTTCGCTCAAACTGATCTTCACCCAGGTAGCCGAACGGAAGCTAGGGGCGGGGGCATCCGAAACGGAAGTCAATCGAGAAATGAAAGCCTCGGAGCAGCGCATCCGCAGAGCGATTATCCATTCACTGCACCATTTTGCTTCATTGGGCACAACTGATTTTTCAAATCCGAAATTTGAAACCTATGCATCGAAATTCTTTGACTTTCCGGTTGTCAGCCAGAAAATGAAAGAACTCCAATCCAAGGATGCAAAACCTCTCGCCCCTGCAAGAGTGAATATGAAAAAATTCATCCACGTGTTCTTTTTGGAAGCGAAGCTTTTGCACGAGACGATGAAACAAAGAAGGATATAAACCAAAACAGCCGGCTGTTCCGGCTGTTTTTTTGTTGCGCCAGAACCCCGGGGGGGCAGCGATTTCTTGTTTTTTTATAAAATATCAGAAAATAAAGATATTGACTTATTGTTTATTTGTCTTACAATTAAACAAAAAAGATATAGGGAAGGAGCGGATGCGAAACCAGAACTAATAAAAGCGCTTTCGGTTAGAGGCTGTATAAACAAATAACAGGAGGTTATGTTGATGAGCCGTATGAGAAAAGCACCCGCTGGAATCTTAGGTTTTCCGGTTGCACCTTTTAACTCACAAGGAAAACTGGAGGAAGAAGCTCTTTTTCAAAATATCGAGTTTTTGGTGGAAGAAGGCTTGGAAGCGATTTTTATCGCTTGTGGGTCTGGTGAATTTCAATCTCTCAGCCAGAAAGAATACGAGCAAATGGTGGAAGTCGCAATCTCGGCAGCCGGAGGAAAGGTTCCGGTTTACACGGGGGTGGGCGGCAACCTCAGTACAGCACTTGAATGGGCGCAGCTGTCGGCGAAAAAAGGCGCCGACGGCTACTTGATCCTGCCTCCGTATTTGGTGCATGGCGAACAGGAGGGGCTGTATCAGTATGCGAAAACGATTATTGAAAGCACCGATCTGAATGCGATTCTTTATCAGCGCGATAATACCATTCTCTCTCTTGAACAGATCAAGCGGCTGACCGAGTTTGAACAGCTTGTCGGTGTGAAGGACGGGGTGGGGAATATGGATTTGAATATTAACCTCGTCTATACGCTCGGCGACCGTTTAGGATGGCTTAACGGAATGCCGATGGCTGAAGTGACGATGCCGGCTTACCTGCCGATCGGGTTTCACTCCTATTCTTCAGCGATTTCAAATTATATCCCGCATATTTCCCGAATGTTCTATGACGCATTGAAAAACGGAAATGACGAGCTGGTGAAGGAGCTCTATCAGCATGTGATTCTTCCGATCAACGACATTCGCAAACAACGAAAAGGATATGCCGTATCTTTGATTAAAGCGGGCATGGAGATCATGGGATTGAATGTGAGAAACACAGCCAGACCGCCTGTCGGCCCGGTTGAAAAAGAGCACTATCAGCAATTAGAAGCGATTTTGAAGCAGGCGGCTGACCGTTTTCCGAAAAAAGCCGCGACGGTTTGAACAGAAAAAACATGAAAGGGGCAATGGGTATGTCTGTGATCACGGAACAAAACACGTATCTCAACTTTATTAACGGAGAGTGGGTTAAGTCTCAATCAGGTGATATGGTCAAGGTCGAAAACCCTGCGGACGTGAATGATATTGTCGGCTATGTACAGAATTCAACAGCTGATGATGTGGAACGGGCAGTCGCCGCCGCCAATAAAGCCAAAACGGCTTGGAGAAAGCTGACGGGTGCCGAGCGGGGCCAATACTTATACAAAACGGCGGATATTATGGAGCAGCGCTTGGAGGAAATCGCCGCCTGCGCAACGCGTGAGATGGGGAAAACACTGCCGGAAGCGAAAGGGGAAACAGCTCGCGGAATTGCGATTCTGCGCTATTACGCCGGAGAAGGCATGCGCAAAACGGGTGACGTCATTCCGTCAACTGACAAAGACGCGCTCATGTTCACCACCCGTGTTCCGCTCGGTGTGGTTGGCGTGATTTCTCCGTGGAACTTCCCGGTGGCGATACCGATTTGGAAGGTGGCCCCGGCTTTGGTATACGGCAATACCGTTGTCATCAAACCGGCGACAGAAACAGCCGTTACATGTGCGAAAATCATTGCCTGCTTTGAAGAAGCCGGGCTCCCGGCAGGAGTCATCAATTTGGTGACAGGCCCGGGTTCTGTTGTCGGGCAGGGACTTGCTGAGCATGAAGGTGTAGACGCCGTTACGTTTACTGGTTCAAATCAAGTCGGGAAAATCATCGGGCAAACCGCTTTAGCGAGAGGAGCCAAATATCAGCTAGAAATGGGCGGCAAAAACCCGGTCATCGTAGCCGATGACGCTGACCTTGAAGCTGCGGCAGAAGCGGTCATTACGGGTGCCTTCCGTTCAACCGGCCAGAAGTGCACCGCGACAAGCCGCGTCATCGTGCAAAGCGGAGTTTACGGCCGTTTTAAAGAAAAACTGCTCCAGCGTACAAAGGATATTACGATCGGAGACAGCTTAAAAGAGGATGTCTGGATGGGGCCGATTGCCAGCAAGAATCAGCTGGATAACTGCCTGTCGTACATTGAGAAAGGCAAACAGGAGGGTGCTTCCCTTTTGATTGGAGGAGAAAAGCTGGAGGACGGAAAGTATCAAAACGGCTATTATGTTCAGCCTGCCATTTTTGACAATGTGACATCTGAGATGACGATTGCCCAAGAAGAAATTTTCGGTCCGGTGATTGCCCTGATCAAGGTTGACTCGATGAAGGACGCGCTGGACATCGCCAATGATGTGAAGTTCGGCTTAAGCGCATCCATTTTTACGCAAAACATCGGCCTAATGCTTTCATTCATTGATGAAATTGACGCCGGGCTTGTCCGAATTAACGCAGAAAGTGCGGGTGTTGAGCTCCAGGCGCCTTTTGGCGGCATGAAGCAGTCGAGCTCCCACTCCCGTGAACAGGGTGAGGCAGCGAAGGACTTTTTCACGGCGATCAAAACCGTTTTTGTGAAGCCGTAATGATGCTGGAAAGAGGCGGACGTCTCTTTCCCAGCTTTATCACAGCCAGCATATGATTCTCTACTTTGAAAAGGAGAAGATACTATGAAAAAAGACTATGCGAATGTTTCACCGGCGGACAAAAAAACGTCTGTGCGCTGGTTCATCGTTTTTATGCTGTTTCTTGTGACCTCAATTAACTACGCGGATCGGGCGACGCTTTCCATCACGGGAGATTCCGTCCAGCATGATCTGGGATTGGACTCGGTCGCCATGGGATATGTCTTTTCTGCTTTTGGCTGGGCCTATGTCATCGGGCAGCTTCCGGGCGGCTGGCTGCTGGACCGGTTTGGTTCAAAGACTGTTATTGCATTAAGCATCTTTTTCTGGTCGTTTTTTACGCTGCTGCAAGGGGCGATTGGTTTTTTCTCCGCCGGCACAGCGATTATCCTGCTGTTTGCACTGCGTTTTCTGGTTGGCTTGTCCGAAGCGCCTTCATTTCCCGGAAACGGCAGAGTTGTTGCCTCATGGTTCCCAAGCTCCGAGCGCGGGACAGCTTCAGCCTTTTTTAATTCAGCTCAATACTTCGCAATCGTCATTTTTTCTCCTTTAATGGGCTGGCTCACCCACTCTTTTGGCTGGCATTCTGTCTTTGTTGTCATGGGTGCCGCGGGCATTCTTCTGGCTGTTATCTGGCTAAAAACGGTGTATGAACCAAAAAAACATCCGAAGGTCAATAAAGCCGAGCTTGCGTACATCGAACAGGGCGGCGGGCTGATTTCCATGGATGACAGCAAAAGCAAGCAAGAAACAGAATCGAAATGGCCGTATATCAAACAGCTGTTAACGAACCGCATGCTGATTGGCGTGTACATCGCGCAATATTGCATTACGACTCTCACCTATTTCTTTCTCACATGGTTTCCGGTATATTTGGTTCAGGCCCGCGGCATGTCTATTCTTGAAGCTGGGTTTGTCGCTTCCCTTCCGGCGCTGTGCGGATTTGCCGGCGGCGTGCTTGGGGGCATTGTGTCAGACATCTTACTCAAAAAAGGCCGTTCGCTGACCTTTGCAAGAAAAGCGCCGATCATTGTCGGCATGCTGCTGTCTTGCAGTATGGTTGTCTGTAACTATACAGATTCAGCGTGGCTCGTCGTCGTCATTATGTCACTTGCGTTTTTCGGAAAAGGCTTCGGCGCATTGGGGTGGGCTGTCGTGTCTGACACGTCTCCGAAAGAGTGTGCAGGATTAAGCGGCGGTTTGTTCAACACGTTCGGAAATATTGCCTCAATTACAACACCGATTATTATCGGCTACATCGTGAATGCCACAGGATCTTTTAATGGCGCGCTCGTGTTTGTCGGTGCTAACGCGATTGCGGCGATCCTCAGCTATTTGCTGCTGGTCGGGCCGATCAAACGGGTCGTGTTAAAGAAACAAGAGCAGGACCCCGATCAATCATTGCCTGTCTAACATTTATGAAAGCGCTTTATAAGAGGAGGAAAATAGATGAGTTCACCAATACAAGAGCAGGTTCAAAAAGAAAAGAGATCGAATATTCCCTCAATTTGTGAGATGAAGGTGATTCCTGTTGCGGGACATGACAGCATGCTGCTGAATCTGAGCGGCGCACACAGCCCATTTTTTACCCGGAATATCGTGATCTTAACTGACAGCAGCGGAAATCAGGGTGTTGGCGAAGTGCCCGGCGGAGAACAGATATGCCGCACACTCGAGCTGGCAGAGCCGCTTGTTGTCGGGAAATCCGTTGGTGCGTACCAGTCGATATTGCAAACCGTCAGAAAGCAGTTTGCCGATCAGGACAGGGGAGGACGCGGCATTCAGACGTTTGATTTGCGTACCACGGTGCATGCCGTCACAGCGCTGGAAGCGGCTTTATTAGATTTGCTTGGAAAGTTTCTTCAAGAACCGGTCGCGGCTTTGCTTGGCGAAGGGAAGCAGCGTGATGAAGTGAAAATGCTTGGCTACCTCTTTTACATCGGCGATCGAAAGCGGACGACCCTGCCGTATCAAAGCGATGAGCAGTCAGATTGTGGGTGGTTCCGTCTTCGCCATGAGGAAGCACTGACCCCAGAGGCTATTGTACGTCTTGCTGAATCCGCTCAGGAGCGCTACGGCTTTCAGGATTTCAAGCTGAAAGGCGGGGTGCTAGGGGGAGAGGATGAAATCGAAGCTGTCACCGCATTGGCGAAACGTTTTCCGGAGGCAAGGATCACTCTTGATCCAAACGGGGCATGGTCATTAGAGGAAGCTATTGCATTATGCAAAGGAAAGCATGATGTGCTCGCGTATGCGGAAGATCCGTGCGGGGATGAGAACGGCTACTCCGCCCGAGAAGTAATGGCTGAATTCCGCCGCGCGACAGGGCTTCCGACTGCGACAAATATGATTGCGACCGACTGGCGGGAAATGGGTCACGCGATCCAGCTTCATGCGGTGGATATTCCGCTGGCTGATCCACATTTCTGGACGATGCAGGGTTCGGTGCGGGTTGCGCAAATGTGCCATGATTGGGGTTTGACATGGGGCTCCCACTCCAACAACCACTTTGATATCTCTCTTGCGATGTTTACCCATGTGGCAGCAGCGGCTCCGGGACGCATCACGGCGATTGATACCCATTGGATCTGGCAGGACGGGCAGCGTTTAACGAAACAGCCTTTTGAGATTTCTGATGGCTGCGTCAAGGTGCCGACTAAGCCTGGTCTTGGCGTTGACATTGATATGGAACAAGTGGAAAAAGCGCATGAACTCTATCGAAAAATGAATTTAGGCGCACGGAATGATGCGATCCCTATGCGGTTTCTGATCAGCAACTGGGAGTTCGACCGGAAACGCCCGTGTCTTGTGCGATAAGTTTGATTGCAAATATTGTCATATCTGCTATTTTGTCTTACAATTGAACAACTGAAGGGAGAGTTGTTCGTGTACGAAGGTTTAGAAGATCTGAAAGTCGATACAGTCAATCGAAAAACATTAGCCAAGCAGGTCATTGAACGGATTGTCCATTTATTATCGAGCGGACAGTTAAAGGCTGGAGACAAATTGCCGACAGAAATGGAACTGATGGACATTTTGCATGTCAGCAGGCCGGTGCTTCGGGAGGCGCTGAGTTCACTTGAAACACTGGGCGTCATTACGAGAAAAACCCGCGGCGGCACGTATTTCAACGATAAAATCGGCATGCAGCCATTTTCCGTCATGCTTGCCTTGGCCACTGATAATCTTCCGGCTATCATTGAAGCGCGGATGGCGTTAGAACTCGGACTTGTGACGATTGCCGCGGAAAAAATCAATGAGGATGAGCTTCAGCGTTTGCAGAAGACAATCGACGACATTGCCAACAGCACTGACAATCTTTATGGTGAAGCAGATAAAGAATTCCATCGAATTATTGCATTAAGTGCCAATAACCCCGTTGTTGAAGGGATGATTCAGTCCCTGCTGATCACCCATGCGAAAATTGACAGCCAGATTCCGTACAGGGAGAGAGATGTAACGGTCGAATATCACAAAAAAATCTACGACGCTCTTGCTAAAAGAGACCCTTACAAAGCGCATTACCATATGTATGAGCATCTGAAATTTGTCCGTGACAAAATTCTGAAAGGCATGGATGAGAAATAATTGTAGTGACAGCCGCAGTTGAACCGAAAGAGCTGCGGTTTTTTTGAACCGGTTTAGAAAACGCTTACTATGATATGAGGAGTGATTTTCGTATGGCGATGAACCTTAGGCAGAACCAAGCGCCCCTTTACATTAAAGTGAATGAAAAAGATAATACGGCGATTATTGTCAATGACGGAGGACTGCCAAAGGGCACTGTTTTTTCATGTGGGCTCGTACTTGAAGAGGATGTCCCTCAAGGCCATAAGGTGGCCTTAACCGACCTGAATCAAGGAGATGAGATCGTGCGTTACGGGGAGGTGATCGGATTTGCCGATGAGACGATCAAACGCGGGAGCTGGATAAGGGAGTCCCTCGTAAGAATGCCCGCTCCTCCGGCTTTAGACGATCTTCCTCTCGCAAACAGAGTGCCCAAACCGCTGCCGCCTCTTGAAGGCTACACGTTTGAAGGGTATCGAAATGCGGACGGCAGTGCGGGGACGAAAAATATTCTCGGTATCACCACAAGTGTTCAATGTGTCGTTGGCGTTTTGGATTATGCAGTCAAACGGATAAAAGAAGAGCTGCTGCCAAAATATCCAAACGTTGATGACGTTGTACCGCTGCATCATCAATACGGATGCGGCGTGGCGATCAATGCGCCGGACGCTGTCATTCCGATCCGCACGATTCAAAATCTGGCGAAGCATCCGAACTTCGGCGGAGAAGTAATGGTAATCGGATTAGGATGTGAAAAGCTCCTCCCGGCAAGAATTGCCTCTGAGAATCAGGATGACATTCTATCGCTCCAGGATCACCGTGGTTTTGCGGCGATGATCCAATCCATTTTAGAAATGGCGGAGGAACGGTTAATCAAGTTGAACAGCAGAACCCGTGTGACCTGCCCTGTTTCTGATCTTGTCATTGGCCTGCAATGCGGCGGCAGTGATGCGTTTTCGGGTGTGACGGCGAACCCTGCGGTGGGGTATGCAGCTGATTTATTGGTTCGCGCAGGTGCGACGGTTTTATTTTCTGAAGTGACAGAGGTACGGGATGCGATTCATTTATTAACGCCGCGGGCTGTGAGTGAAGAGGTCGGACATTCGCTGATCGAAGAGATGAAGTGGTATGACAGCTATCTCCGGCGGGGGGAAGCGGACCGAAGTGCGAACCCGTCACCAGGCAATAAAAAAGGCGGGTTATCCAATGTGGTGGAAAAAGCGTTAGGCTCGGTAGCCAAATCGGGCACAAGCCCCATCTCCGGCGTGCTCGGCCCAGGTGAAAAGGCGGAGCAAAAAGGCTTGCTGTTCGCGGCGACACCGGCAAGCGATTTCGTGTGCGGAACCCTTCAGCTGGCGGCAGGCATGAATCTGCAGGTTTTTACGACAGGAAGGGGAACACCGTACGGCCTGGCCGCTGCACCGGTGCTAAAAGTATCGACACGGCATTCATTATCAGAGCATTGGGCGGATTTAATCGATATCAATGCCGGACGAATCGCGACAGGAGAGGCAAGTATCGAAGACGTAGGCTGGGAAATCTTCAGGACGATTCTTGATGTGGCGAGCGGCCGCAAACAAACGTGGGCAGAACGTTGGGGCCTTCATAATGATTTGTGCTTATTTAATCCTGCCCCAGTGACTTGAATCAATGTTCTAGTAGATCAAAAATGGAATATGATGTAAAATGATAAGCGACATACAAAGAACGGAGGGGTTACAGCATGGCATTCATTAGATTCCGATTGATTCGAATTCAATAGTGAATGACTCTCGCCTGGATGCGGAGAATCGGGATGAATCTGCCTATGTATGAGCCCTTATATAGTCATCAAAAGAGGGTCGCGATGCGGCCCTCTTTTTTAAAGCTTCAAAACATCCCTTCTCTCTACGACAGGCGGAGTATGAGAAAGGGGAAAAGAGATGACAAACCAGAACGAGAAAAATCTTATCACTGAGATTGTCGCGCTTGCACGCAGCCAAGGTTTGGCGGTTCACTCTGAAAACGCACAATTGAATGAGACCGGAATGGATTTTCAAGTTGTATTTGCCGAGGACGATACAGGTATGTCATGGGTGCTGCGAAAACCGCGGCGAAGTGATGTTGTGGAAAGAGCAGCTTCAGAAGGCAGAACGCTTGCCTTTCTCCGCGCGAATCTTACAGCTAATGTGCCGGATTGGAACATTCATACACCGGAATTGATCGCTTACCCAATGTTGGAAGGAACGCCAGCCGCTGGGGTTGATTTGGAACAGAAACAGTATGTATGGAATATGAATCATCAGCCGCCGTCTGACGACTTTGTTCATACACTTGCCGAGATACTGGCAGAATTACATGGCATGGATCAAACATCTGCCGGCCAATCCGGAATAGAAGTGATTATGCCAGAAGATTTCAGGCAAATGACAGCTGAATCGATGGTTGATGTAAAGAATAAGCTAGGCGTATCTAAGCAGCTGTGGGAAAGATGGCAAACGTGGATCAATGATGATGCATACTGGCCGGTTTTCTCCACGCTGATACACGGCGATCTCCACCCGCCGCATATCCTTATCAATCAAAGCGAACAAGTAACAGGCCTTCTAGATTGGACAGAAGCCAAAGTCGCCGATCCCGCAAAAGATTTTATCTTTTTTCAAATGCTGTTTGGGGAAGAGGAAACCGCCCGTTTGCTTGAATACTATGATCAAGCAGGCGGCCGCATATGGGCGAAAATGCAGGAACACATCTCAGAGATGCAGGCGGCATACCCGCTGGAAGTTGCCAAGTTTGCTCTGCAGACACAGCAGGAGGAGCACATCAAAATGGCGCTGGAAGCACTTGGCGTAAAATCGGATTAAGAATTGACTTCTTTAAATTAACCGAGTATTATAAATTTTACTAACAAAAGAACGGATCAACAATCGTGAGGAAGAGTAAGTACGCAGCAGTGTGGAGGTTCAGAGAGTCGGTGGCAGGTGTGAACCGACCCTCCCCTGATGCTGAATGGGCTTCTGAATTGCTTTGCTGAACGGTTAGTAGGCGAAGCCGGGATTCTCTCCCCGTTACCAAGAGAGGAGTATCGAAACGGATGTTTTCTGTACTGAGAGTGAACAGCTGTATAGCTGTTAATAAAGGTGGTACCGCGAGACCCTCGTCCTTTGCATAGGACGGGGGTTTTTGTGTTTCTTAAAGGAGGTGACGGCCAATGGATGATGGCTGGTGGTGCATAACAGATCAATAGGAAAGGAGGATGTCAAATGGTCATTGCAACTGATGATCTTGAGGTCGCATGTCCTAGATGTGAAAGAGCGGGAGAAATCTAAGGAAAACCTTGCTCGGCCTGCAGCGGGAAAGGTGTTATTCTGACTGCTCAAGGATATACGCTTTTGGATTTTATACAAAAGCATTTGAACAAGTAAATAGAGAGAAGAGTAAGCTTCGCGAGGCTGCTGTAGGTAGGGTTTTTGGGGTTATCTCAGTCGTCTCCACTATGATTCCCTTTGCTCTGACAATGCATGGAATATAGAAAACTGGTATCAGGAAAAAATAAATAATTTTTGTAAAACACACACGTTTTTCAATTACAATAAGTGTAATCACGTGTGTGTTTTTTGATTTTACAAAGGTTAGGTGAGAAGATGCAACGCATATTGCTTGTGGAGGACGATCATTCAATCAGTGAAATGGTGGATCATTATTTAACAAAAGAAGGCTTTGAGATGGTGCATGCTTTCGACGGAGAAGAAGGTATCCGGCTGTTTAAGCAGGATTCATACGATTTGATTCTCCTTGATATCATGCTCCCGAAGCTGAACGGCATGGATTTTCTGAAAATCATCCGGGAAAAAAGCAATATTCCGGTTTTGATGATTTCAGCAAAAGACGGAGATGTAGACAAGGCATTGGGACTGGGGTTTGGGGCGGATGATTATATCGCCAAACCGTTTTCCATGATTGAGCTGACGGCCAGAGTAAAAGCCGCGATACGGCGGGCGACGCAATATTCGGCGGAGGAACCGGCAGAGAATAAGGTGATCCGGATTCACCAGCTTGCGATAGATATAGACAATGTCTCGGTTTTGAAAAATGGAGAACCGCTTCAGCTGACGTCTACAGAATGGCAGCTGCTGTGCCTATTTGCGGCAAATCCTAAAAAAGTGTTTACGAAAGAACAAATCTACCGTTCCGTCTGGAATGAAGAGTACTTTGGCGATCAAAACATCATTAATGTACATATGCGGCGGCTTAGGGAAAAGATTGAAGACGATCCCTCTTCACCTCAATATATTAAAACGTTATGGGGCATCGGTTATAAATTAGGAGAGTTTTAGAATGACAGTGTTATGGATGGCCGCTGTCATCATTCTGGTATGTCTGAATGTCATTCAATTCATGATGAAAAAGAAGCGGGACAGGAATCTGGCATACACGGCAGAGCAGCTTGGCGCCATGCTCAACCGGGATTCGGCAGGGCAAATTTTGCTTCATACAGATCATCAGGCGCTCAAAGACTTGCTTGTCAACATCAACCTATTCGTTGAGGATCGTCAGCAGATCAGCGCTCAGTTTGCCAAAACAGAGCAATCCATGAAGCGGATGCTGACCAATATGTCGCACGACCTGAAAACGCCATTAACGGTCATTCTCGGTTATATCGAAGCCATTCAAAGTGACCCGGACATGCCTGACGAAGAGCGGGAAAGGTTACTGGGGAAGCTCCGCCAGAAAACAAATGAGCTCATTCAGATGATCAATTCCTTTTTTGATTTGGCAAAATTAGAATCTGAAGATAAAGACATTCCAATCACCAAAATACATATGAACGAAATATGCAAACGAAATATCCTGCACTATTATGATGCCGTTCAATCAAAAGGCTTTCAAGCAGCCATCGATATCCCGGATACGCCGGTGTATGCCCACGCAAATGAAGAGGCACTGGACAGAATCCTGCAAAACCTATTATCAAATGCGATTCAATATGGCGCGGCCGGCAAGTTTATCGGCATGACGCTGTCGTATGATGAGACGAGCATTGCCATCACCGTATGGGATCGGGGAAAAGGAATCAGTGAAACCGATCAGCAGCGTGTGTTTGAGAGGCTGTATACACTTGAAGAATCCAGAAATAAAGCATTTCAAGGAAGCGGTCTCGGTTTAACCATCACGAAACGGCTTACAGAAAAAATGGGAGGCACCATATCCGTTCAAAGCAAGCCGTACGAACGGACTGCATTTACGATCACATTGAAACGAATGACATATTAACAAACGTAAGAATGTCTTAAGATTTGAGAAATAAAAATGACAGGGCTCGCCGCTACAATAGAAAACAGGAAAAGAGAGGGAAGGAGAAACAAAGTTGACTTATATCGTACAAACAAACGGACTGACCAAAACGTATGGGGGCAAAGAAGTCGTATCCAATGTCAGCATGCATATTAAAAAAGGCGAAATCTATGGTTTCCTCGGCCCGAACGGAGCGGGTAAAACAACCATTATGAAAATGCTGACGAGCCTTGTTAAACCGACAAGCGGTGAAATCAGTATCCTAGGGAACAAGCTCACCCACACATCATACGAGGTGCTGGGGAACATTGGCAGCATGATTGAATATCCGATTTTTTATGAAAACCTGACTGCAGTAGAAAATTTGGATCTGCATTGTGAATACATGGGGTACCACAATAAAAAAGCCATTCAGGAAGTGCTGGATATGGTGAATTTAAAACAAATCAACAAGCAGCCTGTCAAAACATTTTCGCTCGGGATGAAGCAGCGCCTAGGGATTGCGCGTGCCATCCTCACGAAGCCGGATCTGCTCATTTTGGATGAGCCGGTAAATGGTCTTGATCCTCTCGGTATCAAAAAGATCAGGCAATTATTTCAAGTGCTGAGCAAAGAGTACGGGATGACGCTGCTGATCTCAAGCCACTTGCTGAGTGAAATCGAACAAATTGCGGACACGATCGGCGTTATTCGGGACGGCAGGCTGCTTGAAGAAGTGTCAATGGAAGATGTCAGAGGCCAGAACACTGAATACATCGAGCTTGTCACACCGAATCAGACAAGGGCCTGCTTTGTGCTGGAGAAAGAACTGCATGTAACTAACTTTAAAATCTTAAATGAGAAAACGATTCGAATTTACGAGGCTGAAGCCTCTCAGTCTGCCATATCCAAAGCGTTGATTTTGAATGATGTAGAGATTGAATCAATGAACAAAAAGTATACGTCGCTGGAGGATTATTTTATCAACTTGATCAACGGCAACAGGATCGGTGCGTAAAGGAGGAGAGACAGGTTGATGAATTTGATCAGAATCGAATTAAGAAAAATGAAGATGGGCTGGTATGTCAGAGGTGCCCTCATTGCCAACTTGATCATCATGGGCTTTTTGTGGCTGATCTGTTATTCAGAAAAAGCCGATAGCGGGGTTTCGTTCCAAAGCATGGAGGAAGCGTTTCTCATCATCGGCACTTTTGTCAGAGCGGTATTTATCGTTTTTGGTGCAGTGCTGATCGCAAAATTGGTGATTTCGGAATATAAAAACAAAACCATTCTTGTAATGTTCACGTACCCGATCAGCCGGAAAAAGCTGCTCACTGCTAAGCTCATGATTGCGGGCGGACTGACGTTTATCACGATTTTACTATCAAATATACTCATAGCCGTCGGTTTCTTTTGGCTCAACTCGATCTACCATTTCATACCGGGAGAGCTTACTTCCGAAATCATTTCTCAGCAGGCGGTAAAAATGGCGGTTTTCGCTTTTGGCGCCGCTGGAACCAGTTTAGTTCCCATCTTTTTTGGGATGCGTAAACACTCGGTTCCGGCAACCATCATATCATCTGTAGTGATTGTGATGCTCATCAGTTCAACAAACCCTGGTTTCTCCATTTCGTCTGTTGTTTATATCCCATTATCTTTGGCAGCTTTCGGTTTGGTTTTTTCCTACATGGCGATCAGGAACGCAGACAAGCAGGATGCGTAAACAAAGGCGCCAATATTTATAAAAGGCCGATGCTGCCAGCACCGGCCTTTCTATTATGAATCTGTTCTTGTTTCAAGATAATGCTTCTTGCCAATTTCTTTGCTCATCATATAGAAATGGAAGCAATATTCACCGATTGCCATGGCGATCGCGCCAAATAAAGCCGCCAATGCAACTTCACCGCCAGTCATCCCCATAGAAAGCGGCATGCCCATTAGCCAAATGACGAGAAAGGCCAGACCGAAATCAGCTAAAGTCGCAATCATATTATTCCATCTCGGCAATACATAAAGATCGCCCAGCAAATAAGAAATAACCCCTAACACAAGCGTCATTAAGAGCGTATCACCAAACGTGAAACCAAAGCCCAGACCTAGCACTAGATACAGCACAATAATCGTCATAATACCTTTAATCGCGAGCGCTTTCACATGTGTCATTCCAAAGTTCCTCCTTTTGTTATTTTGATTTGTTATGTATGATTCCTCAAATGCATAAAGTTAAACCTAATATTGTGTTTTTTACAGTCCATGTAAAGGGAGTGAGTTGTTTATATGAAAGGAAAGCTGCTCACAGTGATGCTGCTATTTATGCTTTGCGGAGGAGGCTGCAAACCTGTTGAAGAACCGGCATCATCTGCTCGATCACCTTTCCCATCTGATTCTGCAAAAACCAAAGCCTACAATATTCATAAGGGTTTTATTGAAGCGGAGCGTAGATTCGGAACCGAGTTGTTTCAAAACATGTCAGATAAAGACGGATTAACGGACAATCTGCTGATTTCCCCATACAGCTTACAGCAGGTGTTGATGATGACTGCAAATGGAGCGGAGGGAGAAACATTAAAAGAAATCAAAGCTGCTTTATATGTATCGGGCCTTCATGACAGCGCCATAAATGAGTCATCGTTCGCGCTCGTGAAAAGGTTTGGGTCTTTGCCAAAAGGCGATCTGCTGACGGCTAATGCCGTATGGTCAAAGCTTGAAGCAAAGCCAGACTTTAAACAAACGATTAAACAATTCTTCTCAGGCAGTGTCTTTAAAATGGATGACAATATTCAGACTGCAAAGAACTTGATCAATCAGTGGATGGCTCACCAAACGAAAGGGCATATTGACGACATCGCGGATCATCTTTCAACGGAAGCTGTTTCTCTTTTGGTAAATGCCGTCTATTTTCAAGAAAAGTGGGCGCTGCCGTTTGACCAGAATGTGACCGCTGAGGAGCAATTTTTTCTGCCTGACGGCTCGGCCAAAAAACTGCTGATGATG
The DNA here is from genome assembly GCF_958411575.1 of uncultured Bacillus sp. Lineage (NCBI taxonomy): Bacteria > Bacillati > Bacillota > Bacilli > Caryophanales > Bacillaceae > Bacillus > uncultured Bacillus sp. The sequence continues at coordinate 104,968 of NZ_CATYRA010000012.1, forward strand.
AAGCAGACTGCACGCTTTGCTTACTTAGAAAATGAACTGTTCCAAGCAGTCAAGCTTCCATATGAAGATCAACAGCTTTCGTTCACTTTATTTCTGCCGAAGAAAACGCCGGCTTCTTTCATGTCTCTTTTCACAAATCAACACATAAAAGCATGGGACAGCGCATTTCAGCCAAAAACTGTGAAGCTGAGCATGCCCCGTTTTACACTGAAAGGGCAGTATAACGTAAAACGCGCTCTTTACGAAATGGGAATGAAATCCGTCTTTTCCGCTGCCGACTTTTCCAGAATGTTTACTGAAGGCAGCGGTGTTTCAATCGATGATGTAAATCACCACACTTTTATCAAGGTGGATGAATCAGGAACCGAGGCTGCGGCTGCCTCGTCAGTGGAAATTGTTGAGTCTGCAATCGCGCCAGACGTTACCTTGACGGCCAACCGCCCATTTTTCTTTGTCATCACAGATGAACAAACAACAAGCCTTTTGTTTTTAGGCTTTGTCGCAAACCCAAATGAATAAATATAAAAACTTCTCCTGTCCCTCCGTCATCACTTTTGAAGTACTGAAATATGATGAAAGGAGATCAAGGGGAGGTGACGTGATGGCGGTCGTAAAAGCAACGAGTGCGGATGTCGATTTGCTGGCAAGGCTGCTCAGAGCTGAAGCGGAAGGCGAAGGTAAGCAGGGGATGCTGCTTGTCGGCAACGTCGGTATTAATCGGCTGCGGGCAAATTGCTCAGATTTTAAAGGCCTCCGCACCATCAGGCAGATGATTTATCAGCCGCACGCGTTTGAGGCTGTGACTCATGGATATTTTTATCAAAGGGCGCGGAATAGCGAGCGTGCCCTTGCACGCCGGTCGATTAATGGTGAAAGGGTCTGGCCTGCAAAATTTAGTTTGTGGTACTTCAGGCCGGAGGGAGACTGTCCGCCCCAGTGGTATAACCAGCCGTTTGTGGCCAGATACAAGTCACACTGCTTTTATCAGCCGACGGGGGAAACGTGTGAAAATGTATATAACACATTTTAGAGGCAGGACGCCGTTCAAATTGAACGGTGTTTTTCTTTGATAAGAGATACAATGGAAAATATTCTTGTGAGATAATCGAAGAAAAAGAGCTACGGAGATGACAGAATGGCAACAATCGACCTGCAAAAGAAAAGCGTAAAGATCGTACTGGAGAAAAAGCAATTAACGAAGGTGGCGGCTCGTGTCGGACTGGTGCTTGATATTACGGGTTCAATGAGAACGCTCTACAAAAACGGGACGGTTCAAAATGTGGTGGAGCGGATTTTGGCTGTGGCTGACCAATTTGATGACAACGGCTTGCTGGATATATGGGTGTATGATAACGAATTCTCCCGATTACAGCCAGTCTCTGAAAAAGATTTTTCTGGCTATGTCGACCGTGAAATTTTGAATAATGACCGCTTGCATAAATTCGGCAGAAATGATGAGCCGCCGGTCATGAAGGACGTGCTGCGTAAATATATTGTGGAGGAACCGAGTTCATATCCCGCTTTCGTCGTTTTTATTAATGACGGAGGATGTAAAAAGTCGATCAAACCGATCATTGAAGCTTCCTCTGATAAACCAGTGTTCTGGCAGTTTATCGGCGTTGGAAACGGAAACTTCGATTTTCTCAATAAACTAGATACGTTAGAAGGACGTGCTGTTGATAACACGAGCTTCCTGCATATCGAAGAGATTGACCGCATTTCTGATGATGAGCTTTATGACGCTCTGCTTACTGAATTTCCATTTTGGCTGAAAGAAGCGAAGGAAAAAGGAATTGTAAGAGAACAAGAGCCTCCTGCTGAAAAACCGAAAAAGAAGGGCTTTTTCAGCAGATTATTTTCAAAATAACTGATATTGCACTGAGTCATTCTGCGAAATGGCTCGGTGTTTTTGTTTTTTTAAGATCGTGTGAAGAAAAATAGTCCGAATGGACGGCTTGCAAACGACAAGATATGCAAAAAACGCGCCATTTAGCCAGCTTTCGGCACGTTTCAGCGGCAGGCTTGTGAGTGAAGACCTGTTTCTGAAGTTCAGCGCTTACAATCGGTTCACACTTCTTCACAGCCATTTAACAATGATTTTCTATAATGAAGGCGATCAATGAGAAGAGAGGGGATCTTGAATGGCATACGACAATCGTTTTGATGAATGGGTACAGAAACTGAAAGAGGAAAGCTTTCAAAACAATACGTTTGACCGCCGCAAATTTATTCAAGGAGCGGGGAAGATTGCAGGACTTTCTCTTGGACTGACCATTGCTCAATCAGTTGGTGCATTTGAAGTAAATGCCGCGCCTAAGTTCTCGAGCTATCCGTTTACGTTAGGGGTTGCGTCTGGAGATCCGCTTTCTGACAGTGTCGTGCTGTGGACGCGTTTGGCACCGGATCCGCTGAACGGCGGGGGAATGCCGAACCAGGCGGTACCTGTTAAATGGGAAGTCGCAAAGGATGAGCATTTCCGTAAGATTGTGAGAAAGGGCACTGAAATGGCCAAACCGAATCTCGCTCACTCAATTCACGTGGAAGCGGACGGGCTTGAGCCGAACAAAGTGTACTATTACCGTTTCAAAACCGGACATGAACTAAGCCCTGTCGGAAAAACAAAAACGTTGCCTGCCCCTGGCGCCAATGTGCCGCAAATGACCTTTGCGTTTGCTTCCTGTCAGCAATATGAGCATGGATATTATACGGCCTACAAGCATATGGCGAAGGAAAAGCTTGATCTAGTCTTCCATCTCGGTGATTACATATATGAATATGGTCCAAATGAATATGTATCAAAAACAGGCAATGTCCGCACGCACAACAGCGCGGAAATCATTACGCTGCAAGACTATCGGAACCGCCATGCCCAATATCGTTCTGACGCCAATCTAAAAGCTGCACATGCGGCGTTCCCTTGGGTTGTGACGTGGGATGACCATGAAGTCGAAAACAACTATGCCAATAAAATACCGGAAAAAGGACAATCGGTTGAAGCATTTGTACTCCGCCGTGCGGCTGCGTATCAGGCGTACTATGAGCATATGCCGCTCCGCATCTCCTCTCTGCCGAATGGCCCGGATATGCAGCTGTACCGGAACTTTACGTATGGAAACCTGGCGTCCTTCAATGTACTTGATACACGCCAGTACAGGGACGACCAAGCCAATAACGACGGCAATAAGCCGCCTTCTGATGAATCGCGCAATCCGAATAGGACCCTGTTAGGAAAAGAACAGGAACAGTGGCTCTTCAACAATTTGAGCAGCTCGACAGCCCACTGGAATGTGCTGGCGCAGCAGATTTTCTTTGCGAAGTGGAATTTCGGGACAAGCGCAAGCCCGATATACAGCATGGATTCGTGGGACGGCTACCCTGCTCAGCGCGAACGGGTTATCAATTTCATTAATAGTAAAAATCTGAATAACGTTGTCGTGCTGACAGGTGATGTACACGCAAGCTGGGCATCGAATTTGCATGTCGACTTTGAGAAGACAAGTTCAAAAATTTTCGGAGCTGAATTTGTTGGAACCTCGATCACTTCCGGAGGAAATGGCGCGGATAAGCGGGCGGACACAGACAAAATTTTAAAAGAAAATCCGCATATTAAGTTCTTTAACGACTATCGCGGATATGTTCGCTGCACAGTGACGCCTCACCAGTGGAAAGCCGATTATCGCGTGATGCCGTTTGTAACAGAACCTGGCGCCGCCATTTCAACACGGGCTTCATTCGTCTACCAAAAAGACCAAACCGGGTTGAGAAAGGTTTCATCCACAACGATTCAAGGTGGGGTGAAGCAATCCAATGAGGTTGAAGAGGATCGTTTCTTTGCACACAATAAAGCCCACGAAAAACAAATGATTAAGAAACGGGCAAAAATCACGAATTAAGGAGTGAAAAAACATGTTTTCAAACATTGGTATACCGGGCTTGATTCTGATCTTTGTCATCGCCCTCATTATTTTTGGCCCTTCCAAGCTGCCGGAAATCGGGCGTGCCGCCGGACGGACACTGCTGGAATTTAAAAGCGCAACAAAATCACTTGTGTCTGGTGATGAAAAAGAAGAAAAATCAGCTGAGCTGACAGCGGTAAAGCAGGACAAAAACGCGGGCTGAGTGCTGATGAGGCAGACACCGGGTCTGCCTCTTTTTTTTATGAAAGGGAGGGCTTTTTTGAATGGATAAAAAAGAAACCCATCTAATCGGGCATTTAGAAGAGCTTCGCCGCCGGATTATCATAACTCTCGCGGCATTTCTTCTATTTCTCATCACGGCTTTTTTGTTCGTGCAAGACATTTATGATTGGCTGATCAGGGATTTGGACGGAAAACTGGCTGTGCTTGGCCCGAGTGAAATCCTTTGGGTGTATATGATGCTTGCCGGCATTTGTGCCATTGCGGCTTCCATCCCTGTTGCCGCGTACCAGCTGTGGCGTTTCGTTGCCCCGGCGCTCACAAAAACGGAGCGCAAGGTGACGCTTATGTACATACCCGGGTTATTTGCATTGTTTTTGGCGGGCATTTCTTTCGGATACTTTGTCTTGTTTCCGATCGTGCTCAGCTTTTTGACTCATTTGTCTTCCGGCCATTTTGAAACAATGTTTACGGCTGACCGCTATTTCAGGTTTATGGTGAATTTGAGCCTGCCGTTTGGCTTTCTGTTTGAGATGCCTTTAGTGGTGATGTTTTTAACAAGGCTGGGCGTTCTCAATCCCTATCGGCTGGCCAAAGCGAGAAAGCTGTCCTATTTTTTGCTGATCGTCGTGTCTGTATTGATTACACCGCCTGATTTCATTTCTGATTTTCTCGTCATGATCCCGTTGCTTGTCCTGTTTGAAGTAAGTGTCACCCTATCAGCGTTTGTCTACAAAAAGAGGCTGACAAGCGAAACGGCGGCAGCTTAGTGCAGCGTACCGCCCGGTGACTTCAAATCCTCATCATATTGTGCGGCCGTAACAGCGGCGATTCTCAATGCCCGGACAATCGTGTCCAGGCTGAGGCTCGGCGCTGTTTTGTCGATTGTTTGCTCTGGAATGAAAGGGATATGAATAAACCCGCCGCGAATGTGCGGGGATGTCCGGCTAATGTGATCCATTAATCCGTAGAACAAATAGTTGCATACAAATGTGCCCGCTGTATAAGAAACCGCGGCTGGAATCCCGTTTTCCTTCATTTTTGCAGTCATTCGTTTCACGGGAAGTCCCGTCCAGTAAGCGGCGGGCCCTCTTGGAGAAATCTCTTCATCAATCGGCTGATGTCCTTCGTTATCGGGGATGCGCGCGTCTGCAAGATTGATTGCCACCCGTTCCGGCGTGATCTGCATCCGCCCTCCGGCTTGGCCGACACAGATCACGATATCCGGCTGATGCTTCAGAATGGCTTGCCGCAAAGTGTCCAAAGCGGTTCTAAAGACAGTCGGAATTTGTTCTGCTGTGATGATTGCTTCATCCGTCTCTAAGCCATTCAGCTGTTTCGCCGCTTCCCATGATGGATTGACGGTTTCTTTGTCAAAAGGATCAAAGCCTGTGATCAGCACTTTTTTTCTCATCTTCCCATCTCCTTTTTCCTTTTATTCTATTGTTTATTTTTGGGTTTTTCATCAAAATAATGAAAAGGAGTGAATCACAATGGAGCATTTGCCGCAGCAGTATCGCCAGCTGTTCCCAACTGTGCAGACACATACGATGCTTGCCAGCTGTTCTCAGAGCGCGTTGGCAGAGCCTGTATCAAGGGCGATCAAAGACTATCATGACAGCCTGCTGCATATGGGGACGAACTGGAATGAAGCGATCGAAAAAACAGAGAGTGCGAGAAACGAGTGTGCAAAGCTGATAGGGGCTGAACCGGATGAAATTGCGATTGTGCCGTCAGTTTCTGATGCGCTGGTTTCCGTAGCATCGTCCTTAGCCGTTTTTAGAAAGAAGCATGTTGTGTATACAGAGATGGACTTTCCGGCGGTGTCTCATGTTTGGCAGGCACAATCCGATTATACCGTATCCGTCATTCCATCAATAGACGGTGAGCTGCCGCTTGAACAATATGAAACATATATTATGGATGAAACAGTGCTGACGTGTGTTCCGCACGTTCATTATCGGGACGGCTTTGTTCAGGATGTAAAAGCAATCGCTGAGATTACTCATAGAAAGGGTTCTTTGTTATTTGTGGATGCTTATCAATCAGCGGGGCACATTCCCATTGATGTAAAAGAGTGGGGTGTTGATATGCTGGCGGCAGGCACCCGGAAGTATTTGCTTGGCATACCGGGAATGGCGTTTCTTTATGTGAGAAAGGAGCTGGCGGATGCACTGAAGCCGAAAACATCAGCTTGGTTCGGCCGGGAGAGCGGGTTTGATGCGGCTTATGCGAAAGGCGCGCGTCGTTTTCAAACAGGCACTCCTGCTTTTGTCAGCATTTACGCAGCGGCAGCGGCTTTATCACTGCTGAATCATATCGGGGTTTCTCATATCCGGGATCATGTGAAAACGATCTGTACCGATGCATGTCAATATGCTGCTGAAAAAGGTCTGCAGCTGGCGGCGGCACCAGCAGGAGAGCAGCCGGGCATGGTTGCGATCCGGGATGAGCGGGCATCGGAAACGGCGGCGCTGCTAAAGAAGAGAAAAGTGATTTGCGCGCCGCGGGACACTGTCATCCGTCTCGCTCCTCACTTTTATAACACGAAGGATGAATTGCGTCATGCGATTGATGAAATCGCGGAAATCGCGCTCCGCATGTAAACAAAAAAAAGCCCCTGAACACAATGTCAGGGGCTTTTCATATTAATGATCTACCTTAACTCGCTTCAAGAAGAAAGCGCCAATTAAACCGATAACAGCAACAATCATCGCAAACACAAACGCGTGCTGCACGCCCGCTGTCAAAGCCTGCGGGATGACTGCCGGATCGGCAGGGTTTTTGACTGTGCTCATATAATCATGCTGGCCTGCAGCCATAATGCTGACCGCAACCGCTGTTCCGATAGCGCCCGCCATTTGCTGCAGTGTGTTCATGATAGCGGTGCCGTCTGGATAAAACTCGCGCGGCAGCTGGTTTAAACCATTTGTCTGCGCAGGCATCATAATCATAGAGATCCCGATCATCAAGCATGTGTGCAGGATGATAATCAACGCAGCCGTTGAAGTGGTCGTGATGTTTGAGAAGAACCAAAGGACAACAGTAACAATCACAAATCCGGGAATGACAAGCCATTTCGGTCCGTATTTGTCGAACAGACGGCCTGTAACGGGGGACATAAATCCGTTTAAAATGCCGCCCGGCAAGAGAATAAGACCAGAAGCAAATGCTGTCAGGACTAAGCCGCCTTGTAAATACATCGGCAGAAGCAGCATAGATGACAGGATGACCATCATGCAAATGAATACCATAATAACACCCAAAATAAACATCGGGTATTTGAACGCACGCAGGTTCATCATTGGCTGCTTCATCGTCAGCTGGCGGATAGAAAATAGGATAAGACCGACAACCCCGACAATTAGTGAGACGATCACAGTCGGGCTGGACCATCCGCCGGAGCCTTCACCCGCGTTGCTGAATCCGAACACAATGCCGCCGAAGCCAATCGTCGACAGGATGATAGACAATACATCGATTTTCGGCTTTGTAATGTCAGATACATTTTGCATGTATGCGATACCGAAAACAAGCGCCAGCACAAGGAACGGAAGAGAGATCCAGAAAATCCAGTGCCAGTTGAGATGCTCCAGAACCAATCCGGAGAAAGTCGGGCCGATAGCGGGCGCGAACATAATGACAAGCCCGATCGTTCCCATCGCCGCGCCCCGTTTATGAGGCGGGAAAATCACCAAGATTGTGTTAAACATCAGCGGCAGTAAAAGACCCGTTCCGAGTGCTTGAACGATCCTCGCCGCCAATAAAAAAGAGAAGCTCGGCGCAAGCGCCGCAATCAAGGTGCCTAAAATTGAAAAGATAAGTGACACGGTAAAAAGCTGTCTTGTTGTGAACCACTGCAATAGCAGTCCAGATACAGGAACGAGGATACCGAGAACAAGCAGGTAGCCCGTCGTTAACCATTGAACGGTTGCCGCTGTAATGTTCAATTCCTTCATAAGATCGGTTAAAGCGATATTCAGCGCTGTTTCACTGAACATGCCGATAAAACCGGCCAACAGCAAGGAAATCATAATCGGCATCACTTTGTATTGCTGAGATGCTTTAGCTGCTGTTTCCAAAAATCATTTCCCCTCTCTATTTCGAACGTAGTATAAGTATGTCTTATTTTTATCTCTTCAGCAGGTCAGGAATGCAGCTGGAGATATGAAGGAGCGGTGTGCTGTTTTTTGCCGTCAAAGATAAAAGAATACCGCCTTCAATCATGGCGTTAATCACAGTGCTGACTTCCTTAGCATGGCTCTCGCTGCAGCCTGCGAGCCGCAGTTTTTCTTCATACACAGAGGCCCACTCTTTGTAGGCTTCATGGCAGGCTTCCCGCAACGGTTCGCTTTCCAATGACGTCTCAGCCGCAAGCAAGCCGACAGGCAAGCCTTCAATGTCTTCCGTACATGAAAATTGGCAGGAGAGCTCCTTCAAAAAGGCTTGAATGCCTTCCGCTGGATCGGTGTAGGCTTCCATGCAGTCCGCAATTTTCTGGCGGATATATTCCTTCATCTCATTCACCGCTTCGATCGCCAGCTGTTCTTTGCCGCCGGGAAAGTGGTAGTAAAGGGAGCCTTTAGGTGCGCCGCTTTCCTTAATAATCTGGTTCAGCCCCGTGCCGTAATATCCCTGCAGCTGAAATAGCCTGGTTGCAGCTGAAAGGATTTTCTCACGGGAATCTCCATAACTCATAACATTCCCACCTTACTGAATTGCAATCAAAAATATAGTGACTGGTCTATTATCTTGATTCGACCACCAGTTGTCAAGAAAAATTGACTGAATGAAAAACTTATTTTTGCATTTACAAATGATAAAATTTTTCAAGAAACGATAAGGGAGGTTTCCCTGAATCGCGATTCAATATATATACAACTATTCTTCTTATTCTTGCCTCAGCATCTCATTTAATTTCAATATTGGTATTTCACCAAGGTATTTTAGCTTACATTCTTTCCATTATCTTTTTATTAGCCGCAGGATATTCCACAACATTCACTAAACCCAAAGACCAAATATAACCAAATAAAAAAGAGGGAAAAGGATGACTCCATTTCTCTTTTTTTTATGCCTTTTCCACACATTATTAGGATAAGGGAATTTTCACTCTCCCTTAACATTCATAAAGCCCTAATGCCCCAAACAAAAAACTCATTAATCATTTCACTGTAAAGCTCATATCTATTAGTTTTCTCTTAGTTCAATTCAAAACAAAAACTAGGAAAAGTAATGCCAGATCTATGTTTCCTAGAGAAAATGTTGTGCCTAAACTTAGTCATAACATTTGCTTTGCTGATTCCTACGGACGTTATACTTGCTGTTCAACAACGTAACAATGAACAGAAACTAATCGAGATAGGTTGGTAGAACTAAAAATTCCTTTAACCTTAAAATTTCTTTAAAAATAAGTAAAAATTCCCCTTTACTTAATTAATTTGGTAACGTAATATAATTTAAGAATTTGTTACAAAAAAAGGAGGATATTATGAAATTTGTAAAAAGTAAGTTCATTGCACTTGTAACAATTTTGGTGCTGTCAGTCACATCGCTGTTTGCGATGCAGCCGTCAGCAAAAGCCGCTGAACACAATCCAGTTGTTATGGTTCACGGTATCGGAGGAGCTTCATACAATTTTGCGGGAATTAAGAGCTATCTCGTATCTCAGGGCTGGTCACGGGGCAAGCTGTATGCGGTTGATTTTTGGGACAAGACAGGGACGAATTATAACAATGGCCCGGTATTATCACGATTTGTGCAAAAGGTTTTAGACGAAACGGGTGCGAAAAAAGTGGATATTGTCGCTCACAGCATGGGTGGCGCGAACACACTTTACTACATAAAAAATCTGGACGGCGGAAATAAAATTGAAAACGTCGTAACGCTTGGCGGCGCGAACCGTTTGACGACAAGCAAGGCGCTTCCGGGAACAGATCCAAATCAAAAGATTTTATACACATCCATTTACAGCAGTGCCGATATGATTGTCATGAATTACTTATCAAAATTAGACGGTGCTAAAAACGTTCAAATTCATGGCGTTGGGCACATTGGTTTATTGATGAACAGCCAAGTCAACAGCCTGATTAAAGAAGGACTGAACGGCGGAGGCCAAAATACGAACTAACGAGAAACATAACCTTGAAGAATTTTATTCTTCAAGGTTATTCTGCTTTCAGCACAATTGTTTTCGCAGCCATATCATGAACGGCTTGTTTTTTCTTCGTAAATGCGGCTGTCAAATAGATCAAACGTGAGAACACATGCACCCACGCTATCATGTAACGGACAATAGCCTGTGGGAGGGATATTTTTTCGTATGTTTCGTCTCTCACGATTTGCAGCCCGATGATTTTTTTGCCCAGTGTACCCTTCCAATTTGTCAGCGGCATCAGCAAAGGATACACAAACACCATCAATATGGCCACAATAATGACGCCGGCGGACCCGTCACCAAACGTAAATCCGGCTGCCAAAATCACTGCTGCCGCAATGATCACATCAAGTACTAGAGCGCAGGCGCGCAGCATAAAACCAGCGAATTCCAACATAAACACTCCTTAAAATTTTAGATAAATACCTAATGATTGTAAAAAAGAAGGGCCTAAAGTGGGAATAGGTTATAAGCCTTAAATCACAAAAGTTGGTGAAAATGTCATAGGTAAATTGGTTTGATCAGCCAGCTTATCATATTACCAAATTCTTTTTTAGCCCGAAACCAAGCCCTCAGAAGTTATTTTTGTTAAAATAGAAAAGTTACAACAGAATTCGGAGGGTTTATTGTGGGAAAAGTGAAACGAAATGCCCCTTGTCCATGCGGCAGCGGCAAGAAATATAAAAAATGCTGCGGAAGTAAAGTTGTCGACTTCCCGACAGAACTAGCGGCAAAAGAAGCAAAACAAATCCAGGAAGACTTAGTGGAGTATGCCTTCACAGTACATAGAGAAAGCATTTCAAGCTTTATCAACCAGCATGATTTTCTTTCTGCTATGGACAGACAGACGAAAGACATCAGCGTATTTAACTTAGGGATCTGGGGAATCTTCTTCCACCCGCTTGCTGGTGAAAAGACAATCTTTGAAGAGTACCTTCAGAAAAAAGGCGATTCGATTACTCGTCCGAAAACGCGTGAGATCGTTGAATCATGGAAGAGCATGACGCCTGCTTTATTGCTGCTGCAAGACTTGAAAGAAGGTGTCATTCACTTTGAGGATGTCATTACGACAAAACAATTCGAAGTGGAAATGGACGCCAACAATCAAGACCTCCCGCCAGTGGGAAGCCTGATTCTCGGATATCCAATCCACGAAGCAGAAAAAGCAGAATTCTTCATGCAGTTCACGATCTTCCCGGTGAAGAGAACAGAAGCGCTGATCAGCAAAGTGAAGAAATATGCGGATGCCGCTGTGAAGAATGGCAAAACGCCGGAAGACTTCATGAAGCAAGAATTCAACAACGTTCTGTTCGCGCTGTTAGCGGAGAAAGATGAAGAGCCGCAAGCAGAGGAAGCGGAAGAAAGCAGTATTGAGTGGGCAAACGACATGGAGAAAGAAACAGCTGCGGCTATCGAAGAAGGCATGGGCGGAGATGAGTATCCGACTGAATTGATTCCGGCTGTCATTGACATCTGGAAAACATTCTGTGAGAAAAAATCACCTGTCATCAGAAAACCGGAAGCTTTTGCGGCGGCAGTTGAATATTATGTGAATGCGATTTCTCTTAACGGAGCGTCCGTTTCTCAAGCTAAACTGGCGAAAAAATACGGCGTCAGCGCATCAACGATTTCCAGCCGTTACAAAGAAATTGAAAGCACGCTGCAAGACGAAGCAGATCGTTTTGCACAAGCGTTATCCTCATAATGAAAAAAACCTTGAAAAGCCGGGCTTTTCAAGGTTTTTTTATTTCTGAAACGGAATTTTGATTTCTAACCGGAAGACGGGGTGTCGGTAGGTAAAATCCAGCCTCCCAAAAGCGCTCTTCACCAGTTTTTGAATGATATAGGTGCCCATGCCTTCATGGGCGCCGCTTTTCGTTGAACGGCCAAACGATTGATACAGTGTATCGAGAACTTTTGGTTCCATGCCGGGCGTGCTGTTTTCGCAAATCAGCACATAAAGCCCGCTGTATGTCTCTCGTCGTCTTTCTGCCTATATTCCCGATGTTTTTCATCTTAAGCAAGGCACCGAATCAATTTGACTTGTCATACTTTCTCATTCCGTTTCTGAACCTGCATGCGTTATTTAAACAGCTTTTATTCGGGATGGTTGAGCCGGCTGCCATTTTGTACACGTCAGGAACCATCGCCGTGCTCATCGCCATTTTCTTTTTACTGGCCAGAGCCTGTTTCTTAAAAGACAAATGGGTCCTGCCAAAATAAACTTGCAAAAGGAGAAATACACTTTCTCCTTTTTGTATATCCTGAAAAAAGAAGGAAAATAGAAAAAGGATATCTAATACAGAAAGTGACCCTGCACTATTTTTCATCAAAATTGGTGTCAAAGGAGAAGGAACAATGGATCAAACACGTACACTTGGCAAGACGAAGCTGCAGGTGAAGCGGATCGGATTCGGTGCGAATGCGGTCGGCGGGCATAATCTATTTCCGAATCTAAATGATGAAACAGGGAAAGATTTGGTGCGCACGGCATTGGATGGCGGCGTGAACTTTATTGATACCGCCTTTATATACGGACTGGGACGTTCTGAGGAATTAATCGGGGAAGTTGTGCAAGAACGAGGCGTGCGGAATGAGCTCATTATTGCCACCAAAGGGGCTCATAAGGAAGTGAACGGCAGCATTGAATTAGACAACAGCCGGAAATTTCTTCGCGGCGAGGTAGAAAAGAGCCTGAAGCGGCTGAAAACAGATTACATTGATTTGTATTATGTTCATTTCCCGGATGGGAAAACGCCTCTCGCTGAAGTGGCGGGCACGCTGAAGGAGCTGAAGGATGAGGGAAAAATCAAAGCGATCGGTGCTTCGAACCTCGATTATCAGCAATTGCAGGAATGTAATGCCGACGGTTATTTGGAGGTCTTCCAAGCTGAATACTCTCTCATTCAGCGTGATGCCGAGAAGGAGCTGCTTCCGTACTGTGAAAAACACGGCATTTCCTTTATTCCCTATTTTCCGCTCGCGTCTGGGCTGCTGACAGGAAAATTCACGAAAGACACGGTCTTTGATGACTTCAGAAAGGATAAGCCGCAATTTCAGGGAGCAGCGTTTATTCACAATCTCCAAAAAGTAGATAAGCTGAAAGCGGTAGCGGAGGAAAAACAAGCGGAGACGGCACATGTTGCCTTGGCGTGGCTGTTAACAAGATCGGCGATAGACGCTATCATTCCAGGCGCTAAACGTCCTGAGCAGTTGAAAGATAACTTGAAAACCTTGAACATTGAACTAACCGAAGATGAAGTGAACTTCATCAGCGGAATCTTCACATAAAAAAGGAAATAGCTTTGGAGGCTATTTCCTTTTGGTGTTTTATTCTTTGATGAATGCTTCGACTAATTCTGCTGCTCTGTAGTCGTCCATATCAAGCTGCCATTGGTCGATGTCATTTTTCTTCATTTTCACTTCAACTGTTTTTTCAGATGAAGCAGGTCCGAGCTTTTTGAATTCTTCAGGATAGACTTGAAGCGCGTATTTCACAGCATCCTCATAGCTGGCGCCAGAGTTTTTGCTGTAGTAGTCTTTTACTCTGTCTTCGATGCGGTCTGAGAGTGAAGATGCATCTACCGGTTTAATTGTGGCTTCAACAATCGCTTCGTCTTTTGAGATCGAAGTTGTTTTCGCCTGGATGGAAGAGTTTTTGCTTAATCCCTCTTTAATGCCGTTCACGATATTATCAAGCGCTTTGCTGTCGGCATATGTGCTGGAAAGGCCCGAAGCTGAGAGATAGCCGTCTTTCGCTGATTCGTTGAAATCACTTACAATTTTATTTTTGTTGTCCCCGGTGATTTTTTCGAAATCAGCGTTGTCTTTACCGAAAAGAAGGACATCAACATAAGCTGATAATGCTTTTGCAGAGTCTTGGAGCTGGTCTGCTGTCGCAAGGATTTTTTTGTCTTTTCCGTCAATTTTGAAAGTAACTGATTTTGGCTTTTTATCACCATAAGATTCCGGCGTATAGTTAAGCTCGTATTTCTTGCCTTTATCTACAACATAGAAGAGGCTGCCTTCAACCGATTTGTCAGCGTTAATCGTGCTGCTGCGCAGCTTTTCGTTATAATCCTCGGGATCTGTGTCAGACATCTTCGTATCATCTTGATACAAAGTGAAATCCATACTGTCTACATTCAGCGGTTCTTTTCCTGTGTTTTTCACAGCGACATTGACTTTTAACACAAGCTGGTCATCTGAAGTGGACTTATCATATTTGGATGGCAGTGTATAAGAGACATCCTTGATTTTGACTTGAGCTATATCTGAGCTTTTTTCTGTTTCTGAATTTTTCTTCTCCGCGCTTGTTTTGCTTCCGGAACAAGCAGCTGTAAACATCATCAGCAGAAGAATTAGGAAAACAGCGTACGTTTTTTTCTGAAACATTCATTTTTCCTCCTCAAATGGTTTAGGAAAGGGGAGTCTTTTGTCTTTGAGAAATGGATCTTTTTGAATGGATTAGCATCATATAACCAAAAAAATCAGTTCTTTTCTCACGGTTTTTACCAGATTTTCTGGAAACTCCGCCCTTCTTTGTCATGAATGGACCTATAAAAAGTTACAACGGAATTAATTTTAAGATTATTAGCTTTTATATTGAATAGGTTCATCATACTATTTTTGGTGAAAAATGTTCTGGAAAAACTGGTAAACTCAGAAATTTGTGCAATTTAGACTACTACTTTCTGATTAGTTGAAGGGGACATAAGAACGATGAAAGGGGGCCGTCTTGGTGAAGAAAGAGGAATTGAAACAAAAAGCACTGGAAATCGGCCGGGTGCCGACACACTTAAAACTGGAAATTGAAGATTATGGCGATGATGAGAAAAGAGGACATTTTTGTTGGACAGATCCTCAGGATGAACACATCGGCATTATCGTGGAACTTGGGCCGGATGGACAGCTGAAATCTCTTTCCCGAGATATTGAGCCTGAAAGCGGAGAAAGGCTGTCTGAGGAGAAATTAGAGGATATCATGCGCCAATTTGTAGAGACTCATTATCCCGGGGCGCTGTCAGTCTTTGTGCGTGAAGAAGAGAACTGTACATCCGACGATAAAGTGAGATTTTCATATGTTCAAATGGAGGACGGTCTTCCTCTTCCCATGAGCGGATTTATGGGTGAAGTTTCCTTATCAGGTGAGATCATTTACTTTCGCTATTACGGCAAAGCGGGAAGCATCATCAAGCCAAAGCGGGTCGCTGATGAAGAAGAGGCATTTGCCTTCATCAAGAAGGACGTGGAGTTCGACCTTTTGTTTGAGGTTCTCCATCGTTCTGTTTACAAAAACGGGGACGATCAACCGCATTTGGTGTATGAGCCTGAATGCAGGGCCGTTACCGTGCCTGCCGATTTGGTGAAAGAAGAACAAGCATTTGATGATGACGATGACAGGGAGCCGGAAAGCTTTCCTCTCCCTTTATTCGAAGGCATTCACGAAAAGGCTGATCTTGGCAGTATGATCGGCATCGAAAAAGGCTTTGTCAAGGAGCGGGAAACGGATTTGGGAGACGGGAGAATAAGGACCGTTTGGCGGAATCCGGATGATCCCGTGTATCAGCCGGCGGATAAAAGCATGGACAGCTGGTTTAGAGGACGGGTTCATCAAGTGCTGAAAACCATCCATAACAAAGAAACCGGAAAACTCGAAGGCGTCATGTCATTTATGGAGAAAAAAGGGCCGTTGACAGTAACTGAGGCAGAGTGCGAAAAAAGGGCGCTTCGTTTTCTATTTGCTTTATTTCCAAATGCCGATCAATATTTTAAGATCAAATATGACGAACCCGATGAAGAAGAAAACGAAGTCGCCGGTTTTACATTTGAAGCTCACTGTCACGGGGTTCCGCTCCGGTTTGGGCAGATCAGAATCTGCGTCAGCCGCCAGACAGGGCACATTACCGTTTATATGGCGCCAGATATTGACCCGAAGGAGCTGGAAGCCATTCATCCCGTTCCGGCTATTTCAGCAGAACAAGCGAAGTCTATCTTTTGGCAGCATTTTAAAGTTGAGCTAGGCTGGGAGAGAGAATACCGTGATGATGAAGAACACAGCTACCGGCTCGTCTATAAGCCGGTGTATCCGCGTTTTATCGAAGCCCATACAGGAGAGCCCGTTTTCAGTTCATGGTAAAACAGCCAAAAGTCACGCAAATGCCGCAGATATATAAGGTGAGATGTGATGAAAGTAACAGAAAGAATATCAGAAAACAACGACAATAATAGAAAAGGACCTTTCTTCACTTTAAAAGAAGAAAGGTCTTTTTATATAATAAACAGGATTCTCTTTGTCGTAGACTCTTTGAAAGGATGACTTCATTGGTTAATAAACAGCTGAAAAAGAAGGCGCAAGAGATCGGCAATGTACCTCCGCATTACGAGCTTGAGATAGAAGATTACAACCAAAAGCAAAAGAAGAAGGGGCAGGCATACTTCATCTGGAAGAACCCTGAAGATCCGGAAAAGCACATTACAGTTGAACTCCGACATGACGGCGCTTTGCTCACCTTTTCAACAACCGTCTGCTCCGAGACAGACAAAAAACTTCCAGATGCCGAGTTAAAGCTGATGGCTCTTCAGTTTGCTGCTGCTAACCATCCCGGCACATTTATGAAATTTCACTTTCAAGGTAAGGAAGAACGGGGAAAGCATATCCGTTTTATCTATACCAAAATGGAACTGGGGCTTCCGCTTCCCAATTCAGGCTTTTTAATTGATATAACACGCAGCGGACAGATTGTTCATTTCTTATATTACGGAGAAGGGCATAAAGCCGAAGTTCCAAATGAATTTGTAGCAAAAGAGAAGGTTGTGTCCCATTACTTAAATACAATGTCTTTGCAGCTGATGTACGATGTCATTGATGGCGAACAGGTCCCCAGGCTTGTGTATGAACCGATTCTGCCGGGATACAGCTACCCTGCGGATGTAGACGAAATCGTGCCTGACCAGCATATTGCAGATGAAAGAATAGAAAACGGGGCGCCCCTGCCGCCGTTTCAGAACATGGAAGAAATCAATATATATGCTATGCTGGGTCTCACTTCTGATATGCAGAAAGTCAGTGAAAAGGACTTTGGAGAAGAAATAGGAAGCACGTGGCGAAAAGGCACTGCGCCGGAGCGTAAGGATTTAAGCATTGGGAGTTATTTTGAAACAAGAAATAAAAACACAATCAAAATAAAGACGGATAAAAAAACCGGAAAATTGGGACTGACCCCATAATATGAGACAAATAAAAAACACCTTCTAGTTTGAAAA
>NZ_CATYRA010000013.1:0-107323 GCF_958411575.1 uncultured Bacillus sp.
TCGGCGGCGGCTCCGGCCCTGGTATTGGCGGCGGCGCTGTGCCTGGCTTCGGCGGCGGCTCCGGCCCTGGTATTGGCGGCGGCGCTGTGCCTGGCTTCGGCGGTGCGCCGCAGGGACCCCCGCCTTCAAAAAAGCCGGCGAAACCGAAAAAGCCGCAGAGCCCTCAGGGAGTTGCTTATTTAGTTGAACCCGTTGCCATTCAGCCTTGCCTTTTTCGCTTTACCTATGTTTGGTTAACCAACGGCAGCTCATTTTGGTTCTACCCGATCATTCTAGGCAGAAGATCCGTCGGAGGCTTTTACTGGGATTCTTCACGGCGCCGCTGGGTTTATTTCGCCTTAGACACAAATCTGATAGATGTCGTGAGCTGCTCATATTAATCGAAAATCAGCCGGTTTTTCCGGCTGATTTTTCATGTTACTTCGGCCGTGAACAGGTTATAGTATAATTATCTTTCAAATTGGAGGTTTCCCTATGATCAAACAAATTGGCACTGTTGCTGTATATGTTGAAGACCAGCAGAAAGCGAAGCAATTTTGGGCGGAGAAGGTTGGCTTTGATATTGCGGCGGACCACCCGATGGGACCTGATGCAAGCTGGCTGGAGGTTGCGCCAAAAGGAGCCCAGACCCGTTTAGTCATTTACCCAAAAGCCATGATGAAAGGCTCTGAACAAATGAAAGCTTCTATCGTGTTTGAATGTGAAGACATCTTTGGTACATACGAGAAAATGAAAGCAAACGGTGTAGAATTTCTCGGCGAGCCCAATCAAATGGAGTGGGGCACCTTCGTACAATTTAAGGACGAAGACAGCAATGTATTTTTATTGAAAGAATAACAATGGACGGTGGCTCTATTCCGCCGTGCGCTTCCTTTGACATTGAGAATCAATTTCATTTACAATCATTCATATATGAGAATGATTGGAGAGAGACAAATGTTTGTTCAGTTGAGAAAAATGACGGTAAAAGAAGGCCATTCAGATCAAGTTATAGAACGTTTCAGCGCTGAGGGAATCATTGAAAAACAAGAAGGTTTAATTGATGTGACAGTGCTTGAGAAAAACGTCCGCCGCGGTGATGAGGAAGTCGTTGTCATGATTCGCTGGGAATCCGAGGATCACTGGAAGCAATGGGAAAAAAGCGATGCACATATCGCCGGCCATAAAGCGAACAAAAGCAAACCAAAGCCTGACTATCTGATCAGCACTGAAGTGAGCATGTATCATGTAAGAGCTGTTAAACAAGGGACTCATCAATAACGAAAAAGAGCTTGGGCTATGCCGCAAGCTCTTTTTTCATGAGGACCTGCTTTCTTCAAATGTGATGGCATACAGCGGTTTATTAGGATGCCATTCAGCAAATAATACATCCTCAGTCTTTTCAATTCCCTGCTTTTTCAGCGTTTGCTTCAGCCACTGTTCGTCTACCCCTGCTTCTTGCAGGTTGTCATACACAATCTCCCCATCAAGAATTAACGTGGTGGGCAAAGACACATTTTGCTGCGGAAGATTCATATCTTTTCTCGTCGGATTGCCAAAATCTGATTTCTGAAGAACGCTGACCATCCCGTTTGTTTCTAATATGGCATATTCCACTTCCTGTATGGAAAAGCAGCCTGCCTGCCTTAAAAGGCTTTGCAGCTGATTAATGTCGAGCTTGTTTTTCTTTAGCATTTCATATTTGAGCTTTCCATTATGGATGACGATATTCGGTTCGCCTTCCAGAAACTTTCTGGTTCCTTTAAGTTTTTGTGTAATCAATTCAATCAAATAAATAAGCAAGCCCCATAGGAGTGATGCATAAATAATTTCTTTTATCTTGATTTCATGATCATAGACGGCGTTTCCAACCAGTTCTCCTAAAATTAAAGCAGAAATAAAGTCAAACGGGGTGAGTTGAGAGAATTGGGTTTTCCCAAGAAACTTCAAAATGACAAATAAAATAAAGAGACCGCAAACTAATTCTATTGCTACATTCAGATAATCTCCCACGTTGATAGCACCTACTTCTTAAGAGCTACTACCATTATGGTCAACTTCACGTTTTCTAAACGGTCACTGCTCCTATTATAATATCGGCTGGTGCTTTAAGAGCATGTCGTCAAAAAGCTGCTCCGCATCACGTCGGTCGAGCGTGACAAGCGGGTCATTGAGAAACGCTTGAAAAGCGAGACCGCGGTCCTTTGTTAACCCCGCTTCCACCACTGCCTCCTGATTGGATACGTGTCGTGCCGCCAGCATTTTCACACCCTTCGGCAACGCTCCAGAGAAAATCGGCTGTACGCTGTTGCGGGTAACCAAGGCGTTCGTTTCGACAATCGCTTGTAAAGGAAGACTGGAAACCTGGCCTTGATTCGGCACATTTACATTCGTGACGAGTTCACCCAATCCGAGGAGAGCCGCTATGATGTTCACGCCTTCTTCTCCCGAGGCTTTCCCGGCAACGCCCCGTTTTTGCGCGATTAATTGTTCTGTTTCTTTTCGTTTCTCGTCTCTGTCTTGTTTTCTGAATGATACAGGTGTGAGGTGAAATTTCCAAACCTCAGGCTGTTTGAGGTAAGGGCCGGGAAGAAACTCTGCCAGATGCCTGTCACCCGCAGCGGGGATGGCGCTATACATTTCAAATAAATCAAACGCAACACGGTGTGCCGAACGAAAGACACTGTCCCTCCAGCTTTCCCCCTCTAGCTCATATCCTGATTCTCCATAATGCGAGCTGAATTCATGGAATATAGGCAGCAGGTCAATATGGCGGTAAGAGGCTTCCGTAACCCATGTGAAATGGTTAATGCCGAGTACATTGACACGGATATCTTCGCGCCGGAGCACCTCTACTCCGAGCCTTTCTGTGACCATTTCCGCCAGTAGTTTTTGCGTGCCGAATACTTCGTGGCAGCAGCCAATCGCTTTGATGCCCGGAAACACTTTATACAGCACTCTTGTACAGACAGACATCGGGTTTGTATAATTGATCACCCATGATTCAGGTGCGTAGTCTCTTATTGCCCGGGCAATGTCTGCAAACATCGGAACGGCCCGCAAGCTTCTGATGATCCCGCCCGGCCCGACAGTATCACCCACAGACTGATAAATGCCGCAGCGCTCAGGGAAGTGGACATCGATTTCCATATCCTCCAGTGAACCCGGCAAAATGGAAATAATGACGATATCCGCGCCCGATAACGCCTTTTTCAAAGTAGAAACCGCTTCGTACCTCCATCTGCCGTCTCCGCTGTGATTGCCGATCACTTCATTTTTCTGAGCGGCTTCAAAATCAAGATCATAGAGCGCCACCGTGCCTGACATCCGTTCATCAATCGACAGATCACTCATCAGGCTTCTGGCCCAGCCTTGAGACCCCCCGCCGATATAGGCGATTTTAATTTGATCTAACGTACTGATATGAAACACTCCCTTTCTCAGCCTTTCACCGAACCGATCAGCATTCCTTTTGCAAAGTGTTTTTGCAGGAATGGATAGACCGCCAAAATAGGCAGCGTCGCAATGACAATGACGGCGAGTTTTATTCCCTGCTCCGGCGGAACGGTATTTTGCATCGTATCGCCATTGGTTGCCGTTAAATCCGATAAGATTGTAACTTGGCGGAGCACCATTTGCAGCGGCCATTTTGCACTGTCATTGATATATAAGAGAGCGTGGAAGAAATCATTCCAAATCCCGACCGCATAAAACAGCGCAAAAGTCGCAATAACCGGCTTTGACAGCGGCAGGGCGATCCGCCAGAAAACGCCGATTTCGGAACAGCCGTCAATCTTTGCCGATTCCTCCAGCTCGCGCGGCAGCTGCTGAAAGAAGTTTTTGATAATAATAAGGTTGAACGGATTAATCGCCATCGGCAGAATCAATGCCCAATACGTATCCAAAAGGCCAAGTGATTTTACGACAAGGTATGTCGGGATCATCCCGCCGGAAAATAGCATAGAGAAGATCACCAGGTTCAACAGCAGATTCCGCCCCTTCACATGCCGCTTCGCCAGCGGATACGCCATCGTAAAGGTGAAAAACAGCTGCACAGCCGTCCCGACCACGGTAATGAAGATGGATACGCCCATGCTTCGGATGAACGTCGGTGTTGAAAACACATACTTGTAAGCATCGAGTGTAAAGGTTTTCGGGAATATAAAGAAGCTGCGCTGGGCAAGTTCAGCTTCTGTCGCAAAGGAACCTGCGATAATATACAAAAACGGCAAAATGGTAATTGCACCGACACCGCCGAGAAATAGAATGTTGCAGACGTCAAACACCCGTCCGGCTTTTGTGTTGTGCATCGTGTGAATGTCAGCCATACCTCTCCCTCCTCTAAAACAATCCTTCCTGATCAAACTTTTTCGCAATGTAATTGGCGCCGAAAATCAAGATAATCCCGACAACCGATTTAAACAAACCGACCGCCGTGCTGTAGCTGTACGCGCCTTGGGTAATCCCCATCATGTATACATACGTGTCAAAAATGTCAGCCACGCTGCGGTTGAGCGAGTTCGTCATCAAATACACCTGTTCAAAGCCGAGATTCAAAAAGCTGCCGATTCTTAAAATTAACAAAACGATAATGGTGCTCCTGATTGCTGGCAGTGTAATATGCCACATTCTCCTGAAGCGGCCCGCTCCGTCCATGATAGCAGCTTCATACTGCTCCTGATCAACCGTCGCCAACGCGGCCAGAAATAAAATCGTTCCCCAGCCTGTCTCCTTCCAGATACTTTGCATCACAATCATCGGCCGGAACCAGTCCGCGTCCGATAAGAAAGAAATCTGCTCACCTGTCAGGTTCATAATGAATTTGTTGATCACACCTGTATCGACAGTAAAGAAAACAAAGGTGATGCTGACCACGATTGTCCATGAAACAAAATGGGGCACGTAAATAAAGGTTTGGATGCATCTTTTATACACGGCCTTTCTCACCTCATTCAAAAGCAAAGCCAAAATGAGAGGCGCCGGAAAGGCAAATAAAAGATCCAGGCTCGCGAGCATGAGGGTGTTGCGCAGAAGCCGGAAAAAATCCGGATTCATAAAAAAGTCTTTGAAATAATCAAAGCCGACCCATTCGCTTTTCCAGAAGCCGAGATATGGCGAATAGTCTTTAAAAGCGATCAGCACGCCCCACATCGGCAAGTATTTGAAAATCAAAAAATAAAGCAGACCGGGAATAAGAAGAAGATAAAGCCATTTGTCCCGCTTGAGCGCAGCCATCCAGCTGGTGCCTTTTCCAGCAGTGAGAACAGGTGAATCTCCCTTCTTTGGCACTGTTTCCATATCTGTTCTCCTTTCGTGGTACCAGTGCGCCTGCCGAACGGCAGGCGCACCGGTTTATTTTGACGATTGATGCAATTTGTTCAAGTCCTTCATCAGGTCATTGCCGCCGCTTTTTTTCCAAAGCTCCACCGCATCCTCGAACCCTTTTTCGTCAATTTCTCCAATGATAAATTGTGTTCTCGCGTCGAGAATGATGTTGTCAAGCTGGGCTCCTTTTTGGGTATAGACATCAGATACAAGCGACTCAGCCGGGTTAAAGACGGCTATTTTTTCTCCTTCAGTTATGATGTCCTTGCGATGCTGGAAGAGCTTTGTTTTCTGGTCTTCGATGTAATACTCGCTTTTCGGAATCGACATGCTGAACTGCGCCAAACCTTCATGCTCATACAGGAGAGACTTGTTGTTTTTTTCAAGCGAGGTGAATACCCCATCCTTGAGCTCGTAATTGCGGCCCTCCACTCCGTTGTTCGTGAGAATCTGTGCTTCCTTATCATTCATCTTATCGAGGAAGGACAGCACCTCTTTCAGCTCTTTTTCGGTTTTGACACTTGATTTTGGTATCGCGATCATGCCTGAATAACCGGATGTCGGGAAGGTGCGCTTGCCATTCGGCCCCTCAAGCGAGCCGACGATATCAATCACATCCTTTTTCGACTTATCCGCCTCCTCCATCGCGCTTTGGATTTGAGACGCTCTGGAGCCTGTATCAACGATGACACCCGCTTTTCCTTTCACAACCGGATCATTCCACTTCGCTGAATCCATGACCGCAAAGTCCTTATTGATCAAGCCCTCATCATACAGCTTTTTAAAAAACTTGAGCGCATCCATGTATTCCTTCGTTGTAAAATCAGGAATCAGCTTTCCGTTTTCAACGCCGTAGCGGTTCGGAGCGCCGAACCAGATTTGCAGAACATCCCACGGGCTTCCGTTGCCGAGCCCCATCCATTTCGGCACGACCATGCCGTACGTATCATCCTTGCCGTTTCCGTCAGGATCTTTTTCCTTAAAGGCTTTCAGCACTTCATAGAAATCATCAATCGTTTCCGGCATATCCAGACCGACGTTTTTAAGCCAGTCGGTTCTGATGATCATACACGCTCTGATCAGGTCCCTCGTTCTGTAGATTCCGTACACCTCGCCGTTCACCGAGCTGTTCTTCAAAATCTTTTCATCTGCCTGGCTTAAATTCTTGTAGTCTTTTAAATAAGGAGACAGCTCCCAAAATGCCCCTGCTTTGACAGACTTGATAAAGCCCGCTGATTTATCTTTAATCACAATCGCATGAGGCATCTCTCCGGAAGCCATGACGATGTTGAATTTGTCGTTGTAGGATGAATCAGGCACCCATGTGACTTTAATCTCTTTGCCTGTGTATTTTTCGAGCGCTTTTAACGAAGGGCTCTTTTCACTCGGGCTTTCCGGCGATAAGAGCGGCGCCATAATTTTAATCGTGTCTTTCGAACCGCCTGCTGAACTGGATGTTTCCGAATTGCTGCATCCGGTGATCATCATGGCAGCGAGCGGCAATGCCAGCCATTTTTTTCGCATTCTATTTTTCATGATGCGTAAGTCCCCCTTTTTTTCATTTTGCATTTCCCCTTTGCCCCTCCCAATATAAAGCGCTTACATAATTTCTTGCAATCTTCATTTTTTGCATCATTTCTCCTATGAAATTCCGGCTGTTATCCTTTCTTGCCGGATGTATCTTTTTTTGCCGGAAGGGAATCCCCGATCAGTTCCAGCGCTGCTATGACGTTCAAACACCATTGAGAGACGGTGTTCGTTGTGACCCATGGGAGCTCCTCCAGCTGCGTCCATGTCTCAATGCGCTCTGGTTTGATCGGAAGCGGCGTATGGCTCAGCTTATCATCGAGCAAAAGATTCCACGCTTTGGCGGCGAGCTTCTGATCTTGTTTTTTTCTTGCGGCGTAGGCGGTCATGGCAGCGGCGAACATCGGCCAGTGAAAATGCCTGTCATGAAGCGCGCCTCCGCTTTTTTTCCGTTTTTCTTCATCACTGAGTGTGTAAAATTCGCCGAATTCACTCAGCATTTCCTCCCATTCCCGGTCATCAAGAAGCTCAGCCAGCTCCATCCACACTTGCGGCGCGCCGAAGGCAATGATCATATGATATCCGCCCGCTATGCCGTCTCCCATGTGATGAAGCCTCGAGGTCGCCGGATCATATTCAAATGTCGGGCCAGATAATAAGCGGAGCGGGAGCCGCTTCAGACAGCTAATGCCCGTTTCGATTTTTCTGAGATATTCCGGATTTTCGGTTCGCTCCCATTCAGCCAGCCAGTTCGAGCAAAATGCCGCCCAGTCCGGTCCCGTTCTGGCGTGGGTCGGGTGCTTGCCTTTCTCGTAAAAAGCACGCATCGGATCGGTTTTGACGAGGGCGTAATCGGCGTCCTTTACTTCTGTCAAAAGATCTCCCGTCCGCTCATCTCCCGTCAGATAGTAATAGAATTTATAAAGCCCGGCCATGCTGATCCTCGCTTCCTTGCATCCGCATCCCCAGTGAACAACATTATGCCGTGAGCCAAGCCCTGCATATTCCCCGAGGTGAAAGCTGTCCGTTTCGCTCGTGTGGCGGGTCATGGCTTCAGCCATGCGGAAGATATCCTCTCTGCCAGAGCGGAAAAACGCCTGCCACAACCATAAGGTCGGAACGAGCTCATTATTTTGCCATGCATACCCGCCGAGATCATACCGCCACATATGCCGGATCGGGTCATACGTATGCATGACATCGCCATAATGCCAAAACCCGTACCACCTGCGCTGCTCTACTTCCTTTTTGTAAAATAGAAATGCGGCGTCGAGCTGTTCTTCCAGCTCTTTTTTGAGCGGATGAGATGTGTCAATGACACTCCAAACCCCGAGCGCCTTTGATTCGTAATAGACGTCCGGCTCACATACAAGCAGCGGCGGCGCCTGCCATTTATCAGCGAGCGTATGAAGGACATCATCAGATGGCATATGCGAAAAGCACGACAGGCTGATTTCATTTGTGTTGGCAATGCCGGTCGGATCAGCGCGCATTTCATCAAATCCTTCATATGCGCTGGCCACGTGGGTGTTTCCTGTATAATGCCGCAAATCCATCACCTCTCCATCCGGAGGCCAAAACCAGACGGTCATTTTTGGATGGCTGCCGGCAAGGCCTGTGATTTCCAGGGCTGACGGATATTTCTCAAAAAAGTACCGCAGACCGAGGGCTATGCCGCCATTTTCGCCGCCCGCATAGCAAAGCCCCTTCGCCCGGCTGCCATGCAGCATGCCTACCCACGCATAATCTTTTCCGGTCCGTTTTGACAGGCTGTAATGATCGCTGGAATCCTGCACGAGCTTGACATCATTCCAAACCGCGTTCTGTGTGCCATGCGCAAACCATTCCTTGTGCTCTTCACTTGGAAACAGCGTTTCACCATTAATTTGTTTTTGATAAAGCGGATACCGTTCATTGAATTTACGTGTGCCAAACAGCTGGACTGGTTCTTTGTACATCCCTTTCTCTCCCGCAAAACGGAAATGGCGATTGTACGGCTCCCCTTCCAAAAAAAGGTCGAACACTATGCCAAGTCCCCTAATGAATTCTTGTTTACCGTTCCTGTCAATTAGCTGCGTATGTACGATGCCGATTTCAGACAGCCCGGTATAAAACGTCAATCTGGCCACAAACGGCAGCCATTCCTCATTTGTTTTTTGGAGGATATGCACGCCCTCTATTTTGATCACTGCTTTGACAGGGCCGCTCTTCTCAATCGCCGCACGTTTGATGAGGCTGACAGACGTTTCACGAAAAAGAACCGTTTCCGCCGCCGTCTCTTTTCTCGTTTCTCTTATGGCAACGAGCCTCCCGCCTGCGGCGATCGGCTTTCCATTGATCTGCAATGATTGAATGAAATCGGAGCCTGTTTTATGGATGGCACAGACGAGTGTTCCTGTATTCACTTGGATGTCATGCTCTGACTCATTGATACGGAGCACTTCTGTTGGCTGCGGGGATTCTCCTTTTTGCACTGCAAAGCTTTGGTGTTCCTGTCCTCCGAACACCGCTGCGTGCTTCGTCCACTTGATGCTCCCGTCCGGCCAATAGGCCGACGGTTCGCTTTGCACATATTGCCTTTCCGCGTTTTCATTCACAAGCGACAGACGGTTACCTTTTTTCAATTCCCCTTTTTTCCATGGCACGCCCCACGTCACACCGCATGTCATCTTTGGCTTTTCTGATAACCATTTCATCTTTTTCATCAGTTCTCCCCCTCCATAGAAAAAAGCTGATTCGATGCAAAGAATCAGCTGTGATTATCAAACTGAATCACACGGTATTCATGCGGTCCGACTGCCAGCCTTCCCGCTTTCGCTGAACGGTTCGTCAACAGATCCATACCTGCTTCCGGCAGTGTCACGCTCCCGCCTTTTCCATCCATATTGACGATGATCCACACAAGGCCGTTATCGCCTTTGCGCGGGGCAACGATCGTGCCGGGTGTCACATCCGACCGGACGGAAATGGCTGCTTCAGCAGCGTAATGCCTGACGAGCGCTTCCAGCATCGCATTCCCTTCTTTCCCCGATGGAAGCGAGCCAAGCATAATGATTTTTCCCTTGCCGTGCTTCTGTTCTGTCAGAAAGGCATGGCCTGCTCCCGGTCCTGACTCAACCGTGCCTAGGGTGTTTCCATTCTCTGTATCAAACACCGCGCTCCACATCCCGAGAGGCGCTGTGATGCCAAACGCTTTTCCTGTATTTACGTTCTCGTTCATTGGAAAGGTAAACCGCGTTTTGATCCCGGCTGTTTTCTCAAGTTCGCCAAGCCCGCAATCGGTATGAATCGTATGCTCGCTTGAGCGTCCCCCTGCAAGAGGCCCAACAATCCAAATGCCGCCAGCTTTAGCAAATGCCGAAGCTTTTTTGATAAAATCAGAAGACAGATACGGCACAAATGGCGTAAACAGCAAGCGATAGCCGTCCAGCGGAACGCCTTCTGGAATGAGGTCACGGTGAATCCCCGTGTTAAGAATACGCTCATAAAAATAGGTCACAAGCGAACGGTGCTGGAGTCCCCGGTGAGGCTCTGTTTTGATAAATGCTTTTGCTCTGTCGGAATAAGTCATCGCCGCCTCGGCTTGAACGGGCACAGTCGATAAAATCACCTGTTCGACTTCCTTTCTTGCCCGCTCGACTGCCATCACGTTCTGATAGCCCACGGTCGGCTCGCCCCAGGCACTGAGAACCGAACCGTGTGAAATCTCGCTGCCCGAACGCTGCTGGCGCCACAGCCAATAGCAAAAACCCTCGCTTCCTAAGGCGTAGGAAGATACGGCTTCGGCCTGTAAATACCCGTCGGCATGCGGAAAAGCGGAGCTTTCGAGCGAGGCAGCATACGACGGACTCGTTTCCAAAATCCAAAACGGGCGCCCTTGTTTCAAGTTCCTCCACAAATCACAGTTTAATAAAAATGCAGAGGCGTTTTCCTGCGAAGCGTACGTATCATAGGAGGCAAAATCGAGATTCCGAAACATCCGCTCATTGTCCACGCTGAACATGACGGAGCTGTTATGCGTGATCGGCGCATCCGAATAGCAGCGGATCATTTTGGCCTGTTCATCTGCAAATGAAGCGATCATCTCCATCGAAAACAGCTGATACATTGTGCTTAGAGAGGCGTGATGCAGAAACGGTGCCGGCCCCGGCTGCGGCACCTGCTCAAACGTCTGGTAGGTTTCGCTCCACACATCCGTTCCCCATGCCTCGTTTAACCGCTCAATCACGCCATAGCGGTTTCTGAGCCAGTCATGCCACAAGTGCAAGCACGTCTCACACATGCATTCAGCCACATGGCATTTAAACTCATTGTCAAGCTGCCAGCCGATGAGTCCCGGGAGCTGGCCAAGCTCCTTGGCGATGCTTGTGGTAATGATGGCGGCTTTTTTTCGGAAATACGGGTTGTTCGTACAAGCATGCTGACGGGAGCCATGCCCCATGACCTCTCTTTTTTCGTTTACATGCATACGCTCCGGCCGGCCGTGCGACAGCCAAATCGGCGGTGTAGGCGTCGGCGTGCACATGATCGTTTCGATGCCGTTATCATACAGACGGGTGATGATCTCTTTGAAAAAACTGACGTCAATTTTTCCTTCTTCCGGTTCCATGACAGACCAGGCAAATTCACCGATCCGCACAACATTCACGCCAACTTCACGCATGATGTCAATGTCCTGCTGAATCGTCTCTTCATCCCATAATTCGGGATAATAACAAGCGCCGTGATACAGTTTTCTCCTCACATTTTTCACCCTTCTTTGATGATCGATTCTGTCAATGGCAGGCCGAGTTCCTTTATGCCTTTTGCCACAAGTTTCGCCATTTCATTTGCGCCTTTTTTTGTAAAGTGCGTGTAATCGTTAATTCCTTCTGACACCATAAAATAGGTGTACACTTTTTCCTCGCCCTTCTCGGTAAAGAAAGCAAGACTTTTCTCCATCAGATCAATGAGCTGGACATTCTCCTCAGCAGCCGTCTGCTTCATGGCAATGCAATAGTCAGGAAAGTCGTTCAAAAACATGTCATTTTCATAATGAAAGCGTGCTACAGGGGTAATGAGAAGCGGATGGGCGCCTTTTTCCCGCGCGCCTGCGATATACTGCTTTAAATATTGTTTATAGGTGGTATAGGGCTCGGTGTAGCGCTCCGGCTTATTTTTCGACGCGTCATTATGGCCCATCTGCACAAACAGCCAGTCATCCGGCTCAATCACATCAAGAATCGCCTGAAGCCTGCCCTCTTCCACAAATGTTTTCGAGCTTCTTCCCCCGATTGCTCTGTTAATCACTTGAATATGCTCCGGCAGATGCGAGCCGAGAAACTGCCCCCACCCCCCTTGATTTGTGCTGTCTCCATACGTTTGAACAGTTGAATCGCCAGCAAGATAAATGTGATTTGCCATTTCTCATTCCCCCTCGTTTTTTTCGTTTCATATGGCATCAATCATGGACAGCTCTTCCCTTGAAAAAACCGGTGATTTCAGCGCCTGAACATTAGTCGTCCTGGCTTTGATAAGTCATCTTGTCGTACTGTTCAGCCTTTGCTTCTTATCCCTTAGTTCCTCCTATAGCGGCGCCTCCGCTTTGCTGCCCGCTATGTACAGGGCGGGCTTCGGTGGTTTTTTCATTCCCGTTCCGAGATAAAAGCCCGTGTGCGGCGGCTGGTTGTAGGCGGTATTCTGCCAGGCGATGCCGAGCCTGTAAACCGGATCGTGCATAAGCGTGTAAAAGCGATGGCGGGTGAGATGTGTCGTTGTATAGATGCGGAGTGCGCTGCTGTCTTCCGTTCTCCATATCACTTCTTCCCGCCAGTCTCCGAACAGGTTGGCCTGAAGAACAGGATTTCCTTTTGTGCCGTTGTTGGACAGCACGCCGTCCGGCTGAAAAATCGTCTTCAGACAGCGGTTTTCAGCATCCCACTTTTCAATCTTCGGCCTGCCGACCGTTCCGTCCCAGTCATGATCAAGCAGCTCCCTGACCAAGTCGCCGTCCCACCAGATGGCGAAATTGGCTGAGGCGGGCGCTTTGTCACTGATCTTTTCTCCTTTACTGGTAAAAAGGCCGTATGACATTCCGTCATTGCCAGGCGGATCAATTCCCCAGACGAGCGATCCTTTGTAATTTGGGTCGATATGAGCCGCCATGCCCCTGCCGACGTCAGTTCCGGCATGAACGCCCCATAAAATCTCGCCGGTTCCGGCATCACGCAGCGACAGTCCGTATGGCTTCGAGGCATCCTCATGCACCTGAAACACTTCAAGCCCTTTGCGGGACGGATCCAGATCCCCTACATGCATCGCGTCTCCGTGTCCGAGCCCCGTTGTGTACAAGCCTGTACCGTCATGATCAACCGCCATGGCGCCGTAAATGATTTCATCCTTCCCGTCTCCGTCAACATCTGCCACGCTCAAGCTGTGGTTGCCCTGCCCAGCATACGCTTCATGGCCCGGCTGATTGGAATCAAATATCCAGCGTTTTTTGAGCCTTCCGTTTCTGAAATCGTATGCCACGAGTACAGCTCTCGTATAGTAGCCGCGCGCCATCACGAGGCTCGGCCGCTCCCCATCCAAATACGCGATCCCGGCGAGAAAACGGTCCATGCGGTTTCCGTAGCCATCTCCCCAATCTTCCAGCTTTCCGCGGGGCGGTTCATATTCCACGGTCGTGAGCGCTTCACCGGTTTCTCCTTTAAACACAGTCAAATATTCCGGACCGGACAGGATTCTGCCCTGTTCGTTCCTATAATCGGCATGCTCATCGCCGATGATGTGTCCTTTCCCGTCTGTTGTGCCGTCAGCGGTTTTCATGGCGATTTCTGCTTTTCCGTCACCGTCCAAGTCATAGACCATAAACTGGGTATAATGCGCGCCTGCTCTGATGTTTTTGCCGAGGTTGATGCGCCACAAAAAGGTGCCGTCCAGTTTATAGGCATCTATGAGAACCTCCCCGGTGTATCCGTCATGGGCGTTGTCTTTTGCATTGGACGGGTCCCACTTCAGAATGATTTCATATTCTCCATCTCCATCCACATCCCCGACACTGGCATCATTGGCGCTGTACGTGTACGGCTTTCCGTCCGGCGTGATACCGCCTTCCGGTTTGTTAAGCGGCACCTCTAGGACATTTTCCCGCCAGACGGGAGCTTCTTTGGACAGCTTTTCTTTCCGTCCTTTATTGACGGCCGCCACCTGGTAAACAGAGTCCGCCGTTCCGTTTTGATCGAGAAAATTGGTGCTGTCCGCGATCGGCATGCGGGTGATCCGCGCTCCATCCCGATAAAGGTGAAAAGCCGTCGTCTCATGATCCGTTCCGAGAAAACGCCAGCTGACAAACACGCCCTGCTCCGTCTTAACCGCAATTAAGCCTCTGGTCAAGTACTCCATCTGCCTCTTTTTTGGTTTCATTTTAATGGGAACGGGCTGCACGCAGCCCGTTCCTTCCCCCCTTCTATTAAGGCGTATACATATTCGGTTTTGGCAGTTCCGCCATGCCGTCTCCTAAAAAGAAGCTCGTGTGCGGCGGCTGGTTATACGCGACATTTTGCCAGGCGATGCCAAGCCGGTACACAGGATCGTGCATCAGCGTGTACAGCCTGTACTCAGTCGGAATGGTTGTCGTGTAAATCCGGAGCGCACTGCTGTCCTCCGTTCTCCACACGACTTCCTCGCGCCAGTCCCCAAGCAGATCAGCCTGAAGCGCCGGTGTTGCTTTTGTGCCGTTGTTGGAGGCCACGCCTGATGCAGTCAGCATATTTTTCGATACGCCGTTTTGATAATCCCACTTATCGATTCGGTTGCTGTCCAGCTGTTCCCGCAGCAAGTCGCCGTCCCACCAGATGCCAAAGTTGGTCGATGACGGAACACTGCTTCCGATTTTGACCCCTTTCGCTGTGTAGAGAGAACCGTTTGCCCACACTTCCTGTCCCGGATAACGCGGGTCAATATCAGCAGCCATCCCCCGGCCTACATCCTTGCCGGCATGAACGCCCCAAAGGATTTTTCCGGTTGCCGCATCACGGAAGGATAAGCCGTATTTTGCATTTTTGTCCTCATGAACTTGAAACACCTCAAGACCCGGCCGGCTCGGGTCAAGATCCCCGGTATGGAGGGCATCCCCGTGGCCTAAGCCAGTTGAGTACATGCCTTTTCCGTCATGATCAACAGCCATTGAGCCAAAAATAATCTCATCTTTTCCGTCACCGTCAACATCCGCGATGCTCAGGCTGTGATTCCCCTGTCCGGCAAACGCCTCATTTCCAGACTTCGAAGAATCGAACGTCCAAAGCTTTGACAGCTTTCCGTTTCTGAAGTTATAGGCGACAAGCGCGGTTTTGGCATAATACCCTCTGGTCATGATCAGGCTCGGCCGCTGTCCGTCGAGGTAGGCAATGCCAGCGAGAAAACGATCAACCCGGTTGCCGTAGCTGTCTCCCCAATCTGACACATTGCCGCGGGCCGGTTCAAAATTTGTTGTGACAAGCTCTTTTCCGGTAGCACCTTGAAACACAGTAAGGTATTCGGGTCCTGAAAGCACACGCCCCTGTTCATTTCTGTAATCAGCATTGGCATTTCCAATCACTTTGCCTGTGCCGTCTTTTGTCCCGTCTGCCGTTTTCATTGCCACTTCCGCTTTTCCGTCACCATCAAGGTCATACACCATAAATTGGGTGTAGTGCGCTCCCGCTCTGATGTTTTTGCCGAGATTGATCCGCCATAATTTCGTTCCGTCCAGTTTATAGGCGTCAATCAGCACGTCACCCGTATAGCCATCCTGTGAGTTGTCCTTTGAATTAGACGGGTCCCATTTCAGGATCAGCTCGTATTGCCCGTCACCATCCACATCGCCAACACTTGCGTCATTGGCGCTGTAGGTGTAAGCTTCACCCTTTGGCGTCGTGCCGCCAGCCGGTTTATCCAGCGGGACGGAATGATACGGCTGCGCCCATACGGAGGCTTTTTCAGAAGCCGCTTGTTCAGTACCGTTTACGACAGCTCGAACCGTATACGTTGAGCCCGCCGATCCGTTTTTATCCACATAGTTCGTGGTTTTGACAGGTGCAGCATTCAGCTTTTGCCCGTCTCTGTACACATTGAACGAAACAGATGCGTTTTCAGTGCCAAGAAACCGCCAGCTGACAAAAATGCCGCCGTCCGTCTTGACCGCCACAAGCCCCCGGTTCAGTGCTTCCATCTGCCGCGCTGCTCCTTCAGCTTTCATAGGAAATACAGAGGCTCCCATCACCAACAAGACAAGCAACGTAACAGCGGTAAACATGCGTTTCCTTCGTTTAATCATCAGACAGCTCCTTCTCATTTTTCTGTAAGCGCTTACTTAAATTGGATTTTATGCGCTGTGTGAGCTGTCTTCAATTACACTTTTTTGCATCTGCCTTTTTCGGACACTGTACTTTTTTGCATGATTGTCATTTTTTTGTTAACCTGCTTGGTGGTGCTGAGCCTCCGTCTTTTGAAATCCTCTGAGAGCAAAAAACATCATCACTAGCCCAAATAAACACGGGCCGTAAAATGGGATCAATCCCGGCAGCGTATACAGCAAGTAAAGGACAAATCCGCACCCGATCAGCATACAGCCGGTCGTCAGCGGCCGCATGGCGCCAAACAGCAGCGCTTGCGGAATATATTTTCGCAGCGGGAGCTGGTAATGCACATAAAGGGGAAACACATACATCAGCGCGATGATATACAATACCCCCGCAAACAGCGTGCAGCTGGTTACAGCAAAGGACAGCCAATCCGTACTGGCTGAAAAATAATGATAATTCGCGGACAATATGAGCAAAAGCGCCGCAAACGCCAATCCAATCGCATTGACCTTGAGAAATTCTTTTTTGTAGGTATCGAGAAATAACGGAAACACCGGGATATCCTTTTGCCCCATCAGCCATTTCCGTATGACGGCACACATCGCGGCAGTGCTCGGCGCCCATCCGAAAAGAACGCCGCCCAAAAGCGTAAACAACAGCCACAGCCCATTGAGCCACGCAATTTTCACCACCGCTTCACAGCCTGCATAAAGCGCATCCGTTACCGTCGTCTTCATCTTCTCACCGCTTGATGTACAGCAAAATCTCGATAAGCGGCTTTCATGGGCGCCATCTGCCGGAACCCGATTTTCCCTTTTGTTAATACAGGCCCGTATGTGCTGCCGTCGTCCATCCATTCAAGAATGGGCAAATCATTGATTGAAAAGTGCACATAGCCTTTGTCTTTAATGAGCTTCATATGATACGGGGAATCAGCGTCGTCTGGAGATGGCAGCGGATCGGCTCCCATCGCGGCAAGGTGGAAACCGCGGCTTTTTCTTAAATTGCAGGTGCGGAACGCTCTTTCCTCCGCGTATTTTCTGCGGAAATACGACAGATGGAGCGCATTGATGTCCCCCGAATGATACTCAGGGTATTTTCCCGTTCTTTTCTTGAGACTTGGATCAAACAAATCTTCGCCTCCAATCCCCGCAGCGGAAAAAAACAGCATACACAGCCCAGGCTGCTCAATCGGGAAGAAGTCCCACGTCACAATGATGCCGTCCGGAAACGTTTCCGGGCACCAATAGACAAAGTGTGCTTCGTCCTGAACATGCGACAGATGCAAGCGGTGATCGTCAAATGAGATCTGTCCGCCCCCCTCCATCCGCCAGTCCTTCACATCGCTTGCTGACCGGAGCGGATTGCGGTACAGGCACGTGCCTTCCTTATACATATTCTTTTCCCTCCCGGCTCACAAGATGGTCCTTCAGCGGAAGGCCGAGTTCTTCAATGCCTTCTGCCACAAGCTTCGCAACCTCCATTGCCCCTTCTTCTGAAAAATGCGTATTGTCCTCAATACCGTCCGGATAATTCGGATGTTCATTCGGCTGAAACCAAACGAACAATCTTTTCGATTCCTCCGGTCCGTATGCTTCATAGAGCTCCTTTGTTTTTGCCTGCAGATCAATCACAGGCACATCAAGCTCCTTCGCCAGTGCTTTCATCGCATCAGGGTACTCGCCGAGTGTATGCTCGATCCGTCCGTTTTCATCAAAGCGGCGGCGCTGCACCGATGTGACGAATACAGGATGCGCTCCTTTTTCGCGTGCCGTATCTGCAAACAGGGTGAGAAATTGCTGAAATGTAGAGTACGGCTTCGTCCCCCGCGGTTTCTGGTCATTATGGCCGAATTGAATAAACAAATAATCGCCCTGTCTGATGCGCTCGGCAATCGCTTGGAGCCTTCCTTCTTCCACAAAAGAATTGGTGCTCGCCCCTCCTTTGGCGTGATTGTGCACCTTCACATCTTCAGAAAACAATTGCCCGAATACCTGCCCCCACCCGGCCATCGGCGCTTCATGAGGCGGGCAATCACTCACGGTGGAATCCCCCGCTAAAAACACTTGAATCACTTTCTCCATCACATGTTCTCTCCTTTCACGGCGTTTCCTGATACATTTGCCTGAAGACACCCGGCGGCATGCCCACCTGTTTTTTAAAAATCCGATTAAAGTAATTGTGGCGGTAGCCGACTTCTTCTGACACGTCATGAATTTTTTTATTCGTATTCACTAAAAGCTCTTTCGCTTTTTCGATTCTGATTTGGGTCACATAATCTATAAAATTAATGCCGGTCACTTGCTTAAATGCCTTGCTTAACGTATATGAATTCATGCCGAGCGCATCGGCACAGCTTTCCAGCGAAATATCCGCCATATACTGTTCGTGAATCATGGCGATGACACGATCCGCCACCTGTTTTTGCTGTCTGTTTTTTCTGCCCTCAAGCTTGGAAAGGTAAGGCGTCACCACAGCATCCATCAGCCAAGCTGTCGCTTCAATAGGTTCGCATAATTCTGAAATTTCAAGAAGCAGAGCCCGATGCTGAAATAGTTCACTCGGATTGAGTCCGGAATGCAAAATATCCTCCTGAATGCGGGAAAACAGCTGAATCAGGGCGGCGTGCACATGCCTGTCTATGGCCGCCTTTTCCGCCAGGTCCTCCATGCATGCACGTATCAATTCCTCGGCCTCCTGTTTTCTTTCCAACCGGATGGCTTGAACAATTTGTTTTTCCAGTTCAAAAGGATAATAAGGGGCGGAGTGCTCTCCCTGAGGGAAGTCGGCCTGCAAATCAATCACCTGATGCCGGTTTGCAAACTGCCTGCGGGATTTGCCGCTTTTTACATCCTGAAATAAAGCAGGGATCTCCGTAACACGCTCTTTCTTCCTGCTCATCGTTCCGGTCAGGCTTAATCCGGTAACATCGTCAAATTGGCGTGCCAGCTCCGTTACATACGCCTTCAGATCAGAGCTGTTTGTTTTCATCACAAGCAAGGTGACGGAAAGCCGGCCGATATCAAGAATGGAGGGCTGAAAACAGTGTTTTGCTGCAAGCTCCTCGGCCAGATTGGTCAGCGTAAATATAGCAAGCTGTTCATCACCGGCTCGGAAGATGCTTTTTTCACAGCGGAGGCCTGTTACCTGGAGATCAAGCACCTGAAACACATTTTCTCCGATACTCCATCCAGCCTCCTCCATCCGCGATCTGAGACTTGCCTCGTTGTCATAGTAAAAATCGCCCTGCAAGAGGTGCTGTAAGAAACTCTTTTTCATATGGGGTGTCTGCCGCAGGAGTTGCTCTTGAAGCTTTCGGCTTTCAAGGGATAGATCATTCCATCGCTTTTCAATCCACTTGAATTCATCCTGCCCGGACGCCTGCCATGTTTTCTTCTCTCCACAGGTAAATAAGCCAAGCAAATGCTGTATGGGACGGTAGATTTTTTTTGATGCATACCACGTCATGCACACCGCCAAGCAGATGCAAATGACAAGCATCACGATAATCACTTTCGATAAAAACACCATCGGCGCTGTAATGGCAGAAAGAGGCGCCGCTGACACAAAGGTCCACTGCTGATGCATACGGTTCATGTCTCCAAAGGAGACGGAATACACCTTGCCGTCCCATTCCATCTGAAAATGGCCTTTCCCTTCCGGCTGTTTTTTTACCTCTTTAAGTAAAGTCTTTTCAAAATCTATTTCTCCCTCGTGAAAAAGCACCTCCTGATTTTGATCCAGAAGCAGCGCACTGCCATCAGGATAAGGGGACAAGCTTTGCAGGATCGACTCCATTTCTTTCGGATCAACCGCCAGCATGATCGCGCCGAACGGTTTCTCTGCTGCACCCGGAATAAGCTGGATCAGCATCGCTTGATTTCCGGATCGGTTCCAATAAATACTGTTGTCTGCGGCAAGCAGCGAGCGATACTTGCGAAGCGCCTCCTGTTCTGTCAAAGCGCTGTATTCGGGGTTCAGCACAAGAGGCCGGGGGCTGTTCAGAAAGATGGAAGCCTGCTCGATCAGCGGCTGCTGGTCCCGTAAAAGAAACAGTTTTTTCGTTAATTGATAGGAGAACGTAAAGTCTTTCTCCAAATCCCTCTCGGCCAATCCGTTCATCAGCGAAGAATCATATGCCATCTGGGTGAGAGTCAGCTCCAGCACTCCCAGCTTCTCATCCATTCGGCTGACTTCACGCGCCACCTGTGTTTCATGCGATCTTTGCAGCTCTTTCTCTACCTTGTCGATCGAAAGAAAGTAGACAGCGCCGCCAGTCAGCAATCCGGGAATACAGGCAATCAGCAAAATGAAGACAAAGTTTCTTTTGAAATACGTTCCCTTCCAGCGTGAAACCCGTTCCTTCTGTTGAGGCTGTTTTTTCATCCCTTTCCCCCCGCCGCCAGCTTTACTGATACACGCGTTTTTTCGTTCTTAACACATCAGCAAGAAACGTCAGCGCAAGTCCCTGTCCCCATCCTTGTATTCGTTTGTAAGGCACCTGTTTGTATCCTTCGGCATTTTTCATGACGGCTGTCCCAGCCGATACCTTGCTGACCCGTCCGTCCTCTTCCACCGCATCTAAAATGGCGGCAAGCGATTTCTGCACATATTTTGTATAGAGCTTTCCGCTCGACAGCAGAGCAGAGCCAATGCCAGCCGATGCCGAAACTTCGAGATACGAATCCGGGTCATCCAAAATGGTATGCCACAGCCCTGTATCGTCCTGGAGCCGGACGAGCGCGCTCAGCTGATCTCTGAGCGATCCATCAATGATCATAAAGGATGGATGCGTCACCTCAATGAGCGGGAGCGCCTTCGCCATCGTAAGTGCCGCCCAGCCGTTCGCCCTGCCCCAATAAATCCCCGACAGATGATTTTGCGCTTTATTGTCCCAGGCGTGGTAATACAGATTCGTGACAGGGTCCTGAAGCACGTCTTCATGCCCGTGAAACTGGCGCAGGCCATCTTCAAAATAATCCTCACGCTCCATCACTCGCCCGATTCTCAGCATAAACAGCCCCGCCATCATCAGCGTATCCGCCCATGCCTGCTCGGGAAACACATAATCCGCCGAGTTAACCGTATGCTGAAGAATACCTTCTCCAAAGCGCGGCGCATGATGAAGCACATATTCCGCCATCTCGCCAGCCGTTTCCAAATAGACGTGATCTCCCGTCACCTGATGCAGAAACAAAAGCGTATGGCCGATGGAAACCCCGTTGATCGAAAGCGGCGGCAGCCCATCCTCCAGCTGTTCATCCACCCACGTTTTTAACAGATTGATATATTCCTCGTTTTCTGTCGCTTCATACGCCTCCGCCACGCCATAAAACGCGACGCCGCCCGGCCAATCCCACGCAAAATCCATCTGAAATGTCCGTTTCACGATCCGGTCAATGACGGACGTCACCTTTTCTTCATCAAAAATAAGCTGTGCCATCTGCAACACTCCTTTTTATTTTAATCCGGTCGTACTAATGCCCTGAACGATATATTTCTGAAACAAAAAGAATACAAGAATCACAGGCAATAACGAGACGGCCGACATCGCAAACATCGCGCCCCAGTTCGAAGCCGATTCCGTATCGAGGAAAAGCTTCAGCGCAAGCGAAACCGGATAAAGCTCCGGCTTATTCAAATACAGGAGCGGCTGAATCAGCTCCTCCCACTTCCAATAGAAGGAGAAAATCGCAGACGTCGCAAGCGCCGGGGCAATCAGCGGAAGAATGATCCGCCAAAAGCAGGCAAAACGCCCGCAGCCATCGATTCGAGCGGCTTCATCCAGCTCCTCGGGGATCGTCCGGATAAACTGGATCATCAGAAAAATAAAAAACGCATGCCCGAAAAATTGCGGAACGACAATCGGTTTAAAAGAATTCAGCCAGTCTAATTTCGCAAACATAATATACTGCGGAATCATCAGCACTTCATGCGGCAGCATTAACGTCCCCATCATGCAGGCGAACCAAAACGTTTTCCCCTTAAACGGGATGCGCGCAAATCCGTATGCAATGACGGCCGATGACAGGACGGCGCCGATTGTTGACAGCCCGACAATGATCGCCGAGTTTTTAATAAAGGTCAGAAACGGCTGCCCCGCAATGCCCTTCCATCCTTCAGCATAGTTGCTGAGAATAAAAGGATCGGGAATGAGAGAATGAGAGGTTGTAAAAATACTGGAGCTTTCCTTAAATGAGCTGACAAACAGCCAAATGACCGGGTACAGCAATAACACTGCCAGCGATGCCGTAAAAACGTGGAACAGTATGCGTTTGGGCCTGACGCGCCCGGCTTTTTTTCTCTTAAAAACCGGGACTTCTCTGACAGGCTGGTTGACCGGCTCCATCCGTCATTCCTCCTTTGACTCGTAATGAACCCAATATGACGATGTTTTAAACAAAATCAGCGTAATCAGCCCGACAATGATAAGCATGATCCAAGCCATCGCCGATGCGTATCCCATTTGAAAATAGTTGAACGCCCGCTGGAACAAATAGAGCGAATACAAAAGCGTCCCGTCAAGCGGCCCGCCCTCGCCCTTCGAGATGATATAGGCAGGTGTAAATGTCATAAAAGCAGAAATCGTCTGCATCACAAGATTAAAGAAAACAATCGGCGTGAGGATCGGAAGCGTAATTTTAAAGAAACGCTGCACCCGATTTGCCCCGTCCACGCTTGCCGCTTCCAAATACGAAGACGGAATGTTTTTCAGCCCGGCCAGAAAAATCAGCATCGATGACCCGAACTGCCAGACGGACAGCAGAATCAATGTCCACAGCGCACTTGTCGGGTCCTGATACCAAAGAATTTTTTGATCAATCCCGACAAAAAACAGCAGTGCATTGATGACCCCGTCATTGCCAAAAATATTGCGCCACATAATTGCCACGGCCACACTCCCGCCGATGATCGAAGGCAGATAAAAGAGCGTTCTGTAAATGGCCGTTCCTTTTGATGCATTGTTTAAAATGACAGCGATAAAAAGCGCGAAGCCGAGGCGGAGCGGAACCCCGGCAAGCACATACGTAAACGTCACCTTCAGTGACTGCCAATACTTTTCGTCACCCGTAAACATTTCCTTGTAGTTATTGAGCCCGATCCATTTCGGCGCTGTAAACAAGTCATAGCTTGTGAAGGACAGAAACAGGGACGCACCCATCGGAATCACCGTGAAACATAGGAATCCGATAATGAACGGAGAAATAAAAGCATATCCCGCCAGATTGTCTTTTCTCATACTCCGGCTTTTTTTCATTGCATCAGCCCCATTTCCCGTCAATTATTCCTCTCTAATATCTCATTAGCCTGCTTCCGGAACGTTTTGGCGGCTTTTTCCGGCGATACCTTCTGATACAGAATCTGATCAG
The DNA here is from genome assembly GCF_958411575.1 of uncultured Bacillus sp. Classification (NCBI taxonomy): domain Bacteria; kingdom Bacillati; phylum Bacillota; class Bacilli; order Caryophanales; family Bacillaceae; genus Bacillus; species uncultured Bacillus sp. The sequence goes on from NZ_CATYRA010000013.1 coordinate 23,525, forward strand.
ACGTATCCTTCAGCAGCTTGATGACCTCCGCGCTTCCCACAGGCTCCGGCGGATCGGCTTTGCTGATGTTTTTTGATGCGTTTTCTACATATTCCACGATGTTGGCTTCTTCCTCATTCAGCTTCGGTTTAATCGCGTCCGCCACCTTGTCAGATACCGGTACACCCCGCTCGCCTTTGATCAGCATGTTGGCTTCTTTATTGTTGACGAAGAAATCGATAAACTTTGCGGCCTCTTTTTTATGCTCAGAGCTTTTCGGAATCGAAAACAGCATACTCGGCTTCAGCGTCAACGCCTTTTCCTTCATTTGCTCCGGCGGCAGATAAAGAGACAGCGGCGAGTCTGTCAGCCGGGCAAAGCCCAAATATTGATTGGAGTAGTTCCACGTAATTGCTGACTTGCCTTTGACGATAAAGTCATCCTCCATCCCTTTAATCTGTGCGCTTTCATCAGGTGTTGGGGATGTTTTAGCTTTCACCAGCCTTAGCTGCCGCTCAAAATAATCGACAAACAGCTGATCATCCTGATACGCGAGGCCTGTGCCGTCTTCTTTATAAAAACGCTCACCCTTCGTGCGCAAATAATAAGGGAAGAAAATATCAGGCGGATGCATTCCGTTGGAGCCGTAGACACCGGCTTTTTCCTGAAGGTCATACGCCAGCTTCTCGTAATCCTCCAACGCCCAGTTTTCCTGATTGATGGACACACCGGCTTTCTTAAGCAAATCATTATTCGCAATCACAGACAGTACGTTGACGCCTAGCGTAAACCCATAGAGCTTATTGTCAATTTTTCCGCCCGACAGCATATTCTCGTCGATTGAACTGACATCAATCGTTCCATCCTTTGTATACGGCGTTAAATCTTCCAGCTGGTTCTTCTTTCCGTACTGTGCCAAATAAGCGGTATCCATTTGAATGACATCAGGAAGCTGGCCGGCGGCAGACATCGGCGCGAGCTTTTTCCAGTAGTCATCCCAGTTCGCAAATTCCGCATCAATATGGACGTGCGGATTCTTTTTCTCATATAGCTCAATCACCTTCGTTGTATAATCATGCCTTGGCTGCCCGCCCCACCATGCGATTCTGAGCGTAATGTCTTCTTTTTTCCCCGATGCCTCTTCACCTGCAGAACATCCGCTGAAAAAAAAGACGCAGACAAGCGATAACAGCACGTAACAAATCTTCTTCAAACCAATCCCCCCTTTAATGTAAGTGCTTACATTTTATTTTAAAGCGTTCGGATGGGGCGAAACACTCAAAAAACAGTGGCGAAAGTAAAAAAAACAGAGATGGCTATCCTGCGGAAGCGCCTCCCTGTTTTCTTCTGAATTCTGACGGTGTCAGACCGGTATATTTTTTAAAGACGAGACTGAAATACTTCGGATTATCGCCAAATCCAATCTCTTCTGCAATTTCTGAAACACTCGCGTCCCGCCTTATTTTCATCTGCTTCATCGCATGCTCAAGACGCACTCGCGTAACGTATTGGGAAAATTTCTCTCCTGTTTCCTGTTTAAATAATTTCCCGAGATAATCAGGATTCATAAACAGCATATCCTTCGCCGCCCATTTCAAGGACAGATTCGGATTTCCGAGCTCGTCGGCAACAAGCCTGATCATTTTCGAAATCACTGTGCTTCCTTGCAGGTCACCAGACGCTTCGAGTGTGTCGCGAAACAGCTGCCCAGCGTGCCGGAGTTCTCCCGCCTGACTGATTGCTACTTGGCGGTCCGCGAAAACGTCCACCGCCTTTTCAGCGGCGTTTTCCTCCACGGCGATCACGGTCCATTCTCCGCTGCTGCAAACCGCTGTCAACGCCGTGCCGAGCACTTCTCTAGCCGCGGCATCAACAGATTGTTCCCCTTTTAAAATCAGGAGGCGGACCTTTTTTTCGGCAAGGGAAGAAGGCGGAGACAACTGGGCCACACCGGCGATCACCCCCTCCAAGTATTGATCGGCAGCAAAAGAACGGATATGATCGAGCTCATGTTTCAGATGAGCGGTTTTCTTTTTCCGCACCTCATGCTGCTTCAGTTCGGCAATGATTTCCTCCAGTGAGCTGATAATCTGCTGTTCATTGCAGGGCTTCAGCAAATAATGCTTGACCCCATATTTCATTGCTTCCTTCGCGTACTCAAACTCTCCAAACCCGGACAGGACGATAAATTGAACCGACGGACTCACGGCTGACACCTTTTTGATCAGCTCAAGCCCGTCCATGCCGGGCATTTTGATATCTGTAATGACGATATGCGGCTGCTTATGTAAGATCTTCTCATACGCTTCATTCCCGTTCTGCGCCTTGCCGATTAATGAAGCGCCAAGCGCCTCCCACTCAATGATTCCTGCCATTCCGTCAAGAATAATCCTCTCATCATCAGCTAGCAATATCTTATACATCACACCACCTCATTTCGGCACGGTATTGTGATCACAATCCTCGTTCCCTTTCCTTGCTCACTCTGAATGCGCAAGCCGTACGGCTCTCCGAATGTCAGCCGAATGCGTTCACGAATATTCCAAAGTCCGATCCCTCTACCGCCAGATGTTTCAAGCATCCGTTCATCCATACCGGGCCCGTTATCTTCGACCGTAATACAGACACAGTCTGTCGTCTTTTTCGCCTGAAGGCGGATGGCGCACGGCCTTGTGAAGGGCTCAAGCGCGTATTGAATCGCATTTTCCGCCAGCGGCTGGAGCGTCAGTTTCGGAATGAGGCAATGCTTCACCTCTTCGTCGATATCCAAAGTGAAGTTCAGGCGCTCTTCAAATCGAAACCGCTGAATGGTCATATAGTGAAGAACGATATCCGCCTCCTCCTGAATGGTCACTGTATCCTTCTTCATATGAATGCTGTTTCGCAGAAGAAAACCGAGCGCTTCCACCATTTTTGAGATTTGCTTTTGCTGATTCGCCTTTGCCAGCCAATTGATGGACTCGAGCGTGTTATATAAAAAATGCGGGTTGATCTGGGCTTGCAGTGCCTTCAATTCGGTTTCTTTAATGATGAGCTGTTTTTCTACATTTTCTTCCATCAGCTCGTTAATCCGTTTCATCATGACAGTAAAGTGACGGTTCAGCATACCGGCCTCATCCTGTGTATGTTCCGGCAGAGAAAGCGACACGCCCGCCTCAATGCCACCGTCCTGCACCGATTTCATCGCGGACACAAGCTGCTCGATCGGCTCCGTGATACTGTTGGCAATTTTCCTTCCGAAAAGCAAAACCACACAGAAAAACAGAAGAAAACACGTGCCGATCACCGTTTTCATAAAGGAAATTTTTTCGAACATCTGATCAAAGGGGATGACGTTATAGTAGCTCCAATTTTGATAGGATGATTGAAGGAAAGAAATAAAGTAACGTTTGCCATTCTTTTTTATCAAATCATATCCGGGGTGCTTTAGCGTCTCTTTTGCCGCTTCAGGCGCAAGCACCGAAGCATGGGCCGAATACACCAAATTCCCGCCTTGGTCGGCGATCATGATGTCTCCGACCGAATCGCCCCAATCCTTTGGCAAATCACGGATCATCTGTTTCACATTGACTTGGATCAGCACCATGCCCAAGCCGTTCAAACTCAGCTGGTGATAGGATCTAATCTGCCGCGCTGAAATCAGGACAGGATCTGAACCGCCGAGCGTCATCCAAAGATTTCTTCCATTTTTCGCTTTGGCTCGCTTAAACACCTCTTCCTGCTCCTGCTTTAAAAGATCTGAAGAACTGCTTCCAGCTGAATACTCTGAGCCGCGGGCATCAATCAAATGAATGGAATCGATGTACTCTTCATCGCCGGCATATTCCGCCAGCTGATCCCACAGCTCCTGCTTCATTTGATACTGATCGTACGTATCATCACGGTTTTGCATGCTCAAGATGCGCTGAATCTGTTCGTCTGTAATGATTTCATATGACACATCCTCTATCTTCTTCAGCTCGTCTTCGATCCTTTCAGAAGACATCCGGAGCACCTCCGAGGATTTGCGGAAAATTTGCTCATCATACACGTGAAAGGCGTACTGCACCCCGCTGTATACAAACAAAAAGGAAATGGCCATAATCAGTGAAAGAAACACAAACAGCTTATCCCTAATCTTGATCCGCCTGTACCAGCCAGCAGCTCTTTTTTTCATGCCGCCTTTTCTTTCTCCTGACGCTGATCCATTGACCGAAACGCTTTAAAGGATAGCTTCGTTAAGATCAGGCTCAGTAAACTCCCGCTGAAAAACAGCAGAAACGTGACGTGAAACAACACGAGAAACAACACACCGACAGCACCCGCCGCCATCATGAGCGTCACCGCCGGACGGCTGAAGGCGATCAAAAAGCTGATGCTCAGCACTTCTCTGATTTTCACGTCAAAATGAGAAAACACCGGAAATACATACAGCACAACAAATGCGAAAATCAAGCTGATGCTCAGGAACACATTGACGAGCACAGGCTGATTCATCTGAGCCGCAATCCGCATATCCGCAAACAGAAACAGGCCGGCCGTCACCAGAATGAGCCCGAGGATCTGTGCTGCCCGCCACTCCTTTTTGAACGCCCGAAAAAAGACAGAAAACACTGGGGCATCCGTGTTCCCCTTCGCCCATTCTCTCGTGACTGAAAACATCGCGGCAGTAGCAGGCAGCAGCCCAAACACAATCAGACCTGCAAGAGAAAACAATATCCAAAGCACATTCAAATACGCCAGTCTCATCACCCACGTACAAAAACGATTCAGCCCATTCGTCACACTGTGTATCATCAACATCACCTTCCTGCTTCAGAAAACGCTTTCATTCGAAGTAATAAGTATTTCTCTTTTCGAAAGAAAATTCCTGCCACCCTGTTTAAAATTCGACATGATTAGAGACAGCAGACGTCCTTATCTTCTCCTGTATCGCTGGATGGCCCTATCGATCAAATATCCGGCAACCGATCCGCAAATCACATTGAATCCAAGCATTCCGAGCGCAGCCCCTTCCCAGCCGCGTACATACACGAGGCTGTACCAGATCGCAAACACACCAAGGACGATCAGCCCAGCCAAAATCCATTCCGGACACCTTATATCAGGAAACTACAGCCGTATAAAAACGGATACGCCAGCGAACAGACAAGCCATCCCGATCCCTGTCACAAATAAAATTGGCCACAACATCGCCTGTCCTCCTTTTTAGAAAAAGACAAAAAAGCCTCCTGCAAAGGACGCTTATTCTGCCGAAATCTCTTTCTCAAACAAATGATACCCGGATGCATCAGCACCCATGAATTCATATCCCATACGCCGATAAAAGGAATGCAAGGCATCGTTATCAGCGACACAATCAAGCCGGATCCGTGTTTTTCCCGGAAAGTATATGCCTGTCTCCACCCAATGAAGGACGCGTGCTCCAAGCCCCTGTCCCGCAAACCGGCGGCTTACTGCGAGGCGGTGCAAATAAATGGACTCCTCATGCCCATCGTCTCCCCAAAGCGTCCGGTCCCACTCGCTAGGTTCAGGCAGCAGCATCACGACAGCTGCAAGCTCTTCGTCTTTTTTAAACACAAACACATGTCCATTTTCAATTGACCCCGTGATGTCATGTGTATCTTGCCCTTTCAGCAGTCCGCTCCATTGGTTAGAACCCCGATCCCGGAGCCATTCAGCTGTTCGGACGAGCAATCCAGTAATCGATTCTGCATCCTCATAGACAGCCGGACACGCGTAAAATCCATCTGCAATCGTTTCGTTCTTCATCTTAAAAGCTGACATAAAGGCCTCCCAATCAAAAAGTAAGCTTGCACACACACCTTGATTATAATGCAGACTAAACAGCAAAAACAGACCATTTTCTCTGTATGTAAAAGGGTGTATGAAAGAGAGGCCAATCTGCCCATTAGAAAATCTTCTTTTTATCCCGCTCTTCTTTTAAAATTTCAACCGCTTCCCTAAAGCGCATGGAGTGTACAATTTCACGTTCACGCAAAAAACGCAGGGAATCGTTTAAATCAGGATCATCCGAAATATCAATCAGCCATTGATACGTCGCCCGCGCCTTTTCCTCTGCAGCAATGTCTTCATATAAATCGGCAATTGGGTCGCCCTTCGCCTGGATATAGCTCGCAGTAAACGGAACGCCCGCCGCGTTGTGATAAAAAAGCGCGCCATCGTGATTGGCGTAATGATCTCCAAGCCCGGCTTCACGAAGCTGCTCCGGTGTAGCGTCTTTCGTTAACTTGTAGACCATGGTCGCAATCATTTCCAAATGGGCAAACTCCTCCGTGCCGATGTCTGTTAAAAGGCCGATGACCTTATCAGGAATCGTATAACGCTGGTTTAAATACCGGAGAGCAGCGGCCAGCTCGCCGTCCGCTCCGCCATACTGCTCAATCAAATACTTCGCCAGCGTCGGGTTGCACGTACTGACCTTGACAGGGTATTGCAGCTTCTTTTCATACACCCACATTCAGGCATTCCTCCTTATACTTGCCACGGCCATGGCCCTTTTCCCCAATCCCAATCCTTGCCCGCGGGGCTGTTGCCGAACTGCAGAAGCGGCCCGTAAGAGGATTCGAACTGTCTTTTCAAGTGCCTTGAATAGCCGGAATATTGATTGAATTGCTTCAGCGCATCTTCATCATGAGGATGTGTATTTAAATAAAGACTCAGCTCAACAAGCACAAAATCAGCAGCCTGTATTTGCTCAAGCTGACGATAATATTCGGCATCAACCTTTTTTGCCATGTGCGTCTCCCCCTCGATAAGGGTTTTCATAAAAATCATAGAGATCCTTCCAAAGGGTGCCTTTCCTCAAAGCCTCCATCGGCGAAAACTGCTCCATGTGCTCAGGCTGAAAGGTCATATAAAGGTTAGGGGGCGTTCTGTAATATTTCTTCCCTATGGGCGGACAGGGATCAAAACGGCTGTGAAAGGGCGTGTATGATTTGACAGGCGTAAACGGCTGCATATCCTTCATTCCGGCTCCTCCTTTCTCAAAAACAATGACCTTAATAGGTATGAGGCAGGGGGCATGATTATGACTAAAAGCGTTAATAAGGAAGCTTGATCTGTTCTTCGATCCCCGCGATACGGAGCGGGCCCAGCAGCGTTAAACGAGTTAATTGATTCGCCATAAACAACGGACTGTACTTCATGCCGCTCTCCAGCCAGGAACAAATGACCCCGATATGGGCGGACGTGATATAGCTGATGAGAATCTCTTTCGGCACCTGCAGCGTTTTCTCTGATTCCTCAATCGAAGAAAGCAATTCCTCGTAAATTCGTTTCTGAACGAACTCCGCCATAAGACTTCTGAATTGCGGCAGACCCCTGTCGCTCAGCATCACTTGGAAGTATTCGGCATGTTCATGGATGTACTCAAAAAGCGTAACAAAAGATACAGGAGGATGATCCTCATTAATACTGACCGGTTCGACCAGCGTTTCTGGCTTTACCTGCCGGATCAAATCATCAAGAACCTCTGTCATGCTTTGAAACAAAAAATCCTGTTTATCCTGATAATGTAAATAAAAGGTGCCGCGGGTCAGATCCGCTTTTTCCGTAATTTCCTGAATCGTAATCGAATTGGCATCTTTTTCTTTCAGAAGGGCGATTAAAGCGTCTCTTAAATATTTGTTTGTTCGTCTGATTCTCGGATCGACTTTGTGTTTTTTAGACATTTTTTTCCTCCCTGTCTAACTTTCATTTTCTTCTGAACAAATCATCCGCAGGTGTCTACTTCTACACATTTGGGCGTTCTCTGTTTATTGACCTTTTCCCAAAATCTACTGTACCATGAACGTACATCTTGTACATGGTGTAAAGTAATGAACATTATGTTCAATAATTATTTAACGAAGCTTCGTTGCGTAAAATGAGTGCACTCCATCTGATTTCACCCTTATGATAAAGAGAGGAGTCTTTGGCATATGAAAGGAAAAATCGCATTAGAAGAGCACTGGGAATCTCCTGATTTTCCGGCTACAGGAAGCCACAATTTTACTGACGATGAGTATTTCAGCGCTGTCCAAAAACGATTGCAGGAATTCGAGAAACGAATTGAAGACATGGATCGAAACGGAATCCAAACCTCAATTCTCTCATTGACACAGCCTGGTATAGAAGGCATCACTGATCCTGACAGAGCTATAAAACTCGCAAAGCAAATGAACGATCACGCTGCGGAATTCTTCGTTTCTAAGCATCCTGGCCGATTTACAGCGTTTGCGGCAGTTCCGCTTCAAGATCCTGAAGAAGCTGCGAAGGAACTCGAACGGGTCGTAAACGAGCTCGGCTTTGTGGGTGCCTTGGTCAATGGATACAGCAACATCGGGGACGAAAACACCGCTCAATATTTAGACGAACCCCAGGTACGCCCTTTCTGGGAAAAAGCCGCACAGCTGCAGGTTCCCGTCTATCTGCATCCGCGTATCCCGCTGCCGCATCAGCAGCGCATCTATAAAGGCTACGAAGGCCTCCTCGGTTCAGCGTGGGGCTTCGGTTTTGAAACAGCAACACATGCCATCCGCCTGATGCTCAGCGGCCTTTTCGACGAATACCCTGATTTGACTGTCATCCTTGGTCACTTAGGCGAGGGCCTGCCGTTTACATTACCGCGGGTTGAACACAGACTCCGCCATCAGCGTCCTGAAACCCACGGCAGCCATAAGAAAGCGCCAACTGAATACCTCCGCAAAAACTTTTATCTTACAACAAGCGGTGTGTTCAGAACCCAGGCTTTAATTGATACATTGTTAGAGGTTGGCTCAGACCGCATCCTCTTCTCGGTCGACTATCCGTATGAAACAATGGAAGAAATCTCTTCCTGGTTTGACCAATGTCCAATCAGCGAAACGGACCGGTATAAAATCGGCACTGAAAACGCGGCTAAGCTGTTTCAATTCAATCGATAATTAAGAAGACCTCCGGCAGAGCCGAAGGTCTTTCTAGATCAATCAGTCCAAAATGAGATCAACGTTTCCAGTATGCAGCATGAGCAGCCGCGAATTCAGTCAGCGAACGGGGTTCTTTTCCCGTCACACGCTTCACTGTATCCGTTACCCGATGTTCCGCACCATGACGGATCGCTTCATCCAGCCCCGCCATAAAATGGGCATAATCCGCCGGCAAACCTGCTGCCTCCATCCTATTTTGCAGCTCGGAATGAGAAATGCTGACGTGCTCCACCCGGCGTCCCGCCGCAGCTCCGATGATCTCCGCCGCTTCGGCATAGCTCAGCGCCTCAGGTCCTGTCAGAATATGATGTGTTTGATGAGGAACATCATCAATCAAAGCTCGCACAGCCGTTTCTGCGATGTCATCAGCGTCTATAAACCCCAGCTTTCCCTCACCCGAAGCCGTGATGATGTTCCCCTCGGTTTGAATAGACATTCGATGCTGGACATTGATGAAATTTTGCATAAAGTATGAAGGCCGCAGCACCGTCCACTCAGGAAAATTGTGCACTGCCTGATGAAGCGCACCAAACACAGGGCCATCTTCAGGGACAACCGACGCACTAAGCATCACCACACGCTCCGTACCGAGCCGCTTTGCCTCCTTTAGAAACGGGAGCACATAAGGAGCCGGATCAAACACACCGACCGGGGCAACAAGATAGATCTGTTTTACCTGTTCCAGAGCAGACGCAAAACTGGAGGCATCCTTCCAATCAAAATACACATACTCAGCATCAGCAAGCTCGCCCTTTTTCCGGCTGGCAATCCGCACCCTGTACCCGAGCTCTATTAAGCGGTTGGCGATTCGGCTCCCAGTTGTGCCGGTCCCGCCCGTGATTAAAATCGGCTGCTGTTTCATCATTTTCCACTCTCCTCTGTTTGCAAAATTGATCCTCCAAACGCCTCTTTTACAACGAGCGGATTCCAGTAATCCTTATAATGCACAATGAGGCCGTCTCTCGTTTCGATGACACTGATATAGCTTTGGCGATAAGGCAGCCCAGTCTCGATCACATGGCCGTCACATTGAAACTCCGCAATGATCGTATTTGTATCTGCTGAACGGTACACTGTCGGAGCCGTAAACGAAGAAAGATGAATATGATTAGGATAATCTTTAATATAATCGTAAATGGCCGCTTTTCCTTCTATCCTTTTTGGTGACCCCTCTGGCGCATAAGGAAACTCAAACACGGCATTCTCATCCCAAAGCTCCGTCCAGCTCTTCATGTCCTTCTCAAGCATATACGCCATAAACTTTCTCAATGTTTCACATGCCTTTTCAAATTCATTCATCAGCATTCATCATCACCTCATTTTTATTTTAGACCATTCAGTCCGAAAAGGGCATACATGGGCAAAGAATTCTTTACCACATGTTAATCAAGCACCGATAAACTTACGTCAACATGATCCTGAAGCCGGTCTATATCAGCCGTCACTTTAGCGACAAACGTCAGAGACAGCCTGCTCTGATTCAAATACCGGGCAAGCGTCAATATATCAGTGTCTTCACCGGTCAATTCTCCTTGATCCTTCGCCCTTAAAAGCGCCTGATAAAAAGCGTCCTCAAGCTGCTTGGACTGTCTTTCAAAATACCGGGCAAGCTCAGGATCATGCGGGATCTGTTCAATCGCGCTGTTAATGATGTAACACGCCTTCGCCCGTTCCGGATCCCTAAGGACATTGACACCTTCCTGAAAAATATCACGAATGGCTTCCTTTACAGATCCAGATGCCTCAAGTCTTTCGATAACTGCAGCGTTTTTCCCCTCAAGATATGTTTTCACAGCTGACAGAAACAAATCACGCTTTGTACCATACGTATCATACAAACTTTGGCGCGCAATGCCTAAATGAGAGAGCAGCTCCTGAAGAGAAGTGCCTTCGTAGCCATACTCTCCGAAAACCTCTATCGCTCTATGCAGGACAAGTGCGGTATCGAATTCTTTATTCCTTCCCAAACGAATATCACCTCCTACAAGAAGATATTACCTTTTCCAGACTGAACAGTCAAGAAAAAAAACACCCTTGATCAGCAAGAGTGTCCGTTCTACCACGCTTTTTATTTATGGCCGTCTTTTCCCCAGTGCCCCATTTGGTGATGATGATGCCCATAATTTCCATCATGATGGTGGTGATCATGGTGTCCGACATTTTCATCATGATAATGGTGGTGATGGCTATCATTAACGTGGTGCATTCCGTGACTTGGATAACTCATTGAGCTCGGATAGCCTCCATAGCCGCCGCTTGGGAAGCCGCCGCCGAATCCTCCAGACATGCCATATCCAGGATAGCCTGAGCCTCCATAACCTGGATAGCCCATCCCTGTGTACATACTATGGTCCGGATAGCCTTCGCCTCCGTACATACCATGGCCCGGATAGCCTCCGCCTCCGTACATACCATGGCCCGGATAGCCTCCGCCTCCGTACATGCCGAATCCCGAACTGCCTGCACCATAGCCTGGGTAAGCGCCAAAACCGGGTCCGCAGCAAATGTGTCTTGAATCAGTCATTCCAATCTCTCCTTCACATAGGTTACAGTCCAGCGTATGAGAAGGCCTTACAGATCGTATAGACATCCGCCTAAACACAGATAAAACAATTTCATGGACAATAACAAAAGCAGACCATGACAGTCTGCTCCTTTTTTATTCACCAAGATCCACGTTATGATAAACCTGCTGAACATCTTCTAAATCTTCTAATGCATCAATCAATTTTTCAAACTGTTCCTTCGCATCATCCGGAAGCGTCACTTCACTTTGTGCAAGCATGGTCAGCTCGGCTACTGTAAATTCCTCAACGCCCGCGTTTTTAAATGCCTCCTGCACCGCATGGAATTGATCCGGCTCGGCATATACGATCACACTGTCATCCTCTTCTAAAATGTCACGAACATCGACATCCGCTTCCATCAGGATTTCAAGCGCTTCATCAGCAGTTTTGCCATCCACACCGATGACAGCCGTCGCATCAAACATGTAAGCAACAGATCCGCTCACACCCATGTTTCCGCCATTTTTCCCGAATGCTGCACGCACTTCCGGCGCCGTACGGTTTACATTATTCGTCAGGGCATCAACGATGATCATTGATCCGTTCGGACCGAAGCCCTCATAGCGAAGTTCATCGTAGTTCTCTTCCGCTCCGCCCTTCGCCTTCTCAATCGCACGTTCAATGATGTTTTTCGGCACGCTGTAAGTCTTCGCGCGCTCAAGCACAACCTTCAGCGCCTGGTTGGATTCCGGATCAGGCTCACCCTGCTTCGCCGCCACGTAAATCTCACGGCCAAACTTCGCATAAATCCGACTCGTATTCGCGTCCTTAGACGCCTTCTTCTCTTTAATATTGTTCCACTTACGGCCCATGATGTTCCACTCTCTTTCATATATATCAATCTAAATACTGTTATTCACTTTATCCATTATACCTCAAATGGTTTGGTTGTTTCGAGTGTCTTGCGTTAGAAATAGAAGGAATGCCGTGATGTGGAAAATCGAACGTCTTCCGTAAAGCAAGAAAAAGCCCTAGCTAAGGGCTTTCTTCTGATCACTCATAAGATTGTAAGGGGAATGATCGATATACGTCGTATTTCTATCTGTTGATTCCTTAAATCCGTCGGACTGTGTCAAGAAAGGAAACGAAATACTGCCGAAAACTAGAGTAACAGCAAGGCACATCATCATTTTTTTCTTAATAGGCATATAAACACTCTCCTTTTAAAATATCATCTTGCGCTTTCAGCACTTTCCGATAAAACGCAGCAGCGTGTTCAAAAAGACAGCGGCTTTCAAAAACAGCGGCTGCACTCCGGGCACATGCTTCAATGTACGCGTGCAGGTTCTTTTGTTCGAAATAGCTTAAAAGATCATGAATTTTGTGTTCGTCAACAACCTCTATGTACACTGCCTGCAAGAACAGATACAATTCTTTATAAAATTTGTGAGGCCCCGCATTTGGATAGGTTGTAATATGTTCTAATCCTTCCTCTATGAACTGAAACGCCTTCTGTGTTTGTCCTGCTTTACATAATGTCCAGCTTAACCCGAACAAGACTTTCGGAAGCAGATCAGGGACTTTCTCTCTGCTTACTTTCGCAGCTTTTTGGAAATGTTCTATAGCCATATGATCGTCTCCTGATCTGTCATAACTGTTCGCGATGTTCAATAGAGAAATGGCGATAAATCGGTCGTTTTGAATATCCATTGCCAATTCCAGTGCCGCTTCTAAATGCGGAAGCGCTTTACCGTAATGTTTGAAATCATCATAGTTGCCGGCGATCACAAACAAGCTTTGTATGGTTCTAATGCTGTATAGGGGATGGTTTTGATAAATGTCTAAGGCTTGAAGAATATGATGCATCGACACATGGGTTTGCTTCATATGGTAGTACGCTTCTGCCACTTTAAAGTGGAATTCCGCTTTCTCAATTTCATCTGACACAAACGGCAGTTCTTTCTCCGCCTCGCGATAAAACCCGATCGCTTCAACATATTCTTTCTGATCAAATTCATACATGCCGCGGAAAAACAAAGAGTAGTATTTCAAAAGGCCTGTGAGTTTTTTCTGAGGAGTTTCAATTGTTTCCAGAAGCTCTGTCACGGTAGGGCGATTTCCGTATGTTTGTCCCGGCTCCAAATAATCCAGCATCAGCTGGTGCCGAAAACACATCAGAGAATAATAGATCAGTAAATCCTGGTTTTCTTCCATCTGCTGAATGTCCTGCTCCACCTCTGCTTTCAAAACCTCAGCATCCGGAACACTGAACTGGCGAATCATCTTGTACCATTCATTAATCTTAACACCAACACGCGAAGACGGTATGGCTTGACTCAACGTCTTCCCTCCCTCTCTATAAGATATGTCATATTCTATCAATCCCAAATTTTGAAAACAACACAGAAGGAAGAAATTGTTTTTTCATCCTGTCAATTTGTTTTTCTCGGCAAAAAAGGACCCTTTATGCAAGGTCCCATATCTCACTTAATGTCAACCACAACAAAATCCTGAACCTTCACTTGTTCCTCAGGCAAATCAAACTGATAAAGCATCTCCTTAGAATGGATATCAAACACACCCACGTACCCGCCGATGCCCTTTTTATGCTCTTCCTGAGCAACAACATAAAGTTGATTCCCCTTAAACTTTGCCTCCATATAAGGGAATTTCAAGCTGTATGTATGAAAAGAAAAATCCTTCCCATATTCCAGCAAGTTCGCTTCACCCTCTTTGTCTTCGTACGCCACGTAAAAACTGCCGCTTTCTTTGTCATAGTACACGGTATCAGCGTATTCAAGATCATCAGGATACGGAATATATGTCGTTTTCCATGTCTCTTTTTCAATCACAGTCAGTTCGTGCTGCGAGCTCGCGACAATAAAATCGACTGAGTCTGCGAATTTATCCCCATACGAGGCTAAACTTAGGGTCTCAATGATTTCCTCTGTGTTTCTGTCGATCACGTAAATAGCCATGCCTTGAATCACATAAATATAATTCGCGTCACTCGACCCCATCGTGACAAGTGAAGGCAAGGTGAGGCTATATTCCTTTTTCGTTTTTTTGTCGTTTATATGCACGTCATTCCCCGTCGTATCAACGTTATAGGCCTTAACAGAAACATCCTTCCCCTCATACCAAAACGAAAATGGATTTGATAGCGGATGCTTTTTTATGGCATCCTTCTCCAGCGTGTAATAAAAGGACTCATGTTCCGCTAATAATACAATGTCTGTTGATGCGTAAGACTTCGTTTGGATGTACGGCACATCCGCCACCTTGAACGTGCGCCTATTAAATCTTTCGCCTGTTGAGGTTGAGAGCAGCGTGCTTTCTTTTATGAGAGGGTTGGAATAGATAAAATAGATGCGGTCTTCTTCGAGATGAATGGCGGAAGTTTTGACAGGAATATTGCTTTTATTTGTAACTGAAGATACAGAGCAAACAGGATGATGCATATCATAAACCCTAATAAACCGAATATAATGCGTTTTTTCTTCATCAAAATGCTCCTTTAACTGTCTATCAATAATCATTTCGACTATGTTTACACAATCCCTTCGTGAATAAAGACACATGCCAAATGACTCATTTTTCCATCGAAACACGTTTCCACAGCCATTCTTATCCTGCTCCGTGGTAAAATTTTGATATTGAGCGAACAAAAGAAGGGAAATGGTCATGAAAGTACTTGAAGTGAAAACACTGCTTTCTGAAGCGACAGACCGCGCGAAAGAGTATAAAGAACTAAGAACGCAAATGGTCAACTTGAGAAAAGCATTAAAAAGCGTCGCCGATCTTGGCGACAGCGAATTCTCAGGAAAAGGCGCCAGCAACATCAAAGCCTTCTATCACGACCACGTTGGCGTCACCGACCAATGGATCGACTACATCGACATGAAAATCGCATTTTTCAACAGCATCGCCGGAGCAGCCGAAGACAAAGGCCTCTCAGACGCATACATCGAAGAATCCTTCCTGGAGCACGAACTGGCAAATGCCCATAAAAAATCGAAATCCATCATGTCCGAACAGAAAAAAGCGATGAAAGACATCCTGAACGATATCGACAACATCCTCCCGCTCGACCTGTTTTCAACAGAAACCTTCAACGACGAGCTGGCAGATGCCAACGACAAACGCAAAAAAACACTGGAAAAATTGGACGCCTTGGACGAAGACCTAAAGACAGAATACGCCCTGTCAGAACCAAATGAACAATTCATCAAGTCCGACTTCCAAAAGCTCCAAGAAGCAACGGGCAAAGGCAAAAACGCCACACCCATCCACTACAACGCCAAGGCGTACCGTGAGAGTGACATACATAAGAAAAAAGGCGACATTGAAAAGCGGACTGAGGCTTACTTGAAGATTAAGAAAGAGGAAGCGAAGGAACGCGAGATTGAAAAACTGAAAGAAAGACTGAAAAACTACGATTATGCGGATGCCGATGAATTCTACGAAATGGCAAAAACGATCGGCTATGAAAATCTGACAGCAGAACAGCAAAGATATTTCACCCAGATCGAAAACACGCGTGAGCTTGAAGCGGGCTTCAAAGGGGTTGCCGTCGGCCTTTATGATTCCGGAAAAGACGCGGTCGTAGGCCTGTGGGATATGGTCACAGATCCGGGCGGAACCGTTGAAGCCATTACAGGAGCTGTGGCTCACCCGATCAAAACGTATGAAGCCATTTCAGCAGCAATCGAAGAATCATACCAAAAAGACATGGTAAATGGTGACACGTACTCAAGAGCAAGATGGGTGTCATATGCGGTTGGCACGGTTGTCACATCAATTGTCGGCACAAAAGGCGTAGGAGCCGTCTCAAAAACTGGCACAGCCACTAAAGTGACGACCAAAGTTAAAACAGCAGCAAGCAAATCAGCAACAGCACAAAAAGCCATAACGGTCTCAAAACAAACCATTGATCACATCAAACAAAAAGTAAACAAAGGCATAGAAGTATCAAAAAAACACGTCAAAACCAAATTAAATCAAATCGGAGATCTCACACTTGCGGATATTCTCCCCTATCATCCCCGTCACGATTTAGTGCCGGCAGGCGTTCCTTACAACGCAGTCAACGGGGTCACACTTAAAGAGGGACTGCAAAAATTCGCCAAGGTCATCCTTCCGAAACCATACGGAACGTCATCAAGCGGAAGACGAACTCCAGCGCCAGTTGTACCGCCGGTAACCGTCAAATACGGCGAGCACTACGCAAGATGGAGCAGAAAGAAAGTGCTGAAGCCTAATATCATCTACAAAACAAAAGAAGGCTACACGTACACCACTGACAACTATGGTAGAATTACAAGTGTTAAAGCAGACTTGCAGCTAGGAGAAGCAAAACGAAACCAATATGCACAGTCGCATGCTGGAAAGCCCCAAGACCGAAAGCCTGACGATGATGGCGGGCATTTAATCGCCACCCAATTCAAAGGCTCAGGCCAGTTTGACAATATCGTGCCGATGAATTCTCAGATTAATAGGAGCGGCGGCAGATGGTATGAAATGGAGCAGGAATGGGCAAAGGCTCTTAAAGAAGAACCTCCGCAAAAAGTTAACGTTAATATAAAAGCCATATATAAAGGTGATTCACTAAGACCAGACAAATTTATTGTTAAGTTCAGAATTGGAGATGCTGATTTTGAAAAAGTAACAATAAAAAATCAATCCGGAGGTTGAGATCATGGACACACCAAAAATGGGAGACTTGTATCAAAGAATAGCAAATCAGATAAATGAAATGATTCCATCTGAATGGGAAAACGTATATCTTTACGCTGAGATATTAGACGACTCTTCGGAAGTATATTTTTATTTTAATATACCGGGCAAGAATGAATTCCTATACTCACATAACATTCCAGAACATTTTAATGTAAGCGAAGATATTTATGATGATTTATTAATCGAACTTCAAGAATCATTCGAAGAATTACGAGAAGAATATGAGAAAAATAATCCAGAAACTTGGACGAACTTGACTTTGAAACTAGATAGGACAGGCCAGTTTTCTATAGATTATAATTATGAAGATGTAATTGCTTCAGAGCTAAATGGATCTCAAAGAAAGGCTGTTTGGGTGTATAAAAATCTAGGTTTAATGCCAAAAAGGAAAACGGTAAGAGACTTTTTAGAGGATTATATCAAGACTAACGAAGGAAAAATTTAAATTAGTTTCTGATATGGGACAGTTAAATCAACAAATAGCAGAACAGCTTAATGAAATGATTCCATCTGAATGGACAAAAATCATTCTTTATGCGGAAATATTAGATGATTCATCAGAAGTTTACTTTTTCTTCAATACACCACAAAGTGAAGAGTATATCTATTCTCATGATATACCGAAACAATTCGATGTTAGTAAAAAAATATACGTGAGTTTATTAATCGAACTTCAAGAGTTATTCGAGGAGTTAAGAGAAGAATTTAAAGCAAACAACCAAGATACTTGGACCAATTTAACGTTTAAACTAGAGAATACTGGTAAATTCTCAATAGACTATGATTACACCGATGTCATCGCCTCAGACTTAAACGGATCACAACGGCAAGTGGTATGGGAATATAAGAATTTAGGTATCTTGCCTGAAGATAAGAAAGACAAAGATTTTGTAATAAACTACTTCAGTCTATAAATCAAAAATGGCTCAGCTCTTTACTGCTGGGCTATTTTTGATATTGAAATCTTTTCAATTGTATCCGTAAATTCCGATATTTCACGCTAACCCCAATAATTCATTACTATTTATTTTGATTAAATCAATTAAAGTTGCTGACCGTCCAGCATGTCTCGGGTCGCCATGTTCTGTTAAGATTGTGTTTGTATTTCCCATATTAAATACAAAAATATCTTTATCAGTATTCGAAATTACCTCTATGATTTTATATACTTGAGAATAGTAATAAAGGTTGTGTACAGTTTTCACATTTGGTTTCCCCCATGCAAGGACAACTATATCTGAATCATTTATCATTGAACTAACAGTATTAATATTATTCTTTTGAACATGATTTAATAGATTTGCACCGTGAATACTTTTCAATTTTGCTGAGATGTCTGCTGGATTTGGAGCATAGATAGGTATAACATTTCCTACGTAAAGTTTTTTTACTTGAATTTTCTCATGGGTATAACAATAGAAAAAATCAATTAATTTATTTACAGTTCTATCTGAAATATTTGAATCAGCTTCCGATGGATTCATTAATATTACTGTAACAGTAATACCTTCCATTTCCATTCGATTTTTAAAAGGAATTGATAAGCTATATCTTAAATTTACACCCGGTATAATATTTTGCCTATCATCAATAGTAATAGACGAAATATCTACTTTATTAGAATCGTAATAATGCGTCAATATAAAACTTCCTTTCTGTAAATAATATATGTAACGGAGCGAAGACTAACCTTAAAAGATTAAAATCATAACTCCGTCCAAACTAAAGAGCTAACTATTCACTTCTCCATAAACTTCATTCATCATATCTTCCATAATATAAGCCTTAAACTCGTCGTTCTCTAAAATCTTCATAAAGAACTCTTGATTGCTGCTCATACGGTCAATAACGAAGTCCATAAAGGATTTTTCAAAGGCGAATTTGAAGTTTTCTTTTGTGTTGTTTTTTGCTTTTTGACGAATGTCTTCGTCATTTAACATATCCTCTTTCACTTGCTCGCGAGAAAGGAAATCTGTTTCTGTGAATTGCGTGCCAAAGCGCTCATTTAACTTTTCTAACACGCTCGATAAACGAACCTTTTCATCTTCAGCTGCACCACCAGCACCATGTTCATGAGGATCTAAGTCGTATCCACCCGTTTTCTCAAGCTCAATGCTGCCTTCAAATACTTTTTGATTGCGGTAGTATTCAAGTGCTACATCATCCGCCAAGTAAACGTCCTTATCTCCTCGACCACGTGGCAATTTACGTAACAAGTACGTCAGGTAAATATATTGCTTGTGTAGATCTAAATCAATAAATGTTACAACTTGTAGCACAAAGCCATAAGTACGTATAAATTTCGTAGCCACTTGTTTAAATGCGAATTGTTCTTCTCCCGAAAGTTTTTTAAAACGCTCCACACCTTTATCGAGAAGCGCATTTAACTCGGCTTGAGCCTTCGTAGACTTCTTCACACCGCCCGTTACTTCAAGCTCATTTACCTTTTGCACCTCTTCCTCAGTAAATACTTGATATGGCTCTAGCTCGGCCTGCATATCATAAAGGATATTCGGATCAGAAATTTTTGTTAGACTTGTCGATTCATAATAAGGCTGGAAAGACGCTTTTATGTCTTCTGGATCATTTACAAAATCCAAAACAAATGTATCGTCCTTACCAGGGCATGTGCGATTTAAACGAGATAGTGTTTGCACTGCCTTAATACCGCTTAATGGCTTATCTACATACATTGTGTGCAACAGTGGTTCATCAAATCCAGTTTGATATTTCTCTGCAACCAGTAGCACTTTGTATTCATCAGAATTAAATTTTTCAGGTAACTCTTTTTCAGAGAACTGATTCATTTCTGACTCAGTATAATGAATCTCACCATCTTTCACAGTACCGGAGAAAGCAACTACTGTTTTTAAATCATCGTAGCCCATTTCATTAATATACTTATCGAAAGCCATTTTGTAACGTACTGCGTGTAAACGGCTTGCTGTAACAACCATTGCCTTTGCACGGCCGCCAATTTTGCGCTGTACGAAATTGCGATAATGCTCGATAATAATTTCTGTTTTTTGTGCGATGCTATGTGGATGTAGTGACACGTATTGTGCTAGCTTTTTAGTAGCTTGTTTTTTTGATACCTCTGGATCATCTTCAACTGTCTTTGCAATTTTCCAGAACGTTTTATAGGTCGTATAATTTTCAAGTACGTCTAAAATAAAGCCTTCTTCAATCGCTTGGCGCATTGTGTATTGATGGAATGCAGCTGGCTTGCCATCTATGCCAATTGTACCGAACTTCTCTAATGTCTTTGGCTTTGGTGTCGCCGTAAACGCAAAGAAAGATACGTTATCTTGTTTACCACTTTTCATGATGGCTTCAACGATCTTTTCGTCCACATCACCTAAGTTTTCTTCCGCAATACGATCTTCCTCATAAGCTGCTTCTAACGTTTTATCCGATAACACATTCGTTAATGCAGTTGAAGCTTTACCACCCTGGGATGAGTGCGCCTCATCAATAATGACCGCATACTTTTTATGCTCTAAGCCCGCTACTTTCTCTAAAATGAATGGGAACTTTTGAAGCGTCGTAATAATAATACGTGTCTCATTATTTATGGCACGTGCTAATTGCTCTGAATCTTTATCAATCGGCTCTACCATCCCTGCTTTATGCTCCAGCTGATACACTGCATCTTGCAATTGCTTATCTAATACTCGGCGATCGGTAATTACGATTACACTACTAAAAATTGATTCATTGTCCTCGTTATGTAACTTCGCTAAACGGTGTGCAAGCCACGAAATCGAGTTCGTCTTACCCGATCCCGCAGAGTGCTGGATTAAATAATTATGACCGACAAGCTTTTGTGCAACATCTGCTTCTAACTTACGTACAACATCAAGCTGATGGAAACGGGGGAAAATGAGCATTTGACGCTCACCTATTGTTTCACCGTTTGAATCTTTAATGTCGTCTTTCTTAATAAAGATGAAGCGGTATAAAATGTCGAGCAAGCTATCTGGAGCTAAAATTTCTTCCCATAAATAATGAGAACGATAATTGTCACCATAAGTTAACGGATTACCTTTCCCACCATTATTGCCTTTGTTAAATGGGAGGAAGTACGTATTGCCTTTATCAAGCTTTGTTGTCATAAACACTTCATCTGGGTCAACGGCAAAGTAGACAGCAACACGCTCATTAAATTTAAATAGCTGCTCACGTGGATCACGATCATTCTTTAATTGTTTCATCGCATCTTCAACTGTTTGATTTGTTAATGGATTTTTCAGCTCCATTACTACAAGTGGTAAACCGTTTAAAAACAGCACCATATCTAAGCTATTGTTATGCTTATCACTGTAAAACACTTGGCGAGCAACATTAAAACGGTTTTTCCCATACTGTTCATTTAATGTTTTATTCATATCGGTGGGTGGCTGGTTATACGCAAGTTGTAATGTGACACCACGATCTTTAATCCCTTTACGTAAACATTCAACCAAACCTTGTTTATGTAGCTGGTCTTTAATGCGCTTTAACACTTGTTCTTTATAAGTAGGACCATACGATTTTTCTAACGTACGCATCCGCTTTTCCTGCGTATCTTCTAAAAATGCAAATAGCTCTTCAACATCGATGGCATGCTGTTTGAAAGAGCTACTTGCCTCACCTTCTAACACACGCTTTTTAAAGCCATTCGCGATTAATGCTAATTCGATATTTGTCTCAAAACCTGTTTCTGTAGTATCGATCGCCATTACCATTCACCTCACTTCATCAAGTTCCATATCACGTACATCGATTTTGCCTGTTACTGCTTCGTAGATAAGGGATTGGCGGTATTCTTTTAGTTTTTCGATTTGGTTTTTTAACGTAGAAATAATTTCTTTATGTTCAATTAACACATTCTTAACTAATTCACCAATTTCACTTTGTTCTTCGATTGGCGGCAACGGTAGAGTTATATTTCCTAATGCTTCTTGAGTTAATTTAGGCTGCGCCGAACCACTAATATATATACTATAATCAATACTTTCTAATAGATTCACAAAATAGTCTATGTCTCCATTTTTTGGTTTCAATATATGAGCATGATTATTTACCCAATACTTTCCTCTTGCTAGAAAAGCTAATGGTGTTGAGCGAGAAAATAAATTAGCACCGTCTTCCCCTATTAAAATTAGAGTTTCATCAAATAAGTAATAATCAACCTTATCTATTACTCCAGATGCCCCATAATAATCATAAACTTTTTCAGTCATTTTCCCTCGTTCTTCTGAACTTAATGGAATACGTTTGTAATCTAGATTGTTAAATGTATATTTTACTTTCTTCATATCCCAATGCTCAGGAATTTCACCAATCCACTCTATTCCTGAATTTTTCATTTTCACATTCGGATTTAAACCTTTTGTAACAGCTTCTGTAATGATTGATTGGCGTTGTTCATTCAATAAATTAATTAAGATATTTTTCGAATTCGACAATTGATATAGCTGCATATTCTTTCTGCTAATATATTTTAAAATAATTCTTTGCTCTTCTATAGGTGGGAGAATTAATTTAAGATTTTTTATGATACTTGAATTTAACCCAGACATGATTGAACCTTTACTATTTAAGTCAATTTGTACTTTGATATAAATCGAATCTTGTATCAAGTAGGCTGCAAATTCTGGTAATATAATACTCTCGTTAAATCGAATTCGAATAAGATGAGAATCCATAATCCCTTTTTCAATAATCGATGGAACAACTTTACACTTACCTACAGTACCCATCATTGAAATTAAAACATCGTTCTCTATAATTTCATAAGACTTTAACTCGTTAAATTTCTCTTCACTTATAAATCTATGACCTAAAGTAAAATCATCTTTTATCAAATTTTCTTGACCGTAAACTTTATATCCTTCAGTAATAAGTATCTCTGATTTTAATGCACTACCGAATGGCCCTATCTTTATTCCTTCACTTCCTGGTAGTAGACAATGTTTTAATTTTTTAATATTCCAATGTGATGGAATAGCGCCTACCCCTTGAATATTAGATTCGTTTAACTTCATTCCATCACCTTCTTCAATTGCTCAACAATCTCTGCTTCTAATGCACGAATCTCGTCCATAATTTCAGTTGAGCTGCGTAGTGCTGTGTATTTGTAGAACTGGCGAGTGAATGGAATTTCGTAGCCGATTTTTGTTTTTGTTTCATCAATCCATGCATCTGGTACATGTGGTAATACTTCACGTGCAAAATAGTCATGAATGTTCTCTTTTAATGGTACATTTTCAGTATCACGTAAGTCTGTATCTGGCTCGATGTCTGTTTTATTTTTCATACATATATCGGCTGTTTCATCTTTTTCAGATAGACCAGCTAAAATTGCTTTCAATACAGGTGCTCCGATAGTAATACCGGCTTGCTTCAATGCATCTTTTAATACTTTCGTGAACTCGTCACGATTTTTATATACTGTTTCACTTTCTAATGTGCGTAAAACATATAAAATTTGAGTTTGCAGCTTTTTACCTTCCTCAATTTCAAAGTGACCTGCATCGCCTTTTTTCTTTGAGGTTGCTAAGTTTGCAAAACCTTTTCCCTCTGCAACACGAGCAAGACGCTCTTCATTGACTTGGAAGTTTAAACGTAATGGACGTTCTACTGTAATTTTTGCGTAGCCGAAGTCCTCATTATCAAAAATCTTCACGTACTCATTTGGCTGTGCATCACCGTATAAACGAACAATCTCATTAATTTGCTCTTCTGTAATTTCGTTACGTTTGCTACCCATCGACTTCTTCATTTTTTTTGAGAAATCCACAGCATTGACTAAACGTACTTTCCCTTTATGAAGTGGTGCTTTATTGTTCGTCAAAATCCAAATGTATGTTGCGATGCCTGTGTTGTAGAAAAGATCGTTCGGCAATGCTACAATACCTTCTACTAAGTCGTTTTCAAGCAGATACTTACGAATTTCGCTCTCACCAGAGCCTGCATCACCGGTAAATAACGGCGAACCATTCATAATGATGGCTAAACGAGAGCCTTGTGGATTTTCTGCTGTGACTGGCTTCATTTTTGAAAGTAAGTGCATTAAGAATAGTAGCTGTCCATCACTCGTTCTTGGTGTACCTGGACCAAAACGACCGTTAAACCCTTGTTTCTCATGTTCTTCTTTAATTGGCTTCTCATACGATTTCCAGTCTACTCCGTATGGCGGATTTGAAATTAAGTAATCGAATTTATCACGTGGGAATTGGTCTTTTGATAACGTATTCCCCAAACGAATGTTACGCGCGTCTTCCCCCTTAATCAGCAAGTCTGCTTTACAAATCGCATATGATTCAGGATTAATTTCTTGGCCGAAGAACTCTAAGTGTGCTGTTGGGTTTTGACTTAGTAAATACTCTTGTGCTACAGAACCCATCCCACCGGTACCAGCTGCACAGTCATACAAGGTTTGTGTTAAACCTGGCTTCGTTAAAATGCTGGCATCGTCATGTAAGAATAATAAGTGCGTCATAAGGCGAATTACTTCACGTGGCGTATAGTGATCCCCTGCTTCTGCATTTTCATTGAAACGACGAATTAATTCCTCAAATACATAGCCCATCTCAATATTTGACACTGTTTCTGGATGTAAGTCGATTTCACTAAAGCGTTTAATCGTTAAGTACAACAAGTTATTTTGTTCGAGCTTATCAATTTGGCGATCAAAGTCAAAGTGATCCATAATATCACGAGCCACTTTTGAAAAACCATTTATATAATCACGTAAGTTATCCGCAATGTTATCTGAATCTGTTAATAGCTTGTTGAAATCATATTTGCTAGTGTTATGGAAGTTTTGCTTTGAGACACGATTTAAAATCTGCTCACGAGCATCTTCTTTCATCGTAGCAAACTGCTCTGCCTTCGCTAATACTTCTTCTTTTGTGCTCTCTAATACGCAGTCAAAACGACGTAATACTGCTAATGGCAAAATGATTTTACCGTAGTCTTCTGGTTTATAAGGTCCACGTAATATCTCAGCAATTGACCAAATGAAGCTTACTTTATCTTGGAAGTTAATCATGTTATATACCTCATTTAATAATTTTTTTCGAATCTACTTCTCATGTAGCTAGATTGAGATAATTTGAGCAAGTTTTAAGGATGCTTATCTCATTGTAATAACTGAGCATTTATTTCGCTCATACCACCTACTGACACCCTATTCACTGATTCATCAAAATAGATATCATTACCTATTATTATAAGAGTTTGTACAACAAAAAGTAATACCATATAAAAATCTCCCTCTACATTTGCTACTACATGTTTCTTTTTTTAGTAAGCATCCAAATTTTATGGAGTGTCCCTATAAAGTAAGAGGGGAGCACAAAACCCCAATATTCGATGAGAAGTCAAATGCTACAAATATTTATACTTTTTGAAAAAATCCGCTTATATAAGGGGCTTTTGTAATAACTATTTAGATTATTAAAGAATAATAGAGAAAAATTTATGTATACAAATTGTATTACTACATTTCTAAATAAAATTGCTGAGCTATTGACACATTGTTTCATAAATCCTGAGCGAAATAGTGTCTATTTCTACTCTTATTTATTAATATTAGAAATCAGCTGTGATCACTACAAGTCATTCTCAATGACTTAAGACATCTAGCATCGATTTGGACAATCAGGAAATTTTGCATATCCTTGAAAACAATCTAATCAACAGAAAAAGAAGTCAGAAAAGCATATTAGAAAATTTGAGAAGGAATTAGATCGCTCAAACAAAAGAAATCACTCAGTTTATTTATTGACGAAAAAATATCCAAAGCAGATTATGATGGAGTTTCAGCGATATCAATGACCAGACGGACATTATCAATTCTAAAACCGAGCAATAGAAGTCTTCTCTTGAAACCAATATCATTGAAATTAAACAACAGTTAGATGCTTTTATGGACTTTCAAGAATTAACTCAAGAAATACTTCCCGCTTTCTTGAGACAATTGAAATAAAAGCAGATGAAGTCCGAGAATTTTTTATCGATTCTCGACCCCATCTGCTTCTTATTTAATTAATTTTAGTACAGCCACACACTCCACATGATTCGTATGCGGAAACATATCCACAGGCTGCACTTCGAGCGTCGTATACCCGCCATCCTCAAGCACCCGCAGGTCTCTCGCAAGCGTGCCAGGATTACAGGACACATACACCACCCGCTTCGGTTTCATCTCCACAATCGTCCTCAGGAGGGTTTCGTCGCAGCCTTTTCTTGGCGGGTCGACGACTAGCGTATCTGCTGTGATGCCTTCTTCATACCATTTTGGAATCACGGTTTCCGCTTCCCCGACCGCGAACTCTGCGTTTGTGATACCGTTTAATTCTGCGTTTCGCTTCGCATCTTCAATCGCTTCCGGCACAATTTCAACGCCGTACACCTTTTTCGCCTGCTTTGCCAGGAAGAGAGAAATCGTTCCGATGCCGCAGTAAGCGTCGATGACGGTTTCTTCTCCTTTCAGCTCCGCGTACTCAAGCGCTTTGTCGTAGAGCACTTTGGTTTGCTCCGGATTGACCTGATAGAACGATCTGGCGGAGATGGCGAATTTGACGTCTCCGATGAGGTCGTAGATGTATTCTTCGCCCCAGATGACATTTGTATCGTTGCCGAAGATCACGTTTGTTTTATTTGGGTTGATGTTTTGCACGATTGATTTCACATGCGGGAATTGCGCTGTGATATCTTCAATGATCTTCGCTTTGTGCGGGAAGTCGTTTGTTTTTGTGATGAAGACGATCATCATTTCACCCGTAACGACGCCGTATCTGACCATGATGTGGCGGAGCCAGCCTTTGTGGCGTTCTTCGTTGTAGGCTTTGACACCGTAGTTTGCGCAAATGTCTTTGACAGCTTGGACAGCTTCGTCGTTTTTAGATTGCTGGATCAGGCAGGCGCTCATGTCGATGATGTCATGGCTTCTTTGCTGATAGAATCCGGCGACGAGTCCGCCTTCTCGTTCTCCTACCGGCACCTGTGCTTTGTTTCTGTAGTTCCAAGGGTCTTCCATGCCGAGTGTCGGGTGCACGGTGACGTTTGACAGATCCAGCTTGCCGATCCGTTCTAAGACGTCTTTGACTTGTTTCTGTTTAAACAAGAGCTGGCCTTCGTAGGTCATGTGCTGAAGCTGGCAGCCTCCGCATTGCTTGTAAATCGGGCATGGAGCGTCGGTTCTGTGCGGGCTTTCTTCCTTCAGCTCGATCAGGCGGCCAAAGGCGAACCCTTTTTTGACACGGGTGACTTTGATTTGGGCTTTTTCTTCCGGAAGGGCGTTCGGCACGAAGATCGGGAAGCCTTGGACCTTTGCGACGCCCGCTCCTTCGTGGGTCAAATCCTCAAATGTCACGTCGTAGTATTCGTTTTTTTCTACTGGGGGTTTCATTTTCATCTATGTTCACCTCTTGTTTTAAGCGAAAGAAAAACTTGGCCTATTCAAGCCAAGTTTTAGTCATCCAGCTGTTCCGCTTTCTCCTTCGGCATGACGACGTGAATATGTCGGTACAGATTCACGAATTCGCCCGGCAGCATGCCGCCGTACTCGCCGTCCAGGTTCAGCTGCATCTTTTCTGATACATTGACTTTCACGCGGTTCGCTTTTGTATAAATAATGTGCTGGTCGTTGATGTGTTCGCCGCGGAGCGCCATCGTGGCGACCCTGATAAATTCAGCAAGGTTTGCTTTCTTTAGTATCATCAAATCAAACATGCCGTCATTCAGGCTGGAATCCGGCGCGAGTTTTTCGAACCCGCCGACGGAATTTGTCAGCGTGACCAAAAACAGCATGATTTCACCTTGAAACAGCTTGCCGTCATATTCAATCTCGACTTCTGTCGGACGAAGTGAGGGCAGCATTTCCATTCCCTTTAAATAATAAGCAAGCTGGCCGAGCATCGTTTTAAGTTTGCTTGGCACGTCGTACGTCAGCTCCGTCAGGCGGCCTCCGCCGGCGATATTGATAAAATACTGGCCGTTCACCTGTCCGATATCAATCGGGCGGGCAACGCCGTTAATGACCGTATCTGCCGCTTTTAAAATATCCTCGCGTGGAATATTGAGCGCTCTGGCGAAGTCGTTCGTTGTGCCGACTGGAATGACACCGAGAGTCGGACGGTTGTCTAAAGGCGCAAGCCCGTTAACGACCTCGTTGATCGTTCCGTCCCCGCCTGCCGCAACGATTAAGTCAAACTCACGCAATGCCGCTTCCTTGGCGGCGTGCGTTGCGTCTCCTGCGCATGTCGTAGCATGGGTGGAGGTTTCATAGCCGGCTTGTTCAAATTTTTGCAGGACCTGGGCAAGATGCTTTTTAAAGATCTCCCGTCCTGAAGTCGGATTGTATATTATGCGTGCACGTTTCATTATCTCATCATCCTACTTAAGAGTATCCGATCCATTTTTACACTAACAACCTTTAATTATACTATGAGTTAAAAAAATCGCAACAAAATGTACATAATCTTACAGGTGAAAACGCACAAAAGCCTCAGCAGAGCTGAGGCTTTTTGTTTTTTTTACTCTTCTTCCGTTCCCGGTTTTTTCTTGCGGAACTTCGCCAATACTTCGTATACGATTGGCACGATCAAGAGTGTCAGGAGCGTTGAACTGATTAAACCGCCGATAACCGTGACGCCGAGTCCTTTTGAAATGACCTGGCTTCCGCCTTCGAAGCCGAGTGCTAACGGAATCAAGGCGCCGATTGTCGCGATGGCTGTCATCAGGATCGGACGGAGTCGTGTAGAGCCGGCTTCTAGGAGCGCTTCTCTTGTAGACAGTCCTTCCGCTTCCTTATGAATCACGCGGTCAATTAAGACAATCGCATTCGTAACAACGATACCGATCAGCATGAGCATACCGATCATTGCGTTCAGACTGATCGTTTCACCTGATACATAAAGTCCGACCAGGGCACCGATGACTGTGAACGGCAATGAGAACAGAATCGCAAATGGCGCCAGTGCTCCGCCGAATGTAATCACGAGCACGAGATAAACGATCGCTATTGCGGCCAGCATCGCTAAACCGAGCTTCGTGAAGGAATCAGCGATATCTGCTGATACGCCGCCTGTATCAATTGATACGTTATCAGGAAGGTCAAGCTTATCAATTTTCTTCTGGACATCAGCTGATACAGCTGTAACGTTGTCTGTTGTCACTTCACCTGTGACATCTGCATAGACTTTTCCGTCACGTTTTGACACCGTATCTGATGTTGATCCTTCTTTCACTTTTGCAACATCGCCGATTTTGACTTCCTGGCCAGTGGCAGAAGTGATCTTTTTATTCTCTAAATCTTTCACACTCTTATACTCGTCTTTTTCTGTCTTAATGTTCACATCAAGCTCTTTGCCGTCTTTTTTCACGGTTGTGAGCGGTTCTTGTGATGTTTGTGTCATTAAGGCCTGAGAAATTTGAGACGCTGTTAAACCTAGTTTGCTTAATTTTTCTTGGTCAGCGACAAATGTGTACTCATCATATGTGCTGGAAAGGCCTGAGCTTACATTTTTCAGATCCTTTTCATCTTTCATGACTTTTTCAATGTCTTTGACCGTGTCTTTAATGTCGCTTTCTGAATCGCCATACACATAGTATGTTAATTCATTGTTGTTGCCAGAAGCGCTGAAGTCCTGCGACTTCCATTCTCCGCGGTTTGACTGATCTTGGATTTTCTTCAGCACGTTGTCTTTTTCTTTATCAAAGTCAGGCGTGTCGCTTTCATATTTGATATAGAATAACGCACCGTTTGAATCTCCCCCCGCAAGCGGGCTGCCAGAGCCTAATGAATACTGAACCGTATCGACATGCTTGCGGTCAAGCAGGATCTTTTCCGCTTTTTCGGCTTCAGCTTCGGCTTCTTTTTTCGTTTCACCCGGTTCTGGGCTGTATGTGAGCTGCATCGTTTTCTCTTCCTCAGACGGCAGGTAGCTGGCACCGATTAACGGCACGAGGAACAAGCTTCCAAGGAGCATCAGAACAGCGATGATAGACGTGATCCATTTGTGGCTCAGCGCCCAGTTCAATACATTTTTATAGATGTTTGCAAGTCTGCCAGGTTTGTGTTCTTTCGCTTTGACCTGCCCGCCCGTTAATGATTTTTTGAACAGGCTGTGCGCGAGCATCGGCACAAGCGTGATCGAAATCAACAGGGATGCGGCAAGCGCAAATACGATCGTTAAGGCAAATGGAATAAACAATTCACCGATTTGTCCGCCTACAAGTGCGAGCGGCAGGAATACCGCGATTGTCACGATCGTCGATGACATGATCGGTTTAAACATTTCCTTCGTCGCTTCACGAACCAAGATTTTTCCGCGGAGCGGCTCATCTTTGAGTCTCATGCGGCGGTAAATGTTCTCAATCACAACGATAGAGTCATCGACCACACGTCCTATGGCCACAGTCATCGCACCGAGCGTCATGATATTCAGTGTGATATCAAGCTGCTGCAGCACAAGAAGTGCGATCAGCAATGATAATGGAATAGAAATAATCGAAATTAATGTTGATTTGATATCTCTTAAGAATAAGAGAATAATCACAATCGCAAAAATAGCGCCGAAAATGGCTTTGCTTAACATCGTTTCAACTGACTGTGTGATCGGCTCTGCCATATCGAGTGTTGCGCTGTAGTCGAAGCCTTTATGGTCTTCTTTAAACTTCTTCAGCTCAGCTTTGACATCGTCAGCAACCTCTACTGTGTTTGCATCGTTTGCTTTGACGATGTTAATGCCGATACTATCTTTGCCATTTGTGCGTGAAACAGATTCAGCTTTTTTCACATCTTTCATTGTGGCAATGTCAGAAAGCTTGACCGTCGGCACGTCTGTGCTTGCACTTTGTTGCGCCTGTGCTGCCGCTTGCGCGCTCTGAGCTGCTTGTGCACTCTGCGCCGCCGCTTGAGATGCTGCGCTGCTGCCTGCACTTGAAGCAGATGCCGTCGGGATTCTCATATTCTTCAAATCTTTGATTGTTTCAATATCGCCGCTTACAACGACAGATTTTTCTTTATTTCCGAATGTGTACAATCCAAGCGGGGTTGTCACATCTGAACCTTGAATCACTTGTTTGACTGTATCTTCATCAAGGCCATATTCTTTCAGTTTGTCTTCTTTGAAAGAGAATTCAACCTCTTCCACCTGCTGGCCCGATACTTGGACGGAAGCAACGCCTTCTATGCCTTCAAGCTTAGGAACGAGGCTGTCCTCCACTTTTTTCGTCAGCTCTTGCAGATTGTCTTTATCACTGGACACGCTAAGCGTTAGAATCGGGAAGGAGTTCAAGCTGTAGCGTGAAATCTCCGGATCCTTCGCATCATCAGGCAGGCTGACGTTTTCTAATGCCTCAGCTGCTTCTGTTTTAGCTTTATCCATATCTTTCTCATAGTCATATTCAATCATGACCGACGATGCATTTTCATAGGAGGTCGAAGTCACAACACTGACCCCGTCCAAATTCTGCACCGCTTGTTCAACCGGTTTGGTCACCTCATCAGCCACTTGGCTTGGCGTCGCGCCCGGATATGTCGTGCTGATCGTCAAGTAAGGCATATTGACGTCAGGAATGGATTCTTGCTTCATATTCATACCCGCATACAATCCGGCTGCTGTTACAATAATCGTCATCAGCCATACGGCGAATTTGTTTTTCAGAACGAAATTAATAACGTGATTCATCATATCCTCCATTACATTTTTTATTGACTGACTGGTCATTCTATATAATACTAAACGTTACAACGCAACAACGTCAACTCATATACCAGAAAATTTTACTAAATTTTTCAAGGATTAAGGGGAAGCACGTCATGAATGAAAAAAAAGAGAGAATCATAAAAACCAGCATTCATTTATTTGCGAAAAAAGGATTCGCAGCTACGACGATCCAGGAAATCGCCAGTGAATGTGGCATCTCCAAAGGCGCTTTTTATTTGCACTTTAAATCGAAAGAAGCGCTGCTGTTATCTGCCTGTGAATATTACATTGGCATGTCTATGAAAAAAATGAAAAATATAGAAGAGGATCTCGCCGGAAAACCGCCTAAGGAAGTGCTGAAAAAACAAATTGGCGCTCAGTTTGAAGATTTTCGCGATCATAAAGATTTTATCGTTCTTTTGCTTAACGAAAATATCATTCCGGAGAATCAAGAAATCAAGCAATACTTTTACAACATAACAGCGGAAACGGATAAACTGTACCGGAACGCCTTGCTGACATCTTATGGCGAAGAAATCGAGCGGTACGTCGCGGACCTCTCCATCATGGCAAGAGGCATTGTGCATTCCTATATGAATGTGATGGTATTTAACGGAGAGCTCAATATCGATGCAGAAGAAATCTCAGCCTTTATCATCGAGAGACTGGATGACCTCGTACAGGGACTGAGCCGTTCAACCCTCAATCCAATTGTGCCAAAAGACATTTTCAGACCGATGCCTGCAGGGAAAGACCAGCTGCTTGAGGACATTCAGAAAGTAAAAGAAAACACACTGCCCGAGGATATCACTGTGTCACTGGAAGTTATTGAGGAAGAACTGTCTCAGGATAAACCGCGCAAGCCGATTATTAAAGGCATGCTGTCCAATTTAACCGGAACCACCGACAAAGAAGTTGAAAAGCTTCGGACTCTGATCTCTGTCTTCATCTCGATTTGACCATAAAAAAAGCAGCCCCTGCGGGCTGCTTTTTTTAGCGTTTTTTAATTTCTTCAAGCAGGATTTTGTTAACCATCGGCGGGTTGGCTTGTCCTTTGGACGCTTTCATAATCTGTCCGACAAGGAAGCCGATCGCACGGTCTTTCCCGTTTTTAAAGTCTTCGATTGATTGAGGATTGTTGTCAAGCGCCTCTGTGACAAGTTTCAGAAGCACACCTTCATCAGAAATCTGAACAAGGCCTTTCTCTTTGACAATCTTCTCAGCGTCGCCGCCTTTTTCAATCAATTCCTTAAACACTTTCTTCGCGATCTTAGAAGAAATGGTTCCTTTTTCAATCAATTTGATCATGCCGGCAAGGCCTTCAGGTGTCAGCGCAACGTCAGCAAGCTCTTTTTGCTCAGCATTCAGATAAGCTGACACTTCACCCATCAGCCAGTTGGACGCTTGTTTGGCTTCAGCGCCTTTTTGAACGGTTTCTTCGAAGAAATCAGCCATTTCTTTTGTCAGCGTCAGAACCATCGCGTCATATGCAGGCAATCCAAGTTCTTCGATATAACGCTTGCGGCGCTCATCCGGAAGCTCAGGAATGCTTGCTTTTACGCGTTCCTTCCATTCGTCATCAATGTAGAGCTCGACAAGGTCTGGCTCTGGGAAGTAACGGTAGTCGTCAGATCCCTCTTTGACACGCATGAGAATGGTTTTCTTCGTTGCTTCGTCGTAACGGCGTGTTTCCTGCTGGATGACGCCGCCGGAGAGAAGAACCTGTTCCTGGCGTTTTTCTTCGTGCTCAAGGCCTTTTTGAACAAACGCAAAGGAGTTCAAGTTTTTCAATTCTGTTTTTGTGCCGAATTCCTCTTGGCCGATCGGACGAAGAGAGATATTGGCGTCACAGCGAAGTGAGCCTTCTTCCATTTTACAGTCAGAAACACCTGTATATTGGATGATGGACTTTAGCTTTTCAAGATACGCGTACGCTTCTTCCGGCGTGCGGATATCCGGCTCTGATACGATCTCAACAAGCGGCGTTCCTTGGCGGTTGAAGTCAACAAGAGAATAGCCGTCGCCTGTATGCGTCAGTTTTCCGGCATCTTCTTCAAGGTGAAGACGTGTGATTCCGATGCGCTTTGTTTTTCCGCCGACTTCAATTTCGATCCAGCCGTTTTCGCCGATTGGCTTATCAAATTGAGAAATCTGATACGCCTTCGGGTTGTCCGGATAGAAATAGTTTTTGCGGTCAAACTTCGTATCCGTTGCGATCTCACAGTTGAGTGCCATAGCGGCTTTCATTGCAAATTCAACTGCTTCTTTGTTCAGAACAGGCAGGACGCCCGGGTATCCGAGGTCAATGACGCTTGTCTGCGTATTCGCTTCCGCGCCGAATGGCGTTGGGGAGCTTGAGAAAATTTTTGATTTTGTTTTTAATTCGACGTGGACTTCAAGTCCGATTACCGTTTCAAAGTTCAATTTTTTTCACCCCTTACAGTTCAGGTTTTGCTTTATGATGGTCTGTCGCTTGTTCAAATGCATGAGCAACACGGTATACAGTGCTTTCATCAAAGTGTTTTCCGATGATTTGCAGGCCGAGTGGAAGTCCGTCTGCTAATCCGCATGGCACGCTGATTCCTGGTACGCCGGCAAGGTTGACCGGAATCGTTAAGATATCGTTTGCATACATTGTGAGCGGATCTTTCGTGTTTTCACCGATTTTAAATGCAGGTGTCGGTGTAGTCGGTCCAACAATAACATCATATTTCTCAAATACGTCTTCGAAGTCTTTCTTAATCAAAGTACGCACTTTTTGCGCTTTTTTGTAGTACGCATCGTAGTAGCCTGAGCTTAAAGCGAACGTTCCGAGCATGATGCGGCGTTTCACTTCATTTCCGAAACCTTCAGCGCGCGTTTGCTTGTAAAGGTCGATCAGGTTGTCCGCGTTGTCTGTACGGTAGCCGTAGCGGATGCCGTCAAAGCGTGCAAGGTTGGCTGACGCTTCAGAAGATGACAGCAGGTAATATGTCGCAAGCGCGTATTTGCTGTGCGGAAGAGATACTTCTTCCCATGTAGCGCCGAGGCCTTCAAGAACTTTCAGCGCGGCAAGTACAGATTCTCTCGCTTCTTTGCCGACACCTTCACCAAGGTATTCTTTCGGAACCGCGATTTTCATTCCTTTGATGTCGCCAGTTAATGAAGAAAGAAAATCAGGCACGTCCACATTTGCGCTCGTGGAGTCCATTTTGTCTACGCCGGAAATCGCTTGAAGCAAGAATGCGTTGTCCTCAACCGTACGAGTAATCGGCCCGATTTGGTCTAATGAAGACGCAAATGCGACGAGCCCGTAACGGGATACACGTCCGTATGTAGGCTTTAATCCGACAACGCCGCAGAAAGATGCTGGCTGACGGATGGAACCGCCTGTGTCAGATCCAAGAGAAAACGGAACTTCTCCCGCAGCAACCGCAGCCGCTGAACCGCCGCTTGAACCGCCGGGAACTGTACCTAAGTTCCAAGGGTTTTTCGTCAGCTTGTAAGCTGAGTTTTCGGTAGATGATCCCATGGCGAATTCGTCCATGTTTAACTTCCCGATTGTGACCGCTTCAGCGTCTTGAAGGCGCTGAACAACAGTAGCATCGTAGATCGGATCGAAGTTTTCGAGAATTTTGCTGGAGCAAGTTGTGCGCAGCCCTTTTGTTACGATATTATCTTTTACGCCGATTGGCATACCAAAAAGAAGACCGTGCTCAGAACGGCCATCAACCGCCTCATCAAGCTCCTTCGCGTACGCGCGCGCTCTTTCTTCATCTAATGCCAAAAAGGCTTGTACCTTATCATCAACCGCTTGGATGCGTTTATAAGATTCATCAACCAGATCAGAAATCTTAATCTCTTTTTTATGTATGAGCTGTTTTAATTCTGTGATTTTATGATCAAATAATGACATTCTTGTGTCCCTCCTTTAGTCCAAAATTGATGGCACACGAATATAGCCGTCTTTATGGTCAGGCGCATTTTTCATAACGTCCTCAACCGGAAGACCTTTACCCGCTTCATCTTCTCTCATGACATTTTTCATTTTCAGCACGTGAGTTGTAGGCTCCACATTATCTGTGTTGACCTCATTAAGCTCCTCGGCAAATGAAATGATGCTGTCAAGCTGTTCAGTGAACATTTTTGCTTCTTCTTCAGTAATCGCAAGTCTTGCAAGGTGCGCAACGTGCTTTACTTCTTCTATTGAAATTCGTGACATATGATCCACCTCCACATATTTCTCCGTTAAGTCATATAATACTGATCATATCAAAAACAAGCCCTCTAAAGCAACAAAACGCCTTGGGATAGGCCTGTGTTTTCGAGACAATACCCTATATATTTTATACTAAAAAGAGGCAAAGGAGAAACGAAATATTTTTCTGAATATTTTTACTTTTATTATTTTTTGAAAGCGTTTTATTCTTTATTCCCTTCTAGGTTTGCAACAGTATTTTCCGCTGGTGATCTAGGTTTCATCGCTTGAATGGCCGGGAATACTTTGTTAGGTTAGGTTAACAAGTGCACCTGCAAATGAATGATTTTAGGGTTTGCACTTGCGCCAGGCAGCTTAACTGGCACCATCAATTTGAGAGGTGATGCAACATTATTAGAATTGAAGAGAGGGTAAAATGTGAGTATTGAAATTATTATATCGTTAGGAATTTATTTTACTGCCATGCTGTTAATCGGCTGGTACTCGTTTAAGAAAACAACTGATATCAACGATTACATGCTTGGAGGAAGAGGTCTCGGACCGTTTGTCACAGCTTTGTCTGCCGGAGCGGCGGATATGAGCGGATGGATGCTGATGGGAATTCCAGGGGCCATGTTTGCGACAGGCTTGTCGACGCTATGGCTTGCACTCGGTTTGACAATCGGCGCGTATTCGAACTATCTTCTTTTGGCTCCCCGTCTTAGAGCGTATACGGAAGCGGCGGATGATGCGATTACGATTCCCGATTTCTTTGATAAACGATTCCAGCATTCTTCGTCAGTGCTGAAAATTGTATCAGCTTTAATCATTATGATCTTTTTCACACTGTATACTTCTTCAGGTATGGTATCAGGCGGAAGATTATTTGAATCTGCTTTTGGAGCCGATTATACACTTGGACTCCTGCTGACTGCAGGCGTTGTCGTGTTATATACACTGTTTGGCGGCTTCCTTGCTGTCAGTCTGACTGACTTTGTACAGGGTGCGATCATGTTTGCAGCACTAGTGCTTGTGCCGATCGTTGCTTTTACCCAGCTGGGCGGCGTTTCTCCTGCTTTACATGAGATTACAGCTGTAGACCCAAAGCTATTGGATATTTTTAAAGGCGCGAGCGTCATTAGCATTATTTCTTATTTGGCCTGGGGCTTAGGCTACTACGGCCAGCCTCATATCATCGTCCGTTTTATGGCGATTAAGCATATCAAGGATTTAAAACCAGCGCGCAGAATCGGTATGAGCTGGATGATTATCTCTATTCTTGGTTCAACCGTAACGGGTTTAGTCGGTGTGGCTTACGCACATAAATTCGGAGTTGCTGTAAGTGATCCTGAAACGATTTTCATTATTTTTTCTAAAATATTGTTCCATCCATTAATTACAGGATTTTTGCTGTCTGCTATTTTAGCAGCCATTATGAGTTCGATCTCTTCTCAGCTTCTGGTAACAGCGAGCGCAATGACAGAAGATTTATATCGGACATTTTTCAGACGTGAAGCATCAGATAAAGAATTGGTCATGGCCGGCCGGCTGTCAGTATTGATTATCGCGGTCATTGCAATTCTGATGTCCTTGAATCCAAGCAGCACGATTCTTGATTTGGTTGGTTATGCGTGGGCCGGATTCGGTTCTGCTTTTGGTCCTGCCATTCTACTGAGCCTGTATTGGAAACGAATGACTGAATGGGGCGCCCTTTCAGCCATGGTTGTGGGAGCTGCGACAGTATTAATTTGGATTACAACTGGTTTAGCTGACTCTACAGGCATTTATGAAATGATTCCAGGATTTTTCCTAAGTATGATTGCAGGTATTATCGGAAGCTTGATCACAAAACGTCCTGCAAAAGCCTCTTACCGTTTATTCGGTGTCATGGAAAAGCTGTTAAAACGCAAGAAGTAAGCAATAAGCCATCAAGCACCGCTTGGTGGCTTTTGTGCTCTTGTTTTGCTATAAATACTGTGAGAAAATCATATTTATTTAAAAACACCTTAGAGAAGGGGGAAGTTGCTGTTGAGCTGGTATATTGATCCTGATATATTATTAAAACTGGGCATTGCCACTTTGATTGGCATGGTCATCGGGCTTGAGCGCGAATTAAAAAATAAGCCGCTCGGATTAAAAACCTGTATCGTTATCGCCGTCAGCTCATGCATGCTGACGATCGTCAGTATTAATGCGGCATATCATTTCCCTAAATACTACCGCATCATGATGGATCCGCTGCGTCTGCCGGCCCAAATTATCTCCGGCGTCGGGTTTATCGGAGCCGGTGTCATCTTGCGGAAAAGCAACGATGTCATTTCCGGCCTGACGACATCAGCTATGATCTGGGGGGCAGCAGGGCTTGGGTTGGCAACGGGGGCCGGATTTTATAAAGAAGCGTTTGCCAGTCTTCTGTTCATCCTGATCAGCGTGGAATTTCTCCCATGGGCGGTCAGAAAAATCGGTCCAGACCGCCTTCAGGAAAAAGACATCCGCATCAGAATGTCGCTTTCTGATAAAGACAAAATGACAGAGATTTTAAAAGAAATGAAAAGAAGAGATATCAAAACACACTCCGTCCGGATCGACGACCTGGGCGAAAAGGAATTTCCAATCATGGAAGTGAAGGTCCGCGTCCATAAAAACAGGTACACGACCGATGTCTACTATGACATTAAAGACATTGAAGGCGTAGTCGGCGTAAAGTGCGATACATTATAAAAGCCAATGGGACAGAACCCCATTGGCTTTTTCTATCTACATCAGTCCTGAAAAATCAAATGCTGTGATCGGTGTGCCATTCTCTATATCTGTTCTGAAGCCGGCGAGCATTTCTTTTTCCTCTTCTCCTATTGCGTTAAGGTCAAACATCTGATGAAGCAGTCCGTAAATCAGCATATGGCGGAGGCGGAGGAAATCAGGTATCCTTTTCAGCCATGCAGGATCAAGTTCATTTTTCTCCCAGTACCCTTTCATGAAATGCGTCATAAATTCTTCTGTAAACGCAGCTTTATCTTCATATGGCACAACCGGGTACCACAGCACATTGTAGAGAAGAATGCTGATATCGTTAATGAACCAATTATAGCCGATATCATCAAAATCAAATGCTGTGATTTTGCCATGATCCCAATGAAAATTGCCATGATGCAGATCCGCATGCACCAAACCGTAGCTGTCCCGGCTTTTTGGCAGCCGCCGCAGTTCATTCATCAGAGAATCGGCTTGCTGAAACACCTTTGTCTGATCTTCGGGCACATACTTTCTCAGCTTTAATTGCTCCTCTTCATCCCATTCCTGTCTTTTAAAAGCAGGGTTGCTCAGTTGATAGCTTTTTGTCAGGCTGTGCATCTCGCCTGTGTATCTGCCAAGCTCATAAAATAGCGTTTCATTCCAGTCCGATTCTTCCACTTTTTGCCCCGGCGCTTTCTCATACACTCTCAGTAAAAATGAACCGCCGTTTCCATCCGGCACTTCTTCAACGTCTTTTCCGCCCAGCGACGGCAGCGGTATGGCAACTGATAGCCCGCCTTCCGTAAGGTGACGGAGCCATTCCATTTCTCCCATAATATAATCAGAAGATCTCCGAATTGTATGGGTGATCTTTAAAATATAAGATTGATTGTCTTTTATACATTCATATACATAGTTTTCCGCATCAGCCAGAAAACGCACCTGGCTGTTTGAGAAACCGTATTTCATCGCAGCCTCTGCCAAAACCTGATCTTCATGAAATATGTTTTTGATTTCTTTATGCACGTCTAACTCCCTTTCTTTGCTATTGATTTGATATTGATTGTTTTCACACGAGTTCCAGCATCAACATACCTCCCCCTGATTTGTGTCTCGGCAGAAGCAAAAATACATCTTTTTCCTATTCCTGTTAATTGTAACATAAAAAAACCCTTGTGCCATATTGGCACAAGGGTTCTGCTTTGTTTATTAGTCATAAATGTGAACAGTCGGCTCTTTATCTCCGGCATTGCGGATAATGACCGCTTCCTGTCCGTCTGAGGATGTGATATTGACTTCGACATCAACTGAGCCCTTGGAGTAGTAGTCCATCACTTCACCCGTTAAGAACTGAGTAAACGCGACGACTTCACTTTTACCGTAGAATTGCATTGGAATGTCAATCTTCATTTTCGTCATTTCATTATTTTCATATAACGCTGTACCGACAACGCCTGTGTAGTTCGGGAAATATTGTTCAATTGAGTTTTTGAACCGCTTAAAGACCTCGGTATCATCCGGGTATTTTTCTGCTGTCGTTGTATCCGCCGGATAAAATACATATTTTTCATTTATGTCATCCCAATTTGAGATATCTGTGGAGCCTGCTTTGACTTCTGTTTTGGCGATGAAGTTCCCCGGCACAATCGATGTTTTTGAAGCCTGCTTGTAGAGCGCGACTGTGATCGGCACATTCTTCAGGTTATCTTTTTTTCGGAGGCGGTTAATGACCTCTTGTGCGATTTTTTCTCCCTGCTCGCGAAGCGTGCTGTCCTTAATCTCCACTTCTTTTTGAGGGTCGCCTGTTTTTTCACGATAGTAATACACGGAGTTTAATGCCAATCCGATCATCACGCCGCCAAGCTGGATGGAATTCTTGTCTTTTCTGACTAAATAATCGTGCTCCAGCATGGACGCTAAATAAACCGGGCTGTTTTCGTTCTTTTCTTCTGTTGAACCGGAACTCGGAAGTGCTGGGTTCAAGCCTTCATTTTTGAAGTTTTTATCTTCTTTTTGGGCTTTTTTTAGATCAGAGCCGGTTTTTTTCCGTGCCAGCCAGCTTAATACTGTATCTTCATCTAAATATTGCCCTTCCTGGAACAGATAATCGTCAGTCGAGAAAGAATCTTGGGCAAGACGCATCAGCCCTGTTTCAAATTCATCAATGTCCAGCCTTGTATTCAGCTGTTCCGTTGTTAAGCCGCGCGCTTTTCCTGCCTTAAACGGCAGCACCATTTTGTAATAGGAGTCAGAGATATTATATTTCGGGACAATCGCTTTTTCTGACGATTTCGCCGTCTTTTGCGTAATCTCTTCCTCCTTATCCCCCCCAAAACCTGACGAGCAGGCAGACAGCATTAACACTGCCGCCGTTGCCGCCATTGCCAACGTCTTTTTCAATAGAAAACACTCCTCTTATTTCTTTAGCTCTCCCATTAACTGTTCTTCATTCCATACTTCAATGTTCAGCTCTTGTGCTTTTGTCAGCTTGCTTCCCGCCGCTTCTCCGGCGATGACCAAGTCTGTGTTTTTGCTGACGCTTCCAGTCAGCTTGCCGCCTAGCGCTTCGATTTGCGCTTTGGCATCGTTTCTTGACAGTTCTTCCAGCTTTCCT
Source organism: uncultured Bacillus sp. (assembly GCF_958411575.1). Taxonomy (NCBI): domain Bacteria; kingdom Bacillati; phylum Bacillota; class Bacilli; order Caryophanales; family Bacillaceae; genus Bacillus; species uncultured Bacillus sp. The sequence continues at coordinate 64,927 of NZ_CATYRA010000013.1, forward strand.
GTCAGAACAATTGTTTTACCGGCAAAGTAAGAATCGCTTTCCTCTGCTTTTACTTTTTTCGGGCCTTTGTAGTGTGTGTTTACGCCCAGCTCCTGAAGTTCATTCAAGAGATCAAGCATTTCTTCTTTATGAAAATAAGTGATGACCGCATCAGCCATTTTTTCACCGATTTCATCGATCGCGAGAAGCTCCTCTTTTGAAGCTTTTTTCAGGTTCTCCAAGCTTTCAAAATGCATGGCAAGCGTCTTTGCAGCCTTTGAACCGATAAAGCGGATGCCGAGTCCAAATAGCAAGCGCTCTAACGAATTTTCTTTGGACTTTTGAATGGAGCTGATCAGATTTTCAGTAGATTTTTCGCCCATGCGTTCGAGCTGGATAACCTGTTCCTTCGTCAGCTTATACAAATCCGCCACATTGCGGACAAGGTTCTCCTCAAACAGCTGTGTGATCACTCGTTCGCCAAGCCCGTCAATGTTCATGGCATTGCGGGAAACGAAATGGATCAGTCCTTCCCGGATTTGCGCCGGGCATTCAGGATTAATGCAGCGAAGCGCCACTTCTCCTTCGATGCGGACGAGTTCACTCCCGCATTCAGGGCATTCCGTCGGCATGCTGAATTCCTTTTCTTCTCCTGTGCGCTGTTCAACGAGGACGTTCACGACTTCCGGAATGATATCGCCCGCTTTTTTGACGACAACCTTATCTAATATCCGAATATCCTTCTCTTTAATTAAATCTTCGTTATGAAGGGATGCTCTTGAGACCGTTGTGCCGGCAACTTTTACCGGCTCAAGAATGGCGGTCGGCGTAATCACACCCGTTCTGCCGACATTTAATTCGATGTCGAGAAGTTTTGTCACGACCTCTTCAGCAGGAAATTTATACGCGATGGCCCAGCGTGGGCTTTTCGCCGTAAAACCGAGCTCCTCCTGCTGATCAAGGGAATCAACTTTAATCACGATGCCGTCAATTTCATACGGGAGGTCAGCGCGTTTAGCCTGAAACTCATCGATCAGTGCAATAACTTCTTCTATGCTGCCGCATTTTTTTCGTTCCTGGTTCGTTTTAAATCCGATTTCGTCGAGAAAATCAAGCCCTTGGCTTTGCGTCTCCACACCCATCTCATCAAGCTCCGCTATACTGTAGACGAAGATATCGAGGTTTCGTTTCGCTGCAATTTTCGGATCGAGCTGTCTGAGTGATCCCGCGGCGGCATTTCGCGGATTGGCAAACGGTTCTTCTTCGTTTTTGATCCGTTCCTCATTGAGCGTTTCAAACGAACGCTTCGGCATATACGCCTCGCCGCGCACTTCGATCGACAGATCACGTTTCATTTTGAGCGGAATATTGCGGATCGTCTTCAGGTTCTCCGTAATATCCTCTCCCGTCGTTCCGTCACCTCTTGTGGCTCCTCTGACAAAATAGCCGTCTTCATAACGGAGAGAAACAGCAAGACCGTCTATTTTCAGCTCCACATTATACGCCACATCGTCGCCGACGGCCTGGCGCACCCGGCGGTCGAAATCACGAAGATCATCGTCATTAAAGGCGTTGCCCAAACTGAGCATTGGCGTGCCGTGAGTGACTTTCTGAAACGCTTCAAGCACGGCTCCGCCGACACGCTGCGTAGGAGAGTCCGGCGTTCTGAGGTCTGGATGCTCCTCCTCGATCGCTATCAGCTCCTGCATCAATCTGTCGTATTCGGCATCAGGGACGCTCGGTTCATCTAAGGTGTAATATTCATAGCTATACTTGTTGATGGTGCGGCGCAGTTCGTCTGCCCGCTGCTTCGCTGTTTCTTTGTCCATCTGCTTCTTCCTTTCCTCTTCAATTACTGCTTTTCAATAGGAGCAAATGCTGCTAACAGGCGTTTCACGCCGACTGGGCTCGGGAACGCAATATCGAGCTCCGTCCCTTCTCCTTCGCCTTTTACACTGACGACAGTTCCTGTTCCCCATTTTTTATGGCCCGCCTTATCTCCGACTGCCCAGTTTAAGGTGTCGCCGCCTGTTTTGCTGGCGTAGGATACCGGACGTGAAACAGGGCCGCGTCTCGGCTGCATTTTTCTTGCAGACGGCGCTCTCGTTTCTTTTTTCTCATTTAGGTTTTCCAATAAATCATCCGGTATTTCAGCAATAAAGCGAGATTCCGGGTTCATATTTGTTCGCCCAAACAAAGTGCGCATTTTGGCGTTGGTCAGATAAAGCTCTTGCTCCGCCCTTGTAATCCCAACGTAAGCAAGGCGGCGTTCTTCTTCCATTTCCGCTTCCTCCATTAATGAACGGCTATGCGGGAAGACGCCTTCTTCAAGCCCCATCAAGAAAACAACCGGAAACTCCAGCCCTTTTGCGGCGTGCAGTGTCATAAGGGTGATTGCATCCTTGCCGCCTGACTCTTCCTCTTGCTGGTCGAGCTGATCAATATCTGCAATCAGCGCCAAGTCTGTCAGAAATGCTACAAGTGTCTTGTCTTCACTTTTCTGTTCAAAGTTTTTCGTGACAGACAGGAACTCGTCGATGTTTTCTAAACGGCTTTGGGCTTCGATTGATTTCTCAGCCTTCAGCATTTCTCTGTATTCCGTCTTATCAAGAATTTCTTCTGTCAGCTCTGTAATAGATAAGTAATCCTGCATATTGGTTAGGTTCTCAATCATCTGCCTGAAGCTGTCAAGCGCGTTGGCTGCCTTGGCGCTGACGCCGATAAAATCAACCTGCTGAATGGCTTGGAAGAATGATAAGCCGTTCATCGCCGCATACGAAGCGATTTTTTCAAGTGATGTCGCACCGACTCCGCGTTTCGGCACATTGACAATGCGCGTGAAACTGATATCGTCATCCGGATTGGATACGAGGCGCAAGTACGCGAGAATGTCTTTAATTTCTTTTCTGTCATAGAACTTTGTGCCGCCGACAATGTTATAGTTCAAGCCTGCTTTGAGAAGCGTTTCCTCAATCACACGGGACTGCGCATTTGTCCGGTACAAAATGGCGATATCCGAGAGCTTCCGCGTGCCTGAGCTGTGAAGCTGATGAATCTTGCCGGCCACAAACTGTCCTTCGCCGAACTCATTATCTCCGCGGTAATAGGAAATTTTGATGCCTTCATCGTTTTCCGTCCACAAATTTTTCGGTTTGCGGTTTGAGTTGTTTTTGATGACCTCGTTAGCCGCGCGCAAAATCCGTTTCGTTGAACGGTAATTTTGTTCAAGCAAAATCACGCTGGCGTTCGGATAATCTTTTTCAAAAGAAAGGATGTTGGTGATATCCGCGCCGCGCCATCTGTAGATCGACTGATCAGAGTCACCGACAACGCAAAGGTTCTGGAAACGCTCTGCAAGCTGCTTAACAAGCATGTATTGGGCTCTGTTCGTATCTTGATACTCATCGACGTGGATGTATTGGAATTTGCGCTGATAAAATTCAAGCACTTCCGGTACACGGTCAAACAATTTAATGGTCGTCATAATCAAGTCGTCGAAATCAAGCGATTGGTTTTTCAGCAGTTTTTTCTGATAATCAGTGTATACATCGCTGACGACCTGATCATAGTAGCCGCCGGCAACTTTAGAGAATTCTTCCGGTTCGGTCAGTTCGTTTTTCGCACTGCTGATCGTGCCGAGAATGCTTCTTGGGTCAAACTTCTTCGGATCAAGATTGCGCTCCTTCAAAATCCCCTTGATGACTGAAAGCTGGTCTGCCGTATCAAGGATGGAGAAATTGCGGTTGATCCCGATCCGGTCGATATCTCTGCGCAAGATCCGCACGCACATGCTGTGGAATGTGGAAATCCAGATATCGTCCGCGCCCGGTCCGAGAATGCTTTCCACACGTTCTTTCATTTCACGTGCTGCTTTATTTGTAAATGTGATCGCCAGAATGTTCCACGGCGCCACATGCTTTTCCGCCATTAAGTAAGCGATTCTGTGTGTCAGGACACGCGTCTTTCCGCTTCCCGCTCCCGCCATCAGCAAGAGAGGCCCGTCCGTTGTTTTGACAGCTTCCTGCTGAACGGGGTTTAATCCGCTTAATAATTGATTGCTAATATAATTCAAAATTTGTTCACCCGCCTATACAAAACATATGTTCTATCATAAACCAAATCCGTACAATTTACTACTCGCCTTTCACAGCCGCTACTGTTTTCAAAGCCCGGTCAAAATCTTCATATACCGCATTGCCAACAACAATCACGTCAGCATGCTCAGCATACTGCTTTGCCGTTTCCGCATCTTTGATGCCGCCGCCATAAAACAAGGTGGACGTTTCCAATACAGCCTTCGTTTTCTTCACGGCTTCTATGTCTCCAAGTACGCCGCTGTATTCCAAGTAAAAAATCGGAAGATGCAGCAGCTCAGACACACGCGCATAGGCGACAATATCGTCAATACTCAGATCGGCATCCGCTTCAGTCAATGCCGCCGCTTTGCAATCAGGATTAGCGATGCAGTAGCCTTCCGCCACGATTTCTTCCATAGACATCAGTTCTCCGTATTCCTTCATGGCTTTCTGGTGCATTCCGACAATCCAGTCCGCGTTTTTGCTGTTTAATACACTCGGAATAAAATATAAGTCAAAGCCGGGAACGATTGCTTCAATTGCTGATACCTCAAGGACACACGGCACCAAAAACCGTCTCACCTTAGACATCATCCGCAGGACATTGTCCTCTGTCACACCATCGCTTCCTCCGATAATGACCGCATCCGTTCCTGATTCACAAAGAATCTCCAGCTGTTCATCAGGCAAATCTTTATTTGGATCGAGTTTAAAGACATGCTTCCACTCCGTTACATCGTACACGTCATACGTTCCTCCATTCGTTTGTTACCATTTAAACATTATAACAAATTCACATAGCGCGGAAAAACGGAAAAAGCCGTTAATCTCGTTATTCACTGAAAAAGGTGTTTTGATTCTTTTTTCATAAAAAAGGGAGCTCCAAAAAGCCTTCAATAGCTTCAAGATCTAGGCAAAAGATTCCCGTCTGTTATTGTTTGGAAAGTGTTCAACTGTGGAAATGGATACATAAAAAGGGAGGCTGACAGATGGAATCCATCATTGTTGCACTCATCGCATTTATTATCGGGATTATTGCCATCCCCATCGTTTTGTTTGTATGGATCTACATAAGGGATGAAAAACAGGAGGAGCATTCGATTCTCCGCAACTATCCCGTCATTGGAAGGTTTCGATACATCCTTGAAAAAATCGAGCCGGAGCTCAGGCAGTATTTATACAGCAATGACAATGAGGAGCAGCCCTTTTCCCGAAAGGAATATGAACAAACCGTCATCTCAAGCAAATACAAAAGCAGAATGATGGGCTTTGGATCTGTAAGAGATTTTGATAAACCCGGCTATTATATTCGTAACGCTATGTTTCCTAAACTACGAGAAGAAATGCACGTAAACCAAACGCCTAAAATTGAAACCCGAATCTATAAACTCGATGCTGACAATCTGTTCAAACGCAAGGAACACGCCGAACATATCAAGGCTGATCCGTATTTTCTCCATCCTGATGATGTGCAGGTGATCGGCGAGCATACATGCGAGAAGCCTTTTTATGTGAAGGGATTAGTCGGCCAGTCTGCCATGAGCTACGGTTCCCTTGGAGAACGGGCGATTACGGCGCTCTCAAAAGGGCTTCATCAGGCAGGAGGCACATGGATGAATACCGGTGAGGGAGGATTGTCTGAGTATCACTTAAAGGGCGGCGCCGATATCATTTGCCAAATCGGACCGGGTCTTTTTGGCGTACGCAAAAGAAACGGAGAATTTTCATGGGAGGAGTTTAAAAGAAAAAGCAGGCTTGACCAAATTAAAGCCTTTGAACTGAAACTGGCGCAAGGAGCGAAAACCCGCGGCGGCCATGTGGATGGCGCCAAGGTATCAGAAGAAGTGGCAGACATCCGGAATGTCGAACCGGGGAAATCGATTGACAGCCCGAACCGCTTTTATGAATTTTCAAGCGCTCCCGAAATGCTCGACTTTATTGAAAAACTTAGAGATGTTGGGCAAAAGCCAGTCGGCATCAAACTCGTCGCAGGGCACCCTGAAGAATTGCATGAGCTTTTCTCTTACATGCAGAAAAGCGGAAAGCATCCGGATTTTATCACGATCGACGGAAGTGAAGGCGGTACCGGAGCTTCCTTTTATGAGCTCGCAGATACAGTAGGCCTACCGATTATGACAGCGCTGCCTATTGTTGATACACTCCTTAGACAATATGGCTTGCGCGGCCAGCTGAAAATCTTTGCTTCCGGGAAACTCCTGACTCCTGACAAAATCGCGGTCGCTTTAGCCCTCGGCGCTGATTTTGTCAACATTGCCCGCGGCATGATGTTTTCGGTCGGCTGCATCCGCGCTCTCGTCTGCCACACCAACACATGTCCGGCAGGTGTGGCGACAACAGATCCAAAACTGCAAAAAGCACTAAGCGTTGAGGAAAAACAGCATCGTGTCTGCAATTACGTCATTTCGCTGCGCGAGGGGCTGTTTAACCTCGCAGCCGCAGCGGGCATCAATTCGCCGGTCCGCTTTTCCAAGGAGCATGTTGTCTATCGAAAAGAGGATGGCAGCATCGTCGACATCGACAAACTGATCCACCAATTTGTTTCATAAAGAAACCGCCCATGCCGAACGGCAGGGCGGTTCTTTGTTATTTTGAAGAAGACTCAGTTTCGGTCTCCTTCACACGGTCGAGCGCCATTTCATAAGCGTCATTTCCGTAATTTAAGCAGCGTTTCACACGGGAAATCGTAGCCGTGGAAGCACCTGTTTCTGTTTCAATCTTATGATACGTGTTTCCTTCGCGAAGCATGCGCGCCACTTCAAGACGCTGAGCCAGCGATTGAATTTCGTTAATTGTGCAAAGATCATCGAAGAACCGGTAACATTCCTCCAGGTCTTTCAGCGATAAGATCGAGTTGAATAACTGGTCCAGCTCTTTGCCGCGTAATTTATCGATTTGCATCGTTACACACCTTCTCCTTTACTAATGGAAGCCGCATCGAGATCAGGCACGATATTAATCCAAGTCTTTCCTGGCACAAACGGGAGCCATTTGCCGTCTTTTAACGGCACAATTCTACCGTTTACTTGTTTCCAGTCTGTTTCAATAACGTTTCCGTGCTGAAACAACAGACCTCTCCCCCCTGATTCCAGGTCGATGTCCCGCCTTCCATCTTGATCAATAGTATGATGGCTGGCTTCAACAATGAAAATATTTTGCATTGCAACCGGCTTTCCGGTTTCCCGGTCTGTCGTTATGACACCATCAGAGCTTCTTGTATAAGCTTCAGCTTTTTTATCATATTTGTATTCGACAAGATTTGTAACGTTCTTTGTTCCATAATCTACCCGAACATTGTAAGATTCATTTGCAGGTTTTGCTTCTGATGTTTGAAACAGCAGCGGATCTGTTTCCCGCTTCAGCTCATATCCCTTTTGTTCCGCCGCCTTTTTTATGTAATCATAAGACGTGTAGGAATTGTGGGGCGGTTTGCTGAAATCAGCTCTCCAAAATAAGCTTCCGTCAAAATCCAATCCGTTCATATAATCGGCAGCTCCGGATTCCAGCTGCTCTTTGGCGCCAGGACTCCAGCCGTGATGGACAAATATGCTGTCAAAGCCATCGCTGAGAGTGACGAAATATTCCCGCGCGCTTCGCACAGGTCCGACAATTTCAGGCATCTGGCTTTGGAAAATGGCCAGAAATCTTGTAATTTGCCCTTCGGCCAGCGCTTCTATGACAATGTCGGCTTTAGACAGTCCTGATTGTGGCCTCGCCTTCGGGTGATTGTTCACCACAACAGCAACAGGCCGGCGTTCAGTCACCTTCTGTTCAGTCTCCAGTCCCGTCAAAGGAGCTTTCAGCTTCTTTTCAACATTCGGGACAGCATCCTTCTGCTGGCAGGATACCAGCAGAAAAAACACGAAAAACAGCACGCAACCTGTCATCCATTTTTTCATATGTCGGCTCCCCGCTCTTTTATATTTTAACGCATTATCGATGGAAAGAGTACAGTTTTTTTCATGACGTCGAAGATTCCTCTCGGCGTAATGCGTATATACGGAAGGTGCGTACTTTGCAAAAAGAGCAGCGTATAGACGGGATCACAAAACTCGTAGCCTCTTTCAGTCAAAAGATCTCTCAGTTTTTGTTCCTTCTCCAGCACTTCTTCATATGCTTCCGAAGAGGCGCAGCCGCACAGCGCAAGCGGAATTTCATGCAGAATGTTCCCGTTTTCCGCAAGGACGATTCCTCCCCCGATCTCTTTCATGCGGGCGAAAGCGAGCAGCATATCCGCTTTATTTTTTCCGATCGCGACAATATCGCCTGTCGTTGTAAAGGAGCTCACAAATCCCTGCACGCTTGAGGCAAAACCTTTTATTATCGTATTGACGCGCCATTTCCCATGTCTGTCAAGCATCGTCAAATAACTTTCATCATGGTCAAATGAGAGCTGTTCCATCGAATTGTCGATCTCAATCATATATGGCTCCATAATGACCGCATTCCGCATTTTCACGCCCATCGGCATGGAAAACTGCAAATCATCCATCGTCATATCATATGAAAGCTCAAGCGGGACAAGACCGCCTTTGCTCCAGCCCGTCTTTGTAAACGCCTTCAAATCACAGCCGTCCTCACGAAGGATGATCCCTTTTGACAGAACGGTAACGGGATCCGGATTTAACGGATCTTCAAGTATATTTAGCGATGCCATTCTTCCCGGTCCGACAACTCCTAAATAATCATCCATTTGGTAATACTTCGCAATATTAAATGATGCCATATTGTAGGCATCGATTGCCGGAACTCCTTCTTCTAACGCGATGCGGATCAGCTCGTTTGTCATGCCGCCTTTATAGAAATTCGGCGTCGCGCCGTCTGTCGTGTAAAAGAAATGGTCATAATAGCGGAAACCCTTCTCATGCAGCTCCTGTAAGATTTTTCTTACATCAGGGCGAATGGAAGAGTTCCGAAGGGAAACATAGTAGCCCAGTTCCAGCCTTCTCATCACTTCATCACCTGTCATCGCTTCATGGTCACAATCCGCTCCGAACAGCTTCATTTTTGTAAGCGTTTTATCTGAAGCGCCGGGAAAATGCCCTTCAATGCGTTTCCTCTGCTTCTTTGTAGCTTGCATGCAGTGAAGCATTAAATCATCACCATCTACCAAACGAGGCCATCCGGTCATTTCTCCGCCTTGAATCACATCCGGATGTTCAATCCACTGCTTTCTGACATCAAACGGAAGAACGTGATCCTCGTTCAGAACCTCGGTCTGGAGGTCATAGCGTGACCACCAAAAATATTGAACAGGCTGCTTTTTGAGTTCATTTAAAATAGTAAGCGCTTTCTTTTTTCCGCTTTGTAAAAGCAAAAATAAGTTATCATTCACAAATGTCGTTGTTCCGTATTGAGACACATATTCCGCCAGCGTTTGGGGATTATATATTTGAAAAGGATGTGCGTGCGGTTCGATATACCCTGGCACAATGTATTTTCCTTCACAATCAATCGTACGAATTTCTTCGGCTCTATTCGGAAGTTCATGACCTACATAAACAATGCGGTCCTGATAAATCCAAATGTTTTTTTTCAGCCATTGTTTTACATATGGATTTAAGACGAGAGCATTCCGTAAAAGGAGCGTTGGAAGCAGCTTTGAGTCTACAACATCAACCTGTGCCCTGATGTCTTTGTTTTTCCAGTTTAAGGTGCGTTCGGACATTCACATACTCTCCTTTACATGTATTAGACTCATGTTATCACATCCTTCCTCATCACGCACGGTATAAACGTTACAAATTTTTGAAGGTTCGATTAAAAAACTTTTTTAAGTGAAAAGGAGCGGATTTCCATGAAGCCAAACATCAGTCTCGTCAATGCTGTCTTCAGAATCGCCTGCGGACTGACGATTATGTCAGCCGCCAGCGCAAAGTTTACAAAAAAGCCTTGGTGCAGAATGCACCTCTTTTACATCTTTATGGGGGCCTTAAAAGCAGGTTCGGGAATCTTGCGCTTCTGCCCTGTGACCTACATGGTTCAAAACGGCGCTTCCGACAATAACGAACAGGAGCATCAAAACAGATAAACAAAAAAGCTTGCTCACGAAACGTGATCAAGCTTTTTCTCACGACATTCCTTTGTCTTCATATAGAGATACCCTACGGCTGCCAGTGCTGCCGGATAAAGGAGTGCCCAGCCGCTGAAAGAGTAAATCACAGCGCACGCCGCAAACGCCCCGAACGCCATCCACCAGCCTGAATCTCTCCAGCTCAGCAGTTTCAGCGCTGCCGCCATTGTACATATGTAAGATGCGATGAATGCCGCACTCGGCCCTTTTAACAGAGTTGTCAAATCGATTTGAAACAAGCCATATGCCCCAAGCACTAAACTAAACACTGCGGCAAGCGCTGTTAATACACGGATAGGCGTATGTTTTGTCTCACTGAGTTTCCCAAAATATACAGGAATGTGCCCCTCTCTCGCCAATGCATACACCATTCTGGAAAAACCCGCAATATTGGCATGAATGGTGGCGAATGTGATAAACAGAGCTAAACATACCGTTACATATACTCCGCTTTCCCCCGCTCCTTTTGATATGAGCATGGCAAGCGATGCGATTTCTCCATTCTCTCCATATGAATGAGTCCCCACCGTCACAAATGACAGCATGATATACAGCCCCGCCACACAAGCCGCTCCCAAGTACAAGCTGAGCGGGACATCTTTTTCAGGACGATGAAATTCCTCAGCCAATGGGGTAATCATTTCCCAGCCTACAAAAGAGAAAAAAATCATAACTGAAACAGATCCTGCGGCAGACCAGCCATGCGGAAGAAACGGTTCGAATTCTGCTGCTTTAACGTGAGGCAGTGACACGGCAACAGAAGTGACAAGCAGAAATACGATGACACAAATGACGAGTGTACTGATGTTCGCGGATAGTTGAATGCCTCTCATATGAAGCAAAATGGAGACAGCCAGCATACAGCATGCAATCAAAGTAATCTGCCAATCCGAAGCCTCTGTAACGTAACTGACGTAATGCGCGCCAGTCAAAGCGATGACGGGAACGCCGATTGGAACAGACCCTAACATGATCCAGCCCAAAACCGCTCCGGCTTTTTTCTGAAAAGCCAGCTGCACGTAAGCCGTGATTCCTCCTGCGCTGGGCGCTATTTTCACAAGCCGGGCCAGTGTGCCGACAAGAAGAAAAGATAAGAAAGACATGAACACCCAAACGAATAAAGAAGCGGGACCGGCTGCGTCAGCAGTGACAGACGGCAGGATTAATATCCCGCAGCCTAAAACGGCCCCAATCGTTAATGCCGTCCCTTGTATCCAAGTGATCGAACGCTGCAATTCAGGCAACATGATGCCTCCTCTCCCGTTGATGGCTTTATTATAAGAAAAATAAGACGGCATCCATATGCTACAATTAAGTTAAATCAACCGCATTACCTTATGATAAAAGGAATTTTCACAAATTCGCTTAAACATGTAAAGGAGCCAGACAAATGGACGATACAGATCTTCACATTCTCTCGCATTTGCAGCGAAATGGCAGATTAACGATGGTTGAGCTGGGAAAGCTTGTCGGCCTAAGCTCTCCAAGCGCGGCGGAACGTGTCAGGAAGCTGGAAGACAAAGGAGTGATTACCGGCTACAGCGCGAATATCTGTTACGAAAAACTAAACAAGCATGTCACGGCTTTTATCCTGATGGAGCCGAAAAGCTGCAAACACTACGCCGCCTTTGCAAAAGCGCACCCGGATGTGGCAGAAAACCACCGCATTACAGGGATGTACAGCTATGTGACAAAAGTGGTGACAGAATCGGTACATACGCTCGAAGATTTTATTGACGCTTCGATGGACCACGGAAAACCGACCACGCTCGTTGTCCTTTCTTCTTCCGCTCACCACCCCGCTTTCGCATAACAAAAAAACCCGCAGCTCAATCTGCGGGTTTTCTTCACTTTATTTTAGAGCAGCTTTTAAAGCGCGTGCCCCTATGTCTTTTCTGAAAAAGAGTCCAGGCTTGATGATCTCATCAACGGCTGTATACACTCGGTCTCTCGCCGCTTCAAACGATTCATCAAAAGCCGTCACATTGGCGACGCGTCCGCCGTTTGTGACGAACTCTCCGCCTTCTGCTTTCGTTCCGGCATGGAAGACCACAACCTGCTCAGTTTCCGCTGCAAGGCTGCCGATCGGCGTGCCTTTTGCGTAGCTTTCCGGGTACCCTTCTGAAGCAAGCACAACACTTACAGCCGCGGTATCCTTCCACCTTAAGTCAACTTCCTTATCATCCAAAAGATCAAGAAGCACCTGTACCAGATCAGATTCCATGCGTGGAAGCACGACCTGAGTTTCCGGATCGCCAAAACGGGCATTAAATTCGATGACCTTCGAGCCGTTTTCAGTGAGCATTAATCCCGCGTACAAAACGCCAGTGAAGGAACGGCCTTCTTGTACCATTGCTTTTGCAGCGGGCTTGACGATTGTTTCTACAGCATGACGGACAGTTTCTTCCGAAATTTGCGGAACTGGAGAGTATGCGCCCATTCCACCCGTATTCGGGCCTTTGTCTCCGTCAAACGCCCGCTTGTGATCCTGGGCAATCACCATTGGATACACCTTTTCACCTTTGACGAATGCCATCAGAGAAAATTCTTCGCCGGAAAGAAATTCTTCAATGACAACAGACGCGCTCGCATCACCGAACTTTTCATCCTCAAGGAAATCATGCAGACATGCAATCGCTTCTTCCTCTGTCATAGCAACTGTAACGCCTTTTCCAGCCGCAAGTCCATCTGCTTTTATAACAATCGGAGCGCCTTTTTCCTGCACATATGCCTTTGCCTCTTCAAAAGATGTAAACGTGTCGTATTCTGCGGTCGGTATGTCGTATTTCTTCATTAAATCCTTAGCGAACTGTTTGCTTCCTTCGATGATCGCAGCGGCTTTTGACGGGCCGAATACACGCAGACCGGCTTTTTCGAATTCATCCACTAAACCTTCAATTAAAGGAACCTCAGGGCCAACAATCGTTAGGCCGACCTGATTTTCTTTTGCAAACGAGACAAGCCCGGCGTGGTCGCTTTCCTCAATGTTTACAAGCTGTGCGGAAGCTGCCATGCCGTCATTTCCAGGAGCGGCAAATACCGTATCAACAAAGCTGCTTTGCGCCACCTTCCATGCCAGCGTATGCTCTCTTCCGCCTTTACCGATAATTAATACATTCACGTCGTTTTCATCCCCTTAATGTTTGAAGTGTCTAATACCGGTGAATACCATGGCAATGCCGTACTCATCCGCTTTTTTGATGGAATCCTCATCACGTACAGATCCCCCCGGCTGAATGATAGCCGTAACGCCTGCTTTTGCCGCTTCTTCGACAGTATCCGGCATTGGGAAAAATGCATCAGATCCAAGTGCGCTGCCTTTCGCTTTTTCTCCTGCTTGCTCGATGGCAATTTTCGCTGATCCGACGCGGTTCATTTGGCCCGCTCCTACACCGACTGTCATGTTATCCTTCGCGAGAACGATCGCATTTGATTTCACATGCTTTACGACTTTCCAAGCAAGCTTTAAGTCTTCCCACTCTTGCTCGCTCGGCTCTCTTTTTGTCGGAATGCTGATCTCGGCATCATCGAAGCCGTGCATATCTAAATCTTGAATCAGCAGTCCGCCTTGAACGGATGTCAGCTGTTTTTCTTTTTGAACGGTAGCTGTCACATCAAGCGTCATCAGACGAAGATTTTTCTTCGCAGTCAGGATGTGAAGTGCTTCTTGGCTGAATGAAGGCGCAATGATAATTTCTAAGAAAATGTTGTGAAGCGCTTCGGCAGTTGCCTTGTCCACTTCACGGTTAAGAGCGATAATGCCGCCGAAGATAGATGTTTTATCCGCTTCAAACGCTCTGTCGAAGGCTTCTGAAATCGTTTTTCCTGTTCCAACGCCGCACGGATTCATATGCTTCACGGCAACCGCAGCCGGCTCAGTGAATTCACGGACGATTTGAACTGCTGCATCTGCGTCTTTAATGTTGTTGTAAGAAAGCTCTTTGCCGTGAAGCTGTTCCGCTTGCGCAATGGAGCCTTTAACAGGAAGTGCTGTTTGATAGAATGTTGCTTCCTGATGCGGGTTTTCCCCGTAGCGAAGCGATTGTTTTTTCTCAAATGTTACAGTGAATTGTTCTGGTTCTTTTTCACCGACAACGTTTGTCAGATAGTCAGCGATCAGTGCATCATATGCCGCAGTATGACGGAATACTTTTGCCGCCAGCTCGCGTTTTTTCTGAAGGGATACGCCGCCTTCTTCTTTGATTTGATTCAGCACTGGGCTGTAATCCGCTGGATCAACGATAACCGTCACATCCTGATGGTTTTTTGATGCCGCACGCAGCATGCCCGGTCCGCCGATGTCGATATTTTCGATCGCTTCTTCATATGTGACATCTTCTTTAGAAATCGTTTCTTTAAATGGATAGAGGTTGACGACAACGAGGTCAATCGGCTGAATCCCGTGTTCATTGATCTGCGCCATATGCTCTTCATTGCCGCGAACCGCCAGAAGACCGCCGTGAATATTCGGATGAAGTGTTTTGAGCCGTCCATCCATAATCTCAGGAAAGCCTGTCACTTCAGAAATTCCGATGACATTCACACCGTTTTCTTGAAGAAGCTTTTTCGTTCCGCCCGTTGAAATGACTTCAACGCCAAGCTCTGTTAATTCTTTTACGAAAGGAACGAGATTTGTTTTATCTGAAACACTGATTAATGCACGTTTAATGGTCATGCCTTTTCACCTCTGTTATTTAATCCTAATAGCTGTTTAATCACACTTGGATACCATTTATGCTCAAGCTTGTGAATCCGCTGTTCAATTGTTTCCAATGTATCATGTTCGTCAATTTCGATTGCCTTTTGAGCGATGATCTGGCCTGTATCCATTCCTTCATCGACATAATGCACGGTGATCCCGGCCACCTTCACACCCGCGCGGTACGCCTGTCCAACTGCGTCGATCCCGGGGAACGCCGGAAGAAGTGACGGGTGAATGTTAATGATTTTTCCTCCGTATGCCTCAAGCAGCGTATCACCTATCAGCCTCATATAACCGGCAAGAACAATCAATTCAACGTCATGAAGATGAAGCTGTTCGATAATGGCCCGTTCAAATGCGGCCTTGTTTTCATAAGACTTCGGCTCAAATGCAAAGGATGGAATGTGAAATGTTTCCGCCCGTTCGATGACTTTCGCCTGCGGTTTGTCGCAAACGAGGAGCGATACGGACGCATCCCAATTCTCCTCTTTCAAACGCGTGACGATGGCTTCGAAGTTTAAACCGTTTCCTGATGCAAATACCGCAAACTTTTTCATGAAAGTGCCGCACCGCCGAATGTGACGCCTTCGCCTTGTTTCACACGCCCGATCAAATAGGCGTTTTCGCCTTGGCTCTCAAGCGTTCCGATCACATCTGTCAGATGCTCTTCTTTGACAGCCAAAACAAAGCCGATGCCCATATTAAAGACGTTGAACATGTCTTCTTCCTTCAGCTTGCCATACTCTTGCAGGAAAGAGAAAATCGGCGGGATCGGCCAAGAGCCGTGATCGATTTCCGCGCTTAAGCCTTCCGGAAGCATGCGCGGGATATTTTCGATGAATCCTCCGCCTGTCACGTGTGCCATGCCGTCGATTTTTCCGCTTTTCATCGCGGCAAGCACAGGCTTCACGTAAATTCTTGTTGGTTCAAGCAGCTCCTCGCCAAGCGGGCGGTCAAATGGTTCGTATGTTGTATCAAGATCAAGCTCCGCATCATCCAGAAGCACTTTTCTTACAAGGGAAAATCCGTTACTGTGAAGACCGCTGGAGCTGAGGCCGATCAAAAGATGACCTTCTTTGATGTTTTCTCCAGTCACGATTTCGTCCTTTTCCGCCACTCCGACTGAGAAACCGGCAATATCGTATTCATCTGCTGTATATAATCCCGGCATCTCAGCCGTTTCGCCGCCGACTAAGGCTGAACCTGACTGCTCACAGCCGTTCGCTACACCTTGTACGATCTGCTCAATTTTCATAGGGTCCGCTTTTCCGACCGCTAAATAATCAAGAAAAAACAACGGCTCTGCGCCTTGTGCCAGCACATCATTGACACACATCGCAACAGCGTCAACGCCAATCGTGTCATGCTTATCCATGGAAAAAGCGAGCTTTAATTTGGTGCCGACACCGTCCGTTCCCGAAATTAAAACAGGTTTTTGATAAGAAAGCTCAGACAGGTCAAACATGCCGCCAAAACCGCCAAGGCTGCCCATAACGCCAAGCCGTTTTGTGCGCTCCACATGTTTTTTCATTCGTTTTACAGCTTCATATCCGGCTTCGATGTCAACTCCTGCGTTTTTATATGCTTCAGACATCCTATTCACTCCTTTAAGGCGCTTTTCAAAATATCTCCCCGAACGAGGGCAGAAAGAGAAAGGCAGCCGAACTGCGCTGCCTTTATGTCATTTTCAAGTTTTATTTGGTTAATACTGCTTCTTTTACATGAGGAAGCACTGTATCCTGGTAAATTTCAGTCGGATATTTTCCTGTAAAGCAAGCGAGACACTGTCCGCAATTAGAGTCATCGTATTTTCTGCCGATGCCTTTCAGCAGCCCTTCCACACTCAAAAATGAGAGGGTGTCCGCCCCGATTTCCTGACGGATTTCTTCAACTGAATGGGAAGATGCGATCAGTTCTTCATGTGTGGAAGTATCAATGCCGTAAAAGCACGGATGAGCGATCGGCGGTGAACTAATTTTCACATGCACCTCTGTTGCACCCGCTTCTCTTAGCATCGTGACAATCCGGCGGCTTGTTGTTCCGCGCACGATAGAGTCATCTACCATGACGACGCGTTTTCCTTCTACAACCCCGCGAACCGCAGATAGTTTCATTCTGACGCCTTGCTCGCGCAGAGCCTGAGACGGCTGAATAAACGTTCTGCCGACATATCGGTTTTTGATTAAGCCCAGCTCATACGGGATGCCTGTTGCTTCTGCATAGCCGATCGCAGCTGAAATACTGGAATCCGGAACCCCTGTTACGACATCAGCTTCAACTGCGGATTCCTGAGCCAGCATTTTCCCAAGGTTTTTACGCGCACTGTGCACGTTAATGCCGTCAATATTACTGTCAGGTCTGGAGAAATAAATATACTCCATGCTGCAAATGGAACGGTTGATATTCATAGAGAATCGCTCTGATTTCATGCCTTCATCATTGATGATCAGCATTTCACCCGGTTCTACCTCACGAAGATACGTTGCGCCGACGACATCAAATGCGCATGTTTCTGATGCGACGACATAAGCGTCGCCCAGCATGCCGATGGATAGCGGTCTAAGCCCGTTCGGGTCAAGCGCTACGATCATTTCTGTTTCGGTCATGATCAGGAACGCGTAGGCGCCTTTCAGCATGGAAAGCGAGTTTTTTATTTGATCCTTCAGCGTGAAGTGGCCGCTTCTTTTGATCAGGTGAGCCAAAACCTCTGTGTCCGAAGAGGTTTGAAAAATGCTCCCTTGATTTTCGAGCTGCTGCTTCAGCTGGGTGGCGTTGACAAGGTTTCCGTTATGGGCAAGCGCCAGACTGCCGTTGCTTTGGGAACGGAAGAGGAGCGGCTGTACATTTTCGTATCCGCCGCCTCCAGCCGTCGCATACCGAACGTGCCCGATTGCGCCTTTTCCCTTTACTTTGCTGAGCTCGCCATTTTGAAACACTTCAGTGATCAGCCCTTGGCCTTTGTGCGCCGTCAGTTTTTCACCGTCAGTTGCTACAATGCCAGCCCCCTCCTGTCCTCGGTGCTGGAGGCTGTGGAGGCCGTAATACGTGATTTGCGGGGCTTCTTCATGTCCCCAAATCCCAAATACGCCGCACTCTTCATTTAAGCCTTTGATTTCAGCAAGCATGGGATAGCTCCTTTCCATGCGCGCTCAAGCTCTTTCGTTTGCGCATGAATCAATTGTTGTCCGTCTTGGTTTTGAATCGCCAGAATACCATCAGCCGTTACCTCACCGATATGAACTGCATCTTTCACAGCTGCTTCAAACGCTGCTTGATGTTCTTTTTTCACTGAAACGACGAAGCGGGATTGAGATTCAGAGAATAATAATGCTGCTTCTCCTTCAACAGTCACGTTTGCGCCAAGATTTTCTGCCGTCATGACACTTTCTGCAATCGCTACGCCTAAACCGCCTTCAGACACATCATGCGCAGATTGAACAAAGCCTTTTTTAATCGCATCAAGCAATGCTCTTTGGCGTGACAGTTCTACATCAAGATCGATTTGCGGTGCTTTTCCATAAATACTGCCTTCTGTCATTTTTTGCAGCTCGCTTCCGGCAAACTCAGGTTTTGTTTCGCCAATCACGTATACGAGATCTCCCGCCTGTTTGAAATGCTGTGTTGTAATGTGTGCTGTATCTTCAATTAAGCCGACCATGCCGATAACAGGTGTCGGGTAGATCGCCGTGCCGTTTGATTCGTTATAAAGCGATACGTTTCCGCCGATAACCGGTGTGCTGAGAACATTGCACGCCTCGCTGATGCCGTCAGCCGCTTTTTCGATCTGCCAGAAGATTTCCGGTTTCTCCGGGTTTCCGAAGTTAAGGTTATCTGTGACTGCAAGCGGTTCTGCGCCTGAGCAAATGATGTTGCGCGCCGCTTCAGCGACAGCGATTTTCCCGCCGACTTCAGGATCGAGATAGAGATAACGCGCGTTACAGTCTGTCGTCATCGCCAGCGCCTTTTTCGTTCCGCGGATTCTGAGAACACCCGCATCAGACCCAGGAGCGACAACTGTATTCGTCCGCACCATGTAGTCATACTGATCGTAAACCCACTCTTTGCTTGCGATCGTCGGCTGCTGCAGGAGCGCCTTCAGTGTTTCATTCGCATCATCAATTTGAGGAGCCGGAACGTCCGTCTCTAAAAACTCGCGGTAGTATGCTGGTTCTTGAGAAGGCTTGTGGTAAACCGGAGCTTCTTCTGCCAAGGCATCAACAGGCAGCTCACACACAACCTCACCTTTGTGTGTCAGGCGAAGCATTTTATCATCTGTCACACGTCCGACAGAAACCGCTTCTAGATCGTACTTGTCAAAAATATCGATAATTTCCTGCTCACGTCCGCGCTCGATGACCAAAAGCATCCGTTCCTGTGATTCAGAAAGCATCATTTCATACGCAGTCATGCCTGTTTCACGCTGAGGAATCAGGTCAAGATTCATCTCAATACCAGAACCCGCTTTACTTGCCATTTCCGCACTTGAGCTTGTTAAACCGGCAGCTCCCATATCCTGAATGCCGACTAACGCATCACATTGGATGACTTCCAGACATGCTTCAAGCAAAAGCTTCTCCATAAACGGATCGCCGACTTGAACAGCAGAGCGCTTTTCTTCAGACGAATCAGACATTTCTTCAGAAGCAAACGTAGCACCGTGGATTCCATCACGCCCCGTTTTTGCTCCTACGTACATTACTGTGTTGCCGACACCCTTCGCCTGGCCTTTTTTGATGTCTTCATGGTTGATTAAACCGACGCACATTGCGTTGACGAGCGGATTTCCTTCATAGCTGCTGTCAAACTGCACTTCTCCGCCGACTGTCGGGATGCCGATACAGTTGCCGTATCCGGCGATACCCGCTACTACTTCTTCAAACAAGTACTTCACACGCGGTGAAGTCAGTTCACCAAATCGAAGAGAGTTCAATACAGCGATTGGACGGGCACCCATTGAGAAAACGTCACGGATAATGCCGCCTACGCCAGTCGCAGCGCCTTGGTAAGGTTCGAGAGCTGATGGGTGGTTATGTGATTCAATTTTGAACACAACCGCTTGGTTGTCACCGATATCAACGATTCCGGCACCTTCCCCCGGACCTTGCAGCACACGCTCGCCGCTTGTCGGGAATTTACGCAGAATCGGCTTTGAGTTTTTGTAGCTGCAATGCTCTGACCACATGACAGAAAAAATTCCGATTTCTGTGTAGTTCGGCAATCTGCCAAGAATGGATTCAATCAATGCAAACTCATCATCACTGACACCCATTTGCTGATACATTTTCTCTTCTTTTATTTGTTCTTTACTTGGTTCAAGCAGTAGTGACATGAGTTTCCCTCCAATTTTTCACGATAGACTGAAACAATTTAAGACCGTCGGCGCTTCCAAGCAGTTCATCGACCGCGCGCTCAGGGTGAGGCATCATGCCTAATACGTTGCCTTTCTCATTCACGACACCGGCAATGTCGCTGACACTTCCGTTAATATTGGAGCCGTATGTGAAAGCAATTTGATTGTTTTCTTTCAATGAAGCAAGCGTTTCGTCATCACAGTAGAAATTTCCTTCACCATGGGCAACCGGGATTGTAATCGATTGGCCCTTTTCGTAGGAAGATGTGAATAATGTTTCGTCGTTCTGAACAATTAATTCAACCGGACGGCAAATGAACTTCAAATCTTTGTTGCGTCTCATTGCGCCTGGCAGAAGGCCAAGCTCCTGTAAAATCTGGAATCCATTGCAGACGCCGAGAACTGGTTTTCCTTCAGCCGCCGCCTGTTTGACAGCTGGCATAATATTCGCAAACCGGGCGATAGCGCCGCATCTCAAGTAATCGCCGTAAGAAAACCCTCCCGGAATTAACACGCCGTCGAAGCCGTCAAGTCTTGTTTCCTCATGCCAGACGTATTCCACTTCATGGCCGAGCTCATCCTTTACAGCATGATACATATCGATATCACAGTTGGAGCCTGGTAACACAATCACCGCAAATTTCACTGTGCGACTACCTCCTCAACTTCGTATCTGTAATCTTCAATCACTGTATTCGCTAGAAGTTTTTCGCACATTTCTTTTACTAGGACGTCAAGGTCACGGTCAGATTTTTCAATGGTAAGCTCCATGTATTTTCCGATGCGCACATCTTGAACTTCGTTATAAGTCATACTGTGCAAGGCATGCTGGACAGCGCTCCCTTGTGGATCTAGTACACTTTCTTTTAAGCTGACATAAACTTTTACTTTATACATGATGAATGCCTCCCAGTCTTTTGAAAATCTCTTCGTATGCGTCGGTTAAGCTTCCCAGATTGCGTCTGAATAAATCTTTATCCAGCTTTTCGTTCGTGTCTTTATCCCACAAGCGGCATGTATCAGGTGAAATTTCATCCGCCAAAAGCACTTGCCCGTCTGCATCTAAACCGAATTCAAGCTTGAAATCTATTAATCTGACATGACAATCGTCAAAAATAGCTTGAAGCTCTTCATTTACTGTTTTTGTAATGGACTTAATGGTTTCTACCTGCTCAGGAGTTGCCGCTTTTAAGAGCCAAATATGATCTTCTGTGATGAGCGGATCACCCAGCGCGTCGTCCTTGTAGTAAAACTCGATAATCGGCTGTTCAAGCTCTGTGCCTTCTGGAATGCCGAGACGTTTGGACATGCTGCCTGCTACAACATTTCTGACTACGACTTCAAGCGGCACAATCGTTACCTTTTTAATGAGCTGCTCTGTTTCCGAAATGCGCTCGATAAAGTGGTTGTTAATGCCTTTAGCATGAAGGTGTTTGAAAATGAAGCTTGAAATCTCGTTATTTAAGCGCCCTTTTCCGCTGATTTCCTCCTTTTTTTCTCCGTTAAAGGCAGTTGCGGAATCTTTATACACCACATACAACGTGTTTTCATCATCGGTTTTGTAGATCTTTTTTGCTTTTCCTTCGTATAAAAGTTCATTCTTCACAATATTCACGGAAGGCCTCCTAACCCGAATGTTGGGAATTTTCAAACTATGACGGCGTAGAAGAAGCCGCCTAAAAGCTTCTTCTATGCTAAACCTAAACGTTCAAAGATCAGATCAACATTTTTCAGATGGTAGTTGTAATCAAAGCAGTCAGCAATTTTTTCCGAAGAAAGACGGGACGTGATTTTCTCTTCCGCTTCCACAAGTTCACGGAACGGCACTTGTTTTTCCCATGCCTCCATTGCTTTCGGCTGCACTGTGTCATAAGCTTCTTCACGAGTCAGGCCTGTGTCAATCAAAGCAAGCAGCACGCGCTGAGAGTAGATAAGGCCGAGAGTGCGGTCCATGTTGCGCTTCATGTTTTCCGGGAAGACCGTTAAGTTCTTCACGATGTTAGAGAAGCGGTTCAGCATGTAGTTCAGCGCGATTGTCGCATCCGGAAGAATAATCCGTTCTGCTGAAGAGTGAGAAATATCGCGCTCATGCCATAATGGAACATTTTCGTAAGCCGTCATCATGTAGCCGCGGATCACGCGTGCCATGCCTGTCATGTTTTCGGAACCGATCGGATTGCGTTTGTGCGGCATTGCAGATGAACCCTTTTGCCCTTTCGCGAAAAATTCCTCAACTTCGCGTGTTTCACTCTTTTGCAGTCCGCGGATTTCCACTGCGAATTTTTCGATGCTTGTCGCGATCAAAGCAAGTGTCGCCATATAGTCAGCATGGCGGTCACGCTGAAGGGTTTGAGTTGAAATCGGTGCTGCTTTCAAGCCGAGCTTCTCACATACATATTGTTCAACAAATGGGTCAATGTTCGCATATGTGCCCACAGCGCCGGAAATCTTCCCAACCTCGATGCCTTCTTTCGCTTGTTTGAAACGCTCAAGATTCCGTTTCATTTCCTCATGCCAAAGCGCAAGTTTTAAGCCGAATGTTGTAGGCTCAGCGTGTACGCCGTGTGTGCGCCCCATCATGACTGTGTATTTATGTTCTTTCGCTTTTTCTTTTATAATGTCAACAAATCTCTCAAGGTCCTTGAGCAGAATATCGTTTGCCTGTTTTAATAAGTAAGAAAGAGCAGTATCAACAACGTCAGTTGACGTTAAACCGTAGTGCACCCATTTTCTTTCTTCACCCAGTGATTCGGAAACGGCGCGTGTAAAAGCGACAACGTCATGGCGCGTGTCCTGTTCGATTTCTAAAATGCGGTTGATGTCAAATGACGCGTTCTCCCGCATGAGCTTTACGTCTTCTTTTGGAATGACGCCCAGCTCCGCCCACGCTTCACAGGCAAGAATCTCCACCTCCAGCCATGCTTGAAATCTGTTTTCATCCGTCCAAATCGCGGACATTTCAGGTCTTGAATAACGTTCGATCATTCTGCTTGTCCTCCGTCTCTATTCATCCATTTATTTGTGATCTCCTGAATCCAATGGTCTTCAGGTTGCTTCATAAATGTAATATGCCCCATTTTGCGGCCTTTTTTGATTTCATGTTTTCCGTATATATATAGCTTTGCTTCTTTTAAAAGCTCCGGCTCTTCCTCAACAAGCTTCACTTCATCGCCGAGAAGATTCACCATCATACCCGGCTTCAGCAAATCTGTTTTCCCGAGCGGAAGGCCGCATACCGCTCTGATATGCTGTTCAAACTGGCTCGTTTCGCAAAGGTCCAGTGTATAATGCCCTGAATTGTGCGGTCTTGGCGCCAGTTCATTGACCAAAAGCTCTCCGTCTTCAGTCAGGAACATCTCAACAGCAAGCGGTCCGACAAGGTTAAGCTCGTCTGCAAGCTTAACGGCCAAATCAGCAGCCTTCTTCTGAATCCCTACCTCCACCCGTGCAGGCACGATGCTTTGGAACAGAATATTGTTGTGGTGAATGTTTTCAGCTGCCGGAAATGTTGCAATTTCGCCGTTTATCGATCTGACGACGATCACCGACAGTTCCATTTTAAAAGAAACCCAGCTTTCGAGAATGCAGGTTCCGTGTTCTAAAAGAGCTGCAGCCTGCTCAATTTGCGCCTCTTCCTTGATCACAAATTGGCCTTTGCCGTCGTATCCGCCGCGACATGTTTTCAGGACTGCTGGAAGCCCAAGCTCCTGTACCGCCTGTTTCAGTTCATCCTTTGTTTTGACGATGCTGTACGGCGCGACTCCACAGCCCGCGGCTTGAATTGCTTTTTTCTCCGTTTCACGGTTTTGGGTAATGAGCAGCAGCTCACTTCCTTGCGGGAGATACGCATGACCTTTTAGCCAATGCAGCGCATCATAGTCGATGTTTTCAAACTCATATGTGATGATGTCGCTGATGTCAGCCAATTTTCGAATCGCTTCACGGTCATTGTAATGAGCGGTAATTTCGATATCCGCAACCTGCCCGCACGGTGAATCTTTCACCGGATCAACGACCGCGACTTTATACCCCATTTGTTTGGCGGACACAGCCATCATTTTCCCAAGCTGGCCGCCGCCGATCATGCCGATGACAGCTCCCGGATAGATGATTTGTTTAGACAAGCTGATCACTGCTTTCTAACACCGTCTGTTTTGTATTTTCTCTTCTCTCATCCAGCTTACGGGCAAGATCTTCGTCAAAAGCTGACAAAATTTGCGCCGCTAACAGGCCTGCGTTCACAGCTCCCGCTTTGCCGATGGCTGTTGTCGCAACAGGCACGCCTCCAGGCATTTGCACGATAGAAAGAAGTGAATCCAGCCCGTTCAGCGCCTTGGACTGAACCGGGACTCCAATGACCGGCAGAGTTGTTTTCGCCGCCGTCATCCCCGGAAGATGGGCCGCTCCTCCGGCACCGGCGATAATCACCTTGATGCCTCTTTCTCTGGCAGTTTCAGCGTATTCAAACATGAAATCAGGCGTCCGGTGAGCGGAAACGACCTTTTTTTCGTACGGAACATTGAGTTCGTCAAGTATGTCGCATGCGTTTTTCATTGTCTCCCAATCGGAAGTGCTTCCCATGATGATTCCTACTAGCGGCTGCATTCTGTCCCCACCTTCTAATGCTTTAGTTTTCAGAAAATAAAAAATACCCGCTCTGCATTGCACTTATGAGGAAGCAATACAAACCGGGCATGGTGCATGTATCGTCAGTCGTTCGCTTCTGCGATATATCCATGTCAGTTTTATCGATCACTTTCCTGCATAGTCCGGCAATTTACGGTTGCCGGGTAGAAACTTATGGGCCATATTCCCAAGATTATATGAGGTCGTGTTTTGATTTCATGTTTATCTTAACAACGGACATGGATAATGTCAACGATATTATCGAACGATACAAAAATTCATTCTACTAATGTTCGTGTTTTAGATCAATTTCCCTTCAAATACGATTTTTTTCCCGCACGGAACGATCTGAATTGACCCATTTTCCTTTTTCTCCATAAAAATAGGCTCTTCCATTCGCCGCACTGGCAGATATCCTTCTTCTTTCATTTGCTGAAGCACCGCATCAATCGTTTGCTGCTCTGTCACTTCAAACTTTTTCTTCTTCGGCTTTGCCATTATTCTTTAATTCTCCTCTTCTTCACCGCTTTGACCCAGAAGCCGCCATGGATTGTTTTTGGTTCATACGCAATAATAAAGGCTTTTGAATCAAGTGTTTTAATCGTATCATACAGCTGGAGTTCATATCTTCTCGGCGTCAGAATCTGAAGGGCTGTGCGGTCACCTTCAAGCCCG
This sequence comes from uncultured Bacillus sp., assembly GCF_958411575.1. Taxonomy (NCBI): domain Bacteria; kingdom Bacillati; phylum Bacillota; class Bacilli; order Caryophanales; family Bacillaceae; genus Bacillus; species uncultured Bacillus sp. The sequence goes on from NZ_CATYRA010000013.1 coordinate 90,426, forward strand.
CCGGCCACCCAGTTTGTCACGCCGTAGCCTTTTTCACGGAGCTGCCTCGGAAGATCAAGATCGAGCTCCTTCGTAATCACATTGACCATAATATAGCCGAGCGCCAATTTCTCTTCTATTTTCATGCCGACAATCACGCCAAGACCGTAACCGATCGCGTACGCGATCACATTTTGAATCTGGTCTAAGTTATCGAGCACCAGACTCAGTCCTGTCACATAAACCAGTATTTCAATCGTACTGATGCCGGCCGCTAAATAACGCTGGCCTTTCAGCGTTAAAATCATTCTTATTGTAAAAAATGACACATAGACAATATTAATAATGAGAATTATGAGAACCATGGCTAACCCATTTGATAAGATGGTTTGCATCATTTTATTTCATCCCCCTACTCTTCAGCTTGCATAAAGCATTCATATTCTACTAGAGAAATGAGTCGTTTACAATGAGCTGAGGCCGTAAGCCTAAGGAAAATATTTCGACACGCTTTATGTGATTAAACAGTAGTAGTTTACCCTCTTTCTCACCTTTTCAAAATCAAAATAAAAAAGCCCGCTTTTCAGCAGACTCACCTCTTCTCATATATTGTCAGATCTCTTTTTTCATTTTCAGAAGGGACTTGTATTCTTTCTCAAGCTCACTCAGCGTATAATCAGCCAGCTGTTCCCCTCTTCCCTGATAAAATTCCGAGAGCAGTAATTTGGTTTTTAAAAATTGTTTCTTTTGATTAATCGCTCGGCGAAGTACATCAGCCATGTCCATCATCCTCCTTAAACATAAAGGTTTGTGCGCTGGACGTTTACAGCATTTTCCCTATCATACATGGATTAATCCTACAAATCAACTATGTTTTTTAGATATATTTGTAAAAAGTGTGACATAAAAAAACCGGCTATGAACAGCCGGTTTTTTCATTAAAGCGGAATCAGCGACGCCGTCAAATACTCAGAAATCAACGGCCAAGTCACCACCGCAAACAGCAGCGCTATCGCAACCACAGCAAATACACAATAGATATAGTCAATCGGTGCATCCTGTGCCGCCTGATACAGACGCTGAACATACAGCGCCATCATAAAAAAGATCGAAAACAAGATCAGCACTGTAAACAGAACTGTCAGCATCGGGATATTTACGATCGCAAAGATCAGCCAAAGGATTGAAACAGCAATCACCGGTACAAGCAATGAACCCAAACCGGCAGCCGCTTCCCTGAACGTCACCTTCTGCTTCATCATATAGCGGGAGACGGCCCATACGGCTAAGACCATGACCGCGAAAAAGAGAAGCAAATACACAAGAACGACTAAAAATCCGTCATAAAAAGCGTGGTGGCGTTCTCCGAAACCGAGCGGCCGATTCCAGCTCGCCTTTAACTGAAACCAGTTCCCGATTGAAAAGATCATACTGAATATAAGCATTGAGATCAGACCATACTTATAATGAGAAAAACCATCCGCTACGACGGTTTTCGCCGGTGATTTCAAAATCGAGAACGCAAAACCGCAATATCTGTTGATGGCTGCCCATACAGACGCAAGCTTGTCTTTAGCAGTTGATATACCGCGTTCCTGGCGCGGTTTCTGCTTTTGTTTTTGCTTCTGCTTGCTTTGCCTGCTCGCATTTCTGGACATTCTCGATAGCGGTTCCTCATCAGCATCTATTCTTTCACTCTGATTAACTTCTTCTTCAAACGTTTCTTTTCTTTCTTCCGTCATGTCAGCAACTCCTATCAAAAAAATACGGCGGAATACCATTCAGCAAGAAAATAAAACACTTATATAAGGTACCGAAGCCTTCCTGAACAGTCAAGTCATTTCCATTTAAGTAAAGCATGGCGGCACATCTACATGACGGTATATCGTATGAATTGGTTTTACCTTTTGCAACAAAAAAAACCAGCCGCCTCGGCAGCTGGTCTTCATTCTTTATTTTAAGAAGATAAAGTACAGGATAAATACGACAAACAGCCCGTACATGATCGGATGAACCTCTTTGGCTTTTCCTTTGCACACCATTGTAATCGGATAGAAAATAAATCCGATGGCAATCCCGGTCGCAATGCTGTACGTTAACGGCATCATGATCATGGTAAGGAAAGCGGGAACGGCCACCTCGAACTTATCCCAAGCGATTTTGCCAAGCGGCGCGACCATCAGTGCACCAACAATGATCAGTGCCGGCGCTGTTACGTTTGATGTAACGACTGATAGGAGCGGCGAGAAAAACGTAGCCAGTAAAAAGAGAATACCTGTTACAATTGCCGCAAATCCTGAACGGGCACCCGCAGCGACACCTGAGCTTGATTCAACGTAAGAAGTTGTTGTAGACGTACCAAGCACGGCTCCGATCACAATAGAAGATGAATCAGCTAAAAGCGCACGGCCCGCACGCGGCAATTTGTTTTCCTTCATTAAACCAGCTTGAGTTGCCACAGCAACAAGTGTACCTGCTGTATCAAAAAATCCGACAAACAAAAATGTTAAAATGACGATCAGCATTTGTACGGAGAAAATATCCGGCAGGTGAATCCAAGCTTGTCCGAACGTCGGCGCAAGGCTCGGCACACTTCCGACGATTTGAGACGGTACTGGAACCAAACCAAAAATCATGCCGGCAACCGCTGTTAACAGCATCCCGATAAACACGCCCGCGTTAACGCGAAGCACCATTAAAATAACCGTTACAATCACACCGAAAATCGTTAACAGCACAGGTCCGCTGTGAATGTTTCCGATGGTGACGAGTGTAGAAGGGTTTGCAGCAATGATTCCTGATCCCTGTAATCCAACGAATGTAATAAACAGGCCGATCCCCGCGCCGACTGCCAATTTCAGCTCAGGCGGAATGGCGTTGATGATTTTTTCACGAAAACCTGTTAAAGAAAGAGCAACAAAGATAAGACCTGAAATAAAAACACCAGACAAAGCTGCCTGCCAGGAAATGCCCATGCCAAGGACGACAGAAAACGCAAAAAACGCGTTCAGCCCCATACCGGGCGCAATGGCGATCGGATATCTCGCTATCAATCCCATTAAAATACAGCCTGCTGCAGACGCAAGCGCTGTCGCCGTAAAGACCGCACCTTGGTCAATTCTCAGCGCCTCCGGAAAATCTTTCACGCTCTCCAAAGCAAGTGTAATCGGATTGACGAACAGAATATATGCCATAGATAAAAAAGTCGTTAATCCGCCAATGATTTCATTGCGATAGCTGGTGCCCAGCTCATCAAACTGAAAAAACGTTTTCAAGCTATTTGACTCCCTTCACTCTTTGCTATTTATTCTGTCCTGAAAACGCCAAATAAAAAACGCCCCAATACATTTTGGGACGCTTGACTACAGACGGATTTCAGTTTGAATAAATAAACGTGTTTTATTTATATCAAACGAAAGAAATGTTTACGTAGTCAAGCCATTTACGGTAGCTTGGTAGAGACTTGCGAGCCATATCCCCGCGATTATACGAATTCATCTTATTTGATTTCTGTGTCTATTGTACCAACTTCGATTTGAATTGACAATATAAAAAACGAACAATAGTCGGATGAAATTCGATTTTGTTCGTAATAAACAGAAAAAACCATCTTCTTGGCAAAATCGCCTAAAAGATGGTTTCCGTTAATTGTTTATTATTCCCACTCAATCGTCGCAGGCGGCTTACTTGTAATATCGTACACCACGCGGTTAATGTGCTTCACTTCGTTTACGATACGTGTAGAAATGACTTCAAGCACATCCCACGGGATACGCGCCCAGTCAGATGTCATGCCGTCGATTGATGTAACGGCGCGGATTCCGATTGTGTAATCATACGTTCTTGCATCACCCATAACACCAACGCTGCGGATGTCAGGAAGAACAGTGAAGTATTGCCAGATATCACGCTCTAATCCGTGATTTGCTACTTCTTCACGCAAAATCGCATCTGATTCACGAACGATTTCCAGTTTTTCTTCTGTTACTTCGCCAAGAACGCGGATTCCGAGGCCCGGTCCTGGGAAAGGCTGGCGCCATACGATTTCATCCGGAATGCCGAGCTCTGTGCCAAGCGCGCGCACTTCGTCTTTGAAAAGCGTGTTTAACGGCTCGATCAGTTCAAACTGCATGTCTTCAGGAAGCCCGCCGACATTGTGGTGAGATTTGATCGTTTGCGCCGTTGCAGTACCGCTCTCGATGATATCAGTGTAGAGCGTTCCTTGTGCAAGGTAGTCGATGCCTTTGAGCTTGTCCGCTTCATCATCGAACACGTAAATGAATTCATTACCGATGATTTTGCGTTTTTGCTCAGGATCAGAAACGCCTTTTAGTTTATTTAAGAATCTGTCTTTTGCGTCTACTTTAATCACGTTCATGTTAAAGCCTTCGCTGAATGTTTTCATAACACCTTCAGCCTCGCCTTTACGGAGAAGACCATGGTCTACAAAGATACAAGTCAGCTGGTCGCCGATCGCTTTATGAATCAAAACAGCAACAACAGAGGAATCAACGCCGCCGCTTAGCGCGCATAGAACCTGTTTGTCCCCGACCGTTTCACGGATTTTTTGCATTTCGATTTCGATAAAGTTCTCCATTGACCATTTGCCTTCACAATCGCAAACGCCGAATACAAAGTTTTTCAGAAGGTCATTGCCGTATTCAGAGTGGCGCACTTCCGGGTGGAACTGAACGCCGTACCATTTTTTGTCGGCTTTGCTCATCGCTGAATTCGGGCAGTGATGGCTTGTCGCGTCAACCGTGAAGCCTTCAGGAACTTCTACAACCAAATCGCCATGGCTCATCCAAACCACTTGTTCGTTCGGAAGATCTTTGAACAAATCAGGTGTGCCTTCGATGTGGATGTTTGCTTTTCCGTATTCACGCTGGCTTGCCGCTTCAACTTTACCGCCAAGGTAATGAGTCATCAGCTGCATGCCGTAGCAAATTCCCAAAACAGGAATATCAAGCTCGAAGATTTTTTCGTCACAGCGGAAAGAGTTTTCATCATACACACTGTTTGGACCGCCGGATAAAATAATTCCTTTTGGATTCATTTCTTTAATTTCTTCAGCCGTCAATGTATGGGGATGCAGCTCGCTGTATACACCGAATTCACGGATACGGCGTGTAATCAGCTGGTTATACTGACTGCCGAAATCAAGGACAAGAATCATTTCATTCACTAACTTTGTCATGGTTGTCACCTAATCTCCTCTAAGTTTTTTGACACAGAAAAAAAACGAGGACAGATATGAAGCTCGCTCCGCCCTCTTTGGCAAGGCCGTTTTGTCGGAGTCAGGCAACTCGCTCCCAGACTCCGATAATATTCACTAATTCTAACAACACGTTGATAAGCGGTCAAGACCATCTTCTTTTAATTAAATTTTCCCATAACTCTCTGGATTCATTCCAAAGCGCAGCCGAATCTTCATTTCTGTAAAGCGCCCGTTCATAGCATAATGTCAGCTTTGACATGTCTTCTGAGTCGTATTTTCCATCGATTCGTTTTGCATAATCACGCAGCGTTTCACTGTCTCGTTTCGGCAGTCCTCTTCTTCTCAGCTGTTTCAGCAGCGCGCCATACGCCTCAAAAAACACGTACTGATCGCTACGCCGCTTCAATTTTCTCACAACGAAAACAGGAATCCATAACGAACGGAAAACATACAGCAATACCGCTGTCAACAGGAGGACCGCGAGAATTGCAAGTCCTAAATACCAGCCCGCACCGGCATGTGTATGTGAAGCAGACGGCTGTTTAGAGCCAGCTGGCTCCCGTTTTTCCTTTTGTTTTTCCTCATTTTCGGGCTGTTTTTTCTCTTCTTTCTGCTCCTCTTTTGTTTTCTCCGGCGAGCTGCTGCTTTCGCTGCCGGAATCCTTTGTGTCAGAAGAAGCAAACTCAGCCGGATTTGTAAACCCTTTAGTCGGCTCAAATGTGACCCAGCCCTGTTCCGGGAAATACACCTCTACCCAGGAATGGGCGTTGTTATTGGTCACTTCGTAAATGCTGCCGTTTTTGTTCCCTGCTTCTTTATATTCACCGGACGTATAACCCTTTATCCAGCGGGCCGGAATGCCGGCCGAGCGCAGTAGCACCACCATAGCGGAAGAGAAGTTATCACAGTAGCCCATCTTTGTTTCAAACAAAAATTGATCGACATAATCCTCATCATTCTTAGGGATGGACACGTTTTCGGTTTCATATGTGAACTCATTTGATCCTAAGTAGTCCTCAACCGCTTTCACCTTATCAAACATATTACCTTGATCCTGAGTCAGCTTGATCGCAAGGGTTCTTACCCGCTCAGGCAGTGAATCCGGCAGCTGCATATAGCGATCGCTGAATCTGTATTCCTCACTGTTGTTTCTCACTTTTACCTTTCTCAGCTCATCCAGCTTGTAGACCGGAGAATGGTACGTTACTGTATAGTTCCCCATATTTCTGATCTCACCGGCTTGTTCACTGATCGGAGAAATTTGTTCCGTGTTCCCGTTCATTTCAAGTGAGACAGCCCGCTTTGGCTGAATGGTTTCTGCACCGATCGGATACATCACATGGTTATACCCGTAGTGCTCATCGACTTTTACACGGACGGTGTTGCGCTCTGTCGCAACCTTATGGTCAAACCATAGATTTTCTACTTTTCCTCCGCTAAGCTGATAGGACATGCCTGTGTCTGTTTCAACCCAGCCTTTTCCTGTATACGTATCCTTCGTTTCCACACGGAAATACGTACGCTCTTTTCCCTGCCATGTAAAAACAGGTGTATCATCCTGCTGAAACGGGCCGCCAAGTGATTCATCATGGTTCCCGTAGCCGATTTTGCTTTCTCCAGCCGGCACATGATCTTGATTCGTGATTTTTTTGAGAAAAGGTACCGGATCGGGCCAAGCCGGTTCTGATTTCGGAGCGGCAAGTCCGAATCCCACCGCAGCCAAAACCAATACAGATAAAGGAAGAAACCATTTCAGGACAGATGTTTTTGGCAGTGTGATTCTTTCCATCAGCTTGATGCGGTCTAAGTATAAAAGGCCCAGCATAAAGAAGCCGATCAGCACGATACGGATGACGGCAAAAGTGGCATCATATGGCGTAAAGGTATCAAGAATCGTAATATACGCTACTGTCATGATAAAGAAAAATAATATTCTCCTCTGGTAAATCACCCAATAATGAAGGAGATAGACCAACAGCCACAGCAGCACAAAAAACAGCAGGGTTCGAAACGAAGGAATCATGTCATTCCATTGCCCTGATTGAATCAGCTTGATATTCAAATAGACATCCTGTAAAAAAGAGCTGACCCAGCTCAAGTCAAATATAGAACCTTGATAAAACAGGATGTGTATCGAGATCAACGTAAATAAGACACAAAAAGGAACGGTGACAAACCACCTCATCCTGAAAAAAGTCAGCAGAAACGTCAAACCGATAAAGACACTAAAAAAGCCCGTATGTTTCGTATCTGTAAAACTGTCAAGCGGTCTGAGCCACTCCCACAGCAATAAAAATGCCAGAAAATAAAATAACAGCAAGCTCAAACGGCTTTCATTCTGATCATCGTGCGGCATGTGCACCCGTCACCTCTCTTTCTAAACAACACGCGAAACTCGTCCGCCTCTCATGACCTGAACTCTGATTTGACGTTTCATCATCCGTTCGATCATGACATTTTCAGCTTGAGAAAGTTCAGCATCTTTCTCTTTTGCAAGTATCACTGTAACCCGGCCTCCCCTGGTTTCTGCGATGTTCAGCAAATCTTCCGTGAACTGCCCCGTGACGATCACTTTGTCAGCCTGGCGAACAGATGGCTTCCCCAGCTCCTCCCGTACATATCGACTTACCGGATCAGCCGCATCAGAATGAGCGACGGCTAAATGATGAAGCATGTGGTTAAAATGATGCTCCCCCTCCTGAATTGGAAAAATCGTTTTTTCCTTTCCGACCGAGGCCAAGCCTGCTCCCGCGCCGTTTTTTAAAACAGAATGAAGAATCGAAGCTGTCATAGAAACGACCTCTTCGAATGCTTCAGAGGAAGAACGGTCCATCAGAAGAAATAGGTTTTTGCTTCGAGACGGTTCAAATTCCTTCGTCATCAGCTGGCTCCGCCGTGCAGAAGTTTTCCAGTCTAATGCAGCAAACCGGTCTCCCGGCTGATAATTCCGGACACTTGCTGCGACTGCGGAATGGTGCTGATGAACAGGAGAAGAACCGCTTACACCGTCTTCCTGATGCCTCTCATTCACCTGATAAGAAAGACGCTGAAAGGATGGATAAACAAGCAGGGTATCTTCCAGCTCATAAAAAGCTGTTTTTTCAATCAAGCCGAGGACATCCCCAGTTCTCACCCTGACAGCATGAAAATGATGCTCTCCACGCGGTACCCGAGCTAATTCATACGACATCGTTATACTCCGTTTAAACCAAGGAAAAACGAGCCGTTTGGCCACGGCTTCGTCTCGGTTCAATGACTCGATTCCTTCTGGCAGGCAATCTTCAATCACCATATACATCATGGGAAACGGCAGCTTCCTTCTCAGCGTAACCGACACGTCCAGCCTGTCCCCCGCAAGTAATTGTGTTTTGGCCATTTGCCGTGAAGCCTGAAAAGAGCGGAGCGGATACAACGCCAGCAGCCCGGCATACACGACAAAAGGGAGAAACGTGTAAAACAAAAACCAGCTGACAAAACCGCCCTGAAACATCGCGTAAGAAAAAACAGCAGCCGTCAATAACATTAATACAATCAGCTTCCACCCATATACGAACCATTGCAATTTCTTCTTCATCAGCGGATCGACGACCTTTGAACCGGTACCTTCACAGCTGACATGATCTCCCGTACGATCGTTTCAGCCTCGATCCCTTCAAACTTCGCCTCAGGCTGCAGCAGCATCCGGTGCGGAAGCGTAAAAGGAGCCAAATATTGAATATCATCCGGAATGACATAGTCGCGATGGTGCAGCAGCGCGTATGCTTGGGCCGCTTTCATGAGAGCAATTGATCCGCGCGGACTGACGCCTAATTGAACAGAAGCATGCTGTCGCGTTTTCTGCACGATTTCAACAATATATTCTTTTATGCTGTCATCGGCGCGGACATTTTGCACTTCCCGCTGCAAACGGATGAAGTCTTCTTTTGTTATAACCGGCTCGAGCGTCTCAATCGGATGGCTGTTTTCCTGAAGAGATAACACGTCCAGTTCCTCATTAAAGGACGGATAACCCATGCGAAGTTTGAATAAAAAACGGTCAAGCTGAGCTTCCGGCAAAGGATAGGTCCCTTCATATTCGACCGGGTTTTGCGTGGCCATTACAAAAAACGGAGCGGCAAGCGGCATCGTATGGCCATCCACCGTTACGCTTCCCTCTTCCATCGCTTCAAGCAAAGCAGACTGTGTCTTCGGAGAGGTGCGGTTGATTTCATCGGCCAGCACGATATTTCCCATAATCGGGCCGGGACGGTATTCAAATTCCATTGTTTTCGCATTATAGATGGATACGCCTGTTACATCAGATGGCAGCAAATCCGGAGTGAATTGGATTCTTTTGAAATCGGCGCCGATTGACTTTGCCAGCGCGCGGACCATCATCGTTTTTCCAACTCCGGGTACATCCTCAAGCAGCACATGCCCTTTGGCAAGAATGGCTGCTAAGCTGAGTATGGCGATATCTCGTTTTCCAACCATTACTCTATTAATATGTTCAACTGCTTTCCCCAGCAAAGGATGCAGGTCTTCTTGGTATGCCATTCTTTTCCTCCTAGTCATCTACAAAATTCTTCATATTGTAACCTAACTTTACCACAAAAAGCGATCTGTATAAAAAAACGATTCTAGCAAATTGTTTCCAATAAAGCAGGACAAATCACACAAAAAAAGCTTCCTGTGACAGGAAGCTCAATTACTTGTGTTCTAAAGGCTCCATATGAACATGCGAATAATCAATCGCATGCTCCTCCTTCATTCTCCGCTCAATTTCATTGGCAATATCGTGGCTTTCCGTAATATTTAAATCTGCTGATACCTCAACGACCACATCAACGTAGACCGTACTGCCCAAGTATCTCGCTTTAATGTCTTTTAAACGACTCACACCCGAGATCTTTTCGATCGTCTGTTTATAAGCTGACATGTCCTTTACGTCGAAGCCATCTGTCAAAGAGTGAGATGATTCTTTAAAAATATCCCATGCCGTTTTGCAAATGAGAAGACCGATCACAAACGCCGTGACCGTATCAATCCAAGCAAGGTGGAATTGCGCAGCCACAATTCCGATAAACGTGCCGATACTGACAAATGCATCTGATTTATTATCAGCAGCCGCGGCAAGGAGCGCCTGGCTCTTCACCTTTTTGGCCAGCCTTCTATTGTACTGGTAGACGACAAGCATCAGGGCTGCCCCGCCCGCTGCTGTCCAAGCCGCAATCATATCCGGGGTCTCTTGTTTAGCAGAAAAAATAGATTCCCCGGCGCTGAACAGCACTTGCAGTCCGACAACCATCATAATAAAAGATGCGATAAGTGATGCAATCGTTTCCGCCCGAAAGTGGCCGTATGGATGATCTTCGTCAGGAGGCTTTTGAGAGATACGCAGGCCGATCAGCACAGCAACAGAAGCAATAATGTCAGTTGTGTTATTTAACCCGTCAGCTGTAAGTGCTTCCGAATGAAAGAGATAACCGATGATCAGCTTAATCGCGGACAGAACAAGATACGCGGCAATACTGACCAGCGCTCCGGTTTCTCCTTTTTTCAGTTCATCATATCTCTCCATACAAAACCTCCTCTCCGCTCGCGTTTTCCTATTATTATGATACAAAGCTGAACCGCAGTGGGTCTACAGAAACATGATTCACCTGCCACAGAAAAATAGTAACGATGGAACTTTGTTTCTCTAAACCAATTTATTTCTCCCTCTAAAAAAGGCCTTCCAGTCCAATGACACCAACGCATCTCTTGATACACCATATATTAGGGGATTATAACAACCTACCAAAAGAATCATTACAGAAACATTTTTTCTTTTATTTCAAGCATTTCTGCTGAATACACCGTAAACAAAACCCTACAAATTTGAAATAAACTGTTATATTTTCTTACATGATTTTTCGACAAACTGTATATTTATGATAGAGTTTCAATTATCATAATATTCAGTAATAACTTCATTCTTAAAGGAGGCAACTTATGAACCAGTCTCAATCAGGATTAAAAAAAGAATTAAAGACCCGCCATATGACAATGATTTCGATCGCTGGCGTGATTGGAGCCGGCCTATTTGTAGGCAGCGGTTCAGTGATTCACTCTACCGGGCCCGGTGCCATTGTTTCTTACGCGTTAGCCGGATTATTGGTGATTTTTATCATGAGAATGCTCGGTGAGATGTCTGCCGTAAACCCGACGAGCGGATCGTTTTCTCAATACGCTCACGATGCCATCGGACCGTGGGCAGGATTTACAATCGGCTGGCTGTATTGGTTTTTCTGGGTGATTGTCATCGCAATCGAAGCCATTGCTGGTGCTGGCATTATTCAATACTGGTTCCATGATATTCCGCTATGGCTGACAAGTTTGATCTTGACGATCGTGCTCACCCTGACGAACGTCTACTCCGTTAAGTCTTTCGGTGAGTTCGAATATTGGTTCTCCCTCATTAAAGTTGTTACCATCATCGCGTTTCTCATCGTTGGTTTTGCCTTTATTTTCGGCTTTGCGCCAGGCAGTGAACCAGTGGGTTTATCCAATATTACAGGCAAAGGCGGATTTTTCCCCGAAGGCATCAGCTCCGTATTACTCGGCATTGTCGTTGTCATCTTCTCTTTTATGGGAACAGAAATTGTTGCCATTGCAGCGGGAGAAACATCCAACCCGATCGAATCCGTGACAAAAGCGACCCGATCCGTTGTATGGCGCATCATCGTCTTTTACGTTGGCTCTATCGCCGTTGTGGTGGCACTTTTGCCTTGGAATTCAGCAAATATTTTAGAAAGCCCTTTCGTCGCTGTACTTGAGCATATTGGAGTGCCGGCAGCCGCGCAGATTATGAACTTTATCGTCCTCACAGCCGTACTCTCTTGCCTGAATTCAGGTTTGTACACCACATCCAGAATGCTGTATTCACTTGCAGAAAGAAACGAAGCGCCGCGCCGTTTTATGAAATTGAGCAAAAAAGGCGTTCCCGTACAGGCCATAGTCGCCGGAACTTTTTTCTCTTATATCGCGGTTGTAATGAACTACTTTTCACCGGACACCGTCTTTTTATTCTTAGTCAACTCATCAGGCGCAATTGCTTTACTCGTCTATCTTGTCATCGCTGTTTCCCAGCTAAGAATGCGAAAAGAACTCGAAAAAACAAATCCTGAAGCATTGAAAATCAAGATGTGGCTCTTCCCTTTCCTAACCTACTTAACCATCATCGCTATCTGCGGAATTTTAGTATCAATGGCGTTTATTGATTCCATGAGAGACGAACTGCTGCTGACAGGCGTCATCACGGGAATCGTTTTGATTTCTTATCTTGTGTTCAGAAAACGCAAGGTGAGCGAGAAAGCGGCTGCCAAGCCAGTCACACAGCAACAGCCCGACATCCTGCCATAATGCTGATCAAATCCTAAACGGCCTGCCGTTTAGGATTTTGTTATTTTCTTCTTCGGGCAGGCAGCGACACACAGATTTTTTTGTAACCATCACGTCCTTATTGTCATTAACTATAGTACCAATTTGGAAAATTTAGATAAGGACGATGAAAATGACACTTGAAAAATTTGCGGATGCTCTCCCAATCCCAGATACACTAAAGCCGGTGCAGCAAACAACAGAAAAAACATACTACGAAGTCACCATGGAAGAATGCGCCCATCAGCTTCACCGCGATCTCCCTCCGACCCGCCTGTGGGGCTACAACGGCTTATTTCCCGGGCCTACCATTGAGGTCAAAAGAAACGAAAACGTGTATGTAAAATGGATGAACAACCTTCCGTCAGAGCATTTCCTTCCGATCGATCACACGATTCATCACAGTGACAGCCAGCATGAAGAGCCAGAAGTAAAGACTGTCGTTCATTTACACGGAGGCGTCACGCCAGATGATAGTGACGGGTATCCAGAGGCTTGGTTTTCTAAAGACTTTGAACAAACAGGCCCTTATTTTAAACGAGAGGTTTATCATTATCCGAATCAGCAACGCGGTGCTATTTTGTGGTATCACGATCACGCCATGGCGCTCACCAGGCTGAATGTCTATGCCGGACTTGTTGGCGCTTATATTATTCACGATCCAAAGGAAAAACGCCTAAAGCTGCCTTCCGGCGAATACGACGTGCCGCTTCTTATCACAGACCGCACGATCAATGAGGACGGTTCTTTGTTTTATCCAAGCGGACCGGAAAACCCTTCCCCGTCACTGCCTAAACCTTCAATCGTTCCGGCTTTTTGCGGAGACACCATACTCGTCAACGGGAAGGTATGGCCATACTTGGAGGTCGAACCGAGGAAATACCGCTTTCGCGTCATCAACGCCTCCAATACGAGAACCTATAACCTGTCACTCGATAATGGCGGAGAATTTATTCAGATTGGTTCAGACGGGGGGCTCCTGCCGCGCTCTGTTAAACTGAACTCTTTCAGTCTTGCGCCCGCTGAACGTTACGATATCATCATTGACTTCACAGCCTATGAAGGACAATCGATCATTTTGGCAAACAGCGAGGGCTGCGGAGGTGACGCTAATCCAGAAACAGATGCGAATATCATGCAATTCAGAGTCACCAAACCGTTGGCACAAAAAGATGAAAGCAGAAAGCCAAAGTACCTTGCCTCATACCCTTCCGTACAGAATGAAAGAATACAAAACATCAGAACACTGAAACTGGCAGGCACCCAGGACGAATACGGCAGACCCGTCCTTCTTCTCAATAACAAACGCTGGCACGATCCTGTCACAGAAGCACCAAAAGCCGGCACAACTGAAATTTGGTCCATCGTCAACCCGACGCAAGGAACACATCCGATTCACCTGCATTTGGTCTCCTTCCGTGTGTTGGACCGGCGTCCGTTTGATATCGCGCGTTATCAAGAAAGAGGGGAATTGTCCTATACCGGTCCGGCTGTTCCGCCGCCGCCAAGTGAAAAAGGCTGGAAAGACACCATCCAAGCACATGCAGGTGAAGTCCTGAGAATCGCGGTGACATTCGGACCTTACAGCGGACGATACGTATGGCACTGCCATATTCTTGAACATGAAGACTATGACATGATGAGACCGATGGATATAACAGATCCCCGTAAATAACCCGACAAACTTGCCTCTCGCAGGCAAGTTTTTTCTATATGAAACTTTTGGCCCCATTTTTCGTATAACATAAAAACAGCAAAAAGGAGCTGCTTTTTATGCTGACAAACGACCTAAATGAAAAAACAAAACAATACATTTCCATTTATGCCGAATTAAAATCAAAATTAAAATGGAAAGTTGCACACGATCAGATATTAATGCTCATTTCTTCTGCATATATTGTGAATAAAAGAGAGTTTGACTTTCAGCGCTTTTATGATTTGAGCAGCTATATCAAATCAAACATCGGAAGCTTCTCAACACTCAATTCGCACCACCGCTTTACTGTTGCTTCTATTCTGGACATTCATTTTCAGCATGAGGCAAAACAAACGTTTCATACTTTCATTGATGTATACAATGAAATGGTGAAGCTTGGATATAAGCGGGATATGTTCACGTACCTTGCCGCTCTGATCTTGCTCACCGGCAAATCTGAAACGACAAATCAAAGAGAACAGATGAACATGGGGCTATCTGTTTATCAGCAGATGAAGAAAAATCATTACTTCCTCACTTCAACTCAGAATATTCCGCTTGCCGTACTGCTTGGCGAAAACGGAAAAGGTTTGCAGGCATTAAACAAGGCGGAAACATGCTATCAGCGGCTGGCAGCCAACGGGTTTAAAAAAGGACATTACTTACACCAGGTCAGCCATATTCTGGCCTTACAAAGTGAAAAAGACCCTGAAACGCTTGTTTCCCAGTGCAAACATATATATCAATCCATCACTGATTCTTTCAAAAAGCCAAAGGATTACCATTATCCAGATCTTGCCCTTCTCACATTTCTGGAAGAGCCAAATATCAAAACCATTTTGGACATCACTCACGAATTAAACCAAGAAAAAGCATTTAAATGGCAAAAGGAAATGAATTTCAAAATTGCTGTCAGCCTATATCTCAGTGAGCATATGGAAAAAAATCTGCTGATGGAATCAGGACTATACACCGCAATCGAAACGGTCATTCAGGCCCAGCAGGCAGCCGCGACAGCTGCTATCATCAGCTCAACAGCAGCCAGTCATTCTCATGACGGAAACTAGAGGAGGAGAAAAAATGCCATACATCACACTAGAAGATCAGACACGCCTATACTATGAAACGCACGGGAGCGGTACACCGATCCTGTTTATACACGGCGTGCTGATGAGCGGACAATTTTTCCACAAACAATTTTCAGCACTTTCTGCCAATTATCAATGTATTCGTCTCGACCTCAGAGGACACGGCGAATCCGACAAAACGCTTCACGGACACACCATTTCCCAATATGCCCGTGACGTAAGGGAATTTCTAAAAGTAATGGAGCTCGATCAGGCCGTTCTTGCCGGCTGGTCAATGGGCGCTTTCGTCGTATGGGATTATTTCAATCAATTTGGGAATGATAACATACAAGCCGCTGTGATCATCGATCAATCCGCTTCCGATTATCAATGGGAGGGTTGGGAACACGGTCCGTTTGATTTTGACGGTTTAAAAACGGCGATGCACGCCATTCAGACTGACCCGCTGCCATTCTACGAAAGCTTCATTCATAATATGTTCGCAGAACCGCCTGCCGAGACAGAAACAGAATGGATGTTGGCAGAAATCCTCAAACAGCCGGCTGCCATTTCAAGCACGATTTTATTTAACCAAACGGCTGCTGATTACCGCGGCATCCTTCAAAACATCAATGTGCCGACATTGCTGTGCTTCGGAGAGGACCGGAAATTTTTCTCGACAGCAGCTGGGGAACACTTGCGCAGCAATATTCCAAACTCGACGCTCGTCACCTTTTCTAAAAGCAGCCATTGCCCGTTTTTAGAAGAGCCCGACGCTTTTAACAGTACACTCCTCTCCTTTTTAGATGGTCTGATTGGAAAACCATAAAAAAAAAGGAATTAGGAGATTGAGGAAAAGTATGAGACAATAAGAAATGTGCAGTAAAATACATGAGGGAAGAAGTGACTTTATGTCTTACTATAACAAACGTAATCAAGAACCGCTGCCTAAAGAAGATGTGAGTACATGGGAATGCACAAAAGAAGACTGCAACGGCTGGACCAGAAAAAACTTTGCCAGCAGTGACTCGCCATCATGCCCTTTGTGCGGAAGCAAAATGATCGACGGCATCCGTTCATTAGTGAATCTCCAAAACAACAGTCAAACGAAAACAAGCTAGCTCTTCCCTATAACAAATGCAGTCTCCTGCAAGCAAACAATCCTCGAACGGAGACGCAAATTCTATATCCAGAATAAAAGCCTCTTATTGCAAGAGTCCGTAAATGAGAAAGAAGCCCAAACTGTAAATGTTTAGGGCTTTTTGTCTGTTTTTATGGTATTATATGGATATCTAAGGGGTGATAACGTGTTCTCAAACCAGCAGCAAAAAGACCTGAAAAAGAGAGCTAGGTTCAAAAAGCTGAACCTTGCAATCAACGCTTATGTTGAACTCCTGTTTTTGTCGATACCTCTGATCCATCTTTTTAAATGGCTCGGATCATTAGCCCTGCACCTCGTCCATTAAAAAACCACTCAGCCCAGGGACTGACCCCCGTTTTTGAGACAGGGATCAAAACACCTTTTAAACAGCCAATT
>NZ_CATYRA010000014.1:0-81564 GCF_958411575.1 uncultured Bacillus sp.
CATCTGACTTTTAATCAGAGGGTCGAAGGTTCGAGTCCTTCATGGCTCACCATTTGTCTTTTTGCGGGTGTGGCGGAATTGGCAGACGCGCTAGACTTAGGATCTAGTGTCTTACGACGTGGGGGTTCGAGTCCCTTCACCCGCACTTTATTTACAAAGTGCACGCAAAATGGTTTTGCTAGGTTAAGAGCCTACTGAACCAGCACAAACACAATTTCATGATCACGCGGTCGTGGCGGAATGGCAGACGCGCTAGGTTGAGGGCCTAGTGGGTGAATAACCCGTGGAGGTTCAAGTCCTCTCGGCCGCATCAATGATACCAAGGGTTGTAGACCTTTGGTATTTTTTTATGAATATTTTTAAATTGTCTACAGGTGTTTCTACAACTGATGATGGCTTATCTTGTTATACTGAAATACAACTGAAATACATAAGTATTCACTGAATGCAGTAGTGGTTATGACGACCATTAGAAGAGAAAAATCAAGTCGGGGACGATTTAACAGGCGCGGCGATAGCGAATATGAAACCTTCGATAAAGAATGATCAGGTTGAAAAAGCTGAGAGAATAAAAAGAGAAGTCGAATGTGTATGTCTACAGAAAAAGATATACATAGAAGTCATGTAGTGTATACATTAAATAAAATGGTTGAAATCTTTAAGGAAAGTTCTCCATTAGAACCTGCTTTAGATTATAATCCTGAAACGGAGAAAATTATTATGAATGATCCATTCTTTCGCTTTGGAGTTAGGTGGCAGGTATAACATATTATTTCTGCCCCTTTTGGTCGATTTAAAAATCGAATTGTTTTTTATTCGGGTTATTTAGTTGGCATGGCACCAAATAAAATGAATAACTATATAACATTCAGTGAGTTGCCTCCTAAAAAGCGTGCCCATTTTGTGCCCAAAATGGCTATAAAATAGTGTAAATAGATGTAATGAATGACTTCAAATGCTTGTAATAACAGGCTTTTGTAATTGATGATAAGCTTCCACTTTATTGAGGGACTCGAACTTTTAAAGAAGATACCGAACTATATTGGTATCTTCTTTTATTTTTGCTTAGGTTATTTAATCTCTCTAAACGTCTCCATGACATGCCATCAATTTCAAGTAAAAGTAGTTAACTAGGGGTTTAAGATAGAAAAAGAACAAAGTTTCCTAAGAATTAACGAGGCGGAGATTATCAATATGAAGATAACTAGAGAAAAATTAGAAAAACAACAAATTTGGATTTATGGTATTACTCTTATTTTCGGAGGAGTTTTGGGTATTGCTAAGAAGGCTTTAGGAACTGGTTTGGATAGACTATATCACCACTTATAGCTATTCTCATGTATGGAATGTTTGCGCAAATTCTATTGAAATAAGAGAGAGATGGATAAAGGATAGTCAAAAGGCTATTCTTTTTTTGGGTAAAAGCCTAATTTCTCCGGGCTAGTAAGTAAAGCAAATAATAAAAAACTCTAGAAGTAGTTCAACATACTATTATACAAATGATTAAAACTAAACAAGAATTTAATTTCAACTCAGTGGCAGCTCTGGCCCAAGTTTCGAATACCTATCTTTTAAGCACTCTGAAGTCCTCGTCATCTAACGACAGTGCCGTCTGGAATCTTTAGCGTGTGGAGTTCGGGGGACTTTGCAGTAACTTCATTTTTTTTCAAGATCCTAATTTTAAAAATAGATAAATTAAAGGACTTTCAAATTAGTCATATAAAATATATTAGGTCCTTTTTTCTTCAACAAACACGCCTCGATTGTTGAAGATAGCCTTTTATATTTTATTAATAAATATAAGACAGTTTTTTTATGATAAGTATTATATCCCTTGACTTAGAGTAAACTCTAAGTATTACTCTTTATTTATGTCGCAAATTTTAAAAAAGGAAAAGACACATTTGATGAGATGGAGGCAGTTAATATTGACATATTCTATTGGGGAATTTTCTAAAATCGTGGGCTTAAGTGAACATACATTAAGGTTCTATGAAAGAGAAGGATTAATAAAAGTAAACAGAGACGATAATAATGTCAGAATTTACTCGGATGAAAATAAATTATGGATTGAATCTTTGCTTCATCTAAAAAATACTGGGATGTCACTAAAAGACATGAAACAATTTTTTCTCTGGGGAAGTATGGGGGATGAAACAGTTGAGAAAAGGTTAGCTTTACTTAAGGATCATCGCAAAAAAGTAGTGGAAGAATTTAATAAGATTCGTCAAAGTTTAGAGTTTATAGATAATAAAATAAATTTTTATGAAAATAAGTATCGTAAGTAACAGATGGTTATTTCTTTCATTTATAAAAAAAAGACTTGCCTTAGAGTCGACTTTAAGGAGTAACCTATTCTTGCTCCCATTCAAGGGAAAGAAAATATTTTAGACGATTAGGAGGAAAAATTTATGACTAACAACAAAGTTTGGTTTATTACTGGTGCCGGACGCGGCATGGGTGTTGATATTGCAAAGGCTGCTCTTGCAGCAGGCTATAAGGTTGTTGCAACAGGTAGAAATCCAGAAAAGGTGGCTAAGGTCATTGGTGAAAACGAAAATTTACTAGTTGTTAAATTAGACGTTACTAGTTCAACTGATGCTGAGACGGCTGTCAAGACGGCAGTAGAGCGCTTCGGAACAATCGACGTGCTGGTTAATAATGCCGGTAACTTCTATGCGGGTTACTTCGAGGAACTAAGCCCGGCTCAGATTGAGAAACAACTAGCCACCAACCTTATTGGTCCGATGAATGTCACTCGTGCAGCGCTACCTGTGATGCGCAAGGCTCGTTCAGGACACATTATCTCGATTTCATCAATAGCTGGTTTGGTTGGAGGAGAGTTCACTTCCGCCTACGCAGCTTCAAAATTCGCAGTTGAGGGTTGGATGGAATCACTACGCTTCGAGGTAGAACCTTTTGGTATAAAGACTACCATCGTTGAACCAGGCTTCTTCCGTACAGACTTGCTAGAGCCGGAGTCGAGGACTTGGCCTGAGTTGACAATCGATGATTATACCGAGCGTACTGAAAAAACTCGCGCTGGATGGGATTCAATGAGCGGCAAGCAGGGTGGAGATCCGGCGAAATTAGGTAAGGCGTTGATTACAATCGCAAGCCAGGAGGAACCACCATTACGCTGGATCGCTGGGGCTGATGCAATAGCTGCTGCTGAGCAGAAAGTAGCAGATCTCCAAGAGCAGATCAACGCTTACCGTGATTTATCAACTTCTCTTGCGTACGAGGATGCATAATTACGAGGTATCTAGCTGGTAATCGGTATACCCATCATTGAGTCAACCGACTTGGATGTACTTAGCAGTACTTAGTAATTCAAAAAATTTTAAAATACTACCTACTTTTGTTGCAACTGTCCCAATTTTTTATTGATTTTGGGACAGTTTTTTTATGCGAAAAATAGTTCGTGTAAATAGAGGTGCTGTTAGATTGAGAGGCACCTGGATCAAATTTTGTAAGTACGTTCGGGGGAATAAAAACGTAATCTTCCTCAAGTTTCTGATGATATTCCTCAATGAATTGATAGTAATAGAAGCTGTATGGTAGAGATAAATCGAATCGTTTGTGGCTCATACGATTGTTGTCCATTTAAGCGCCTAACGCATCCTCGAATAATTATAAAATCTGCTTGAGGACACCATGCTCCCTCATTAGATCATATGTAGTGAGAATTTCCATTTCTTTTTTTATGCCTAACGTTATCAAAATATTGCTGAACAGCAACTGCAAGAGTTTCGCCTTTTCGATAAACCTCATACAGACAGATTTCTAAATTGTGTTTTTATCGAAAAAAAACAAAAAAACACTTGCTTTAGAGTCCACTCTAAGGAGTAACCTATTTTTGCATCATTTAAATACAAGAAGAGTTAATAAACTCTTACAAAAAGGAGGAAAATAAAATGAAAACACGAAGACTCGGAACATTAGACGTATCGGAATTAGGATTTGGGTGCATGAGTATTAGTGACAACTACGGACCTCCTGCAGACAAAGAAAAAGGCATTAAAACTATTCATACAGCCTATGAAAAAGGCGTTACGTTCTTTGATACAGCCGAAGTTTACGGCCCATATACTAATGAAGAGTTGGTTGGAGAAGCGCTTGCGCCTTTCCGCGACGAAGTAATTATAGCAAGCAAATTTGGTTTTGACATTGAAGGTTCAGAAGGTCTTAACAGCCGACCAGAACACATCAAGAAAGTAGTTGAGGACTCACTTAAGCGCCTTAAAACGGACCGAATTGATCTCTATTACCAGCACCGAGTAGATCCGAAAGTGCCCATCGAAGAAGTCGCTGGTGTAATGAAAGATCTCATCGAGGAGGGAAAGGTTTTGCATTACGGTTTGTCTGAAGCGAGTGAGAATACAATCCGTCGAGCGCATGCTGTACATCCTGTTACAGCAATTCAGAGCGAATACTCGTTTATGGAAAGAGCTCCAGAACAAAACAGCGTACTGAAAACCTGTGAGGAGCTAGGAATTGGATTCGTTCCATGGGGACCAGTTGGTTTGGGTTATCTCACTGGAAAAATAGATACTCGCACAAATTTTGATGCGAGTACGGATTTGCGAGCTGGCTTCTTTCGATTTACTCCTGAAAACTTAGCAGCAAATATGCCGATTGTTGATTTGCTCAGAAGATTTGCAGAGAAAAAGAACGCTACTCCGGCTCAAATTTCTCTTGCTTGGCTTATGGCACAGAAGCCATGGATTGTTCCGATCCCAGGTACACGTAATATAGACCACCTGAACGAAAATTTAGGTGCTATAAATATTCAGCTGACACCAGCAGAACTTCGTGAACTTGAAACGAATTTCTCTAAAGTTAAGGTGCACGGTGGTCGTATGAATGAAATCCACATGCAGAGTGTTGAGCAGTAACAGCAAGAGTCCTTAACAATTATTAAAGTACACCCAGCTTACTCCTAAAAGATGATTGGTGAAGGAAATTCCCCTCCTCCCTTCACCTAATAAAAATAGAAAGTTGATTGTTCTATCAAGTATTTTATAAGAGAGGATGTTATTTGAATGTCAAATATTCAAGATAAAGTTGTCATTA
Source organism: uncultured Bacillus sp. (assembly GCF_958411575.1). Lineage (NCBI taxonomy): Bacteria > Bacillati > Bacillota > Bacilli > Caryophanales > Bacillaceae > Bacillus > uncultured Bacillus sp. The sequence continues at coordinate 5,077 of NZ_CATYRA010000014.1, forward strand.
TTACAGGGGCCTCTAGTGGAATTGGTGAAGCTACTGCAAGAGAACTTGCATCTAAAGGTGCGAAATTGGTACTGGCGGCTCGTCGCGAAGATCGATTAAAGAAATTACAAGAAGAGATTCAAAATAAAGGCGGGCAAGCTATTTATAAAGTGACCGATGTTGCCTCACACGAACAAGTGGAAGAGTTAGCTCATTATGCTCTTAAAGAGTACGGAAAAATTGATGTAATGGTTAATAATGCAGGAGTAATGCCTTTATCACCAGTTCATCAGAAAAAAATCAATGAATGGGATAAGATGATTGATGTTAATATCAAGGGTGTACTTTATGGTATTGCTGCTGTTCTTCCGTCCATGAGAGAAAGAAAAGAAGGGCATATCATAAATGTTTCCTCAATAGCTGGTCACTTAGTATTCCCTGCTAGTTCAGTTTATAGTGGTACCAAGTTTGCTGTACGAGCCATAACAGAAGGTCTTCGTATAGAAGAGTATAGCAACAATATTCGTACAACCATTATCTCGCCAGGGACTATTGATACAGAATTACTAGATACCATTTCAGATGAAGAATTAAAATCTGCATCCGTTGAAGCTAATAAAAAAGTTCAAATCGAGCCTGCTAGCATTGCTCATACCATTGCATTTGCCATTGAACAACCATCAGATGTAGCGATTAATGAGATGATTGTTCGTCCAACCATTCAAGAACTCTAATAAATTGAAACAATGGATAAGACTCAATGCTATAAGAAGGATACTTCGGAGTTCGCAGGATCAAATTTCGTTAGAAATTAAGTGGTGAGCAGTTTAATATCTATCCTATTTACTTGATAAGATTGCCAGTTGTTACTTTAATCAAAGAACTGAAATATTTAAAAATGTAAATCGCCCTAGCCAATGTTATTAGCAGGAGAAAAAGGGAGGATTTAAATGTCACAGGATAAACAAGTTGCTTTTGTCACCGGCGGGAATCGAGGAATTGGATATGAGCTGGTTAAACAATTAGCTCTAAAAGGTTTTAAGGTTATTTTGGCAAGTCGGGATCCAAAGATGGGTCATGAAGCTGCGGAAAAACTTAAGGAATCAGATCTGGATGTTTCGTTTGTGATGTTGGATGTAGACAATCAAGAAAGCATCCGTCAAGCTGCGATTACAGTAAGTGAGAGGTATGGAAGATTAGACGTATTGATTAATAATGCTGGTGTGTATTTGAATGTGAATGAAAAGCTATTGACTATGGACCCTTCTATTCTAGAGAAAACGATGAGAACTAATTTCTTCGGTGCTTACTATGTCATCCATTCCTTTATCCCACTCATGGAAAAGCAAGGCTATGGAAGAATTATTAATGTTTCTTCAGGATATGGGACAATGAGAGAAATGGCCCAACAAGGAGTAGGCGCTTATAAGTTGTCTAAACTTTCCTTGAATGGATTGACACAATTGGTAAGTGCAGAAGTCAAAGGAGATATCAAAATAAATGCGGTCTGTCCGGGATGGGTAAGTACAGATATGGGTGGACCATCTGCTCCAAGAACCCCAAAGCAAGCAGCTGAGTCTATCCTTTGGTTAGCGACTATTGGACCTGAGGGACCTAATGGGGGGTTCTTTAGAGATGGAAAACGAATCGAGTGGTAACATTAACTTATTTGAATCTTTTACATTTAAAAATGGGATTACTCTTAAAAATAAAGTCGTAATGGCACCAATGACAACTTGGTCAAGTAACGATGATTACACTGTTTCAGATGATGAATTAAACTATTACAGAAAAAGAGTGAATGGAGTAGGGCTTGTTATTACAGGTTGTACGCGCGTTGCTCCAAACGGTATAGGATTTACAAATGAATTTGCAGCTTATGACGATAAATTTATCCCGAGTTTACGTAAATTGGCGGAGGCAGCGAAAAGTGGCGGAGCTCCTGCTATCCTTCAAATTTTTCATGCAGGTAACAAAGGTGTAGCAGATCTTATTCCAAATGGTGATGTCGTAAGTGCAAGTTCAGTGGTAACAGAACCAACTCTATTTCATCAGGATAAGGTAGTACCAAGAGAACTTTCACACGAAGAAATTTTAGATATCATCCATGCCTTTGGAGAAACAACAAGAAGAGCAATTGAAGCAGGTTTTGACGGCGTGGAACTTCATGGTGCTCATGCATTTTTAATGCAAAACTTCTTCTCACCACTCTTCAACAGACGTGAAGATCAATGGGGAGGATCATTAGAAAATCGCATGCGTTTCCCAATAGCAATCGTACAGGAATTGAAAAATGTAATTAAAAAGAATACAACAAAACCATTTATTTTTAGGGTACAGAATCTCTCCTGAAGAATCACAGTGGTTTAAGAATCAACGATACCTATGAATTAATTGAACGCTTAATTGAAGAGGATGTTGATTACGTACATGTTTCATTGGCAAATGCACTTTCTTCAACACCAGTGGATAGTCAAGATGAAAAAACGTATCTTGAATTAATTGTTGAACATGTAAACGGCAGAGTTACTTTATTAGCTGGCTAGTTCAATGGAAACGCCGGATGATGTAGCAAAAGGGTCTTTCCCTAGCACCTATTGGTCATGCGCTAATTATCAATCCAGATTGGGTTGAAAAGGTTAAAGCTGGAGATCAAGCTGGAATCGATACAGTGTTGAAGGCTTCAAAAGTGAGTGAGCTTGAAATTCCAAAAAACTTTGGGCTGCCATTAAAGAGGCACCAGATTGGTTCAAAATTCAAGAATAATATCGTAGCTAAAATTAATTATTTATGAAGTCATTGAGACTTTTCATTCAGAGGGAGAAAGGGCTTATATGTGTACAAGAATTAACTCCATTACGGTTGGATAAAAAACGGATCTCCTTGATGCATCGACAAATTTTCCGGTAACTTGAAAAAGCTTAAAGTGAGCTCCTCGTCCTCCCCTAAGTGAAAAATTCCTAACTAATTGTAGGGAGCAGGATATAAAAAATCATTAAAAGGAGTTTTAGAGATGAAAAATAAAGTAATTGTTATTACAGGGGCAAGCAGTGGAATTGGACGTGCAACGGCTGCACTTCTCGCTGAAAAAGGTGCAAAAGTGGTTTTAGGAGCACGCAGAAAAGAAAATCTTGAAGAACTGGTAGCCTCCATTGCTTCCAAAGGCGGGACAGCCACCTATCAAGTAACGGATGTAACCAAACGTAGCGACGTAGAAAACCTTGTGAAACACGCGGTAACTACCTATGGAAAAGTAGACGTCATGATTAACAATGCAGGGATTATGCCATTGTCTACATTAGATAAATTAAAAGTAGACGAGTGGGAGAAAATGATTGATGTAAATATTAAAGGTGTGTTGTATGGCATTGCTGCTGCATTACCTATTATGCAGGAACAGGGCTACGGACATATTATTAATACTTCTTCTACAGCTGGTCATACCGTAGTACCAACAGCTGCTGTGTACGCTGGAACAAAGTTTGCTGTGATGGCTATTTCCGAAGGATTGAGACAAGAAGTTGCCGGGAAATTAAAGGTTACGGCAATAAGCCCAGGTGTTACAGAAACTGAGCTTGGACACGATATTACCGACGAAGTCAGCGCTGCTTTCGTAAAGGAAGGTCGTAACATAGCTCTTCCTCCGGAAATTATTGCTAATGCAATGGCGTATGCGATTGAGCAACCGGATTATGTGGATGTAAGTGAAATTATTGTGCGAGAAAAAGGTTGAATTGATTAACTGGTTTTTTTAATTTTGGTAAAACCATGAAGGGGTTCTTACTTCACCTAAGGTTATAATCGATGAAAAAAAGCTTGTATGTTACTATGATTGGTTAGCTACACGAACATGCCACCAATGACATGTCATGTACTTTCTGGTGATGAAAAAAACTACTCCATTTTTACTCCTCAATAAGAATAAATCATTATAAAACCTTATAATCAAAATAAATAAACACTGATATATAAAGGTTTTATAACAGATAACACAGGCTCACTTTATTGAGGGCCTAGTGGGTGAATAACCGTGTAGGAAAAGTCCTCTCGGCCGCATCCCAATAATACCAAGGGTTTAACCACCTTTGGTATTATTTTTTGTGTGGAAAATACGGCAACAAATGTACCGCATTGTGGAGTCTGCAAGTATACTGGGCATTAAAAAAGTGCTGACCTCTGCACAAAACCGTTGCGCGAGTCTGCACTTTTATTATGCAAGATACACTGTCCCTTATTATCGATTATATGGGGAGTTTATTTAATCCGTTCCTAGCCGCGCTGATACTTGGCTTTTAGAAGCTTTTTTTAAGTGGCTAAAACCGACAAATTTTTTGCCTTCTTCATCCCATAGGCGGAACTTTAACGACTTAAGACTTGTTGCCAGTGTAATGGTCGGAACGTTTTGCAATGGTTCAGTGTTGTTATGCGCTTTTTCAAGCTTATAGTTTGGGACTCTTGGGCTTAAATGATGAACATGATGGAAACCGATATTGCCTGTTAGCCATTGCATGACTTTTGGTAGCTTATAAAAAGAACTCCCTTCAACTGCTGCTTTTACATATTCCCAATGCTCATCTTCTTCAAAATAAGAATCCTCAAACGTGTGCTGAATATAAAACATCCAAATTCCGAGAGATCCTGATATCATAAAAATTGGCACCTGAACCAGCAGGAAGTTTTGCCAGCCAATAACCCAACATAAAAGTGCTGCCAAAGTGACGATCCCCAGGTTCGTTACATACGTATTCATCCGTTCTTTGCGTTTTGCCCCTTTACGATTAAAACGATTGGTAATCCCGAAGACGTAAATCGGCCCAATCATAAACATAACAAACGGATTTCTGTACAAACGGTACATGATTTTTGTCTTCGTTGAGGCTTTCTTATATTCTTCAACGGTAAGTACCCAAATATCGCCTGTACCACGTTTGTCCAGGTTGCTGCTTGTCGCATGATGGACAGAATGGTCGTGTGCCCAATGATCAAAAGGGTGTAGAGTCAGAATTCCTGTTATTGTTCCAAGGATTCGATTCGCCTTTCTGTTCTTAAAAAAGGAATAGTGGCAGCAATCATGAAAGATGATAAAGGTTCTTACTAAAAAACCTGCCGCAACGACAGAAATAGCTAATGTAAGGAAATAAGAAATCGACAAACTCTTATATGCCAAATACCATAAAAGGATAAATGGAACCAATGTGTTAATGATTTGACAAATACTTTTTTGTAAATCGGACTTTTCATAGGGTGTAACCAGTTTTCTCAAAGTCCTTAGGTTTTGTTCATTCATTTTTTTAAAATTTCCCCTTCCCTGATGTTCTTCTAAGTTTAGAAAACGTTTTATTGTCTTTGAAGTCCCAGCATCATACACCATATATGATAATTATCTTTCTCATTCATCTGTAAACTTATTGGAAACGCAGAACTGATTTCCAGCTCAATTACACCTTTATTAGCAGTCCTAGCCGGGATACTTAAGGTGTATGAAAATTATACCCGGCTCCTTATCGGGCCAAACTCTCTCCCTGTTCCCCCATGGGAATCGATTTATTTAGACCGTGAGCATTGATTGTTTGAGGAACAAACATTACAAGTAAGTGTTAAGATTATTTGTGGTCAAGTATTACTTTTTTATGATCATCTTGGCAAATGGGGATATACCATGAGTGAACGTTTGGAAACATCTGCAGAAACAAAGCTTTTCCAGTGAACAGCCCTGTTTTTAAAAATATCTTGCACTCGAACAAGCAACATCTGAGTTTTATTTTTAAAGAAATCTTTAACAATCATTTAAGAAGGACGATTGAGCAAAGAAAACGGTTTGGAGACACTCGTAATTCATTTTCACTGTGTTTTCAAACCTCCTTCTGTACTGGTAAACACATTTTTAACGAAAAATGCCATAAATAAAACAATGAAATTAATTTGCAGTTATTTCCGTTTCGTGTTAAGATAAAGAAGAATTATTTTTGTTCGGTGTAAAGGATAGTATGAATATCGACTTTTCGTCTTGATGATACTTTGGGCAGGGATAGTAAAACAATGTGTGGTAACGCACTAGGAGGCAACAAAAATGGAACAAGGTACAGTTAAATGGTTTAATGCAGAAAAAGGTTTTGGCTTTATCGAACGTGATAACGGAGACGACGTATTCGTACACTTCTCTGCAATCCAAGGTGACGGATTCAAATCTTTAGACGAAGGTCAAAAAGTAACGTTTGACGTTGAGCAAGGTGCTCGTGGAGCTCAAGCTGCTAACGTTCAAAAAGCTTCTTAATCTTCAATCGTTTATACAAACAGGCTCTTTAAATAGGGCCTGTTTTTTTATGTTCTCTGTATAATACTCAATAAAAAACCCTACTCAACGTTCGAGTAGGGAGATGGTACAAGGTAATAGAAAAAAGATTTAACGCTTCAAAGGTTTGTTTATAGTATAACATACTGGATTGACAATATGCGGAATATCTATAAGTATTTATTTTTCTTTTCGAATACAACTACATTTTATTCTTTCTTTTTTCACTAACCTGCTCGTTCATTTAAGTTCATGATTAAATGAATAATAAAAATGGTATCTCGTTCTAGAAATTTCCTCATTTTTTTATTGTTGACCATATATTTAGATGTTGCCAACTCGTATATCTCTTTTATGAAAACAAGGAATATAAGAATTTCTTAAAGATAGAGTGGAAATGGATTGTTTTTTCTTCTAGAAATAATCACTTAGAGATACCTAAAACAATGAAAGCCCTGCCTCTCTTCCATCCTTACGGCTCCTTGTCCGTGCCAGTGGGAATCAGGATTACAAAAATCAAGTGACTATTTTATCGAGTTTTTTGATAACACTTCAAATGTTCGTAGAAGAAATTTAAATAATAAAAATGGATGAGAAGGAACAACAAAAGAGGTTAAAGTTCTAAAAGTAAGTTGAAGTGAACGTCTTTGAAATGATTTACTTTTAATCATAATATTCCGAAAAATTAAGGGTATCTTTTGGAATGCAATACATGATTCATAATTAATCTTAACAGAAACTTTTTATTTGATTTTCAGTGATTCCTTTAATTACTTCCAGTTCACTAATCAAAAATTCATATGCATTATCCAACATTTTTTTTTCGCTTGCATTAAGTGCTTTTTCTTTCTTCATACGCATTAAATCACGTACAACTTCAGCGCCTTCTTGGATTTCACCCGTTTTTATTTTGTTCGTGTTTACTATATACCTTTGCTTCCATGGCAGTAACCTATCTGATTCTCCATGCTGAAAAATGTGTATAATGTGTTTTAATGCACGTATATCAGTAACTGGTCGTATACTTGAACTCAATATTTTGCGCGTTGGAATCATAACTTGCATATTACTAATTGTCATTTTTATGACATAATACTGTTGTTTTTTCCCCAAGATTTCTTTTTCCTCAATGGCTTCAATTATACCTACTCCGTGCATTGGATAAACAATGTTATCGCCAATTTGAAACATATCATCCACCTCCATATTTGTACCTTCTTAAGATTACCATATACGTAGGTGTAATATCAAACTTTTAATAATAACATGATCGATTTTTTGTTGTCAATATTTTTTTTATGAAAAATCGTATCGAGCAAAAACAATAGGGAACGGGTCGGATTGCCAATAAAAGAAAGGTCAATTGGTCCGTTATGTCCTGTAACCTCGACAAATTAACGTAGATCAGTTTTTCATTGAAATCTTCTTTAGAAGTTCATGACTTGGCACCAAATTCAAGTTGTGATCCTGAGGTTAGTCAACCAAGAACATGTACAAAATGGGTTAAAAAAAATAAGCATCACTTTGAGTGAAGTTTAGAAATAATAACTTTTATAAACAGGGCGTTTGTCAATTGCTAAAGCCAAATTTTTTTTATATACGAAAAAAGCTGCAAAAGAACAAAACCAGTGGGAAATGAATGCTACCCACTGGTTTGTACGTTACTTAGTTGATAATTTCCTTAATCGTTTTGGAAATTTGAATGATTTACTCTCGCTAACAAATGTTGAGCCTAAAAGGAGTGTGCCACCTAGCATTTGAACAATGGTCATTTGTTCTTGTAAGATCATTGCAGAAATTAATATAGCTACAAATGGATCGACATAGCTTAGTATAGCAATACTCTGTCCTTTTAATTTTTGCATACCCGAGAAAAATAACCAAAATCCTATACCGGTGTTTACAATGCCTAAAATGATGATAAAAGGAACGGATGAGTTAGATACTCCCAAGATACCGAATCCTTCTGTGAAAAAAACATATGGCAAGAGCAGTAAAGCTGTTATTCCAAGTTGGATGATTGTAATCTCTAACCTGCCCATGTGGTGAATAAATTTATTGAGTAACATCAATGCAGCGTAGAATGCAGCCGCGACTAAACCGAAAAAGATCCCAAGTAGATCCTCTGTTCCAGATGCACTTATGCCGTTTCCAACAATCAATAACATGCCTATGATCGCTACACCAATACAAACCATTTTTTTGATAGGTAATTGTTCCTTAAGGACCATTGGTGAGAGAATCATGACAAACACAGGCGCGAAGTAATACCCTAGTGTTGCATTAGTAAGTGTTGTATGATCGTACGCTTGATAAAGAAAAATCCAATTTCCTCCTAATGCAATGCCGGAAAGTAATAAGATGTAAGCATTAGCTTTTGCCAATTTCCACGGAATGGTTTTCTTCATCATAAAAAACACGAACATTAAAAATAGACATCCAATTGAACTGCTTAGTAAAGCTGTTTCACTCGAAGATAAATCAATGTATCTCACAACTAAACCCATTGTGCCGAAAATGATCATTGATAATATAAACTGTATCTTAGATTTCATTGTCTACTCCTTCGAATCTGCGAAACAGCTTATATTTCGCAGATTCTTAATCTGTTTTAAATATAAGCTTATTCAATGCTGATTCAACAGCTGGAGTAAACGGCGGTGGCGGTGATGTCGAAAAAGGCTTCCAAGTGTTTAGATTTGTATCTGAGAGTAGCATGTTAATCCCCCAATTTATTGTATTTTCAAAAGTTAGATATTACGAAAAGATGGTTCTAAATAGATTATACATGAAACCTTTTCTTGAAAGATACGAATTTTTCATAGGATAAGAAGTAGAAGCTGTGCAATGGCAGAATGACAGTGGAATCGAATATTCTGACCTGAAATCTGGTTATTAGAGAGATCACCTTGTATCGTTTGGACGAATTAAATAATGAGGAGTGAAAACGCACATCACAAGTTAAGGGGATGGATAATAAGTGGAAAAGAATGAATTGTTTATCTATACTGAAAAAGGAAAAGGAATTAGCAAGACATGGTCTAAACAGGCATAAGACGCACTGTATAACATCGTTGCAACCGTAAGTTGACAAAGTGCATTTGCTGGAAGATAGAAAGGAGAGCGCTGTTTTCATACAATGTAGTCATCAAAGCAAAGGAGTTTCTTAACTATGACATTTGGTGAAAAACTTTTTAAGTTGCGAAAAGAAAAAGGACTGTCTCAGGAAGCGTTAGCTGAAAAAGTAAACACGACAAGGCAGGCGATTAGCAAATGGGAGAATGGGCAAGGGTTTCCTGAAACCGAAAAGCTTTTAATGATTGGAAACATTTTTGAAGTATCAATTGATTATTTGTTAAAAGATTCTGTTGAGCCGCGTACTGATAATAAAGAAGGATATTATGTAAGCAGAGAAATGGCAGACGGCTTTTTATTGCATGAACGCAAAGTTTCCAAATATGTTTCTTTCGGACTGAGCCTGCTTATTTTATCCACTGTCCCTTATTTGGTTTTTAAACAAGAACCAGCCATCTATACACTCCTTATCATGATCATAGCTGTACTCGGCATTGGGGCTATTGTGACAGGGTTGATTACGGTAGAAGATAAATACAGGGTACTGAAGAAAGAAGCTCTGATTTTTGACCAAAATCATCATAAAGAGCTGACAGTAAAATATAAAGATATGAAAAGACGGTATGCTGCTGTCTTGGTCGGTGGTGTTTGTTCCATTGTAGCAGGCGGAATTCCTTTTTTTCTGGAAAGAAAACATATTGTCTCAGGTTTCAATGCCTACTATCCGGTTTGTGTGGTTTTGATAGCTATTGGTGCTTACATTTTAATTCGCACCTTGCCAATAATTGAAGCTTATCAAATAATGGCGAAAAATGAAGAGTATATAAATAAACTCGGCTTTAAGCTATGTAAGAAAGTGAAAAAAAGAGTGGATAATTTTTAAAAATAGATACCAATCAATTCTAATCAGGAAAATTGAGATTAAAAAGAGCCTAAAGAGGTTCTTTTTTATTATGGAGGAAAAAATAGGAATCTCACAAATATTCTGGCCTGAAACTAGGTTCATGGGAGATCACCTGATATTTTCATCATCATCAGGAAAATGTAGAGCTATCAAATGAATAGTATCGTAGAGTATTGGGACGAGACGAAACACAAAAAAGGGGAGATGTAATTGAAGATCAGCCGAATCCTAAGTGGTATCTCAACATTTATTCACTTTGTAGATGTAAACAGCGTTTCAAACGATGATTGCAAAATTGCCGCTGGTCGAGCTGTGCATAAGAAGGAAGGGGTGAGACCCCTTCCTTAAAGACCCTGCAATTCTTCTTACTTCATCGTAAAAATTACTTTTTTGAAATCGGTATCCAAATTTCACTTTTAAAAGATGGCGATGTTACATCCTTATGCTCGTTCCACAGTATTTCTGGACCTTCTATTTGTTCATAATTTGATGATGGAAACCATTCGGAATAGATGCGTCCCCATACTTCTTGCAGTGTATCCGGAAATGACCCGATTGCTTCGAATACAGCCCACGTTGAGGCTGGAACTTCAAGCTGTGAGAAGCTATCTGGACACTGTTTCGTTGTGGCTGCGCCAATATAGTGATCAAGTTCGCCATTCTCCTCTGTCCGGCCTTCAGAAAAGTTCGTGGATGCACTAATGAGTCCCAAAGGCGATACATTAGAAAGCTTTTTAAGAGTATTTATTGCAGCTGCATCTAAACTTTCCCACATGGATGCAATTTCTGGATTAACTCCTTTGAAAATAATAGGAACTCTTTTTTTAATGCCAACGATGCGAAATGCTTCTTTTTCTTCAATGCGATAGTTCATTTCACTTCCTCCTTTGATTGATAACTGGAAGGTCATCGGTGGATAAGCTTTAAGTGAATGGCCATTATTTCTAGCTTCTGATGGTCTTATGCCATGCAAATGTTGAAATGCCCGTGCAAAAGAATCCGGTGACTTATAACTGTACTTTATTGCAATGTCAATCACTTTTACATTGCTGTCTTTAAGTTCAAAAGCTGCAAGAGTGAGACGTCTGCGACGAATATATTCCGATAATGAAACACCTGCAAGGAAGGAAAACATCCTTTTAAAATGATACTCAGAGCAGAAAGCAAGCTTTGCGACTTCTTTAAAATCAATATCGTTCGTGAGGTTTTCTTCAATATACTTTAATGCACGATTCATACTTTTAAGCGAATCCATTTATTTGACCTCCTTTAACAAGAGAATAACAGGAGTGAAATGTATCTACCCGATATTCCGTGCACAGTTTTGCAGGATCACTCATATGAAATAAAGTAAGTTCTTCACCTGTATTTGTACAGGTTTTTTAAACACGCTACAAGACATGTGAATACTGCAACAATTATTCAGTGGTTTGTTTTGAGATTTCTTTTTGCTCCTATTGATCTAGCAGTGCTGCTAGCAGTGCTGTAAGTTCTAAATTGCTTAATTTCCATTAAATTGTTATATTGTTAGATAAAGGTTTTAATGCGTGATTTGGTGAAAAAGAAAGTGAAGTTGTCACGAGGCCGGCGTAAACGAATTGATATTGCTTGGATAATGAAAGTAAGCGAAAAATACAGAATTCACTAGAAGAATTAATGAAAAATAGAATTGCACTCATATTCTACAGTAAATAACATAAAATTGTTTATGGAAATTGAAAAAAGCAGAATGCCCGTTTTTAGTACATTTAAAAAGGAGTTATAACGTTGTTAAAAAGGTTTTCTTTGGTTTTTCTTACACTGATTATGTCTATCGTTGTTTTACTAGTAGCTGGTAAAGATTCACCTGGAGATCATGTCATTTCACTTGATGAGCCTATTATTTTAATGATTTCAATTGGGATCGTTATATTTTTATTTATCCCTCCTTTAGCCATGTCCTTTTTTGGTAACTTGGTTGTAAGAATAATTTCAGGAGTATATCAATGTTTTATCGTTTTAACTTTTATGGGGCTTATTCCAATTGGATTTCTTATTCCCAATGGCTTTTTGACAATTCTTGTTTCTGTTACAGGAACTTTAGTTAGCATAGCTAGTGTTGTAGGAACCTTGTTAATTGGCAGGCATAAAGAAGTTAAAATCATAAAATAGTTCCTTTTATTGAACTGTCACAGTGACAATGAAATCATAAAACAAGGTTAGAAGGCTTTATCCCTAATTTCGAGGAAAGAGGCCTTCTTTTTTGTAGATTTTGATGTTGTGGACATAGATATAGCCCTTGATGCTGATGCTTGCTTTGGGTGAGACACTCGGAAAGCAAAGTGTAACGGGGCATAACATTTATTATAAAACAGGAGATGTATCTCGACGAGAAAAATGTCAACAGCCCACAAATTTCCCTTTTACCTAAAGAAAGTCCACTAATCAGTCAGCAGTTTCTTGGGGAAAAAGTGTCCATAAACACCTATTATCGTTTTTATTGAAGCTCGTCTAAGCCTTTCTTTTGTTATTGCATAATCTTCACCTTAATCGTAATCTATTGAGTAAATAATATAGGAATAAAACAAATAGCGTGATGTCAAAAATAAAATTGACAAGGCAGGGATAAGAGATGGCGAACGAGAAAAATCAAGAGTGTTATTAAAAAATGGAGAGGAAATGTACGACCAAGCCTATGAACCTGTTTTTAGTATCCAGCTAAAAGAAAAAGCAAACTGCTCGGAAAGAAGGAGTTTCTGATGACAAATAACAGAACGAATCCTAAGGTTGATGAATTTATAAGTAAAGCGAAAAAGTGGAAGGAAGAATATGAGAAGTTGAGAGCTATCGTTCTTGACTGTGATCTGACCGAAGAATTGAAGTGGAAGCATCCTTGTTACACGCTTAATAATAAGAACATCGTTTTAATACATGGATTTAAAGAATATTGTGCGCTTTTGTTTCATAAAGGTGCCTTGTTACAGGATACCCATGGGATTCTCATTCAACAAACGGAGAATGTACAGGCGGCACGCCAGATTCGGTTCACCAATGTTCAAGAAATTGATGAAATGGAAACGATCTTGAAAGCCTATATTCATGAAGCCATTGAAGTTGAAAAAGCCGGGTTGGAAGTGGATTTAAAAAAGAATACAGAATATAAAATTCCTGAAGAACTTCAAAATAAATTCGATGAAATCCCTGCCTTGAAAACAGCTTTTGAAGCATTGACCCCAGGGCGGCAAAGAGCATACATTCTTCACTTTTCTCAAGCCAAACAATCCAAAACCCGAGAGGCGAGGGTTGAAAAATATGTGCAAAAAATTCTCGATGGAAAGGGATTAAAGGATTAGTAATTTTCCATTCGAACTCTAAGTATTACTAGTTACTCAAAATGCTTCGCATTCCTAAAAACAAAAAAGATTCGAAAGAAGCAATAATGAGTGTGTGCATTGAAAAAATAGATACGCTGAGATGTCGAGGAATGTGTAAAAAAGCCTTAATTAAAAGTTAATCAAGGCCCAAATATCAATAAATGAAGTGATATGCGTTATCCGCTGTTTACTGATTAATGAATCATCATAATTTCAATGAGTTGCTTGATTTTTTCATTGTCGCCTGGATCAACGTACACCTTTTTTGCATTTTTAATGATATTCTCAGTCACTTCCTGCATGACGCCTTGATCTAAATCATCGGCGGAATCCCAACGTAAAGGGACATTGTATACATGAATCGTGCCATCTCCATTTCCATGATAAGTGACTGATCCATCCACTAATCGAGAACCTGCTAACTGGATCACATCTTCTGGATAGCTGGCACTGGTGTTATCATTAGGATTGATCGGTTTGCCAGCTGAAATGTGTCGAACATTCAATTCATCTATCTCTTGATTTGATCCAAGCTGCAGCCAAACCCGGGCATATTCGATTTTCTCAGAAGAATATGCTGCCAATACATTGTCTTCTTTGCCTTTCTCCTCGTTCTTTACTTCTTCTGAAGAGGTTTCGCTTGATTCATCCATTGCGGATTCTTCTGATGCTGTTGTTGGCTCTGATTGATCTTTGCCTATTTTGTTGCTGTTTTCAGTCTTATTATGAATTTGTTCAGATTGTACAGCAGAATCAGTATCCGAAGATTGTTTTGATTCTTCGTTCTTACTGCCCGTACATCCAGCAAGCAATAAGGCGATCAGCAGCAAGGCGGCATTGCAGTAAAATATCTTTTGGAGTTTCCTCATTCTTTCATTCCTCTCCATCAACTAGGTTTCAGCTTCATATAAAAGTCATGCAACTAAATATTACCATGTAATAGATATGATCGTTTGAAATTTGTTTGAAAAAAGAAACGTTTTTGGATCAATCTTGTCCATGTTACGGAGTCATCGAAGGAAGTGGCAGCAACTCTATTAGAATAACCAACCTTAATTCGTTTTTGTTCCTTGATGAAAGAATAGTTGCCATTTTTCATCAAGGAACTTCCATATAGAGCTATGCAATGTTTGTTGTTTTCTTGTTTCATCAATGATTTGACATGTAGCTAGTGCAACATTAGGAGCCAGTGTATGAACTTCAAAGTTTTGGAACGAGTGGGATAGGATATAAAAAAGAGACCAAGCATTGCTTGGTCTCTAAAGTAAAATGATTTTCTTATTTCTCTCATTAGCTTTTTTAGGCAGGAACGCCAAGCTGACGAAGAATGTCACGCACATCCACATGTGATCTATGCTCAATCATTTTACCGTCAGAAATACGTAACAATATCATAAGAGAAAACGTAACGGATTTTCCCGTTGCAGGGACACCGGCAAATGGGGTTCCTGTATGTTTACCTTCACATATAAAATAAACAGCTACAAGGTCGCCTTCAGCGATCATCGCTTGAATTGGCATTTTTTCTTTTCAGATTCTACTAAACCTTCTACACCTGAAAACGGTGTATCTAATTGTGGGTAGCATACAAAGTCTTTATGGCAGAAGTCTTTTAGGGCATCGTACTTTTCTTGTGGCCCCTCCTGTCCTTACATAAACATTTAAAATGAATATGATTCGCCATCATCAGGCACTAACACATGAGAGGAGATTCCTTTTTCATTGATAAACGATTTTAATTCTTCTCTTGATAATCCCCAATGGTTTACAGCTTCCATGTGGCTCACGATGATTTTTGCGTTTGGAGCAGCCTTATAGGTTTCATAGATATCTTCTTTACCCATGACGAGAGAACCGCCTTCATAGAATTGATTATCGCCGCCGTTCACTACAATGATGTCCGGCTGATGTGTTTCAATCTCTTCTTGAACCGCATCATACCAGACTGTATCTCCAGCGATATATAATGTTTTCTCACTTTTGTGTTTGAACACAACACCGCATACAAGACCAGCAAGTTTTAAAATTTCTCCTCTTCCGTGTTCGCCTTTTGTTTTCATCAGTTGAATGCCTTCAAAGACTGTGTCTTTGGTTAACACTTCGACATTTTTGAAACCGGCATTTCGTATTTCTTTTGCATCTTCTTCATTTTGGGAGAACAGCTTGATATCTTTTGGCAATACCTCTTTAGCTGCCTCATCCCAATGGTCATAATGTAAATGAGTAACAATAACAGCATCAATATCTTTAATAATATTGTCAACAGATGTTGGCAGTTCAACCAAAGGGTTGTTTTGATCTTGTCTTGGTGCATTTGGGAATGGAGGGTAAGCACCCTTCTCAGCTAACATGGGATCTATTAAAAATGTTTTGCCTGCATATTTGACAACAAGTGTAGCATTACGAATTTGTTGAATGTTCATGTATAAAACTCCTTTTCTATAGTATGCGTATAGTTTACATATAGCCGCTGAATAAATACATGGAACAAATCAAGTCTTTCTGTCGATTGACTTGATTTTTGAAAATATGTATTTTATTTTGTATAAATTGTCACTAAGGTAGAATCGGGGTACTTTAAAAGAAGCGAATTTTAAAGTCATGTGCAGGCCCGCACCTTTATAGAAAGATGATGAAACAGGATGATTTTTTTAATTGGATATTGAAGGGATTGGATTTCATGTTGGATCACACAGACATGCAAATATTAGAAGAGTTATCTAAAAATAGCCGTATTACGATGAAGGAATTAGGCGAGAAAGTTCATTTAACTGGGCAAGCAGCCGCCTTGAGGGTTGCCAAATTAGAAGATAACGGAGTAATTGAGGGATACACAATCAAAGTGAACCAAGTGAAATTAGGGTGTTATATACATGCTTTGCTTAATATCTATATAAAAAGCACCCATCATCAGCCATATCTGTCATTTATAAAAACACAAGACAAATATGTCATCAATAATTATAAAATTAGCGGGGATGGCTGTTATCTTCTTGAATGCAAATTTCCGTCTAATGAGATGCTAGATCAATTTTTAGTGGAATTAAACAAGCATGTCAATTATAAATTATCGATTGTGATTAACAAATAGAAAGACCTTTTCACTTTGATAAGGGCTAAGCGGGGATACAAGTCCTCTCGGCCACATGAGTGATACCAAGGGTTGCTGGCCCTTGGTATTTTTTATGCCTTCATGTATTTTTTATTCTAAAGGTCTGCCTTACTTTGCAAATCGCCGAGCAGCAGCCACGCACATAATAACGGCGATATTCACTGCAACGAGTGCCCAGCCCACTTTCTCGTGCAGAATCACTGAGGCAAGCAGCAGTCCAAAGAAGGGCTGGAGAAGCTGCAGCTGCCCAACCGCCGCAATCCCGCCTTGGGCAAGACCTCGATACCAGAACACGAAGCCGATCAGCATGCTGAATAAGGACACATAGGCAAGACTGAGCAGCGCAGGCACGCCGATACCCGACCATGAGTCTGGTGTAAAAAAGAACGACAAAGGCAGCATAAGAGGTAGCGATAGAACGAGCGCCCAAGAGATTACCTGCCAATTCCCCAGACGCCGTGAAAGCCTAGCCCCTTCTGCATAACCAAGACCGCATACGACGATAGAAGCCAGCATGTACGCGTCGCCGAGCGGGGATGATCCTCCTCCTTGAATCAGAGCGAATCCTGCTACTAGTAAACTGCCAGCAGCTGAGAATATCCAGAAGACTGGGCGGGGGCGTTCGCCTCCGCGCAGGACGCCGAAGATCGCCGTCGCGAGCGGAAGAAGCCCAACAAAGACAATGGCATGTGCGGATGTGACATACTGAAGCGCTAAGGCTGTCAGCAACGGGAAGCCGATCACCACGCCGAATGCTACCACCAGTAGTGAAATGATGTCTCTTTTGGCAGGATGCTGCTGCCGGAAGATGAGAAGGAGACCTCCAGCCAATATACCAGCTATCGCAGCGCGGCATACGGTGAGAAACAACGGGTCGAAGTCCGACACAGCCAAGCGGGTTGCAGGCAGCGAGCCGCTGAAAATGAGTACGCCTATAAAACCATTTATCCAGCCATTTGTTGTTTTGTTCATTGCAATCACTCCAAATATACTTCTTTTTAATGATCTGGATTTTCTTAACAAAACCAGTATCTAAGGATTACAATGACTATAAACTGGAATTGGCCTTTTATAAACAGCCAGTTTTCACAAAAAAATGCATACCAGTTAGGAGAACAACCCAAATGGATATCACGCCTTTTTTGAATAGAAATCTGGATATTCCGCTTTATCAGCAGCTTTATCGCTATTTCAAAGAAAACATGCATCAGGGGCGTATTCAAAAAGGAATGAAGCTCCCTTCCAAAAGACTCCTGGCGAGTCAGCTTTCCATCAGTCAAACGACTGTAGAACGTGCCTATGAACAGCTTGCTGCTGAGGGCTATATCGTGAGCAAGCCAAGAAGCGGATGGTTTGCTGATTATCATGATTCTGATTTTGCGTATCGTAAAATACCAAGCGCATCACCAAGTCAAGAAAAAGCACAAGAACATAAACAATGGATTGATTTTCACTATGGAAATGTAGATTCTTCTTACTTCCCTTTTTCCGCATGGCGAAGAAGCATGGTCAATAGTTTAGACCAATATGGCCACGAGCTTTATCGGCCGGGACATGTTTTAGGAGAGTTTGAGCTGAGAACACTCATTACAGAGTACCTGTATCAATCACGCGGTGTTCATTGTGCCCCTGAACAAGTCATCATAGGTGCCGGGAACCCTATTCTTCTGCAAATCTTGTGCCAGGTTTTTGAGCCGAATATTTTCATAGGATATGAGGACCCAGGTTATCCAAGAGCACGCAAGATTTTTGAAGCCAATCGTATGAATATTCTTCCTATACCAGTCGATGATGAAGGAATCTGTATACAGAAGATCAAAGAACAGCAGCCAAACCTTGTATATGTCACGCCTTCTCACCAATTTACGCTGGGAACCATTATGACGATTAACAGAAGAATTGAACTGCTCAAATGGGCGGCTGAAAATCAATCTTTTATCATAGAGGATGATTATGATGGGGAATTTAGATATACGGGACAGCCAGTTCCTTCCCTACAAGGGCTTGACCAGCATCATCGTGTCATTTATATGGGCACTTTTTCTAAGTCTCTTCTTCCCTCGCTGCGTATCAGCTATATGATTCTTCCTTCGCCTCTTTTAAAAAAAGGCCATGAGATCACGTCCTTATATAAGCAAACGGTGTCCTGCCACAGTCAGCTCACGCTAGCCGACTTTATAAAAAATGGAGAGTGGCAAAAACACATCAACAGGATGAGAAAGCTTTACCGTAAAAAAAGAGCCATTTTACTAGAAACTGTGCAAAGAGAATTAGGGGAGCATGTCAGAATTCGCGGAGAAAACTCTGGACTTCGTATCTTACTTGACGTTTATTTGCCATTTAGTGAAAAAGAGTTAATTGAGAAGGCAAAGGAATATGGAGTGAAAATTTATCCTGTATCTCTTTCCTACAAAGACCATCCTCCTACAAAAACGGTCTCACTTGGATTTGCAGGGGTTTCTGAATTCAACATACGAGAAGGCATAAAAAAGCTGAAAGCGGCTTGGAAGATATGAAGTTGCTTTCAGTTTTTGATATTCTAAAAGGTTAAGGCGACGAATTTTCAGAGCTGCTAAAACTCAGGAACGATCGATAGTATCACTAGGGAAGAACTGTGTGAAGAGTGAAATCAAGTTGAGATCCATCAGGAATCATTAGGAGATGATGGCTTTTAAAATATCCACAGCAATGAATGACAATACTGAAGATATGAGTGCCCGCAGTCTCTCCAGCCCATGATAAGTCTTGGATGCTCTTTTAATTGGAACCCCTAAATCCTTTTTTACGTGATAACTCAGCATCAACCACATTGGATGATAGGTAATTGATGAAGCTGTAAATGTAATTTTTTATTTGCTGATGTCACAGTGCTAAAATAAACAAGTACACAAATGACAAAATAGAGGTGTAAGAATGAAGTTAGATGAATTTACAATTGGTCAGGTATTTAAAACGAAATCTAAAACATTAACAAAAGATGATATTATGCGGTTTGCAAGTGAATTTGACCCTCAGTATATGCATGTAGATGAAGAAAAAGCGAATAAAGGCAGATTTAATGGAATTATCGCTTCTGGCATACAAACGCTAGCCATTTCTTTTAAACTTTGGATTGAAGAAGGTTTCTATGGCGACGATGTGATTGCCGGAACAGAAATGAATCATATTAGATTCATAAAACCCGTTTATCCAGATGATGAACTGCATACAATCGTTAAGGTTCTTGATAAGCAGCCAAAGAGAAACGAGTTGGGAATACTTACTGTTTTGTTATCTACTTATAATCATAAAGAAGAAAAAGTATTTGAAGGTGAGTTATCGGTATTGATGAAACAATAACTCAGAAAGCCCGCTTTCCTAAAGCGGGCTCGATTGAATAAGCTGATGGGTGAAAGATTTTAGTGAGTTTCTTTTGAAAAATAAGAGGTTAAAACATCATAAACAATAGGCAAAGAAGTAAAACCCTCATTTTCTAGAAAATGACCCCCGTGCTGGACTTCATATAACGCAGCGTCAATTTGTTGTGCCAGATCCTTGCTCCATGAAAAAGGCACAATTTGGTCGTCCTTAGAAGCGATGACAGCACGGTGCTTCGCGGCCTCGATGATTTTTTGATGATCAAACGATCCCTGTGTAAATTCATCTAACATCTTTAAAGCGGGCAATGATTTGGCAAAGCCAGAAACAAGTATGATTCCGCCAAGTTGTTTACGTAATTGAATATGTTCCAAAAACCTCAAAATGGCGGGGCATCCTACGCTGTGTGCAACAATATACGTATTTTCATTTAAAGTGTGTAGAGATAAAGAGAGTGTATCCAGCCAATCTCCAAGTCTTGGCTGAAGCGGATTAGGCATATTTAATATGTCTGCTTGCAACCCATCTGCGAGCAGACGTTTTTTCAGCCATGGAAACCAATGGTTTGTTGAGGAGGCTCTGTAGCCATGAATAATATAGATTTGTTTTGTCATCTTTTTCTCCTAACAAATGATTTTTATTCAGTATAAAATTCCTCCCATCGGCAAACAAGTACGCACTTTTTTGTAAGTATTTTTTTACTCATGAGGTGAGCCTTGTGTTTGTCCCCACTTGCACATTTCATCTATGATGGGATACAAAGAAAGCCCTCTGTCTGATAACGAATACTCTACTTTGAGGGGGATTTGGGAAACCTCTGTACGAATAATAAGGCCGTCAGCTTGCAATTCCTTAAGCTGTGAGCTTAACATTTTATGGGTGATTAAGGGCATAGCCCGTTTCAGCTCGCCGTATCTCATCGTTTTTTCACATCCTAACTCATAAAGGATTCTCATTTTCCATTTGCCTCCTATAAGAGATAAGGTGAATTCAAATGGCGCTTGTTTGCTGCGGCACAAGCTGTTCATTGTAATAAAACCTCCTTTTTTTAAGTATCATATCAAAATAAATCAGGATTTTCGGTGTTTTTTACCTAGATGCTTACGGTGGATAAATTATCCGTAAATCTCCCGCCGCATGAATGATACCAAGGAATTTGAGTTCCTTGGTATTTTTTTTGTTTTCATATGCTTTAAACCGGTTGCTGAAGAGGCCTTTTATTTGCCCGCCATGCTGAATTCAAAGAGGTGGTATAAAACATAGATATCTCAGGTACATGCTGAATGTTCTAAGTCATAAAAGGTTACCTTATCTTTAGGATCTGTTATTCTGCGGTGTATGCAGGATAAAAGTGGTGTCGGGAGCAAGCCTGCTTCAAAAATACCTGATTCATCCTTCTAAATAAAAGCATGTCTTTAGCAGAAAAAATCTATTATGGTATAGTTAAATATAACGAAATATTTAAGAAATGAGGAATGGCATGAATAGAATCGAAAAACATAAGAAATTTAAAGTGAAAAAGATACTGCAAGTCATCATGGTCATTATCGGAGGAATTATAGCGGCATATGGATTAGAAACAGTTTTGATTCCGAACAGTGTCTCTGATGGAGGGGTGACAGGCCTCAGCATTGTTGGTTCACAGCTATTCAATTTGCCGTTGGGGATTCTTATTGCTGTTATTAACATTCCGTTTGTTTGGTTAGGATATAAGCAAATTGGAACAAGCTTTGCGTTGTTATCAATTATCGGAATCATATCACTCGCCGCGGGGACAAGCTTTTTCCACCACACACCCGCTATTATAGAGGGAGATACCTTGTTAATCACCGTTGTTGGCGGGATTATCCTTGGATTCGGAATGGGGCTGGCGCTGCGTAATGGCGGCGCATTAGATGGAATTGATATGCTTGCTGTGCTGCTATCCCGAAAACTGCCATTCGGAACGAGCGATCTCATTTTATTCTTAAACCTTTTTGTGTTTATTTTTGTTTCCACTGTATTTGGCTTACAAGGGGCATTGCTTTCAGTTATTGCTTACTACATTGCATCCAAAATGATTCATGTCGTTGAGGAAGGCTTAAGCGGTTCTAAAACCTTTCAAATTATTACCGCCGAACCTCAATTAATGGTAGAGACCATACGTGATCAATTAGGGCGAAGCGCCACATATAAAGACGCTTACGGGGGGTTTTCCCACGAGAAGTTTAAAGAAATCACATGTGTCATCAACCGCTTAGAAGAAACCAAACTAAAGGAAATCATTAATGATATTGATAAAACAGCCTTTGTCACCGTATATGACGTAGCTGAAGTGAAGGGCAGCAATTTTAGAAAACTTAATAATCATTAGAAAAAAATGACCTTTTAACGGTAGCTCTCTTTGCCACCATATGGTTAGAACATGCCGCTAGTGATATAATCAAAACGTTTTGATTGAGGTCTTGCGCGTGATAATTGGTGAGGGTCTCAATCATAGAAGGTACCAAGGGTTTTGATGCCCTTGGTATTTTTTTATATTGCTGAATTTAGATTTCTTCTTCAGCTTTACGTGTTGTTTCCATTTTATTGATTCTGTCTCTGTCCTTTTCTTCTCAGTTCTTCATGTTCTTCCATACACGGTTAAAGAGTATTACACTTTTGGAGGGACCTACCTGTTTATAAACCTCGTGGTGAATCACGCTATCTCGTTCCAATTCCCTTAATTGTAAAGCAAGCATACGTTGGGTAATTTTAGGATATAATCTTCAAATTCAATAAACCTCTTTTACCGTCAATGAGATGATAAAGGAGAATGCCTTTCCACTTACCCCCGATGTTATCTAATGTTGTCTCAACGGGGCATCCTTCAAAGTCTTCCAAAGAATAATCAATACCAAGTTTTCGATTTCTCAAGCTGTTCACTCCTATTTATTTGATGTTCCTCATATAAACGATTGATTATATAAATGAAAACTTATATAATACGGTGTAACAAAATCTAAAGATTCACTTGTTTTGGCGCTATGGTGGCGTGGGCAGTGACACAGGTTTTTGTTTTTGGCCCATATATAATGATTTGATATATATTCATTTGAAGGAGGAGTTCATTTGGCTGTTGATACAAAAATAGGAGTTGCAGCGATGACCCACTGTTTAAAAACACTTAGTGATCAAACAAGGCTTATGATGATGAAATTATTTCTTGAAAAAGAGTATTGTGTCTGTCAATTGGTTGATATGTTTGAAATGAGTCAGCCTGCCATAAGCCAGCATTTGCGAAAATTAAAAAATGCGGGTTTTGTAAATGAGGATAGAAGAGGGCAATGGCGCTATTATTCAATAAATAGTTCATGTCCTGAGTTTGATACATTGCAATTTCTTTTACTTCAAATCGATCAGGAGGACGAATTGTTAAAGCACATCAAACAAAAGGAAACACAATCGTCTTGCCAGTAAGGAGGTATTAGATTGACTTCAGTCATTTTGGCGGTATTGATATTTTTAGTAACTTTGGTCTTGGTCATATGGCAGCCGAGAAACTTGTCTATAGGGTGGTCAGCCTGTGGAGGAGCTGTTTTAGCTCTAATAGCCGGAGTTGTCAATTTTCATGATGTCTTAACTGTGACAGGGATTGTTTGGAATGCGACATTGGCATTTGTGGCAATTATTATTATCTCGTTAATCCTTGATAACATCGGTTTCTTTGAATGGGCAGCGCTTCATATGGCTAAGGCTGCAAAAGGAAACGGTGTGCGGATGTTCGTTTATGTATCTATATTAGGAGCTATCGTCGCTGCATTATTTGCAAATGACGGTGCAGCTCTTATATTGACACCGATTGTATTAGCGATGGTCAGAGCATTACATTTCAATGAAAAATTAGTTTTTCCTTTTATCATTGCCAGTGGGTTTATTGCAGATACGACTTCGCTTCCATTAGTCGTAAGCAATTTGGTCAACATCGTCTCAGCAGATTATTTTCATATTACGTTTATTGAATATGCATCCAGAATGATTGTCCCGAACTTGTTCTCGTTATTGGCGAGTATCATTGTACTTTACCTTTTCTTTAGAAAAAGCATACCAAAACGTTATGATCTGACGGAGGTTAAAAAACCTGTTGAAGCAATAAAAGATCAAAACATGTTCAAGCTATCATGGTACATCTTGGGGCTGCTGTTAGTTGGATATTTTGCCAGTGAATTTTTCTCTATTCCTGTATCAGTTGTAGCGGGTATCATTGCCATCTTTTTCTTAATTGCTGCACAAAAGAGCCCAGCCGTTCAGACAAAGAAAGTACTGAAAGGTGCGCCGTGGGCTATCGTTTTCTTTTCAATTGGCATGTACGTTGTTGTGTACGGTGTCCGTAATGCTGGATTGACAGATGTCCTTTCAGATGTGATTCAAGCCGTCTCTGACCAAGGGGTGTTCGCAGGTACAATTGGAATGGGCTTTATCGCGGCGATTCTTTCTTCCATTATGAATAACATGCCGACTGTCATGATTGATGCACTGGCTATTGCCGGCACAGATACACATGGGATGATGAGAGAAGCGCTCATATATGCAAATGTCATCGGTTCAGATTTAGGACCTAAAATCACGCCGATTGGTTCCTTGGCGACACTATTATGGCTCCATGTCCTTTCACAAAAAGGTGTGAAGATTTCCTGGGGCACGTATTTTAAAACAGGAATCATTCTGACAATCCCAACTTTATTTATTACACTTGTCGGCCTGTATCTTTGGCTGATGATCATCCATTCATGTTTCTAAAAGGAGAAGATAAATATGTCAAAGAAAACAATCTACTTTTTATGCACTGGAAACTCTTGCCGCAGTCAAATGGCTGAAGGGTGGGGGAAAGAATACCTTGGTGACAAGTGGAACGTGTACAGCGCAGGAATCGAGGCTCATGGATTAAACCCTAATGCTGTCAAAGCAATGAAAGAAGCGGGGATTGATATTTCCAATCAAACTTCAGATATCATTGATCCGAACATTTTAAACAATGCTGATTTAGTTATTACTCTCTGTGGTGATGCAGCTGACAAATGCCCAATGACGCCGCCGCATGTAAAACGCGAGCACTGGGGATTTGATGATCCGGCAAAAGCACAAGGAACAGAAGAAGAAAAATGGGCATTTTTCCAAAGAGTGCGTGATGAAATTGGAGACCGCTTAAAACAGTTTGCTGAAACTGGTGAGTAAAAAATAGATATACTCAGCTTTTCCTTTGTTTATATAAATGTGTTGTTCAACAGGTGTCTGCGGGCTAAGTGCAGACACCTGTTTTTTTGGTTTAACTTGTCTGTGAATCCGTGAGCTGTCCGAAAGCGAAGTTATTTAGCTTGTGGCAGAGGGAAATTGATGTTGTTAACAGAATCATGAAGGAGATGCTGTTTGAAAGGAGTTGTCAATTTGCAGGAGTTAACAAAAGAAAAATATAACGGCTTAAAAACATTGATTGATGAAACATTTTGCCCAACATTTGTCTATTCAATATTAGAACAAACCATTCCGGGAGTTGTTTATGTAGATGACCAAACATTCCCTAGATCGTTTTTTATAGGGACTGAATCAGGAATTTATTTTATTGCAGGAGACCAAGGGAATCGAGCTTTTAATGATTTCATTGCAGGATATTATGAAGAACAAGCGAAATCCACAAAAAGATTTACCCTGTTTTCTTCTAACGATATATGGGATAGAGTCATGAAAACAATTCTGAAAGACGAATTGAATCAAATGAAAAGAGTCGCATTTTCTTTTCAGCAAAAGTCGTCTATAACGGAATTACAACTTCCAAAGGGGTTTGTATTAAAAAGGATAGACGAAGACATCATCTTAAACAGCACGGAGTTTAACAAAGCATATTACGAGGAGTATTGGGATTCTGTCTCATATTTTTCATCAAAAGGTTTTGGGTTTGCCATATTACATGGCAATCATGTTGTGAGTGAGTGTACTTCTATATTTTTAGGACATCATCGTGCGGAAATGGATATCTATACACTTGAAGAATATAGAGGTATGGGTTTAGCTTATTGCGTAGCGAGCGAATTTATAGAATATTGTCTGAAGAACGGGATTATTCCTAGCTGGGATTGTGATGTTTGCAACAATTCGTCCATTACACTAGCAGCTAAATTAGGTTTTAAGAAAATAATTGAATACTCTATTTTTTATTCTGGGAAATCGTAAAAACATTGATCTAAAAAAAAGAGAGAAGAGATAAGAACTCTTCTCAATTCTGAGTAAGCGGTTATGAAAACTTTTATTTTAAGACTCTAGATTTAATTGCTGGCGAAGTTTTTTCGAAAAGTCCTTTCTCGTTTTATTAGTGACAACATGATGCTATATGTGATCTGTTTTTTTATCCTCACCTTTTATTTCGATCTGTTTCACATGTTGAACGGCTTCTTTATAAGAACGTTGAATATCGATCACATTGTCCAGTGTTACGTTCGTTACATATTTTTTTAATGCTGACAACATTCCTTTCTCGTTTTTTAATGATTTTCATTGAATCATTTCATTAATGATTTCATGCTCAAAGAAGATACCAAATGATGTCGGTGTCTTTTTTATTTGTGTCTAAGAGCGTTTCCATACCAATTCCATGTTATTTGATTTTAAATAGGTGAAACACACCCCGCCGACTGTAACCACTCCGCCTAGCAGAGAAATAAATGCGGGTATTTCACCTATCCACAACCAAGACATAAGCAAGGCTAAAGCTGGTGTTGCATAAAGTGAAAGGGTTGCTTCTGAAGTGCCGACAAGTGAAGTGACATATGCAAGGGCAAAGTAAGGCACAACTGTTGGCAGCAAACCTAAATAAACAATAGACAATGTTGAGTTCATGGAAGCGTTTATCATCTCTTCGCCTAAGCCTGGCAGAAACACAAGCATAGGTATTGTTCCGCCCCAAATTGAAAATGTAACGAATCGAATAAAACCATACTTTTTTATATAGTGGGGTTGAAAAACGAAATAAATACTCTCCGAAAAAGCTGCCAGCAGGATGAACAAAATACCTTTCATTGAATATGTATAGTCTCCTGCCCCAAATGCAATCAATGATACACCTAATAAACTGATCATAGAGCCAATCCATTTGGCAAATCCAAAATTCCCTCTAAAAAATAGGCGGGATAACATGGCGGAAAAGATCGGTGCTGTGGTGACGAGTAAGCTTGCAACTCCAGCACTAACTGTTTTTTCACCGATATTCAGCAAAATGTGATAGAGTGCAAAACCTAAAAAACCTAAAAGAAAAATGGCAGGTATGTCTTTTATGTCAGGCAAGCGCATCTTAGTCAAAACAGCAAAAAGCAATAATGCCATAGAGCCGATTAACAAACGAAATAAAGCAAGGTGTTCTGGTGTGTAACCTTCCAGGCCTGCGCGAATTCCCGGAAAAGCTGATGCCCACAAACCGATCATCAGACTGTTAGATATGATCATTTGAACTGTTTTCTTTCGCATATTCCTCACTCCTCTTTACAAAAACCAACCAGTTAATTAATGTGTTTCTATACTAATAAAGATTTGGTGATATGACTTCAACCAGTTAAACGAATTTTGACCCAACCAATTTAGTTGTGAGGAGACTGCTTTCATGAGCTTTACAGAAGAAATCAAGATGAAAAAGCTTCCTAAGTACAGACAAATCGTTCATTTTATTAAGGAGAAAATAGGAAATGGAGAGTGGCCGATTGGAAGCCAGATTCCAAGCCAGCGCACGCTTGCAAAAGACTTTCAGGTAAATCGAAGCACAGTGATTACAGCCTTAGAGGAATTAATGGCAGATGGGTTAATAGAAGGCAGAATGGGGAAAGGCACAGTTGTTATTAACAATACATGGACACTATTGGCTAAAAATTCTGCCCCTAATTGGGATCAATATGTAACCTCTGGCATTCAGCAGCCTAGCCAAAAAATCGTGCAAGAGATAAACCAATCAGAATCAAATACGGATCTTATACAGCTCAGTAAAGGCGAGCTTTCAACTGAGATTTTTCCTTTAACTGCTATGAAAGAGATGATGGGCAAGGTATCTCAAAACATGGAAGCATTCGGATATGAGGAACCAAAAGGATATCTTCCGTTGAGAGAGGCATTAAGCAACTACTTAAGAACCTTTGGAATCAATGCCTCATCTTCTTCCATTCTAATTGTTTCGGGAGCATTGCAAGCCCTGCAGCTGATATCGATGGGGCTTTTGCAAAGAGGATCAACTGTTTATCTTGATCAGCCATCTTATCTTTATTCATTACACGTATTTCAATCTGCTGGTATGAAACTGACTGGGCTTCCTATGGATAATGAGGGACTTTTGCCGGGAAATCTTCATATGACAAGAGGGGAACGGGGAAGGGTTATATTATATACAAATCCTTGTTTTCATAATCCGACCGGTATTTTAATGTCGCAAAAGCGGAGGGAAGAAATCCTTGCAGCTAGTGAGAACACACAGCTTCCCATTATTGAAGATGACATTTATCGTGAGTTATGGATAGATGAAATTCCGCCATGTCCTATTAAAACAATAGATAAAAATGGGCATGTGTTATACATAGGCAGTTTATCGAAAACATTAAGCCCGGGCTTGAGGATTGGATGGATAGTCGGACCGGAACCGGTGATTGAACGTTTATCTGACATTAAAATGCAAACAGATTACGGATCCAGTTCGTTATCCCAGAGAGTAGCGGCAGAGTGGTTTACATCCGGCCAATACCAGCAGCATTTAGAAAAGGTTAGACAGCAATTAAAGGTGAGAAGAGAATTGGCCTTGAGTGCATTAGAAACCCATTTGAAGGATGTTGCGACATGGAACATGCCAAAGGGAGGTTTCTTTGTCTGGATAAAAATATTGCCTTCAATATCAATGAAATCCCTTTATATAAAAGCTTTATCAAAAGGGATTCTTCTCAATCTCGGCAGTATCTATGCTCAGGAAAAAGGGAATTATGTTCGCTTATCATATGCTTATGCATCGCTTGAAGACCTTCAAAAGGGGATTTATGAATTGGGCTTGATTATCAAAGAATTGGCAAGCAGGTAACTATTTATCCCAATAGATCTTGCTAAAAAAAGAGACCAAGGCTAATGACCGCTTGATCTGATAATAACAATGGTTACTGAATAGACCGAGTCATGACTCGGTCTTAAAAGGGTCATGTTTCTGAACGAAAGGTCTTTCCTATTTCTCTGCCTAAACCAAAATAATGTCTAAAATTATAGATTAGCGGACTCCATTTTGAAGGATTTATATGGTTTTCGTTCAATATGATACTCTCCTCGGCGTGAAAATGTAGTGCCTGTGTCTCCACAATCGCAAATGATGGTTCATATTCTGGGAATCGAATATGTTTGACTTCGGCTTCAATTTGGATGGGGCATTCTTTAATGCGTGTTGGTGCAACTGTCTTTGATTGTAAAGGTGTTAAGCCTGCTGATTCGTATTTTTCTTTTTTATATGTAAACCCGAGCTGTTTCTTCAAAGGCGGTATATTCTTTTTTCCGCTATAAGACGAAATTCTTTCAACGTTTTCCCATAATTCCGGGCCAGGCAAGTTTATGACACATTCTTTGTGTCTTTCCAAATTTTCAATGGCTTTTCCTCCTAGACCGACTCCAAGGACAATATAATTTCCAAGAGCCCAAGAAGAAGACATAGGACTGATATTAGTGGTTCCATCCTCATTCAATGTGGTAAGAAGAAATGTAGAGGTACCATAATACATGATGTTTGGTTTGATTTCTTTAAAATGAAGAGTATCTTGTTTTTCAATGTTCAACGTTTATTCCTCCTTGTCATCATTACATTCATATTGTAAAGGTTTAACATTTCAACTATCATCGAAATATGAATGTAAGGAGGAAAATCATGAATCCTAATATCGCAAAAATCTCATCGTTGCTATCTGATCCCTCACGTTCTTCCATTCTTCTCACCCTAATGGATGGAAGGATACACCCTGCGGGAGAGCTTGCACATCTCGCTAACATTAAACCTCAAACCGCAAGTTTTCACCTGAAAAAATTACTTGAAGAAAAGCTGATTAGCGTAGAGAAGCATGGAAGGCATCGGTATTACAGATTGTCTAACTCTGATACTGCACACGTGATTGAACAATTTCTTCGTATTGCGCCTAAAGCCAAAGTCACATCTTTAAAAGATTCAAAAGAGAAAAGTAACTTGCATTTCGCACGCACCTGTTATGATCATCTGGCAGGTTATGTGGGTGTGCAAATGACAAATTCACTAGTTGAGCAGGGAATCATAAAAAAGGTCGATGTAAGCTTTGAGGTAACTTCAGAGGGGTCTTTGTTCTTTTCGAATTTGGGCATCAACGAAGAGCAGCAGCGAAGTAAGAGGAGAGCATTTGCCCGCTGCTGTTTGGATTGGAGTGAGCGGCAGCATCATATTGCAGGGGCGTTAGGAAACGCCTTATTGGTGCGAATGTTAGAAGAAGAATGGATCGTTCGTATGCCGAAAACGAGGGCGATTAGGATTACACAAAGCGGGAAAATCGCATTGGAGAAATACTTCAAAGTGAAT
The DNA here is from genome assembly GCF_958411575.1 of uncultured Bacillus sp. Lineage (NCBI taxonomy): Bacteria > Bacillati > Bacillota > Bacilli > Caryophanales > Bacillaceae > Bacillus > uncultured Bacillus sp. Next base: position 35,704 of record NZ_CATYRA010000014.1, read on the forward strand.
ATTTAGGGAACTTTTTATTAAGAAAATGAGAAAGAAAGAGTAAGACTCGTTAAAATCCTACTCCTTCTCATTATCTCGAAGTTGCTTGATTCCCCATTGCAATAGAGATGCGATTCCAACTGTTTATTTGATTGATGATGAGAACTAGGTCAACATATTGTTTTTCATCATAATGTTCCCGCACTCGATGATATAGCACATCAGGAACCCTTTTAGATGGAATGAGCGTGATGTGTTCAGATAGTTCGAGCGCTGCTTTCTCTTCAGGTGAATAAAAATCACATTCATTCCAAGCATGTAAACAGTAAATTCGCTGTTCAGTTTCGCCCATTTTGCGGGCATCAGAAGTATGCATATCTAAGCAGAAAGCACAGCCGTTTATTTGAGAAACTCTGATTTTAATTAGCTCTCTCGTCGTTCGGTTAATTGAAGATTGTTTCGTGTATTTCTCCATATCCATCATCATCTTCATACCTTCAGGTGCAACATCATAGTAGGATACTCTTTGACTCATAAGGCAAGACTCCTTTCCTTAAGATACATAAATTGTATCCCGACATTGATCATTTTACCAATGTACAGTTCGTATGGCGTCTATTTCACTATCTTTTGGCAAGAAGCTGCTTTGAATAAAAGTAAGGATAGCCAACAATGATGAGTGGAGCTGCTAATGCAAGGAGTATCCATGAACCTGAGTGACTGTCTCTAATGACTCCAATGAATATACAAGTACCGATGAGAAAATATAAAAAAGCACCTAAAAACCAATACATATTCATTCCTCTTTTTCTTTACACGTTCTCTTTGATTGAGCATTTTTGTTTCTATGCTTGTCTGTTTTTTCGTTCACATTGCTTAATCGATCAAGGCACTGATTTTTTAACACTTTCTCAGTTCGGATTCCTTTTCTTTTTAATGATAAAATGGTGAGATCAATCGATTTCAATGATGATCATTCCTTCAATGAATAGTGAGTTCCTCATTATTTTAAATGTAAATTTGGAAAGATAAAACGTACATAAAGGCAGAATGTTTATGTACGTTTGGGCAATGCTCGTATGTTAGGAGCATCTAATGGTTCACTGCACCTTGGTATTGTTGTGTTCCTTCTCTTCCTATAAAATGATTGGATAAATGTATGTTGCACGTTCAATGAAATGGGTTCGATTTTCATTAGTCTCTGTTCAGTTAAACTGGTAAAGGAAGTGGATAAGGTTTGCAGATAAGGAATCCTATCAAAGAAAAATACTACCCGCATGATAGGCGGGCATTAAATATGCTTGCACTCAGAGTGCCGGGCCTGGCTTTTATTCTCATGATCTATGTTGCCTCTATCGTGCTGCAATTTCTTAATGGGAGCTGGTCCATTTTATTGCTTCATGTGTTTACGGTATTGACCGCCATCTTTGCTTTGATGCATTGGCATTCATATCGCTGGGTTAAGAAAAGGGTGATTCTGTACTTCGCATTACAAGGTTTGATCACTTTTACACTTGCTAATGTCATGTCAGGCTTCTTAGTGCTGATCATCATTGGCCTTTATGCATTTTTGATCGGACAGATTATAGGCATGGCAGACAGAAGAAAGACGTTCCTCATCCTTTATTTATTGCTTCTGCTGTCAATTAATGTACTATACCATATTCACAAAGGTGAATATTTGCATTTTCTTGTCATAGCCGTACCTATTATGATCGTGATTATCACATATGCCGCTACATTTTTTGCCCAAGTCGATGAAAAGATAAAAGCGCAGCTGACTCTTGAAAGGCTGGAGCTGGCTCATCAGCAGGTAGAACAGCTGACACTGCAAAACGAGAGACAGCGTATGGCCCGGGACTTACATGATACGCTTGCTCAAGGGCTTGTCAGTTTAAATATGCAGCTGGATGCGATTCATGTTCATCTCGCCAACGGCAACACAGAGAGAGCAAAAGAAATCATTCAACAATCAATGAAAAGAGTGAGAGGTACATTAGCGGACGCGCGTTCAGCGATTGACGATCTGCGCAGCAAATCAGAAGAAATCGGTTTTTTAAAAGAAAGAATTACTTCACTAATGGATCATTTTCAAGAGTCGACAGGCATGGGCGGTTTTTTAGACTACAGATTACATCAGGTGTTAGACGTTCGTACAGCTGAAAACTTTTATTACATCATTGGAGAATGCATAACGAATGCAGCAAAGCATGCTGAAGCAGAAACGGTCTGGGTATCCATTTGGGATGATGATAAGAGAAGGCTCCATTTAACTGTGAAGGACAATGGCAAAGGATTTGATGTAGAAAAGGGCAAGAAAAAGAGAGGACATTATGGGCTTCTCGGCATAGAAGAACGCGTCAGAGCAATGAAAGGCCAATTCAATATAAAGAGTACAAAATCTAAAGGAACACAAATTGAGATCACTGTACCAATTCAGGGAGAGATGCAAGATGAATAAGGTTTTAATCGTTGATGACCACCTTGTCGTGAGGGAAGGTCTGAAGCTTTTAATTGAAACGAATGATCACTACACCATCATAGGAGAGGCGGAAAATGGCAAAGCAGCAGTCCGCCTTGCAGATGAATTAAAACCGGATATTATTCTGATGGATTTGTATATGCCGGAGATGAGCGGGTTAGAAGCCATTAAACTAATAAAAGAACAACACGACATCCCCATCATTATTTTGACTACGTATAATGAAGATCACTTAATGATCGAAGGAATTGAATTAGGGGCGAAAGGATATCTATTGAAGGACACGAGTTCAGAAACCCTTTTTCACACAATGGATGCAGCAATAAGAGGAAACGTGCTATTGCAGCCTGATATCTTAAAACGTCTGCAAGAAATCCGATTGGAGCAGATGAAGAAGCAGAGCAGTGATACGCAGCTGACAGAAAAGGAAGTCATTGTTCTAAAAGCAATTGCTAAAGGTTTTAAAAGCAAAGCGATCGCCTTTGATTTGGGCGTCTCTGAGAGAACAGTAAAGTCTAGATTAACGTCCATTTATAATAAATTAGGCGCAAATTCAAGAACTGAAGCAGTGACGATTGCCATGCAAAGAGGTATTCTGACATTAGACAAATAACATCAAATTTGAAATTTGCCCAAACGTACATGCCCGAATGTACGTTTTTTTTATTTCATTGTCCACTACAATGAGAAAGAATATGATCAAGCAATGTGTTGAAAGGAGATTATCATGTCAAAAATGTTATATAAATTAGGAGGATGGGTTGCTCACCATCGCATAAAAGTAATATGCGCGTGGATCGTTGTGTTAGTTGCTTCGATAGGCCTTGCAATTACGTTAAAACCAAGTTTTTCTGAGGATATGTCCATACCTGACACACCTTCGGAAAAAGCGATGGATGTCATTCAAAAAGAATTTCCTCACGGCCCTGATAAAGGGAGCATACGGGTGATTTTCGGAGCTGAAGATGGAGAGAAACTTACTGCAGAGTCAGCCAAAAAAGCAATCGAAAATACGCTCAAGGAAATCAATAAAGATGATTCCGTTGACTCGATTGCAAGTCCTTTTGTTACAGGAACAATCGCGAAAGATAGCACAGTTGCCTATGCTGATATCAAGTTTAAATCTTCAGCAGATGATATAAAAGATTACTCTATCAAACACTTAAAAGACAGTTTGAAAATGGCTGATGACGCTGGATTACAAACTGAGCTAAGCGGAGATATACCAGGAGCCGAGATGGAGATAGGCGGAGTGTCTGAAATTGTCGGCATTATCTTGGCCTTTGTCGTTTTAGCCATTACATTCGGCTCCTTGTTAATAGCAGGTTTGCCGATTTTAACTGCGCTAATTGGTTTAGGTGTAAGTATTGGACTGGTGTTGATTGGGACACAAGTATTCGATATTGCTTCCGTCAGTCTATCATTAGCTGGAATGATTGGCCTTGCTGTTGGTATAGATTATGCTTTATTTATTTTTACAAAGCACCGCCAGTTTTTAGGAGAAGGCGCACAAAAAAATGAATCAATTGCGAGAGCTACAGGAACGGCTGGGAGTGCAGTTGTTTTTGCCGGACTTACTGTTATCGTTGCACTTTGCGGATTGACTGTCGTTAACATTCCTTTTATGTCTGCAATGGGGCTGACAGCAGGGCTTAGTGTACTGATGGCTGTTCTCGCTTCAATCACGCTTGTGCCTGCCGTCTTGTCGATAGCGGGAAAAAGGATGGTTCCGAAATCAAACAAGAAAAAAGAAAAACAAAACGCTGAAACAAATGTCTGGGGACGCTTTGTCACAAAAAATCCTATCATGCTAAGTGTATGCAGCATTCTTATATTGCTCGTTATTAGTATCCCATCTATGCATTTGGAGCTGGGCTTGCCCGATGCAGGGATGAAAGCGAAGGATAATCCAGATCGCCGGGCTTATGACTTGCTTGCCGACGGTTTTGGAGAAGGATTTAACGGTCAATTAACAATCGTAGCGGATGCCACAAGTGTGACAGAAAATAAGGCGGAAGCCTTCGCAGATGCAGTGAAAGAAATAAAAGAGCTAGACCATGTATCAAGTGTCACTCCTGCAAGGCCTAATAAAGAAGAGAACTTTGCCATCATTACGGTAGTTCCTACAACAGGTCCAAATGATGTAGCAACGAAGGATTTGGTAAAGGATGTACGCAGCTTGTCAGATAAAAATGGGGTAGATTTGCTCGTTACTGGATCGACTGCAGTGAATATTGATATTTCAGATCGCCTTAATGATGCGATACCGGTGTTTGCTGTACTCATTGTTGGTTTTGCGTTTGTATTGCTGACAATCGTATTCCGTTCGTTGCTTGTGCCTCTTGTTGCTGTTGCAGGATTCATATTGACGATGACAGCCACTCTTGGAATCTGTGTATTTGTTTTACAAGACGGGAATCTCATCGACTTTTTCAAAATACCTGAAAAAGGGCCGATACTCGCGTTCCTGCCGATTTTATCTATTGGGATACTGTTTGGATTAGCCATGGATTATCAAGTATTCCTTGTAAGCAGAATGCGTGAAGAATATGTGAAAACAAAGAATCCAGTACAAGCGATTCAAGCTGGATTAAAACACAGCGGTCCTGTTGTCACGGCAGCCGGCCTGATCATGATATTCGTTTTTGCAGGATTTATCTTTGCTGGTGAAGCTTCTATCAAAGCCAACGGGTTGGCTCTTTCCTTTGGTGTGCTCTTTGATGCATTTATTGTACGAATGACACTGATTCCAAGTGTCATGAAGCTGATGGGGAATGCAGCCTGGTATTTGCCAAAATGGCTAGACAAGATCATTCCGAATGTGGACATAGAAGGGCACCAACTCACGAAAGAAATACAGCCAGAAATAGATCATGAACAAAAGAAACAAATCATGTAATAGAAAAAGCAGATCTTTTATGATCTGCTTTTTTGTTTAACGTTTATTCCCTGATCATGCTGTAGGCGCTTCTATTGCCTTTCAATGTGATAGTATTTAGAAGGTGAAGCCGGCAGTTAAAAAGATGTTCAGTTATTTTAAAAACAACAATTATTCAATTCTTATAGCGAGTAATGGCTTAATAGAATATCAAAAAGCAATTGCGAGTTTTTATCAATTGGACAGGTGGGTAACTGAAATATTTAGTATTCAACAAATACATACCCTGAATAAAAGTGATTTCATTAATACTATTTTGCAAAAATACATCATTCAACATGCAGCAGTTGTCGGAGACCGTCTATCTGACATAAATGCGGCTAAAGATAATGGCTTGCTGGCAATCGGATGCTATTTTGATTTTGCAAAGGAAGAGGCCCAAGCTGACTTTGTCACACATAATTAATTGAGCTGAAAACATTGTTGCCTGAGCTGATATAGAGACGGATTCTAAGCGAAAAGGCACCAGTGAATTTGCTGCTTTTGGAAAATAATCATTTATAGCCATTCATATGGATTACAAACAAACATACCAAACGGTTTGGTATGTTTTTGGGTTACAGCATTCATTTTAATATCTAATAACACTTAGCGGTCCAAACTAGCCTAGATAATGTTATTCTTTACTATCTAATGATTCTGTTGAAGAAAGCATAACACTCATATATGGTTCTCTATTTTATTATACAAAGGATCATTGTCATCCTTACAATGATCTTGTTTTTTGTATGGATTTTGTATGGTACATTAAATATGTTGCTCAAAGGTGTGAAGATCAAAAATGGGCTGTATTTCGTTCGGCCTTCCGATATACGATTCCGATTTAGGCAGGTGGATTGCTTATGGAATCTTTATGCATGACATAGGAATTCATGCAATTTATCCGAGCATCATGAGTTTCATCATTTTTACGGGATCAATGGAGTTTGTAGCCGCTCATTTTTTGCGAGGTGGTTTTGCAGAATTAAAGCTTGGGAGTCTAATTCATATGGTTCATGCACATGAAAAAAATGCTGTCTCGGCGACAATCCAGTTTTTTCAGCCGGCTAAACCAGTTGGTCGGATCATCGCCCATGCGACAGAGATCAAACGCAGCTATCGCCTTGGATTCTATTGAATCGACATCTTACATGGTCAAAGTGAGATAACAGCCATGGATGCAGTGTCTATTCGAAAGGATCATGATAAAAATATGTAAGACTGATACAAGTTTATGATTTTAGAATCAACGCCGTGCCAATGCAAATAGCAGCTGCAATGTTTGCTGGTCAATTAAAAAAAGTATTTACGGTAATCGGAGGATTTATCATGTCAAAGAAAGTTTCTTCTTCCTATGTCATCATTATAGGATTAATGCTATTTGCATTGTTTTTTGGAGCAGGAAATCTCATTTTCCCGCCTATGCTTGGTCAAATGGCTGGAACAAATGTATGGATCGCAAATGCTGGCTTCTTAGTGACAGGAGTTGGCTTGCCATTGCTGGCAATGACAGCATTTGTTTTTTCAGGTAAACATAATTTACAATCGCTAGCCAGCCGTGTGCATCCGGTGTTTGGAATTGTGTTTACGACGATTCTCTATCTGGCAATCGGGCCTTTTTTCGCAATCCCGAGATCCGGGAACGTATCGTTTGAAATTGGAGTGAAACCTTTTTTATCAGATGATGCAGGCCCTGTTCCATTAATCATATTTACAATTTTATTTTTCACGGTTGCATGTCTGTTATCACTCAACCCTACAAAAATCATTGATGTAGTCGGAAAATTTTTAACGCCAATTAAATTGACATTTATCGGATTGCTTGTAGTGATAGCTGTTGCCCATCCAATCGGAACAATTCAAGCACCATCAAAAGGGTATACATCACATGTGTTTTTTAAAGGCTTTCAGGAAGGATATCTGACTCTGGATGCCCTTGTAGCGTTTGTTTTTGGAATCATCATTGTGAATGCAATTAAAGAACAAGGTGCTGCCACCAAAAAACAGCTGGTGATGATATGTGCAAAAGCAACTGCGATTGCTGCGACACTCTTAGCCCTTATCTATACTGCCCTTTCATATATGGGGGCCTCCAGCGTTGAAAAGCTGGGGCTTTTAGAAAATGGAGCCGAGGTTTTGGCTAAGGTTTCATCCTATTATTTTGGATCCTATGGTTCCATCTTTTTGGGCTTAATGATTACAGTAGCATGTCTGACAACAAGTGTTGGACTGATCACAGCGTGCTCTTCCTTTTTTCATGAATTATTTCCGAACATTTCGTATAAAAAAATTGCTGTGATTTTAGCGGTGTTTAGTACGCTTGTCGCAAATATAGGGTTAACACAGCTCATTAAAGTGTCAATGCCTGTCTTAATGACGATGTATCCAATCGCGATTTCCTTAATCTTTTTAACGTTTTTACATACCGTATTTAAAGGGAAGGCTGAAGTGTATCAGGGCAGTTTACTGTTCACGTTTATCATTAGCCTATTTGACGGTTTGAATGAAGCTGGGGTAAAAATTGAAGTCGTGAATCGCGTTTTCACTCAGATTCTTCCTATGTACAGCATAGGGCTCGGATGGTTCATTCCAGCTATTATAGGGGGATTAGGCGGCTATATACTGAGTATGTTCCGAACAAAAAAATCGTGATAAGCGCTGTTATAAAACGAATAAAGGATTAACAGCGCCACTCATCTTCATAGATATGTTGATTTCCCTGGTCAGGGTACTAAAAGTTGAACAATCACTCAGATGTGCAGGTGGAATAAAGCTTTTGTCCGCCTGCTTAATTGGGGGGAAGAAGATGGCTGAACAAAGAAAAGCTTTGTGTATGAGATTAGCAGAAATAGACAAACATGAAATATCGATACTTCGTGAGTTCCAGTTAGAACGGGAGAAGATCTTTTCAAGCTTAAGAGCATTAGAAAGGTCTAGTAAAGAAAAGAAGCGCCCATCTCAAGTCGCGCTCGTTGAACAAACAGCAAATGATGTAAAGACATATCATATAACATCAAAACCGATCCAACAGAAAAAAAGAAGGCTGGGCAGAGCTGAATCAAAAGCCTCTCGTGAAGCAGCGTTACACATATTAAAGCAGCAGGATAAGCCAATGAGCAGTATCGATCTGAAAAGAAAGATTGAGAAGGAAACCGGTGTGCACATCTCTAATATGACATCATTTATGAATACTTTAATGAAAATGCACCCAGAGGTGAAAAAACCTTACAGAGGACAATATAAAATGAATTGATTCTTGTTGGTATTCGGCTTCTGATTTCCAAAGACTGAGCATAATCTTGTCTGATGCGAAATCGCATAGTAAGATATCCTTGCTATTACGAATGTAGAACGGGGGCTAAGGTAGTGGCAGGGAATCCAGGAAAAGTCTTAAAGCGCATAAAGTGATTTCTTTACAATCTAAGACCATTTTCATCATGATACCAAGGGTTGTGAATACCTTGGTATTTTTTGTCCGCGTGTTGTGAAGTGAGCTGCTGTCCGAAAACTGCCGCTTAGTTATGAGGGTTGTGATTAATGTGGAAAAATAGAGCCCCATTACAGAGACTCTATTTTGGTGATTATCCGTAAGGGTCCAATTCACTTCCTTATGAACCACTCACCATCTGTTTCACTGATAAAATATGACGACATTAGTAAGTTTCATTTTACTATCTGGAACGACCTCTTCCTTGAAGCATGTGTTGAAGGTCACCATTAAAACCGCAATCCAAATACATGAATCACGTAAACGACAACAGGCGGGATTAACAGGGAGGGCAGCAGGTTTAGTGTTTTAAACTTCTTAATTCCCAGAATGCTTAACCCTGAGCTGAGGATGAGTATACCTCCTACAATTGTGATTTCGTTTATAAGATCTGTATTGATTGCGCTCTCCATTACTTTAGCAAATAAATAAATAGAGCCCTGCCAAGCAAATAATACAATGGCAGCCGCTGCTATTCCAAAACCAAAAGTCGAAGCGAGCACAATGGAGGTAATCCCATCTAACATCCCGTTTGTCAGGAGATACGTATAATTTTCATTCAGCGCCGCTTCAACAGGGCCCAATATTGACAGTGAACCTATACAAAATAATAAGATCGCAGTTGATAAACCTTCCGCTAAATTGCTTTTAGAGAATTTGTTCACCAGCTTGTTGAACCGTAATTCCAGATTGATGCTCTGGCCAAGCAAACCTCCAAGGGCTAAACTCACGATAAAAAGAATGGGGTATTTACTATCAGGTAAATGCTGTGTAATCGCGTTGATCCCCAGCGCGACTGCAGCGAATCCCATTGCCTGCATCAGGATATTCTGGTATTCATCTTTAATGCCTTTTTTGAATATCCCGCCAATTATGCTTCCCGCAATGATCATAACTGTGTTAAAAATGGTTCCAAACATACGCTTTCTCCTCCAATATTGATTCCTGCATAAAAAATAAACCCTCAAGTTAGTAGAGAGTCAAGGGAGAATAAAACATATTCATGAAATTTATTTGATGGGCAGCAGGATTTCAGTCACATAATTGTCTAGATGATTCGTAATCCCATAATCAATGAGTGTGATTTCGATTGAGTCCCCCGCTAACTTATAATGATGTTCTTTCATATATGCCAGTAACTGTTTGTAATATGGTTCGGCTTCTGGATGTGACCCTTTAAACCTGATTTGCAAATATTCTCTTGAAGGAAAAATGATTTCGGATGAAGTTTCTTCATTTTCATCTTCAAGAATCATAAATATGCTGGAATATTTGTCGAACTGATTTGCTTTTACATTTGCTGCTGAAATGGATAAACCGATCTTGCCTATAAATATATCTTCGTTCACATTCAGATGAGTTCTCAATTCTGCTAATGAATGTTCGATATCATGGCCGAGAATATACTCATGCTGTAAATAAGCCACACGTAATGCGGGGAGTTTGATTTTTGTAATGTGATGTAACGGCGTGTGGACGGCATCTTCTATTTGCATGATGCGGCGGGAGATCTTTCTTTCTATGCGTTCCAATTCTCTCTTTTTGCGATCAATTTCAGTTTGCTGGCTTTTCAGTAAATGAAGCAGAGTGTTTGTATTTTGAGAATTATAAAAATCAAGAAGTTTATTGATTGGCAGGCCTAAAGCCCTCAAATACTTGATGGTATCCAACCGCTCAAACTGTCGGGTAGAATAATATCTATAGTTTGTATGCTCGTCTTTATATTCCGGTTTCAAAAGACCGATTTCATCATAATACCTAAGCGCAGAGATTTTCACATTGAATAGCTTTGAAACTTCTCCAATCGAAAAAAATTCCTTCATTTTAACAACCTTTCTGTTCATATGATTTATACATTCACATTATATAGTATGGCGAGTCCTAAAGGTAAAGTTTGCATGGATTAGATGAGGGGCGATAAGTCTTGAACAAATTGACATTCCCGAGGATAGACACCGTTTTTGAATAAACAGGATAAAGAAAAAGCTCCTTTTGAAAAGGAGCTTTTTCATTCTTCAAAATAAGGATTCACATGGATGAGCACTTCTTCAACATCTGAATACTGTCTTTTGATTTCATTTCGGATTTCGCGGGCAATATCGTGTCCCTGTTTAATCGTCAAATCATGATCCAAAGATAGGCGGACATCAAGCAATTTATAGTGGCCATGTTCTCTCGCGCGGATTCTATCGATTCGCTTTACTTGATCACATTGAAAAATAACGGCTTTATATTCCTCTATCAGCTCGGGAGCAACACTTTTCTCCATAAGAACATCAACAGACGGCCTGATTAATTCCATTGAAATTTTAAAAATAAGGTAAGCCACGATTGCACTGGCAATTGCATCGGCGTACAACAGATAGGCCCATCCGCGGGTGTTTCCGATAATCGCCAATAGGACGCCGATAAAAGCGGCAAGAGAGGCAACGATATCTCCTTTATGATCGTATGCAATCGCTATAATTGCTTTGCTGTTCCATTTTTCCCCCTGCTTTATGGAATAGCGATATAGGATCTCCTTAGCCACGTACGAAATCAGAGCTGCAAACAATGCGCTGTATTGTGGAACGCCTGGCCCTTCAACAAAGGACAGAATCGCTTCTATTAGGATATAAACGGATACGATCATTAAGATAATTCCTACAATCGCCTCACTAATGACTTCAGCTTTTCCATGCCCAAAAGGATGGTCTTGATCAGGCGGTTTATTTGAAATGCCTATCACTGCCAGGACAGCAATCGAAGCAACGACATCCGCTGCTGAATGGATTCCGTCCGCAAAAACGGCTTCACTATCGCCTATCAGCCCAAAAAAGACCTTTCCTGCCATTAAGATCAGATTGGCTATCAGTGCAATCAAAGCAACCTTTTTGCTTATTTGTTCTCTTTCACTTGCCATTTTTTCCTCCTATAAAACTGCACAAAAAAATAGGAGTGCTTTTTATTCGCTCTCCGTATCCTTTCTTGTGTAATCACTTTGCTTATCATATCAATTCAATTTCGAGTGGGTCTATAGCAACGTTGTTTCCTGTTTACTAATAAATAAGGTGAAAGAAAAAAAGTTGGAGCCGTGCTAAAAGATCACACAGCAAACAAATAGGTTCTTATGAAACAAGAGATGATGGCCGACCAATTAACATTTTGTTTCAGTGAAAAATTTCCACTATTTTTTAAAAACTGTTGACATTAGAACATCCATATTTTATTATTATCTCATATTAAAGATATTTTAATTCGAGATAAACGGCAACGACCAAGCGTAAACCTGCTTGTATAGAGAATCTCAATCCTTCCAATGTGATTTTTTTATAACATAATATCTCGAATTCGAGATAAAAAGAGGTGTATACTAAATGGCTGAATTTTCACAGCTAGTCAAAGAAAGAAGATCTGCAAGCAACTTCCTTCCAGATCATCCAATCGCGAAAAATGAACTTAATGAGATGTTTGAATTGGTTGCATTGGCTCCATCGGCTTTTAATTTACAGCATACAAAATATGTAACGGTTCTAGACCCGGATGTAAAAGAAAAGCTGAAACAGGCCGCAAACGGACAATATAAAGTGTTTAGCTCATCTGCGGTTCTTTTGGTATTAGGAGATAAGCAGGCATATCAGCAAGCGGCTGGCATCTATGAAGGGTTAAAGGTGTTGGGGGTGCTAAATAAGCAAGAGTATGACCACATGGTTCAAGACACCGTTTCGTTTTATGAAAACAAGGGAGAACAATTTAAGAGGGATGAGGCGATAAGGAATGCTTCACTTTCTGCGATGATGTTTATGCTGAGCGCTAAGGAAAAAGGCTGGGACACCTGCCCTATGATCGGCTTTGATGCTGAAGCCGTGAAACAGATTTTGAATATAGGTGATCAATTTGAGGTCGTCATGATGATTACAATTGGGAAAGAAAAAAAAGAGAGCAGAAGGCCGCGCGGCTACCGGAAGCCTGTAAATGAGTTTGTTGAGTATATCTAAATGAACATGTAAAGGAGAGGATAAAAATGGCTAAAAACACGATGGGAATACATCATATTACAGCAATTGTCGGTCACCCTCAAGAGAACGCAGATTTCTACGCAGGAGTCCTGGGGCTTCGATTGGTCAAGCAAACTGTCAATTTTGATGATCCAGGTACGTATCATCTTTATTTTGGAAATGAAGGCGGGAAGCCGGGAACAATCATCACTTTCTTTCCGTGGGCAGGAGCCCGCCAAGGCATCATTGGAGACGGTCAAGTTGGCGTGACTTCTTATGTCGTGCCGAAGGGAGCTATGGCTTTTTGGGAAAAGAGACTTGAAAAGTTCAACGTTCCATACACCAAAATCGAGCGTTTTGGAGAACGATATGTAGAATTTGATGATCCGCACGGTCTGCACTTAGAAATCGTGGAAAGAGAAGAAGGAGAAGCCAATGCGTGGACGTTTGGAGATATAACACCTGATGTTGCCATTAAAGGCTTTGGCGGTGCAACCCTGTTATCAGCACAGCCTGATAAAACCGCTGAGCTATTAGAAAATATCATGGGACTGGAACTAGTCGGCAAGGAAGGAGACTTCGTTCGTTTTCGTTCTGCCGGTGATATCGGAAATGTGATTGACCTTAAATTAACGCCTATTGGACGCGGGCAAATGGGAGTCGGCACGGTGCATCACATCGCTTGGCGTGCTAGCGATGACGAAGATCAATTAGAATGGCAAAGATATATTGCTTCTCATGGATACGGTGTGACTCCTGTTCGGGATAGAAATTATTTTAATGCGATTTACTTCAGAGAACATGGGGAAATCCTGTTTGAAATCGCAACTGATCCGCCGGGCTTTGCACATGATGAATCACCAGAAACAATGGGTGGAAAGTTGATGCTGCCTGTGCAGTATGAACCGCATCGAACACAAATTGAACAAGGGCTGCTGCCGTTTGAAGTGAGAGAGTTAGACTGATTGTAATAACGCATGAAGAGAAATAAAGAGACATATATTCAATAGATGACTGCTGGAAGTTACTGGAGGTAAATAACAGGACGTGTTACCTTTCAGTACATCACGTTACGCGTTACATCAAAAATAAGGAGAGATAAAAATGGAAGATGCAGGACTATTGCTTATTCGTATGATGATTGGTGTGGTGTTTCTGTTTTATGGATCACAAAAATTATTCGGCTGGTTTGGCGGATACGGGATTAAAGGAACCGGACAATGGTTCGAGTCAATAGGGGTTAAACCAGGTAACGTCGCGGCCGCTTTATCAGGTCTTGGGGAATTAGTAAGCGGAATTTTATTTATTTTAGGTGTATTCCTCCCGCTTGGAGCTGCTATCATAACAATCATTATGTTAGGTGCCATCGTAAAAGTCCATGGAGCGAAAGGATTTGCGAATGGCGCCGGCGGTTATGAATATAACGTGGTGCTGATTGCAGTCTCCATCGGGGTTGCACTCATCGGTTCAGGGGCTTACGCTTTGCATTTTTAATACAAAAGTATGTAAGAACAGTTACTGGCAGGCGGTAACTGTTCTTTTGTTTTGCCATTTTCGTGCAAATTTGCAGGTGCCCTGCAAAGCAAAAAAGCGGCTATCATAAATATAAATGTGTATAGTGAATGATACGTATCGATGCTTGGTCATGAAAAACAGACCAATTTGAAGGAGTAAATTGATGAACGAGATGACAGAATTACATTCATTAGATGCTATAGATGATTTTATTAAACAGCATCAATTCAGTTTTATCTATATATCAAGACCCGGCTGTACAGTATGTCATGCTGTTCTGCCGCAGCTCAGAATATTATTGGATCAGTTTCCAAACATCACATTGGGGCATATCAATGCTGACGATGTAGAAGAGGTCGCCGGCCGATTTTCGGTCTTCACCGTCCCTGTGCTTCTTTTGTTTATCGATGAAACTGAGTTTCTGAGAGAAGCCCGTTTTGTTCATTTTGAACAGCTCGAAGAAAGGCTGAAAAGGGTTTATCAGTTATATCAAGATGAATAAAATGTTTTTATACTTTTTAAATGAAAAGCCCCCTTTAAGGGGCTTTTTGTCATAGAAAGGGACAGCGTCATGCCGTTCCCCATGCTTGTTTTAAAAGCTGGACGCCATGTGTTATGTCATCAAAGCCAAGATGTCCGAAACCCAATTTAATCAGCGGCTGATCAGGGGGGGTGTTTACAAAATAGAGCGCGGTAGGATAGACTTTTACTCCGTATTCCAAAGCACGCTGAATCAGCGATTCCTCTGTACAATTCTCATGAACCTTTACTAATATGTATAACCCTGACTGTTCACCTATTACGGATACATGATGTCCGAACTGATGCTTCACACTTGCAGCCAAGTGCTGCATTTTGCGTTTGTAGACAACGCGCATTCGTTTGATATGACGGGTCCATTCTCCTTCTTTCATAAACTCTGCCATGGTGAGCTGGCTCAGCAAAGAAGCGGTACTTTCGAATTGATGAAATCGATGTTGATAGCGCTGTAAAAGGGGCTCCGGCAGCACCATATAGCAGAGGCGAATGCCTGGGAGAAAAGATTTTGAGAAATTCCCCAGATAAATGACTCTTTCTGAATGAATAGAGGCTAGAGCAGGGAAGGGCTGCTGTGTGTAACGGAATTCACTGTCATAATCATCTTCAAGAATATACCCGTCTTTTTTAGCCGCCCAATGAATCAGTGCTTGCCGCTCCTGAATTGACATGCTTACTCCATAAGGGCTGTGGTGAGAAGGTGTTACATAGATTAACCTTTCATTCATTTGATGTAATGCTGAAAAATCGGCGCCTGTCTCATAAACAGGCAGTGTTTCGAGAGTAAAACCTTGCAGCTGAAAAGCTTCTCGTGCCCCAACATATCCGGGGTCCTCTACGATGATGCCGGAAAAATCATCTTTTATAACCTGTCCAAGATAGATAAGCATTTGCTGTGTACTGCTGCCAATCATAATCGAATTTGCATCTGTTTTTACGCCGCGCGATTCTAGCAGATATGCCGCGATTTGTTCACGAAGGCGTTTTTCTCCGAAGGGTTCCCCGTATAGATAGCTCTTCTCTAATGTCAGCATTTGATTCGAGAGCCTTCTCCATCTGTTAAGAGGAAAATGTGTTTGGTCTACAGCCCCTGGGCGAAAATCAATGAGAACGTGTTGCGCCGTTTCTGTTTGTTCGTTTTGAGAAGACGTCTCTTTCCCCTGAAATAAAAGAGGCTCGATTTCATTCACAAAATAGCCTTTTCTTCTTTCTCCCCGAATGTAGCCTTCCGCTATCAGCTGATCATAAGCCATCAAAGTTGTATTGCGGCTCACCTGCAAGGAATGAGCGAGCTCACGAATGGAAGGTAATTGTTCGTTCGCCCGTATATGTCCCTGTTCAATTAATGATTTAAACTGCTCATAGACTTGTTTGTATTTAGGGCTATCATGATGAAAAGCAAAAATCATATTTTTCATTGCTCCCACCTCTGACATGCATATTTGTTTAAAACTGTGCCTTTGAAAATGTCAGTTAGTATCATATTATACCCTATAAAGAAGCGATCATGGAGACAGTTTCCTATGCGGACAGTGATCGGCTTAACCAGAAAGGAGATTGATTTATGTTTATCCCTGCCCCATTTAAACTTAACGAATCAGAGGCTTATGATGTCATCCGGGAAAATGGTTTTGCAACGTTGTTCTCGTTGCATGAAGGCATGCCGTTTGCAACCCATTTGCCGCTGCTGGTGAATGCTGATAAATCCTGCTTGTACGGTCATTTTGCTTTGCAGAACCCTCAGTGGAAGGACATCATCGGCCAATCCGTTTTGGCTGTTTTTCATGGCCCTCATTGTTATATTTCGCCATCATGGTATGAGACGAATAAAGCTGTTCCGACATGGAATTACATAACGGTTCACGTTTATGGGGAGGTGGAACTTTTAGAGGACGAGAAAGAATTGGCAGACTCTATGAGAGACTTAGTATTGAAGTATGAAAGCACGGACAGCTCATACCAATTAGAAGATGTTGATCCTGCATTTTTGGCAGGCTTGAACAAAGGAGTAAGAGGGTTCAAAATCAACATCAGCAAAATAGAGGGGAAAGCGAAGCTGAGTCAAAACCATTCACTATTACGGCAAACACTAGTGATGAATCAGCTCAATCAGATCCAGAATACCGATGAACAGAAGATCTCCCGTTTAATGAAATCAAATATCAATAGAAAACAGAGAGAAGGCCTCACAGATAAATAGCCTGAAAAGAGAGAATCACAAAAAAAGATAGAAACCGTTGAAACAAACTTTTTTACCTAAAAGGATACCTGCCATAGGTATCTTTTTTAATTTAGCAGGCAGTTATCTGTTACTTCAATTGACAAATTGTATACGTTTGTATACAATTGGCGTCACAAAGACTGTAATGCAGGAAGGGGCTTTTATAATGAAGAGCAAAGATGTTAAGAAAGAAGGGCATCATCGTGGGGATCGTCACAAGGGCAGAGGCGGTTCACAGCATCATGGACCAAAAACCTTTCGCCGCGGCAGGGCCATTGCATTTTTAGAGATGATGCATTTGAAACGCACGACTATTAAGCAGCAGTTAGAACAGCCGGAATTTCAATCTATCCAGCAAATGCTTATCGGCGAATTAAAAGCCATTGATATGGTGATCAACGAATTTAGCCAGTTATTTGAAATACATGAAAGTGAAGCAAAGGATGTATCAAAGAAAGCTGAAGATACAGAGGCATTTTCAGAAAATGGAGAGAAAGGAAGGGAACCGAATGAAACAAATGAACAGTTATATTGATTCAGTGTTTTCTAATGAAGATGATCTTTTGGAAGAAGTTGTTTCGTCCATCAAAGAAAATGGTATGCCTTCTATATCTGTATCTCCTTCTTCCGGAAGGCTGCTCACCATGCTTGTATCCATTTCAGGCGCCAAACATGTGCTGGAGATTGGGGCACTCGGGGGGTATAGCGGAATTTGCCTTGCCAGAGGATTCGGGAAAGAAGGGGCATTAACCTCTCTTGAATTAAAGAAGGAATATGCCGAGTTAGCGCACAGCAATCTAACAAAAGCCGGCTTTGGCGGTCAAGTCACATATATGACAGGTGCTGCGTTGCAAAGCCTTGAACAATTGGTCAAAAGTGAAAAGCGATTTGATTTTTTCTTTATCGATGCTGACAAAGGGAATTATGAACAGTACTTGACCCATTGCATTGAGCTTGCAAAGCCGGGTGCTGTCATTGTTGCAGATAATGTGCTTGCAGGCGGAAGTGTGGCAGATCAAGAGGCTGCACCCCGGCGCCATACAGAAGTCATGAGGACATTCAATAAAGCGGTGGCTCAGCATCCTCAGCTGGAATCCCTGCTGATCCCAATCGGCGACGGGATGACTGTTTCAAAAGTAAAGAAATAAACGAAAACACCTGAATGATTTCCTGAAATAAAGATGAGGATACAAAAGCTGGAGCGGCACTTTCAACAAAATTGTCTAATAATTGGCTAAAAGCTTTCGAATGCATTTCAAGCTGATCAGCGTAAGCCTCATTCTTTTTAAGTTTTCTGTATGTACATGTCCATGATCAATAACGATTCTCGCTTTTCCAGTTAAAAACGTCCATTCCATAAAGAGAAGAGCAATCGTAAAGATTGCAGCTGCGATCAGTGTTTTGATGAGGCTGTTTTCGATGATAGGCTGAACGATAATCGTTCCAATAGAAATCCCTGAATTCACAGCTAGATGACACCAGATATAATGAGAACAAAAGCTTCCCAAATAAAGTTCATGCTACCACCTGACCAGTTTAATTTGGTCATTCATTCGTATATGGGTACTGGGCGGGGGCGTTTGATGATCATATTCTCAGTCTTTCAACCATGACTGCCTGATTAGATGGTATAAATGTATCCAAAAAGTTGTATTAAAGCCCTTTATGGAACGCGATGGTTTCGACTTGTCTTGGGTATGAAATGTGAAGAAGCCCGTTTAACAGCTGAAGCTGCAATAAATGGGATTCGGTGGCTTCAGGAAGCTGAATAGTTCGCTCAATTTCGCCGTAATACCGTTCCCGCAGCACCTCCATTTCGGCGGGGAAAACAGGCGTGATCGTTCCTTTGATCAGCAGCTGGGTTTTAGATATTAAACGGATCGTTAATTCCTCTTCATACACACCAGGCATTTCCACAATGATAAAATTATTCTCTTCATCTTGATAAAAGTCATAAACGAGCGTATAAGAATCGGAATCAAAAAAATGTTCCGGGGCTTTATGCTTGAGCACATTTGTCCAAAAATCACTTTGCTTATATTCATTGGTAATCTCAAGCCACTTTCGAATTTTTTCGATATCCATATGACGTTCTCCTTATATTTGATTTGCAATTGGTGCAGAAAAATTTCCGATTTTGTCTTGGTCACTGACGTCAGTATCAAGATTTCCAGTATTTAAAAGCGAAGAAGCAGGCGAAAAATCCCCTAAAGAAAAGTTTGCTCCAAAATATTTGCTGTTCGCTGTATGACTACTATGCAAAGTTGGACCGATATCCACATTCCCGTTTTGCGTAACTCCATTAACCTTTATATTCGCGATATTAATTTGATATGGCATAAACGAAACCCCTTTAATCTAAGATTGGCGGCGGTACAATCGGAGGAGCATTAACGCTGGATGTATCAGAGTTTCCGATAGATGTCTGGTCATTTACATCAGGATCATTTAAGAAGTTTTCCATTACGGATTCTGTAGGTGATGTATCACCGAAAGAAGAATTTATCCCTTGAGATTTTTGATTGTTGGTAGGGCTGTTATACGCGGCTTCGCCTATTGTAATTGAACCATTGCCTGAAATGCTGTTGATCTTCAAATAATATAGATTGATTACTGTAGTCGGCATCCCATCACACCCTTCCATCATTCTGTACAGTACAGTATGCGCCGCTGCATCCAATTGTTCCTTGTATTTGTGATTCAATAAGCAGAAAAGAATGAGGCGGCCTGTATTAATGAGATGAGGGATAAAACGGGCGGCTAAGTCTGGATATAAATGAATGTATTGACAAAAAATCCAATGTCGTGAATAATACTCACAAGTAACATTACTTGTGAGTATCTTTTTGTGGAGGATGATCCTAGTTGAAAAGCAAAAAAGGACGTAAAGGGGAAGAAAGCCGGAAACGATTACTTGAAGCTGCTGCTAATGAATTTGCGATTCGGGGATTTCATGAGACGAAAGTAAGTGAAATTGTGAAAAGAGCCGGACTGACGCAGCCTTCCTTTTATCTGTACTTTCAAAGCAAAGAAGCCATCTTTGATGAGTTAATCACCGATTTTCACTCTCGTGTCAGAAAGCTGACAGAGTCACTTCTCCTGGAAGGCGGATTAAATCCGGAGGATGTGTCAAAACGGGTGCTGTCTGCTGTAGAAACTGTTTTTCAATGTCTGGCTGAGGACAAAGATGTAACCAAGATCGGCTTTTTTCTCAACCCAGAAGCTAAACAAATGAAAAAAGACTTGGCGGTGGTTTTGAAAGATAACCTAGAAGCAGAACAACGGCTTGGCTATTTTCATTCCGAACTCGACATGGAAACGGTCGCTGAGTGTTTGATTGGCATGATCGAACATTTAACCGATTCATTTTTGTTAACCGGAATCAAGGATCCGGCAAGCCTCGCCGCACAGGTTGTGAATCTTTTAATATACGGGATGCTTCCGAAAGGGAGGGATGTAAGGTGATATCTATGATCATGAAAGTCAGTTTGGCAGCTTTTATGCTTGTGGGAGGCATTATAAAGGTGTTCCGCGTTCCCTTTCAAGTTGAGCATTGGCGGCATTATCAATATCCATTATGGTTTCTGACTGTTACGGGAATTCTTGAAATTGCCGGGGCACTTGCTATGACAGCGGGAATTTGGAATCGGTATGCAGCGTTTGGAGCAGGTGTCCTGTTTGTCGTTCTCATGGCGGGAGCGGTTCATGCGCACATGGTTCGAGCGCATCAATCGTTTCTCATGACGATACCCGCAATGATCTGTTTGATTGTTTCGATCATGATCATGATTAGGGAGTTCACGTAAGCTTTTATTTCCACAGCCTTTTATTTTGGTTTGCAGGAAATCTATTTCTCTTATCGAATGATAGAGAGTCAGAGGCTTAACCGGCTTATTTTTCATTTGTACGCAGTGATTGTCCGGCATTGGCTGGACTTTTTTCATAGGGAGGAATACAGGATGACGTTAACCTTGGAAGACATGAGTGTAGAAGAGTTCGAAGCATTTCGAGGGATGTCCGTGCAAAATTATGCGAAACAAAACATAAAATCGGGAACTTGGACAGAAAAAGAGGCATTCGAAAAATCGGAGCAGGTATATGAGAAAATGATTCCGGATGGCCGAAGCAGCAGCAATCATTATTTTTGGAGTATCACAAATGAACAAGGAGAAAGGATGGGCTGGCTCTGGCTGTATGCTGATCCGTTTCATCCGCAAAAGGAAGCGTTTATCTATTCCTTTGGATTGTATGAAGCCTTTCGCGGAAAAGGGCTGGCTCAATTGGCGCTTCAAACGCTGGATGAAAGGGCAAGAGAGCTTGGTGCGGAAAGACTTGCTCTTCATGTGTTTGCGCACAACGAGACAGCCGTCTATCTTTATCAGAAGATGGGCTATGCCATGAGCAATATACGTATGCGGAAACAGCTGTTCTGATCTCAGCCGCTTACTTAAGCGGTTCTCCAAACACAATATGCCAATGCAGATGTGTAGAGTCCTGGTAAGCTCCTAAGTTGGTGATCACACGACATGCGCCTTTTTCTTCCGTCACCATGGAAGCGACCTTTTGAATGACACCCATTAATTCAAGAAGCAAGTCATGGTCGTGTTCTTCCAGGGTGATCAATGAGGAGATATGTTTCTTAGGAACAGCCACAATATGGACTGGATAAAAAGGCTTTGTATGATAGTATGCCAATACGTTATCTGTCTCTAGTACCTTATTCACTTTCGTTTTGCCGCTAAAAACCTCATCACAGTAAAAGTCTTCAGTCATATGACCAACCTCGCTTTGTTTGTTTGAATTATTCTTCTGCATTTCTTCATCACCTCCCTTCTATTGTGAGGAATTTCCATTTGGATGATCAAGGGCCGCATACCCTTGATATTTTTTTGCCCCCTGAACATGAATTATCGCAGGCTTGATCGACAGCTAAAGGAGAGATCTGCTTTAAAAACAGCAAAAAAGATTGACCCGTAAAATGTAAGGGGTTACAATTGAAAACAATTAGGAAAGACTTTCCCTACTTTTAAATTAATATTATAAATTTATTTAGAGTTTACTTTTATTATCTAATAATATATAGAGAAAGACTTTCCTTACTTTCGCAGAATGGGAGTGGTAATCATGGGAAATGTACAGGTTGGGCTATTAGGTGCGGGACGGATGGGAGCTTTTCATGGAGAAAGTATTGCGTTCCGTGTGAAAGGGGCAGATTTGTATGCGATTGCAGATCCGGTTCCGGGGAATGCAGAAGCATTTGCAAAAAAGCTCGGCTCAAATATTAAAGCGTTTACAAATCCGTTAGACATGCTGGAGCACCCGGATATTGATGCGGTCATTATTGCTTCGCCGGCAAGGACGCATGCTGCAAACATTATTGCAGCGGCAAAGAAGGGGAAAGCAGTATTTTGTGAGAAACCGATGGCTGTCACGCTGGAAGAAGCGGATGAAGTCATCAGGGTAGTGAATGAAGAGTCTGTTTCGCTTCAGATCGGTTTTAACAGACGTTTCGCTAAAGGCTTTCGCAGTGCGTATGAGGAAATCCGCGCAGGAAAAATCGGCACGCCCCAGTTAATGCGTTCCATCACAAGAGACCCAGCACTCGGTGATCCGACATCAATTCCTCAATGGACGATCTTCTTAGAGACGCTGATTCATGACTTTGATACGTTACTCTACCTCAACCCAAATGCGAAGCCGATTGAAGTCTATGCCGCGGCTGATGCGCTTGTCAGACCTGATTTTAAAGACAAAGGTTTTTTGGATACTGCAGTTGTCACGATCAAATTTGATAACGGAGCGATCGCAACGGCGGAAGCGAACTTCCAAGCCGTTTATGGATATGATGTCCGCGGAGAAGTGTTCGGGTCTGAAGGCATGCTGACCATCGGAGATATCCGCCATACAAACATGACAAGGTATAACAAAGACGGCGTCAGCTACAACACGATTCGCTACGACCAAGATTTATTATTTGATGCTTATGTTGATGAATTGCAATCGTTTGTTGATGCCGTTCGAAATCATAAGCCAACCTCAGTAACAGGTGAAGATGCGCGTGCAGCACTTGCCATTGCCGCAGCTTGTATAGAATCTTGCAAAACGAAGCAGCCTGTCACATTAAAAGACGGAGTGCCGCAAACGGTTTGAGTTTTTCATAGAAGAAGCGCCTTTTTAAAAAGAAATTCCTGTCAGCATTCGTTTATACTAGAGAAGATCTATTTTATAAAGGTGGCCTTCTTAATGAAAACAACCATTTATGATGTTGCTAAGGAAGCAAACGTTTCAATCTCTACGGTTTCAAAGGTTCTTAATCATACAGGCAATATAAGTGAAAAAACGAAAAAAAGAATTTGGAAAGTGATCGAGGAGCTTCAATATCAGCCAAGTGTTGTGACTTCAACGAGAAAAATGATGAAGACCATCGGGCTGCTCATTCCTGACATCGCTAATCCATTTATGGCCGAGCTGGCCAGAGCAGTGGAGGACAGCGGCCGTAAAAAGGACTTTAGTGTCATCATATGTAGTACGGATAACAATTCGCTGAGAGAAGAAGAATATATCACCATGCTGAAGCAAAAACATGTAGACGGCATTATTGTGGCGACGGGTCTCAAGAACAGTCAGGCGATACGTGAACTGATTGAAAGCGACATGCCTGTTGTCATGCTATCGAGAGATATACCGCATCTGCCTGTAGACACTGTAGTGGCGGATGATTTTAAAGGGGGATATGAGGCAGCCGTCCATTTAGCCCAATTAGGGCATACAAATATAGCTGTCATAGCAGAAAAGATTAACAATACATCTATTAAAAATCGTGTCATCGGCTTTAAAGAAGGACTGCAGGTTTCAGGAATCAAAATCGATGAATCAGCCGTTCTGGACTGTCCGTATGACTTGTCAGCCAGTAAAGACATCAGTTTAAAGCTGCTTCATCAGAAACATAGGCCGACGGCTGTCTTTGTGACGACTGAGTTGCTTGGTTTAGGGGTTTTGCAGGCTGCAAGGCAGCTTCACATTTCTATTCCTTCATCTCTTTCACTGGTTGGGTTTGATAACAGCATCCTGGCAAAGATCAGTGATCCTCAGTTAACGACAATCGCACAGCCGACTGAAGAAATGGGAGAAAAGGCAATTGAACTGCTGATAGACGGCATGGCTCATTCAAAGCAAAAGAAAGCGGTACAGCGGGTGATGCTGTCTCCTTCATTAATCGTGCGGGATTCTACGGCCTCACTGTTATAACCCTTTTGGCATTGGGGGATCTTTCTCTAAAATGGAGGGATCCCCCTTGCTTAAACGTCAAATACTATAAGTTGGAGGTTTCTTGATGACATCCAAAAAGGCCTATATCAGTCTTATTTACTTTTTCGGGGCATTAGGAGGTTTGCTGTTCGGGTACGATACGGGTGTAATATCCGGCGCTCTGCTGTTTATAAGGGAAGACATGGAGCTGACCCCGTTTTTAGAAGGATTAGTTGTCAGTGGAGTGCTGATTGGTGCTTTAGTTGGCGCAGCCTTTTGCGGAAGATTTTCCGATCGTTATGGCAGGAAAAAAACCATCATCTGGCTGGGTGTGCTTTTTACACAATTGGAGCCATTGGAACAGGCTTGGCTCATAATATCGGAATATTATTGCTATTCAGAATAGAACTAGGCATAGCGGTTGGAGGAGCCTCGGCAATTGTTCCTTTATATTTGTCAGAAATGGCACCTGCCGCGATCAGAGGCAGAATCGCTTCATTGAATACACTGATGAATTCTTTCGGGATTCTCATGGCTTATATTGTGAACTTTGTTTTTTCATCTTCTGGCAGGTGGGATCTGATGCTCCTATTAGCAGTGATTCCCTCCTTCATTCTCATGGCCGGCATGTTTTTTATGCCTGAAAGCCCGCGATGGATGTTGCAGAAAAGAAGTGAGGATGAAGCACGCCATATTTTGCTCCTTACGAGAGATCCGAAAACAATCGATGCTGAGATTCTCAGTATGAAAGAGATCAAGACAGAAGAGCGTGTTTCAATATCAATATTATTATCGCCGGCAATCAGGCCGATCTTGTTTATCGGTATTGGGGTCGCCATCTTTCAGCAAGTGATAGGCACGAATACGATTATTTATTATACACCGACCATCTTGGAAAATGCGGGGTTCGGCGCTTCCAGTGCCATTGCAGGAACCATTGGCATCGGCATTATCAATGTCTTATTTACGATCCTCGGCTTGCTGCTGATTGATATGATAGGCCGAAGAAATCTTATGCTGATTGGCAATGTAGGAATGTCTTTGGCACTTGGTATTTTGGGTGTCAGTACACTTTTCTTTCATGCCCCCGGGGGGCTGCTGTTATCCTGCTTATGCTTGTTTATGGTAGCGTATTCAGCGAGCTGGGGAATGGTCGTTTGGGTTGTGCTGGCTGAAATTTTCCCGTTACACATCAGGGGGACGGCATTGGGAATTGCAAGTACCTGTCTGTGACTGGCAAATATTGTGGTGTCGCTGTCCTTCCCGCTGCTTTTAGATCTGATCGGTACAGGTATTTTATTTCTCATGTACGGTGCCATTGGCGTTCTTGCCTTTCTCTTTGTTTATAAATTTGTGCCGGAGACAAAAGGCAAATCATTGGAACAGATTGAAGGAGAAATCATGTCAAAGAATACAGCTTCATCTTTCTAAAAGGGGGATTTCAATATGGGAAGAGAATATGGGTTATGCTTATGGACTTTCGGCAGCATTCCATTTGAACAAAAATGCCGGCTGGCTGCAGAAATCGGCGTAGACGGAGTTGAGGTCGAGGGGGATATTTCTCTGAATCCGAAAGACCTTGCCGAAACACTGGCTGCTCATCATGTAAAGGTTTTATCAGTAACGCCAAGGAATGTGGATATTTCTAGCACGAATGAAAGGGTTCGGTCAAAGGCTGTACACTATTTCTTAGACTTACTGGACTGGGCTGTGGATTTAGGCGCTCCCCGCATCTGTCTTCACGGCGAAGTCGGCAAAGTGAGAGGGAGCGGTGATGATGAGAGGGATTGGAGTTTATTGGTCGAAAGCTCTAAAAAAATTATGGCTAAAGCGGAGGAATTACAAATTCAGGTGGTATTCGAAGTATTGAACCGGTACGAAAATCATCAAGTGGTCACTGGCGAAGAAGCTTTACAATTCATACGTGATGTCGGCAGCTCCAAACTCGATGTTCTTCTCGATGCGTATCATATGAACATAGAAGAGGCTGATCCTGTGAAGGCCATTGAATTGACAGGGCAGAAACTCGGAGTCTATCACGTGGCTGATTCAAATCGCCAGGCCATCGGAAACGGCCATGCCAATCTGAAAGAGCAAATCGAAGCACTCCATTCTATCGGTTATAAAGGCCCAATTATTATGGAGATGGTGGCAGCTGGTCCTGACCCTTTTACTCCGGTAAAAGGAAATAGCTATCTGGAAGTGGTGACGGGGTATTTTAAGTCATCTCTAGAGACATTAAGGTCATGGGAAGGTTTGAAAATATAAAGAAAAAAGGACAACGTGTGTTGTTCTTTTTTTTTGAAATTGTCAACATTCTATGGAGCTTCTCGCCTGTAACGAGTAATTATTGTCCATTTGAATGAATCTGACTAACGTCAGTTTTGTGATTAAAAACAATTTAATACTAAACGATTACCATAAGTTTTTTATAGATTAACAGTTTACAGTCTGACTATAGTCAGGTAAAGTGAGTATAATCAAATAAATCAATGAACAGAAAAGGAGAAGAAACTGATGGAGGTACAAGTAGAAAAAATACATACTGTAAAAATGTGGTCCTTATCATTTATTTTTGTCACGCTTTCAAATGCATTTTTATTTATGGTGTTTGAAATGTTATTGCCGACATTGCCTTTGTTTGTTACTGCTATCGGAGGCGGGGCAAAGCAAGTCGGATTGGTTACAGGTATTTTTATGATATCTGCCATTGCGATACGTCCTTTTGCAGGGGTTTTGGCTAAACGATTTAACAAAAAATATTTACTTATATTTGGAATTGTTATCAGTGCCAGCTCAACCGGTGCATATTACCTGGCGTCAGATGTGAGCGTCCTACTGCTCATTCGCTTAATACATGGTGCCGGTTTTGGATTAGCGACTACTTATTTTGCCACGATTGCCGCGGAAATTATTCCGAAGGAGCGCCGGGGTGAGGGGATAGGATATTTTGGGGTAGGCGAAACGATTGCGGTTTCGGTTGGGCCTATGATTGGTATCGCAGCGCTGGAGCTTTATGATTTTGAGAGGCTTTTTCTTGGCGGGATGTCCATTCTTTTACTGGCTGTGCTTATGGCTGTACTTGTGCGGAGGCGGCCTGAAGCGAGAGACACAGCTGAAAAGGGAATGGTAAAGGTAAAGGTGTTAGAAAAACGTGTGCTGTTTCCTTCGTTTCTTATTTTATTAGTCGGCATTGCTGCATCTGGGATCATGTCCTTCTTTTCACTCTATGCGATCGAAAAGGGTTTCCGAAGTGTCGGAATGTTTTTCTTTCTGATTGCGGCAGCCAGTTTTTTGATACGTCTTATCTCCGGGAAAATATTTGACCGATTCGGAGCGGCAGGGATCCTTATCCCAGCCTCAATATTTTCAATCGTAGGCCTTTCAATATTATATATTGCCCAAACCAATGCAATGTTTTTTACTGCGGCGATATGTTACGGATTTGGATTCGGCTCAATATTCCCGGCTATCCAAACATGGTGTATCAATCTTGTAGATGAACATGAACATGAGGATGCTATGGGAACATTCTTTAATTTTTTTGATATGGGAATTGGCGGAGGCTCATTGTTATTAGGTGTGGTGGCAACGATTTATTCTTATCAGGAGCTTTATATCGCTTCCGTTTTGGTGTACCTGTTGTTTCTTTTATTATATATTTTATTTATCTGTTCCAAGAGAAAACGGATGAAATAATGTGGGGAGGGCAGCACAGTGACCCGTGAGAATATAAAACGCACAGCCGTTCGCCAATTTAATGAACTTGGCTACGAGGGAGTCAAAATGGCGCATATCGCAAAAGAATTGGGAATTCGCAAACAATCTCTGTCCTACCATTTCTCGTCAAAAAAGGATCTGCTGATGGAAGTATACCCCGAGATTGTTGAAGAAGAAGTAGCGTTTATCAATGATTTTTTTGAATCCCGAAAGCATATGCCAGCCAAGAATCTTATATATGATTTTTTAAAAGAAACGCAGGTGCGCTTTCATGCTATGCCCAATGTAGCCTTTTTGCAGGCGATGTCGTTTAAGGCTCCTGCTGAAGTAAGTGATTTTATTTCAGCCCAGTACCTGATGTTTCTGCATGCTTTGAAAAGCCGGGTTGCACTTGTTTTTAAAGAATCGGGCATCACCTGTCCGCCCGAGAAGTGTGCGATAGCCTTCATCACTCTTTTTGACGGGTTGAACATTCAGCTTGTTTACGAGAATAAACAATCATTTGAGCGATCTTTAGAGATTTCCTTCGATATTTTTTGGCGAGGGCTGAAGGCGTAAACTTGAAAAATACCAAGGGCGAACAGCCCTTGGTATCTCTTGCATGCTATTGATCCAGCTCTTTCATTCGTTTCGTAAGCTCATTGAATGCCTGATCAAGCTCCTTGTACCCTTTATCATTCGGCGTCATAAAACTGAGCTTGCCCAGCACTTCTTGTCTTTCTGTTTCAAGCTTTAAACGAAGCTCCTCCCGGTCATTTCTTTCTGATGGAACGTCAACCAATTGCTTTTCGATGCCATTGTCCGAGATGACGAGTTTGCTGTTTGTTGTTTTTTCAAGAAAGTATCGGTCATGTGAAACCGCCAGCAATGTGCCGCTATAGTGTGACAGTGTTTCTTCCAGCTGTTCGCGTGACGGCAGGTCGAGATGGTTTGTCGGCTCATCTAAAATCAGCACGTCTTTCTCCTCCAGAATATATGCCATCAGCTTGACCTTTACACGTTCACCCATACTCATATGCTTGATTGGCTCAGTCCATTG
The DNA here is from genome assembly GCF_958411575.1 of uncultured Bacillus sp. Lineage (NCBI taxonomy): Bacteria > Bacillati > Bacillota > Bacilli > Caryophanales > Bacillaceae > Bacillus > uncultured Bacillus sp. The sequence goes on from NZ_CATYRA010000014.1 coordinate 64,826, forward strand.
GGAAGCTGTAAAACCTAAGTGCCTCATCAGATTTTGAACGTGCCCTCTTGCTTTGTATGTTTCATTCTCAAATAACTCTTCCGGTGTTTGTTCTAAAGGTAAATCAAACACCTCCTGCGTTAAATAGCCGATATTTGCGGACGGCGACACCCACACACTTCCTTCAGCCGTTTCCTGTCCCAGAATGATTTTCAGTAATGTTGTTTTTCCGCTGCCATTGGAGCCTATGATCGCAACCTTTTCGCCGTGCTGAATTGTAAAATGTGCGTTTTTAAACAGTGTTCTTTCGCCAAAGGCCTTCGTTACATGTTGAACTTCTAAAAAACGTTTTCCTGTTTTTTTTGTTGTATCAATTGAAAAGCGGACAGTATATTCCGGCTCAACGGGTTCCGCCTTTGCTTTTTCCAGTTCTTGTTCAAGCCGCTTCCGCTTGGATTTAATCTGGGCATCCGTACGCTTCGCTTTTACACGGTGATATTCTTTAAACCCTTCCTTTTTCGTCGATTGAGCGTGGGCTTTTTCCGACCATGAAGCAAGCTCATTCATTTGTGCTTCAATCCGTTCAACCATTTTTTGCTGCTTTTCATATTCACGCTGCTGGGCGAGTCTTTTCTTTTCTCGGTACTTCATATACCCAGAGTAATTTCCTTTGAATTCAATCAGGGTTTGGGCTTCAAGCGACCATATTTTTGTTGCGGCTTTGTCTAAAAAATAACGGTCGTGAGAAACAAGAATCACAGTTCCTCTATAACTTTTCAGCTGTTGAATGAGAAACTGCAAGCTTTCTTCATCAAGGTGGTTTGTCGGTTCATCTAATAGTAAAAGGTCTGCATCCTCTGATAGTCCCTTCGCCAGCCGTGCCTTCAGTTTTTCACCACCGCTTAACTGTTGGAAATCCCGAACGGGCACACGCCATTTCTCCAGTAATTTCTTTTCGGCAGGCGTCTGTTCCTCAAAGGAATACGACGCGGTTTCCTGTTCAACCAACGTCATTTTTAAATCCTGCCTAAGGATTTGTCCCTGTGCAGGAGCTAAGTCATTGTGTATGAGGTGCAGCAGCGTAGATTTCCCAGCGCCGTTTTTGCCGATAATCCCAATGATATCTCCCTGCTGAACACTGGCATTTACGTTTTTAAAAACAGTCATATCCTTTACTTCATAGCTGACATTTGTTAATGTTACGATCTCTTTCATTCATATCCCTCGCTTTAAAGGGAGAATAAAAAAATCCTCCCAAATGTGTTGGAAGGATTAGCCGCGCCTGTGCATGATCAAATAAGCTATTATTCATAAATAGCAATGTCGTATATATAGAAAATGGGCAGACTAATCCTATTTTTTCTGATTTGAAATATTGATTTCAAACGGTAAAAATAAGATTAGTTAATCATTGTCCACCCATCATCCCTTCTTGTTTTGATTACACACACTATAGCATAACTTCAAATTCAAAAGCAAAGGGCATTTGTCGTTTTTTTCATCAAAAAAGCTCCTGCTCTTATTTCTGAGGCAGGAGCTGCGAATCTTATTGATGCTTCGCTTTTCTCACTTTATAAATCACAATCAGCAAAATAAACCAAACCGGCGTGACAAATAAGGAAACGCGAGTATCCTGAGCCAATGCCAGCACAACCAGGATAAACGCCAAGAACGCAAGAATCAGGTAATTTGTAAACGGATAAAGCGGAAGCTTAAACTTGTTTGTTTTTGCTAATTCAGGTCTTGTTTTACGGTATTTCATATGGCAGATGACTGTAATACCCCAAATATAGATAAAGCAGACGGTTGAAATGCTTGTGATCAGGGTGAATACGCCTTCTGGCATGATGTAGTTTAACGTAACACCGATTAAAATTACGATAGCTGAAAAGAACAACGCATTTCTAGGTACTTTACGCGGAGTCAGTTTTGCCATTGATTCAGGCGCATTGTTATCTTTCGCCAGAGAATAGACCATACGGCTTGTACTGAATACAGCGCTGTTGCATGCTGAAGCAGCGGATGTCAACACAACAAAGTTGATAATGCTTGCTGCCCCGACGATGCCAACTGCGACAAACACCTGTACGAATGGGCTTTCGCTGGGATTGATGACATTCCAAGGATAGATGCTCATAATCACGAGAAGAGCACCGATATAGAAAAGCAACACCCGGACAGGGATATTGTTGATCGCCTTAGGGATTACTTTTTCAGGGTTTTCTGTTTCACCGGCTGTCAGTCCGACCAGCTCAATGCCGACAAAGGCAAACACAACCATCTGGAACGATAGGATAAACCCGTGCATGCCATTCGGGAACATGCCTCCGTGGCTCCAGAGATTTGTGAAACTGGAGACCCCAGAGCTTGTGGAGAAACCTTTAAAAATCATTACAAGGCCAATGACGATCAGTGCCAAAATGGCAATGACTTTAATTAACGCAAACCAAAATTCTAATTCTCCAAAAAGCTTGACGGTTGCCAAGTTCATAATCAGTAATATAATCAGAGCGATTAAGCCGGGCACCCATTGCGGCACACCCGGGAGCCAATATTGAGTGTAGAGCCCGACGGCTGTCAGATCAGCCATTGCAATCGAAATCCAGCAGAACCAATAGGTCCAGCCGGTGATAAAAGCTGCCATATCGCCTAAATAGTCTTGTACAAAATCAACAAAAGAGTGATAGTTCAAATTCGATAACAGCAGTTCACCCAGAGATCTCATAATTAAAAAGCAAATGATCCCTGTGATCATGTAAGCAAATAGAATAGACGGTCCAGCAAAATGAATCGATTTTCCGGAGCCGAGAAATAAGCCCGTTCCAATGGCTCCGCCGATGGCGATGAGCTGGATGTGCCTGTTTTTCAAGCCTCTCTCCAATTTTTGCTGATTTATATTGTCTTTCGTCATGTCGTCTGTCACTTTGTGTGTTCCTCCATTGAAAAATTGTTTATTGAGTCAGCAATATATTTTTAATGATTATTATAACACTAAAATTTATATCTTTTTTACTATACAGAAAATATGAAAAGAAATTTTAATGTTTTTGAACGTTCCATCATAAAAAAAGCGGCTCAATTTAGGAGCCGCTTTCTTTTATGCCATTTCAGTTTTTTTCATGTACAGGTAGAGCCCATAATCTGTCGGAGCAGATGCGTATCCTGTCTGCCGCAGCATTGCTGTGATATTGCCGCGGTGATATGTCCCGTGATTGACAACGTGGGGAACCAGCTCAGAAACAGTCGTTTTCATGATTCCGCCTGAGGGGTTTTTAATCTGGAGGGGCTTATTGAGCTGTTCTTTTTGCTGTAAAAATAATGTATAGCGCTCGGATAACGTCAGAAACAGGGCTTCCATTTCCTCCATTTCTTTTGCCTCTGTCTGTTCTTTGAGCTGTTCAGCTAACATCAAAGCATCGGTCATGCTTTTGCCGGAAAACACTTCAATCCAGCCGAGATCAGAAAGATAAACATGAGACAACACATGGGATATCGACGGAAACACGCTTTGAATCTCTTGGCGGTACACCTCTTTTGGAAGCTCTTTTAATCGGTTGAATATTTGCTGATTGGCCCAGACGTTATATTCATACAATGTTAATGAAAAATCTGACATGTTCATTTTCCCCTTTCGTGTTTCTGATGTCTATTATACACGAACGAGCGTTCTCTTTTAGATGTTCATAAATAAAATTTGTTGACAGATATAGTTTAGGGGAATAAACTATTTGACATTGATCATAAAGTTTAGAGGGGTAAACTATAATGAGGAGGGGAAGATGTTGAATGAACAAAAGCTATGTCAGGCGATAAACCTGTTTGTGGAAGTATTACTTGAAGGGACAGAGTTTGTGCATCATGAAATTAATCAGGATGTCTTCAAGAATATCTCAAGGGAACAGGCAGACTTGTTAAAAATTTTAAAAGTCAAGGGGCCAACCTCTCCCGGCAGCCTAGCCATGTATCAAAATGTCCATAAAAGCGCGATTTCTAACAGACTGAAAAAGCTGCTCGATAAGAGATTGGTTGAATGGGATGACTGTCCGGCGAAAAGTGATAAGCGCTCTAAGCTTATTAACATCACAACCAGCGGTGAAACCATACTGGAAGAATTAGATTCAGCCATTTTTAACGCTCTCAAAGAGTTGATCGATGATATAGATGAGAAACACTTAAATTCTATCATAGAGATATTCACCATTCTAAAAAGCAAATTTAAAGGAGGAGATTCTGCAGAATGAGAGCAATCATCAAATTCAAGTGGGCAATTGCAGCGGTTATATTAGCACTTACCGTCGTTTTGAGTTTGTTTTCTCCGAACTTAACGGAGCTGGCCAATCAAAAGGGGCAGGCCCAGCTTCCTGCAGATGCTGTTTCAGAAAGAGCAAATGCCATTTTAAAACAAGCGGGAGAAGACAATAATTCGATCAGTATCGTCTTTACATTAGATCACGCTTTGAAGAAAGAAACAGAGGATCAGCTCCGGAAAATGATCGATAAAGTCAAAAAGATCGACGGTGTAGAAGAAGTAACGTCTCCACTGACAGCGGAAAAAGAAGTCAAAGACCAATTGATTTCAAAAGACAAGAAAACGCTTCTTATTCCTGTCACGATTACAGGTTCTGATAAAAAAGCGGAAAAAATCGCGGATGACATTTATAAAATCGTTCCTGATGATTTGACTGCATATATTACGGGAGCCTCTCTCATCAATCAGGATTTCGCTCACAGCTCAGAGGAAGGGCTCAAGAAAACGGAAGTGATCACAGTCTGCTTGATCATCGGTTTACTGCTGATCGTGTTTCGATCTGTTGTGACGCCTTTTATCCCGATTGTAGTTGTCGGTTTCTCTTATCTGATCAGTCAATCCATACTGGGCATCCTTGTGTACAATGTTGATTTTCCTATCTCGACGTTTACGCAAACCTTCTTAGTCGCCATCCTGTTCGGGATCGGAACAGATTACTGCATTCTGCTTCTTACCCGATTCCGTGAAGAGTTAGCAAACGGGCATGACAAAAAAGAAGCGGCGCTTATCGCTTACCGTACAGGGGGAAAAACCTTATTTATCAGCGGATTTGCGGTATTGATCGGATTTTCCGCCTTAGGATTTGCAAAGTTTGCGATTTTCCAATCTGCAGTAGGAGTCGCAGTCGGTGTAGGGATCTTAATGGTCATCCTCTATACACTGCTTCCATTATTTATGGTAACGTTGGGTGAAAAATTATTTTGGCCTTCTAAGAAAGTGCTGTCGCACAGTGACAACAAATTATGGGCGTTTCTCGGCAGGCATTCTGTTGTGCGTCCGTTTCTGTTTATTGTCATCACGGTGATTATCACGCTACCGTTCATTTTGACCTATGATGACCAGATTTCATTTGATTCGACTGCGGAAATCAGCAGTGATTATAAATCAGTAAAAGCTCTCGAAGCCATCAAGGATGGATTCGGTGAAGGGAAAGCGTTCCCGATCAATGTTGTCGTGAAAGGAGACAAAGATCTTACAACAGCTGATACAATCCCTTATCTCGGAAATATCAGCAAAGCGATCGAGAAAGTCGAACATGTTGACTCTGTCATGACCATCACGCAGCCGACTGGTGAAAAAATCAAAGATTTATATATTGATAAACAGCTAGGCTCGGTTTCAGACGGACTGGATAAGACGGTAAAAGGAATCGCTGATGTCCAAAGCGGTTTAACGGATATAGAAAACGGGTTGAATCAAATGGCGGGGCAAACCGGCTCAGCCTCAAATAGCAGGTCCGGCGGTTCACTGGGCGATGCGGCAGACGGATTGGGCAAAATCAATCAGCAGCTGCAGCTCGTGAGCAAACAGATTTCCCAAACCGGCAATACTGCACAGACTGTGCAGCAGCTTACGGCAATCAGCGGACAGCTTGGACAGATTCAAACCGGACTTGAACAAGCGAATCAGCAGCTCTCAGGCCAGCAAGCACAAGCCGGAACGCTGACAGAAAGCCTGCAGCAGCTTGCCGGGGGCGTGAAGAGTGCAAATGATGGCCTGACGAAAATCTCTGACGGCATTACAGCTTCCAGTGATATGTTAGAGGACATGAGCAAAAGCTCAACCGTAAGGGATACAGGCATATTCATTCCTGATCAAGTCATGAAGGATAAAGACTTTAAGAAGTCAATTGACCAATATTCCTTTGCAGACGGCAAAGGCGTACAATTAAGCGTCGTCCTGGACTCTAATCCTTATTCAGAACAAGCCATTACAACAATAAACCAAATCAAAAAAGCTGTAGCAAACGAAGTTGACGGCACTCCTCTCGAGGATGCACAGATCGTATACGGCGGGGTCACAAGTGTAAATGCAGACTTAAAAGAGCTGTCCACAACGGACTTCTCCAGAACAATGGTGATCATGATTATTGGCCTGTTTATCGTGTTAACGATTTTGTTCCGTTCAATGATCATGCCGATTTATATGATTGCGTCACTGCTGCTGACGTACTATACGTCGATATCCATAACAGAATTAATTTTTGTAAACGGCTTAGGAAACGCAGGCGTCAGCTGGGCAGTACCGTTCTTCAGCTTTGTCATCTTGATCGCATTAGGCGTGGATTATTCGATCTTCTTGCTGGACCGATTTAAGGAAGAGGTGCACCTCGGCATTGTGCAAGGTGTTGTCAGATCAATGAGCAAAATGGGATCCGTCATTATTACGGCGGCCATTATTTTGGCCGGAACGTTCGCGGCGATGATGCCTTCAGGTGTCAATACGCTGATGCAGGTGGCAAGTGTCATCATTATCGGGCTGCTGCTTTACGGCCTTGTCATTCTCCCGCTCTTCATTCCGGCAATCATCATGACTTTTGGCGAAGGCAACTGGTGGCCGTTTGGCAGGAAGAAAATCAAAGAATAACAGAGAGAAGAGTGATGAATTGTTCATCACTCTTTTCTTCAGATTGTTAATAAAAAGAGCCCAGAAAATAGGTCTGGGCTCTTTGTTTTATTTCCATTCTGCAATTTTATCAATCGGCAGACGGTAGGAAGCATAGCCTTCGTCTGCTGCTTTTCCGATAGAAAGAAGCATGACCGGTACATAACGTTCTTTATCTAAACCGAATGTTTCCGCGATGTTTTCTTTATCGTATCCGCCGATCGGGTTTGTATCATAGCCGTGCGCACGTGCAGTAAGCATCAGCTGCATTGAAACAAGACCTCCGTCAATCAGGATCGTTTCGCGGTTCACCTGTGCCGGAAGCTTTTCAAAATGAGCGGTCAGAGCGGCGATTTGTCTGTCTTTGACTTCCTGCGGCATGTAACCGAGTTCCACGGCTTTTGAATAGATTTCTTCTAAGTAGTCTCCATTGTTCATATCTGCAAATACAGCGATGACGGCAGATGATGTTGTGACTTGAGTTTGGTTAAAGCTTGCAAGCGGTGCGAGCTTTTCTTTTCCTTCCGGGCTGTCAATGACGAGAAAACGCCATGGCTGCGCGTTGACAGAAGATGGAGCAGTTGTGGCTTCTTCTAAGATTTCTGTCATTTCTTCTTTGCTGATTTTCACTGTCGGATCATAGTTGCGAATGGAACGGCGTCCTTTCATAATCTCCATAAAATCATTTGTTTTGATCATGTTGATACACTCCTCTTATGCTTCAATATTGTCTATGTTGTTCCGCATGCGCGCCAGCACATCAATGAGCAGGCGGCGCTCTTCTGCACTTACATTTGCGAGCATTTCCTTCATGAAACGCTCCTTTTCTTTCTTAGAAGTCTCGATTCGCTCTCTTCCTTGGTCTGTTAACCGAACAAGGGTGATGCGATTGTCCTCAGGCTTGCGCCGTCTTGATACCATGCCTTTGGCTTCCAGCTGTTTTAGGTGTCTAGTGACGGCTGCGCTATCTATATTTACTTTCTTTTGAAGGTCGCTTTGACTGATCTCATCTGCATGATAAAGCAATGACAGCAATTCCAAACGAGATTGGCTGATGCCCGTGCATGCCTCGAACTTCACGCCAATCACCTTGTTCACGCCTTGCAGCTGATATAAAATCTCGGCTTCCTCTGAACAAAATGATGCCAAAACCCATCCCTTCTTTCTTGTCAAACCTATTAATTGATATATCAATGATTGACACGTCAATTAATATACAACGAATGATTTCATCTTGCAAGCCATTTGCACATATGAAAAACCCCCCAGCGATTTAAGCTGAGAGGTTGTTTGTCACCCTTGCGGCTCAGGATAAAACATCAGCAGAAAAAAACTGGCCGTTTCTTCAGATGAATTGATGTAGCTGTGCGGGGTTGACCCTGTAAACTGCAAGGCGTCTCCGGAAGCGAGCATATGCTCCTGACCCTGCAGAATGACTGTTAATTCGCCTTCTTTAATTAAAATATATTCTTCTCCTAAATGTGTTTTTGCTTCATGTATACATCCAGGTTTCAGATCAACAACGTAAATTTCAAACTTTGTTTCAGGATTGTAGGGAAAAAAAGGGTAGACGCTGTAGTTTTCTTCATTATCTGTAACAGGTTCGATATCCTGCAGGTTGATTTTTCTAACTTTTGGTTTGTCTTCTTTTAGAAATACAGAAAAGGATACTTGAAGCCCGTTTGCGATCTTCCATAGCGTAGTGACAGTCGGGGTTGATTTCCCTTTTTCGATTTGTCCGAGCATCGCTTTGCTGACACCCGTTAATTCAGAAACTTGATCAAGAGTCAGGTTTCTGTTTTTTCTAAGTTTGACTAGATTCATTGCGATAATGGCTTGGATATCATCCATACATGTATCTCCTTACGTCCATATTCGCTTTATTATAACATATGGAAGTCTGTTATCACATTCTATTGTCAGTTATAACATACGTGTGTATAATATGTTAGACGAGGAGGAGAACAGAATGATATCTGAAAAAGAAATGACTCAGGCAAAAACTGACGAGCCAACATTCCTGCAGGGGTTTCAAGATTGTGTTCCGACGCTGGTCGGTTACATTAGTGTAGGCTTGGCTCTCGGAATCGTGGGGGTTGCGTCGCATTTAAGCGTAATGGAAATTGTGTTCATGTCAGGATTGGTTTTTGCAGGCGGCGCCCAGTTCATTATGTGTGCGTTGTTAGCGGCGAACAGCCCAATGTCAGCCATTATTCTGACCACGTTTATTGTGAATTTGCGGAACTTTCTATTAAGTGCTGCGCTCGCTCCTCATTTTTCAAAGTATTCACTGGCGAAAAATGTAGGGATCGGTATGATGGTCACAGATGAATCGTTTGGTGTTGCTTCAAATAAGATTGTCAAAAACGAGCCGATTAACGATCGCTGGATGTTCGGTTTAAATCTTACAGCATATGCGTGCTGGGTGCTGTCATGTGTGGCCGGTGCTGTTTTTGGCAAATGGATTACCAATCCGGAATCGTTCGGACTGGATTTTGCGGTCACGGCTATGTTTTTAGCGCTGCTGGTTCTTCAACTGGAACATGTTGTGCCGGCGAAGATTAAACATTATGTATCTCTCATTATCTATATGGTGATTGCCATGGTTGTTTCTTCTTTCTTTATGCCGTCTCATCTTGCGGTCATCATATCAACGGTTATCGTAGCCACAATCGGGGTGGTGACGGATAAATGAGTATCAATACATACGTCTTGATGGTGATTATCGGCTGTGCGCTGGTCACGATGATTCCCCGCATCATTCCCTTTTTAGTTGTACGGAATATCACTTTGCCGGAGCCCGTGCTCAAGTGGCTTTCCTATGTGCCGGTGTGTATATTGACAGCGCTTGTCGTAAAGGATTGTATGATTCAGTCTCATGGTACTCTGCAATTGAATTGGCCTGCAGCCGTCATCTTGATCCCGACTCTCTTGATTGCGATGAAAACAAAAAGTTTATCCATTACTGTGATCAGCGGTGTTCTTCTTATGGCGGGTTTGCGATTATGGGTATAGGACAACAGGATCGGAACTCACTAGATCAGGGCAGAAGACCCTGATTTTTTTGTGTCTTTCGTTCAAGCTTTAAAGCTGCTTTCACAGGCTGAAAGTTATGATACAATATACAAATGTTTTACAGCTCCAATCCATCGTTGGAGTTGACATCGATTTTTTATATAAGTGACTAGGTTGAAGGGAAGGTTTGATAACATGCTGCACAATCCAACTGGAAAAGAACGCTTGGCATTGGCGTTTCTGCTCGGCATGCTGGCTATATTGGGCCCGCTTAATATAGATATGTATTTGCCAAGTTTTCCTGAAATAGCGGATGATTTATCAGCGAGTGCTTCACTTGTACAGTTAAGTTTAACAGCCTGTCTGGTCGGGCTTACGATCGGCCAGCTGATTGTAGGGCCGGTCAGTGACGCGCAGGGAAGACGGAAACCGCTATTAATCTGTATTTTTTTATTTGCGTTATCTTCTCTGTTTTGTGCGCTGTCGCCCAATATTACAACATTAGTGGCTGCGCGTTTTTTACAGGGATTTACCGCTTCCGCAGGGCTTGTGCTGTCTCGCGCAATCGTCCGCGATGTGTTTACTGGAAGAGAGCTCTCTAAATTTTTCTCGCTGTTAATGGTCATTACAGCTGTTGCGCCAATGGTTGCGCCAATGACAGGCGGTGCTATTTTGCTATTGCCATTTGCAACGTGGCATACGATTTTTCACGTATTAACGATCATTGGATTTTTACTAGTTCTTTTGATTGCTTTTCGTTTAAAAGAAACACTGCCGCCGGAAAACCGGATTCCAAGCTCAATCGGAACATCTGTCAAAACGATGGGCAGCCTGTTGAAGGATCGATCCTTTATGGGGTACGCGTTAACGGTCGGGTTTATTCACGGGGGAAGCTTTGCATATGTATCCGGTACGCCTTTTGTATACCAGGATATCTATGGAGTGTCGCCGCAGGTGTTTAGTATTCTTTTCGGCATTAACGGCTTGGCGATTATATCAGGCAGCTTTATTATCGGGCGCTTTGGCGGAATCATTCATGAAAAGAGCCTGCTTCGCATGGCGGTTATTACGGCTATGATTGCGACTGCTGTGCTTTTGACCATGACCATGATTCACGGCCCTCTCGCTACATTAGTCATATCCATTTTCATTTACATGATTACGATCGGCATGGTTCTGACCAGCACGTTTACGCTTGCCATGGAGAGGCAGGGGCACCGTGCCGGAAGTGCAAGTGCGCTGCTCGGAATGCTCCCGCTGCTTCTCGGTTCGATCGTGTCGCCGCTTGTAGGCATTAACGAGACGACAGCCATTCCGATGGGAGCGATCATGTTTGTGACAGCGGTCATCGGCGCACTGGCGTTTTTTGGATTAACGAAAGAACGAGCGGGGCAAAACTCATAAAAAAACCTGACATGACGTCAGGTTTTTTGTTTTATTTAGAATAACAACAGCAGGCCCGCAATCGCAGGAGTCAAGAAGATGGCCGATTTTAAGACCACCTTTGGCATGAGGTTGGTGAATTTCGCGCCTACATAGGCACCGCACATTGTGCCGACCAGAACTTTGATCAGCAATACATAATCGACAAATCCTTCTGTGATATATCCGATGCCTCCTCCTACAGCGAGAGGGATGATCACAAGCATTGTCGTTCCGACAGAATGGCGGATGGACAGGTTCAGCATAATCATTAAACCGATTTGAATAAAAGGCGCCGACCCGATGCCGAATGTGCCGGAAAGAACGCCGGCTACAATTCCTAAAATGACCGCTCTCGTATACGTTGAAAGAGAGCTTTGATTCACTTGAGCCTTCTCTTTTAAAAGAAATAATCTGATTAAAATGAGAATCGCTGATAAAAATAACATTCCCGCCGTCAAATAATGAAGCAAATCAGCCGGAATGAAAGATGTCAGCTTGGCGCCGAAAAATGAACCAACCGCAGCAAAGCATCCGACTGTTAAGCCGATTTTCATTTGAATGTTGCCCTCGCGATAGTGGCTGTACGCACCTGATAAGCTGGTGAAAGCCATCCCGGCGAGGGAAGTACCTAAAGCCGTATGAATCGGTACATGGAATAGAAGAGTTAAAAGGGCAATGACAAAGCCTGCTCCTCCGGCACCAATAAAGCCTAAAATAATTCCGAGAAGAAACATAACAAGAATAATGAGCATATTTTTCCCTCCATTGAAAAAATCTAAAAAAGTAATAGTGCGCTATTCTGGCGGAGGTATAGTGTCCTATTGACGATGAAAAACATGCCGGTTTTTCAGTTGCCAGTAGTCCGTCGACCGTCGTTCAGCAAACTTATCGTACCTCAGATTCTGAGATCTGACAAGGCAGTTTGTTGCTTCCCATTACCATCTGTTATATGATTTTGATGAAGAAAAGCCCTTGAATATATTCAGAAGAGGTATTATATATGGACGATTTTAAATTAGACAAACCGACTCCTTACTACCTGCAATTTTATAACCAGTTGAAAAAAATGATCTTCAACGGGACTTTTAAGCCGGGGGAACGGATAAACGAAACACAGCTGGCGAAAAGCTTTGGCGTCAGCCGCTCTCCGATAAGGGAAGCCATGCGACTGCTCGAGAAAGACGGTTTGTTAAAAGCAGATGACCGCAATGGATTTTCAATCACGTCATTAACGGCAAAAGATGTAGATGAGATTTATAAAATCAGAATTCCGCTGGAGCAGCTGGCAGTCGAGTTAGTCATAGACGAAGCGGATGAGAAAGAGCTTGCCATACTTGAAAAACAGCTTGAAGAAACAGAAAAAGCCATTCACAACGGAACGGAAGATACGGAAATCATACATTTAAACCAAAATTTTCATGAGCTGCTTGTTGATTTCAGCCATAACAGACATTTAAAAAATTTACTTGAGCATGTAAATGATCTGATTCACTTTTGCAGAATCCTTAATTATACTGGCGACCACCGTGCAGAAACAATACTGAGTGAGCACCGCAAGATATTGGAAGAAGTGAAAAAGAAAAACAAAGAAGCAGCCAAACAGTATGTGATGGCTCATTTCAATCATGACTGCGAGCATTTGAAGCATGTGCTTGAAGAAGGAAAAGAGAATTGATCAGCGTGATCCGGTACCAAGGGGAGTTGCCCTTGGTATTTTTTTTGTATTCACAAACATATAAATGGGCTCCCATTAATAACATTTTATGATGGATTTATTAACGAGTAATGGGGGTTAAACATGTTTATCCATATCGTACGGCCTGGTGAGTCTTTGTTTTCCATAGGCAGAAGTTACGGCGCTTCTGTTGATCAAATCCGGGGTGTGAATGGGTTAGACGAAACGAATATCGTGCCTGGGCAGGCTCTTCTTATCCCTCTTTATGTATATACAGTCCAGCCGGGAGACACGCTGACCGCCATTGCGGCAAAAGCGCTTGTTCCCTTAGAGCGACTGCGGGCCGCAAACCCTGGCATCAGCCCAAATACATTACAAGCGGGAGCAAAAATAACGATTCCTTCTATCTCAAATTACATTGCGGGAACGTTAAGTTTTTACGTGCTCCGAAACCCTGACCTCGATCGGGAATTAATCAATGATTATGCACCATACTCGTCTTCGATTTCAATTTTCGAATACCATATTGCTCCTAATGGCGACATTGCAAACCAATTGAATGATGCGGCCGCTATTGAGACAACATGGCAAAGACGAGTGACGCCGCTTGCCACCATAACAAACCTTACATCAGAAGGCTTCAGTACAGAACTCGTTCACCAAGTCCTGAACAATCCGACAGCAAGAACCAATCTGGTCAACAATATTTATTACTTAGTCTCCACAAGGGGATATGGCGGTGTCACAATCGATTTTGAACAGGTGAGCGCCGCGGATCGTGATCTTTTCACTGGGTTTTTACGTCAGCTGAGGGATCGTCTTCAGGCGGGAGGGTATGTGCTGACGATAGCTGTTCCGGCAAAAACAAGCGATAATATCCCATGGCTGAGAGGCTACGATTACGGGGGAATAGGAGCGGTTGTCAATTATATGTTTATCATGGCTTATGATTGGCATCATGCCGGAAGTGAGCCGGGCCCTGTAGCACCGATTACTGAGATAAGGAGAACCATTGAGTTTGCGATTGCGCAGGTGCCGAGCAGAAAAATCATTATCGGAGTTCCGCTCTACGGGTACGACTGGATCATCCCGTACCAGCCGGGCACAGTTGCTTCAGCCATTTCAAATCAAAACGCAATCAAAACAGCGATGAGGTACCAAACTCCGATACAATATTCAGCCGAATATCAATCACCGTTTTTCCGGTACAGTGATCAGCAGGGGCGAACGCATGAGGTATGGTTTGAAGATGTCAGGAGCATGAGCCGGAAGATGCAGATCGTCCGCGAATACAGGTTGCAGGCTATAGGCGCCTGGCAGTTAACCTTGGGCTTCACGCCAGGCCCATGGCTTCTGCGGAAATTTTTCACGATCCGAAAGGTATAAAAAAGGCACCAGAGCTCGGTGTCTTTTTTTGATTCAGTCAAGAAGAGCAGAATAGTTCAATCATTTGTCCCTTGCGTGGGATTACGTCTCCATTTTACGATTAGTAGTAGTCTGAACAAGCAAAGATTCAGAATACGATATGAGAAGGAGTTGTCTAAATGAAGACAGTATTGATTTTAAATTTTCCTGCGGAAGGCCATGTGAATCCTACATTAGGCATTACGAAAGCCTTTGCCGATAGAGGATATGATGTACATTATATCTCCACTGAGAAGTATAAAGAAAGATTGGAAGCAGTAGGAGCGACTGTCCACCTTCATCAGGATTTACTCAGAACAACACCTATTAATATTGCTTCGCCGAATGGCATTCTTGATTTCCTGAAAATACATATCAAAACCTCATTGGACATTTTACATATCGTAAAAGAGTTGTCAAAAAGCATTCAGTTTGACTTTGTCTATTATGATAAATTTGGTGCGGGAGAGCTGGTCAGAGATTATCTCAACATCCCCGGCATCTCTTCCTCTGCTTCCTTTTTATTCGGTGAAGAGCATTTAAAGATATTGCCTTTGCATCCGGATTCAGAAGTACCTTTACAATTGGATAAACAGTGTGAAGATCTATTATTAGAGATGAAACAAAATTATGGTGTATCACCTGAAAATATGGTTCAATTCATGAATAATAAAGGTGAATTAAATGTAGTGTACACAAGCCGATATTTTCAGCCGGAAAGCCATCGTTTCGGCGATGAATTTCTGTTTATCGGTCCAAGCTTTCCAAAGAGAGCGGAAAAAACTGATTTCCCAACTGATAAATTAAAAGATGAGAAAGTCATTTATATTTCTATGGGGACGGTATTAGACGAAACTGAAGAGTTTTTCAACTTATGTATAGATGCATTTTCTGATGTCAAGGGCAAGGTCGTGATAGCTGCGGGAGAAAAAGCTGATCTGACAAAATTAAAGCAAGCGCCGGAGAACTTTATCATTGCTTCGTATGTGCCTCAACTGGAAGTGCTGGAACAATCAGATGTTTTCATCACTCACGGAGGAATGAACAGTGTAAATGAAGGCATTCATTTTAACGTTCCTTTAGTTGTAATGCCGCACGATAAGGACCAGCCAATGGTGGCCCAGCGGCTGACTGAACTACAAGCCGGTTATACAGTATCTAAAGACCATGTAACCGCGCAGTCTTTAAAACATGCAGTGGAAGAAGTGTTGAATAACGACCGATATAAGGAAGGGATTCAAAAAATCAATCGAAGCTTTCAGGATTGCATGAATATGGAAGAGGTAATGGAGCGGATTGATCAATTTATAGAACAGAGAAAATAAACAGCAAAAAGACCTTCGCATGAAATAAGAAAAAAGAGTGAGATTAAAATGTTCTCACTCTTTTTTACTGATAGAGTCTAACAGGCATTTTGGAAATAACCGGAGGATTTTGCAGATCATCGGTTTTGGCAAAAGGATTATATATTTGTAAGAGCTCTTTACTGGGAGCGACGGCAGATGGAGAAATACTTTCGCATTCATTCACACTCAAAATCATTTTTCATATTATGAATAGGTGTATGGAAAATCAAGTTATAAAAGGATGTGAATAGAAATTATGTCTCGAAAACCGTCACATAGATGCCCTTATTGTGGATCTAACTCTTCAAGCCCCAGTTGTAGAGTAGGCCCTAAAAAAGTTCCTGAGCCTAAACAATCATGTATATGTTGCTGTTGCGTAAGGGGAGTAAGAGGGCCGCAGGGACCACGCGGATTACGCGGTATCCCAGGCAGTGTTGGAGCCACAGGACCACAAGGACCACAAGGACCACAAGGACCACAAGGACCACAAGGACCACAAGGACTGCCGGGAGTCATGGGAGCCACAGGAGCTACCGGGGAAGCCGGACCAGCCGGGGCGACAGGAGCCACGGGAGCTACTGGGGAAGCTGGACCAGCCGGACCAGCCGGAGCGACGGGAGCCACGGGAGCTACCGGGGAAGCTGGACCAGCCGGAGCGACGGGAGCGACAGGAGCTACCGGGGAAGCCGGACCAGCCGGACCAACCGGAGCGACGGGAGCCACGGGAGCTACCGGGGAAGCCGGACCAGCCGGAGCGACAGGAGCGACAGGAGCGACAGGAGCTACCGGGGAAGCCGGACCAGCCGGAGCGACAGGAGCGACAGGAGCGACAGGAGCTACCGGGGAAGCTGGACCAGCTGGAGCGACGGGAGCGACAGGAGCTACCGGGGAAGCCGGACCAGCCGGGGCCACGGGAGCCACAGGGGCTACTGGGGAAGCCGGACCAGCCGGAGCGACAGGAGCTACCGGGGAAGCCGGACCA
>NZ_CATYRA010000015.1:0-59826 GCF_958411575.1 uncultured Bacillus sp.
ATTAGGCACGCCGCCAGCGTTCGTCCTGAGCCAGGATCAAACTCTCCGATAAAGTAGTTTGACTGACTACGCACATCGCTGTGCGATTTTATAAAAATGAATTAACAGGTACGTTTTGTCTTGTTTAGTTTTCAAAGATCATTATTGCCGCTTAACGAAGCAGCTTTATTACTATAACATTTAGCTTCTTTTAAGTCAACAACTTTTTTAAAAAGTATTTAATGAAGCTTTTAGTTGATGTCGGCTGTTTATCAGCGACGAATAATAATATATCACAGATATTATCAATAGGTCAACATATAATTTAAGCTGTATGTAAAGAGACATTTTATCGGTTATATTCAATTGGCCATGCTCATAAGATGTAACACAGGAAAGATGGACAAGATAAGGAGGCATCATCAGTGAATCACTTCTATGTGTGGCACATTAAACGAGTGAAACAATTTATTATTATACTTATCGCCGCATTCGCAGCAGCCAGCTTTTTTTACATTCAAAGAGCTGTCCCGCTTCCCGTGTTTTCAACTGACACCGGACCTAAAGCCATTTATAAAGGAGAAACGGATTCGAAAGACATCGCACTTACGTTTGATATCAGCTGGGGGGATGAGAAAGCAAAACCCATTCTTGACACCTTGAAAGCGAACGGGATTAAAAACGCAACATTTTTCCTTTCCGCTTCTTGGGCCGAACGCCACCCTGACACAGTGGCACGTATAGTGAAGGATGGCCATCAAATCGGGAGCATGGGGTACGCCTATAAAAACTATGCCAATTTAGAAAGCAGCGAAATAAAAAAGGACATTAACCGTGCCCAAACTTCCTTTGAAAAGTTAGGGATCAAAGACATACAGCTATTAAGACCCCCAACCGGACAATTCAATAAGAATGTTCTAACTGTCGCAAAGCAATACAATTATACAGTTGTTCATTACAGTGTGAACTCTCAAGATTGGACAAATCCAGGGGTTGATAAAATCATCGACAATGTAACCAAGCAAGTTTCCGGAGGAGACATTATTCTTTTACACGCCTCCGACTCGGCAAAACAAACAGAAGAAGCGTTGCCCGATATCATCCACCAGCTGAAAGAAAAAGGATTAAAAAATGTAACCGTAGGTGATCTCATCTCAAATTCAGATGCCAAATCCGCAGAGGTAAAGTAATTACTTTGCTGCGAACTTCGGCAGCATCAGCAGTTGGAAAGCATTACACGCCATTAACGGGAAAAGCATTAAATAAAGCCAGTCCTCATCATTTACTCTTAGCGCAGGGAACCATTCTAATGCGGTAATCACAACCATTAAAAACAACGATGACACAAACGTTTTCTTAGAGGACTGCTTTTGCTTTATATAAGCTGTAATCACTCCAAAGATCAATAAAAACACCGGTAACCACGCATAGCCAGCCAGCGACTCTCCGCTCTCTCCAAAAAATAAAAAACGCACGTACATTAAATCAAAAGCAACAAACAGGATGAAAAACAGCTGAAGCAAGTTCCACAAAGACGAGGACCTTAATATCTCAAGCGCAAACCGGTGAACTGTTAAAAACACGAAAAAACCCATTTGGCTGATCACACTGAAAATCATGCCTACACCGATAAACCAAAATAAAACAGAGAAAATCTGTCCCGCTTCAAAAGCAAGAAACAGTCCCCTATATTCTCCCCATTTTAAAGCAAAACCCACAATACTCGTGATAACCGCTCCGACAGCTAAAATAGAAAAGAAAAAACGAACTAAACCACGGCTTTTCATTTCTTTATTCATCCCCTCAAAAATCGCAAACGGCGATATTTTGTTATGTATAATTCCAAACAGATGAATCATATTAAAAGTAAGACAAGTATGTGAAAGGAGCTTAAGCATGTCAAAAGCCAAAATGCTATTGATGAGCTGTTTTTTGTTATTATCTGTAACAGCTTGCGCTCCAAAAGACCAAGCAGCGGATATGGACTATGATCAGACCAAAAAAATGGTTGTTGATATATTAAAAACTGATGATGGAAAGAAAGCAATTAAGGAATTATTAAACGATGATGCGATGAATGAAGCGCTGGTGATTGACCAAGATGCGATTAAAGGAACAATAGAGAAAACACTTACCTCTAAAAAAGGTGAAGAATTCTGGAAAAACATCTTTGAAGACACTGATTTTGCTCAAGGCTTTGCCAAAACTCTTCAGACAGAGCATGAAAAAGTGATTAAAAAACTGATGAAGGATCCGGATTACCAGAAGATGCTGATGGGCGTTATGCAGGATCCGGGCATGAATAAAAAGTACAGCGAACTGGCAAAAAGCCAAGAATTCCGCAGTTACTTAGAAGAGGTTATTAACGAAACACTTTCTAGTCCGCTTTACAAAAAACAGTTCGAAGATGAGATGAAAAAAGCAGCAAAAGACACTGCCAAAGAAAGTGAATAAAGGGAAAGCCGGGATCTAGAATCCCGGTCCTTTTTTATACTTGCACTGACATTTTTGTAACTATTTTTTTTGCAATGTCCTGATATATTTCTCCGATTGGATGATTTTCATCATAAACAGACGGCGCAAATTGATCCTGATCCCAATCAGGCTGTTTCAACGGGATTCTGCCGAGCAAAGGCACGTGTAGTTCCTCAGCTAGTTTATCTCCCCCGCCTTTTCCAAAGACATATTCTCTTTCTCCTGTCTTTGCACTTTCATAATAAGCCATGTTTTCAATGACACCAACGACCTCATGATCGGTTTTAATCGCCATAGAACCCGCTCTCGCTGCGACAAAAGCAGCTGTTGGGTGCGGCGTCGATACAATGATTTCTTTGCAGCTCGGAAGCATAGTATGTACATCGAGAGCAACGTCCCCCGTCCCAGGCGGAAGATCAAGAACGATATAATCTACTTCTCCCCACTCGACTTCGTGGAAAAAGTTGTTTAGCATTTTACCAAGCATTGGCCCTCTCCATACGACCGGAGCATTTTCTTCTACGAAGAAGCCCATTGACATTACCTTTACCCCAAAGCGTTCAACAGGAAGCAGTTTCTCTCCTTCAATAGTAGGACGCACAGTGATACCCATCATATCCGGCACACTGAAGCCATAAATATCCGCATCAATTAAACCGACCTTTTTCCCAAGACGAGCCAGAGAAATAGCAAGGTTTACTGACACAGTTGATTTGCCTACGCCGCCTTTTCCGCTTGCTACAGCAAGAAAGACTGGTGGGTTATCCATATTTAACAATGTTTTTTTCTCAGCTGACGGCGCCCGGAATTTTGCAACCGTTTCTTCAGGCAGCTCTTCAAATCGAAGGCCGACCGTCTCAGCGCCTGCCCCTTTTAAGATGTTTACGATCTCTTGCTGAATCTGCATTTGTTCTGCAGTTCCGGTTTTTGCAAGAGCGACTTTTACACTAACATGCCGTTTTTCAGGCTTTATTTTAATTTCCTTAACGGCATCCAATTCTCCCAGAGGTCTTTGAAGAAAAGGTTCGCGCATTTCACCGACTAGTTTTCTTACTTCATCTTCTCTTATCATCGAACCTCACCCTTTTGTGTATTCGTTTACAAGCATTATTATATCATACATAAATGGCGGGTGTCTTATGCTTAGAACCATAAGAAAACCCTCCTTTACTCCGGAGGGTCTCCTTTTTCTGTGAAATATCGCAAAATGCCTTTATATATGGAAGATGCCACCTTGTCCTGATATTTCGACTTCCCGAGCAGCCTTGCTTCATTTGGATTGGATAAAAATCCGACTTCTACAAGCGCCCCCGGTTTGGTGACGTTTTGCATTAAGTAGATACCATGAATCCGCTTTGCTTTCCGGGTTGTGTTTTCCAGGTTTCTTCTCAACTCATCCTGAATATATTTCGCGACTTTCTCATTTTCCGCAAATTTTCCGTAATAGAAGCTTTGGGCTCCGCTCCATTTTTGTGACGGAATCGCATTGAGATGAATGCTGATATAGAGTTCAGCCTCTGAATGGTTTATTAATTTAACTCGCTGCCTTAAGTCTTCCGCTTTTCGTCTGCTGTAGCCCTTCGTTCCTTCTGGAGCGAGATCAGTATCACTTTCTCTGGTCATGATGACAAGCGCGCCTTGTTCCTGAAGGTAATCCCTGACTCTAAAGGCCACTTCCAGGGTTACATCCTTCTCTAACAGCTTTCCGCCGACTGCTCCGCCGTCGGGCCCGCCATGACCTGGATCCAGATAAATAATTTTCCCGCTCAAGGGCAGACTCCATGGATTCCAGGAATCGTTATTGCTGAACTGATACTTGAATAGAAATAGTAATACGATGAAGCCTAGCAAAAAACCAAGCCATTTAAGCTTTTTCCTCATCCCTTCCCCTCCCGCTTGTCCGTTACTACATAACTATGGGACAGGGCCGGGAAATATGATTAACGCATGCGAAGCTTACACTGTTTTTCTCTTTGGACAAACCCCTCTGTCCACCAGTCTTTAATGAACTTGTGTGCTGCTTCATAAACCGTGTTTTTATCAAATGTTGCGTATTGCTCGTGTGTCCAATTATAGAGATAATCAAAAAACTCCATACGAAGCTCTTCTTCTTCTCTTGCAGAGCGGGCACTGATGCTTTGCATGGATTCTCCGTAATAGCCGAATATCCCAAAACGCCCGCCTAACAAATAAGCTTCTATCGCAAAATCAATACAGCCTTCGGTAATAATATCTCTTTCATCATGTAGAAATGGGAATAATGGTTCCAAACAGTCCTTAACAGACTGGATAATTTGTCTCAGAGAGAGTTCTTTGAGCAAGTTCTTTTCTAATTCAAAATCCTTTTGGCGTTTCACATCCATAAAAGACAGTACTTCTGCCATACAAATTCACTCTCCTTTTACCGGTTATTTTGAGGTTTGGATGGTGAATCAATGCCCGAATTCGATTGGAAATTCGCCCAAATGAAGGTGCCGAATTGATAAAAAGAAGAGGATGTAGCAGCTTTCTATAGGGTCCAGAACAAATGTTCTGTAAGTGATTATTAAAAAAGCAGCCCCTTTAATAGGTCGCTGCTTTTCATACTTTCACGCTTCTTGTTGCAGAATATGTATGAATATATTGGTCCAATACAAACCCGCCTTTATCTTCGTAAAATCCAGTGACGATAAAACCGGCATCAATCTGGCCCTTGATTTGGTCTTCTAAGGAATGACCGAATTCCAGAGCCTCATTATTTTCCATCAGTTTTTTCACTTTATGTTTTGGAAGATCATCTGAGTCTGCATATGGAATGGAATGTTTTACTTTTAAAATCCCTTGCTGTTCTAATTCTACATCAAACAGAAATACGACTGGATTTACAAAGCCTGAGATTAGAACACCATTTCTTTTCAGCACCCGATGCGCTTCCTTCCAGACTGGGAGGACATCCTCAACAAAAACATTGGCAACAGGATGTACAATGACATCAAATGATTCATCCTTAAATTGGCTGAGATCGTCCATGCTTCCTTTGACAGTATGTATCTTGAGATCATCGCGCTTAGCAACCATTCTATCCTGATCCAGCTGTTTTTCCGAGTTATCTAATACAGTGACATCCGCTCCTGCAGCTGCCAAAATCGGGCCTTGCTGGCCGCCACCTGATGCTAAACAGAGCACTTTCAGCCCGTTGACAGGAGGAAACCAATCCCTTGGTACATCTTTCATTGGAGTTACCCTTATATCCCAATTGCCTGTTTTCGCTTGTTCGATGACATGCTGCTCAACAGCAACAGTCCATTCATTGCCTGTTTCTACTTTTTGATCCCAGGCTTTGCTATTATGGTCTACTAACGCATTCATGAATCGTTCTCCTTACTTTAATGTATAGAGTATAACAAATATTTCTAGATTGATATCGCTTTCCCTTTGTATATTTAGAAAAAAGTTCATAAAAACGCAAAAAAATCACAAAGGAGATATGTGATTTACGTCATCAGATTTACACTTATTTCGTCAAATAGCGTCATTAGCAAAGAGCTATTGTTCCTCCGGGCTATGAAACAGTTGAAGAATCGGCAGGGAGATTTAACAAAGGGGAGACCCGTGGTTAGAATGAGCTGGACTGACGACATAACCATTAAAAACTTTGACCAGATTTCCAAACAATTAACTGGTAGTGACATGAAAGCTATCATGATTATTACAGTGAGAGCGCTTATAAGCAAGCATTTTGCTTAGTCCGTCAAGCTTTGATTTAGTTATTTTACTGTATGCAGAGGTATGAGCATTTTATTAAAATAAAAAAGCTCCCAACACAAGGTCGAGAGCTTTGAAAAACGCAAATTAACGTTTTGAGAACTGAGGTGCACGACGAGCGCCTTTAAGACCGTATTTTTTACGTTCTTTCATACGAGCGTCACGAGTCAGAAGACCTGCGCGTTTAAGTGTTGCACGGTATTCTGGATCTGCTTCAAGCAAAGCACGAGCGATACCATGACGGATTGCTCCAGCTTGACCAGATAAGCCGCCTCCATGTACGTTTACTAAAACATCATAAGTGCCAGCTGTTTCAGTCAAAGTTAATGGTTGTTTGATATCTTCGATTAGAGCTGGAGATGGGATGTGCTCGCTGATTTCACGATTATTAACGACGATACGACCTTCTCCTGGAACTAAGCGCACACGCGCTACAGAACTTTTACGACGGCCAGTACCGTAATATTGAACCTGTGCCAAATTGGTAACCTCCTTTTTAATTAACCGCGAAGTTCGTAAACTTCAGGTTTTTGTGCTTCATGTGGATGCTCAGAACCACGATATACGTTCAATTTTTTGAACATTTGACGACCTAGAGAACCTTTTGGAAGCATGCCTTTGATAGCAAGCTCAAGCATTTTCTCAGGGTAGTTTGTACGCATTTCAAGAGCAGTTCTTGATTTTAATCCGCCTGGATGTTGAGTGTGACGGTAGTAGATTTTGTCAGTTAACTTTTTACCAGTTAACTCGATTTTTTCAGCGTTGATGATGATCACATGATCTCCAGTATCAACGTGTGGTGTGTAAGTTGGTTTGTGTTTTCCGCGAAGGATAGATGCAACTTCTGTAGAAAGACGTCCTAGAGTCTTGCCAGCAGCATCAACAACTAACCACTTGCGTTCAATAGTACTTGCGTTAGCCATAGGTGTTGTACGCATTGAATTTCCCTCCTAAATGATCTGTCATTTTCAATAAACTTCGATTACGTTCTATTTCACAACACAATAAGTTCCGGGGCTTATCGTGGGGTTGAAATACATACCATATGATATCTTATAACTTTATGCAGACTCTGTCAAGAAAATATTACACACCTGGTTTAGTTGTCATAGAAAACGTTCCATAAATATAGCCCGTGCCCCGGCGCTGTGCGCCCTGCCGCTTCGCGATCCTTCGCTTCCAGCATGGATTTCACATCATCAGGAGAAATTTTACCAATACCTGCATCAAGCAAAGTACCCGCAATAATTCTGACCATATTATATAAGAAACCGCTACCTGTGATCCGCATTTGCAGGCCGTCATCTGTCTCAGCCCAATCAAGTTCGTAAATCGTTCTTACCTTGTCTTGCACTTCTGTTTTAACCGCGCAAAAGCTCGTAAAATCATGCGTCCCTAAAAGATGCTTTGCCGCTTCTCTCATGTTCTGCACATTAAGGTGATATGAAAAATGGTAAGCGTAATGCCGTTTAAATACGTCCGGGTGTTTCTCCGTGTATACAAAGTAGCGATATTCTTTTTTCACTGCGCTAAATCGTGCATGGAACCCATCATCCGCAATTTCTGCCTGTTTGACTGCGATATCATCCGGAAGCAGTGCATTTAAAGCATACGGCCATTTCTCTGCCGGGATAGACAGCGGAGTATCAAAATGAATCACCTGTCCGGCTGCATGAACCCCGCTATCTGTTCTTCCTGACGAAACGACCGGAATTCTGTCTTTCGACTTATGCAGGACAGCCAAAGCCTTCTCCAGTTCATCCTGAACCGTTCTTTTGCCCGGCTGCACCTGATATCCATTAAATAAATGTCCGTCATAAGAAATCGTGCATTTCAGTCTCATACAGCACCTCTACGTCCTTAAGAAAAATAACAAAGCAGCCAAAATCATCAAGCTCACAATGACAGAAGTGTCCTTTCCTGTCCATACAAGCTTTCTGTATTTCGTACGTCCCTCTCCGCCTTGATAGCCTCTGGCTTCCATTGCTACAGCAAGCTCTTCGGCGCGTTTGAATGCACTGACGAAGAGAGGGACAAGAAGTGGGACAATAGCCTTCACTCTGTCTTTGACAGGTCCGCTTGTAAAATCAACGCCCCGCGCCATCTGAGCCTTCATGATCCTGTCTGTCTCCTCCATCAAGGTCGGAATAAACCGCAAAGAAATTGACATCATAAGAGCAAGCTCGTGAACAGGAAGCTTTATTTTTTTCAATGGATTCAGCAATTGCTCCATTCCATCGGTAATCTCAATCGGTGTTGTCGTGAGCGTTAATAAGGTTGTCATTAAAATCAAATAGACGAACCTAAGAGAAATGAATATCCCTTGGACCAAACCGCCCTCATAGACTTTGAAAACGCCTAATTGAAAAATAACCGGTCCTTCATGTGTCATTAAAATGTGAAGAAGGAACGTAAAGATGACAATCCAGATGATTGGCTTTAGCCCTTTCATTAAAAAAGAGAAAGGAACTCTTGTTAAAGAAACGACGCCTACAGTAAATAATCCTAGCAATGCATATGTCTGTACATTATTGGCTAGGAATACAATGCAGACAAATAAAAAGATCGTAATGAGTTTTGTTCTGGGATCAAGCCGATGTACAAGTGAAGAGCCCGGTACATACTTGCCGATAATCATGCTGTCCATCATAAGGTCTTCTCTCCCTGAAAAAGAGCACGGATTTCAGCAGCGGCATCTTCAATTGTGAGCATAGGCTCTTTAAATCTGACGCCAAGTGCAGCTTCCAGCTGCCTTTGAAATTTTATCGTTTCCGGAAGATCCAGTCCCCAGCCAGCCATCTCTTCACCTTTTAAAAACAAATCATGCGGACTGCCAGATGCCTGTATCGTTCCTTTATGCATGACGATCATTTCATCAGCGTATGCAGCCGCATCCTCCATGCTATGTGTCACAAGAATCGTCGTCAGGTTTCCTCGTTGATGAAGCTCATAAAACATGTCCATAATCTCTTTTCGCCCTCTTGGGTCCAATCCAGCAGTCGGTTCATCCAAAACAAGCACTTCAGGATCCATTGCAAGTACGCCGGCAATTGCAACTCTGCGCATTTGCCCCCCGCTTAATTCAAAAGGCGATCTGTCCAAAAGCTCTTCTGATAAACCTACAAGCTTCAGCATCTCTCTGGCTTTTTGTTCAGCATCCTCTTTTTTTACACCAAAATTCATCGGTCCAAACGAAATATCTTTAAGAACTGTTTCTTCGAATAATTGATGCTCAGGAAATTGGAAAACGATTCCGACTTTTTTACGAAGGGTTTTCAGCTCTTTATTCTTTTTCCCTGCCTGAATGACAGTACTGCCTAGTGATATCTGTCCCTTCGTCGGCTTCAGAAGACCATTCAAGTGCTGAAGAAGAGTGGACTTGCCAGAGCCTGTATGCCCAATAACGGCCACGTAGCTGCCTTCTTTAATCGATGCATTGATATCATACAGTGCAAGGCGCTCAAACGGCGTCTTCATCTGATAACGATGTTCTACATCTTTGATTGTAATGTCCATAGCTCTTTCACCAGCCCTTCCTGAGTCAAATGATTTTCTTCCAAAGCTAGTCCATTTTCTCTTAAAAGCTGGCTAAGCTGGAATGAGAAGGGTAAATCAAGCCCAATTCGAACAAGTTCTTTATTCAATTTAAAAATCTCTTCAGGCAGTCCTTCGGCATATTTCTTACCGCCATTCATCACAATGATCCTGTCTGCTTTTGCTGCCTCATTCAGGTCATGTGTGATGGAAATGACAGTCGCCATGCCCTGCCCCTTTAAATGTCTTACCGTTTCAAGCACTTCTTCTCGCCCAATCGGGTCAAGCATGGATGTTGCTTCATCTAAGATAATAATATCAGGACGTGCGGCAATAACCCCCGCAATCGCAACTCTCTGCTTTTGGCCTCCGGAGAGATGGTGCGGCTCTTGATCGAGAAAATCTTGCATGTTCACCTGTTTTACTGCCCAGTCTACTCTCTCAATCATTTCTTCCCGCGGTACACCATTGTTTTCTAAACCAAAAGCCACATCATCGCGAACAGTCGTTCCGACAAATTGGTTATCCGGATTTTGAAAGACCATACCTATCTTTTTTCGCACTTCCCAAACCGATTCCTCTGTCAATTGAATCCCGGCAACCTCAATGTTGCCTGATTCAGGAAGGATTAAACCATTCAATGCCCGGGCCAGTGTTGATTTCCCTGAACCGTTATGACCTACAATTGCAAGCCATTCACCCTCATACACCTGCAGGGAGACGCCGTCAAGTGCCCGTCTTTCTGCGTCTTTCCGATATCGAAAAACGATATCCTCTACCGATATCAACTGATTTTGATTCATGGAAAACCGGCCTCCTCTCAGCTCATGCTCTGCTTTTCTCTCTATATAAAAAAGTTGCAGTATCTAAAAAAAGGGCATAGATCCAGTTAGAAACTGTCCCGCCCTTCTTTAGACACACAAAAGTATGTGATTAAACCAATTCGATAATTGCCATTGGTGCTCCGTCACCACGGCGAGGACCAAGCTTCATAATACGTGTGTATCCACCTTGGCGCTCCTCGTAACGAGTTGCAATGTCAGAGAATAATTTTTGAAGTGCATCTTGGTTATTTTCTTCGTTAGCAACCTCGTTGCGGATGTATGCAGCAGCTTGACGGCGAGCGTGAAGATCACCGCGTTTGCCAAGCGTGATCATTTTTTCAACTACAGAGCGAAGTTCTTTCGCACGTGTTTCAGTTGTTTCGATTCTTTCGTTGATGATCAAATCAGTTGTAAGATCACGAAGCATTGCTTTACGCTGTGCACTCGTACGTCCTAGTTTTCTGTATGACATGTGATGTCCCCTCCTTTATTGAAATGCTGTATCTGAATAATAAACACACGAAAATCCTAGTTCACAAGGGAAACTAGTCAATCGTCTTTGCGAAGTCCGAGTCCAAGTTCTTCTAGTTTCGCTTTCACTTCTTCAAGTGATTTCCGTCCTAGATTACGAACTTTCATCATATCTTCTTCCGTCTTGTTCGCAAGCTCTTGAACCGTGTTAATACCCGCACGCTTTAAGCAGTTGTAAGAGCGAACAGAAAGATCCAATTCTTCAATTGTCATTTCAAGAACTTTCTCTTTTTGATCTTCTTCTTTTTCAACCATGATTTCAGCATGCTGAGCTTCGTCAGTTAAACCAACGAATATATTAAGGTGTTCAGTTAAAATCTTTGAACCAAGCGCAATGGCTTCTTTCGGTCCAGTGCTTCCATCAGTCCAAACATCAAGTGTAAGTTTATCATAGTTTGCAACTTGGCCTACACGAGTGTTCTCTACCTGATAAGATACACGAGAAACTGGCGTATAGATAGAATCGATCGGAATCACGCCGATTGGCTGATCGTCTCTCTTGTTTGCATCAGCAGGCGTATATCCACGTCCTCTTTGAGCAGTAAGGCGAACTCGGAAACTCGCATTCTCGCCAAGAGTCGCGATATGAAGATCAGGATTTAAGATCTCTACATCACTATCGTGTGTAATATCAGCTGCCGTTACAGTTCCTTCGCCCTGTACATCAATTTCTAGCGTCTTCTCTTCATCAGAGTAGATTTTCAATGCAAGCTTTTTAATGTGTAAGATAATCGTTGTAACATCTTCCACAACGCCTTCAATTGTCGAGAATTCGTGCAGTACACCATCTATCTGGATTGATGTTACAGCGGCACCAGGGAGTGAGGATAAGAGGATACGACGTAAGGAGTTACCCAGAGTTGTACCATATCCACGCTCAAGTGGCTCTACGACAAACTTACCAAATTTGGCATCGTCGCTGATTTCAACCGTTTCGATTTTTGGTTTTTCAATCTCGATCATTACTTAAAACCCTCCTTCAAAACGTCGAAACCTCGAATAGAATCATATGAGATTCCATCCGAAATTCCCCATTGTTTAGTCCCGTATGTGCTCAGGCAACGAGTCGGTGCATTCGTTTCATAAATAACTGTATCATAACCCATTATTGACAGGGACACAAAATCTATACAAACAAATTACACGCGGCGACGTTTTGGTGGACGGCATCCGTTATGAGGAACAGGAGTTACGTCTCTGATAGCAGTGACTTCTAGTCCAGCAGCTTGAAGTGCACGGATTGCAGCTTCACGACCTGAACCAGGGCCTTTAACAGTAACCTCAAGAGTTTTAAGACCATGTTCGATTGAACCTTTAGCAGCTGTTTCTGCAGCCATTTGCGCAGCAAAAGGAGTAGATTTACGAGAACCTCTGAATCCTAGAGCTCCGGCACTAGACCAAGAAAGAGCATTACCATGAGTGTCAGTGATCGTAACGATCGTGTTATTGAAAGTTGAACGAATATGAGCAATTCCAGACTCAACATTCTTTTTTACGCGACGTTTACGCGTGTTAGATTTACGAGCAGCAGCCATTGTTTAGGTACCTCCCTTACTTATTTTTTCTTATTAGCTACAGTACGACGCGGACCTTTACGAGTACGCGCGTTGTTTTTAGAGTTTTGTCCGCGAACAGGTAATCCTCTGCGATGACGGATTCCGCGGTAGCTTCCGATTTCGATCAGACGCTTAATGTTAAGAGAAACTTCACGGCGAAGGTCACCTTCTACTTTCAGTTTATCAATAACATCACGGATTTTACCAAGTTCTTCTTCAGTAAGATCACGCACACGAGTATCTTCTGAAACACCAGCCTCTTTCAAGACTTGCTGAGCCGTTGTGCGGCCAATTCCGAAGACATATGTTAAAGAAATAACAACACGTTTGTCACGTGGGATATCTACACCAGCAATACGAGCCATTCTCTGGGCACCTCCTTATAAATTATCCTTGTTTTTGTTTATGCTTTGGATTTTCACAGATCACCATTACTTTTCCTTTTCTGCGAATAACTTTACATTTTTCGCAGATTGGTTTAACTGATGGTCTCACTTTCATGTGTTTCCAACCTCCTTCAGTTTCCGGAGTGCTTTATTTGTAACGGTACGTAATCCTGCCACGAGTTAAGTCATATGGAGATAATTCTACCGTAACTTTGTCTCCAGGTAAAATGCGAATGAAGTGCATGCGGATTTTACCAGATACGTGAGCCAAAACAGTGTGGCCATTTTCAAGTTCAACTTTGAACATCGCGTTTGGCAGTGTTTCGACTATCGTACCTTCCACTTCAATTACATCGTCTTTCGCCATTCAAGTGTTCTCCCTTCTTCAAATCAGTAACTTGCTTTCTGACAAATTTCAAAAGAAGTTTGTCACACGCCCTGTTTCGTTTATACTGTTCTGAACTTCCGGAGATACGCAATCATAAAGGGTTAAATGATTGATATTCTTTTTCTTAGGAGAATGTAATGTACGCTTTTCTCCGTCTGCTGTTAGTACATTGATGATGGTCAACAATCCCAATGACAACGACAAGATGAATTCGGTCCTGCCAATGTTCATCCAAACTTTCTGCCCTATCAAGCCGGAAAAACATCTGTCTTCGAAATTATTTCATCATCTAGACTCTCGTCAGTATATCAAAACCCGTTTCCGTAATCGCAATCGTATGTTCAAAATGAGCACACTTTTTCCCATCTACCGTTACAACCGTCCAGTTATCAGCCAATGTTTTCACGTAGCGGCTGCCAGCGTTCACCATAGGTTCAATAGCGAGAACCATGCCAGGTTTAAGCCGTGGTCCTTTGTTGGGCGGACCGTAATGAGGAATTTGCGGGTCCTCATGCAAGTCTTGACCAACACCATGTCCGACATACTCCCTAACAACTGAAAACTGCTCATTTTCGACATACGTTTGTATTGCGTGGGAAATATTCGACAAACGTTCACCTGGTTTTGCTTCCTGCAAGCCTTTATATAAAGACTCCTCTGTTACTTCCAGAAGTTTTTTGTCATCATCGCTGATGTTTCCTACCGGATATGTCCATGCAGAGTCACCATGATAACCATTTAATTTAGCACCGATATCAATACTGATGATGTCACCGTCCTTCAGCACCCTGCTACCAGGAATGCCGTGAACGAGTTCTTCATTAACTGATACGCAAATGCTCCCGCGAAACCCATTATACCCCTTAAAAGATGGGATTGCACCCTGCTTCTTAATAAAACGTTCGGCAATTTGATCCAATTCTTTTGTCGAGATTCCTGGTTTAATGTGCTTTTTTAACTCTTCATGAGTTAAAGCCACGATTCGCCCTGCTTCCCGCATGATACCAAGTTCACGTGGGGTTTTACAGATAATCATTTTTTTAATCCTCCAAGAAGATCCTTCACATCTGCATAAACGTCTTGAATGTCCTGTTGGCCATTCACGTTTGCAAGATAACCTTTCTCAGAATAGAAATCGAGTAAAGGCTGAGTTTGCTTCATGTTTACCTCAAGCCGTTTAGAGACGGTTTCCTCATTATCATCTGCCCGTTGATAGAGTTCGCCTCCGTCTTTATCACAAACACCCGGCGTTTTCGGCGGATTAAAGACTAAATGATAGGTTGTGCCGCAAACACTGCAAATTCTGCGTCCAGTCAGACGTTCCATCAGAACATCTTTGTCGACTTCAATGTTAATGACATAATCAATCGGCTTGCCGTATTCCTCAAGAATTTCTTCAAGAGCTTCGGCTTGAGCGACTGTTCGCGGAAATCCGTCCAGAAGAAAACCTCTTTCACAATCGTCTTTGCCAAGTCTTTCTTTTACAATTCCGATTGTGACTTCATCAGGTACGAGCTCTCCCTTATCAATATAAGATTTTGCTTCGAGTCCGAGTGGTGTTTCTTCTTTCATAGCAGCACGGAACATATCTCCTGTTGAGATATGAGGAATCCCATAATCCTCAACAATTCGTTCGCCCTGTGTACCTTTACCGGCACCAGGAAGCCCCATTAAGACTAAGTTCATTCGGATTTCCCCCGTCCTCTCTTTATTAAGAGGGAATGGATAAATCCATTTCCTCTAGTTTTTCATAAATCCACGGTAGTTTCGTTTCACCAACTGGCTTTCTAGTTGTTTCATTGTCTCCAAGGCTACCCCGACAACAATTAACAAAGATGTTCCGCCAATTTGTGCACTTTGAGGCAATCCAGCGAATTGAATGAAAAAGATAGGAAGAATGGAAATCACGGCTAAGAATATAGAACCCACAAACGTAAGTCGATACAAAATGCTCGTAATTCTATCTTGAGTCATTTTCCCTGGACGAACCCCCGGGATATAGCCACCCTGTTTTTTAAGGTTATCAGCCATTTGTTCAGGATTGACCTGTACAAAAGCATAAAAGTACGTAAAGGCAATAATCAACGCAACATATATCGCCATACCCACCGGATGCGTATTATCAAAGTAGTTTTGAATCCACTTTGTCACATCGTTTGTTCCAAAGAATGACGCGATCGTCCGCGGCGTTATCAAAAACGCAACCGCAAAGATTACCGGAATAACCCCTGCAGGATTCACTTTCAATGGAAGGTGTGTAGACTGACCTCCGCCAGCAGGTGAACGACCTGTGCCTTTAGCATATTGAATCGCAATTTTCCGTACGGCTTGCTGAATGAAAATAACTCCAACAATAACTGCTAAAATCGCAATCACAAGAAGTGCGACTTTCACAATATGAATAAACAACTGATCGTTGCTGCCGACAAATTGAGTCTCATATATTTGTCCAATTGTTTTAGGAATACTAGCCACAATCCCCGCGAAGATAATGATCGATATTCCGTTGCCTACTCCATGAGACGTAATTTGTTCTCCAAGCCACATTAAAAAGGCAGTTCCGCCAGTGAGTACTAAAGCAATGATGAGATATGTCGATATACCAGATTTTTCGATCAGCATACCGTTTGCCAGATTGTTGAATCCGTAAGACATACCTAACGCCTGGATGAAACCAAGCACAATCGTAAAGTACCTTGTGAACTGAGCTAATTTACGGCGGCCAACTTCACCTTGCTTAGACCACTCGGTAAACTTCGGCACAACATCCATCTGAAGAAGCTGAATGATGATCGAAGCAGTGATATAAGGAGTAATTCCCATTGCAAAAATGGAAAATTGGTAAAGCGCACCGCCGCCAAATGTATTAAGGAGATCAAAAACGCCCATTTGAGACTGTGCCTGTAACACTTCAGCGTTAACATAAGGCACAGGAATAAACGCACCTATGCGAAAGACGATAAGCATGAGTAAAGTGAATATGATTTTATTCCTGATATCACTCACACGCATAAAGTTGGAGATTGTTTTAAACAAGTTAGATCACCTCAGCTGTACCGCCAGCAGCTTCAACAGCTTCTTTCGCAGAAGCAGAGAATTTATTGGCTTTTACAGTTAATTTTTTCTCTAATTTACCGTTGCCAAGAATCTTTACTCCTGCATTAAGTTTGCTAATAACACCAGTCTCAAGAAGAAGTTCAGGAGTGACTTCCGTTCCTTCTGCAAAACCGTTCAATTTGTCTAGGTTGACTACAGCGTATTCCTTGCGGTTGATGTTAGTGAAACCGCGTTTAGGAAGACGTTGGAATAAAGGCATTTGTCCCCCCTCGAATCCAGGGCGTACACCGCCGCCAGAACGAGCGTTTTGACCTTTGTGACCTTTACCAGCTGTTTTACCGTTGCCAGAACCAATACCACGACCTACGCGATTACGCGTTTTGCGTGAACCTTCTGAAGGTTTTAATTCATGAAGTTTCATTAGGACACCTCCTTATCCGATCAATTATTTTTATTGTTCTTTAACAGAAACTAAATGAGATACTTTATTAATCATACCACGGATCGCAGCGTTGTCTTCATGAACAACAGTTTGGTTTGTTTTCTTTAAACCAAGTGTTCTGACAGTAACGCGTTGATCTTCCGGGCGACCGATTACACTTCGTTTGAGGGTAATTTCTAATTTAGCCATTAATATTCCCTCCTTATCCTAACAGTTCTTCTACAGATTTTCCACGAAGCTTCGCAACCTCTTCAGCACGCTTAAGTTCACTTAAGCCTTGAAGTGTTGCACGAATCATGTTGATCGGTGTGTTAGAACCTAAAGACTTAGAAAGGATATCAGCTACACCAGCAAGCTCAAGTACCGCACGTACAGGGCCTCCAGCGATAACTCCAGTACCTTCAGAAGCAGGTTTTAACAAGATGTTACCTGCACCGAAACGTCCGATGATTTCGTGTGGAATTGTAGTTCCAACCATTGGTACTTCAATCAAATTCTTTTTCGCATCTTCAACAGCTTTGCGGATCGCTTCTGGTACTTCTTGTGCTTTACCAGTACCGAATCCTACGTGTCCGTTTTTGTCACCGACAACGACTAGAGCTGCGAAGCGGAAACGACGACCACCTTTAACAACTTTCGCTACGCGGTTAACCGTAACTAAGCGTTCTTCTAACTCTAATTTGCTTGGGTCAATACGACGCATAATCATGTGTCCCTCCTTCTTTTATTAAAATTTAAGTCCAGCTTCACGAGCGGCATCAGCCAAAGCTTTTACACGTCCATGGTATAAGTATCCGCCACGGTCAAATACTACGTCAGAAATGCCTTTTTCAGCAGCACGTTTTGCAACTAATTCTCCAACTTTAGTAGCAGCAGAAGTATCTCCAGTGCTTTCAACGTTCAAGTCTTTATCGAGAGTAGATGCACTAGCAAGTGTAACACCATTTACATCATCGATGATTTGAGCGTAAATGTGCTTGTTAGAACGGAAAACGTTCAGGCGCGGTCTTTCAGCAGTACCGGAAAGTTTAGCGCGAACACGAGCGTGTCTTTTAAGACGAGCAGCATTTTTGCTAGTTTTCGTAATCATCTAGGTCACTCCTTTCTTCACTTTAAGCGATCTTACTTAGCAGATTTACCTTCTTTACGGCGAACAACTTCACCTTCGTAGCGGATTCCTTTACCTTTGTAAGGCTCTGGAGAACGGACAGCACGGATGTTAGCAGCGATAGCTCCTACACGTTCTTTGTCTGTACCTTTTACAACTACTTTAGTTTGAGAAGGAACTTCGATTTCGATGCCTTCTTCAGGAACGATCTCAACAGGGTGAGAGTATCCAACGTTTAAAACAAGTTTATTTCCGGATTTAGACGCACGGTAACCGACACCGACTAATTCCAAACCTCTTTCAAATCCTTTAGATACACCTTCAACCATGTTGCCAAGCAGACTGCGCGTCGTACCATGCAAAGCACGGTGCTCTTTTTGATCAGAAGGACGAGTGACTGTAAGCACATTGTCCTCTACTTTAATCTCCATATCAGGGTGAAACGTACGAGTTAATTCTCCTTTTGGTCCTTTCACAGCTACAGTATTGTCATCATTTAACGTTACTGTAACATCAGAAGGAATCTCAAGTAGCTTCTTACCTACACGAGACATACCAAACACCTCCATTCATGTTAAACTTCTTACCAAACGTATGCTAGAACTTCTCCACCAGCTTGTTTTGCACGGGCTTCTTTGTCCGTTAAAACACCTTGTGATGTAGAAAGGATCGCGATTCCAAGACCGTTAAGTACGCGAGGTACTTCATTAGATTTAGCATAAACACGCAAACCAGGCTTGCTGATTCTTTTAAGACCAGTGATAACGCGCTCGTTGTTTTGTCCGTATTTCAAGAAAACGCGGATGATACCTTGTTTGCTGTCTTCTACGAACTCAACGTCACGAATGAAACCTTCACGCTTTAAAATTTCAGCAATTTCTCTTTTCAATTTAGAAGCAGGAATTTCAAGCTTCTCATGACGTACCATGTTTGCATTGCGAATACGAGTTAGCATATCTGCAATTGGATCTGTCATAACCATTATATAATTACCTCCTTCCCTTTCTTGGGGATTACCAGCTGGCTTTTTTCACGCCAGGAATTTGTCCTTTATATGCAAGCTCACGGAAACAAATACGGCAAAGTTTAAATTTACGAATGACTGAATGCGGACGTCCGCAGCGTTCACAGCGTGTGTACTCTTGTACTTTAAACTTTGGTGTACGTTGTTGTTTCGCAATCATAGACTTTTTAGCCACGATTTCGCCTCCCTTTCATTGATTATTTCTGGAACGGCATACCTACTTGAGTTAATAGCTCACGAGCTTCTTCGTCAGTATTAGCAGTTGTTACGATAACGATGTCCATTCCGCGAACCTTTGTTACTTTATCGTAGTCAATTTCAGGGAAGATTAACTGTTCTTTGATACCAAGTGTGTAGTTACCGCGACCGTCGAAAGATTTTTTAGAAACCCCGCGGAAGTCACGTACACGCGGTAAAGATACAGAAATAAGTTTATCAAGGAAATCATACATGCGCTCTCCGCGAAGAGTTACTTTCGCACCGATAGGCATTCCCTCACGAAGACGGAATCCAGCAATTGATTTCTTCGCACGAGTAACGACAGGTTTTTGACCTGCGATAAACGTTAATTCTTCAACAGCACTGTCGATTGCTTTCGCGTTTTGAACAGCGTCACCAACACCCATGTTGATTACGATTTTTTCGATTTTAGGCACTTGCATGACAGAATCATAGTTGAACTTTGTCATTAAAGCAGGTGCAATTTCTTTATTGTACTTTTCTTTAAGGCGGTTCATGAGATAGACCTCCCTTCCTTTTAATACTATTTATCTAGAACTTGCCCAGATTTTTTTGCTACACGAACTTTTTTGCCATCTTCCACTTTGTATCCTACGCGAGTCACTTCACCTGTTTTAGGATCGAGCGGCATAACGTTTGATACATGAATTGGCGCCTCTTGATTAGAAATACCGCCTTGAGGGTTAGCTTGAGTTGGTTTAGAGTGTTTCTTCACCATGTTCACACCTTCAACTAAAACGCGGTCCTTTTTAGGGAAAGCAGCAAGGATTGTTCCTTGTTTGCCTTTATCTTTACCAGAGATAACCATTACTTTATCGCCTTTTTTAACATGCATCCTGATCGCACCTCCTTGACTAAGGCATTTATTTCATTAGATAACTTCTGGAGCTAGAGAAACAATTTTCATAAAGTTGTTTTCACGCAATTCACGAGCAACTGGTCCGAAGATACGAGTTCCGCGTGGGCTCTTGTCGTCACGGATGATAACACATGCATTCTCATCGAAGCTGATGTATGAACCGTCACTTCTGCGCGCTCCGCTTTTAGTGCGAACGATAACAGCTTTTACGACTTCACCTTTTTTGACAACGCCTCCTGGTGTTGCTTGTTTAACCGTGCAAACAATTACATCACCAATGTTAGCTGTTTTACGTCCAGAACCACCAAGAACTTTAATAGTAAGTACTTCACGTGCGCCAGAGTTGTCAGCTACTTTTAAACGAGTCTCTTGTTGAATCATTATTTGTTACCTCCCTTCGGAAAAAGAATTCCGAACTTTATTAGATAATAACAGCTTCTTCGACAACTTCAACTAGACGGAAACGCTTAGTTGCAGACAATGGACGAGTTTCCATGATCTTTACGATGTCGCCAATTTTAGCTTGATTATTTTCATCATGTGCTTTGAATTTTTTTGAGTATTTTACGCGTTTACCGTAAAGTGTATGTTTTTTGTATGTTTCAACAACAACAGTGATGGTTTTATCCATTTTGTCAGAAACAACACGGCCTTGGTAAACTTTGCGCTGGTTACGTTCGCTCATGCTCACGACCTCCCCTCAGTGATTATTTATTAGAAGCAATTTCTCTTTCACGAATCACAGTTTTCATGCGCGCGATAGCTTTGCGCACTTCACGAATGCGAGCAGTATTTTCAAGTTGTCCTGTCGCTAATTGAAAGCGAAGATTGAAAAGTTCTTCTTTAAGAGACTTTACTTTTTGTTCAATTTCAGCAGTGGTAAGGTCACGAATTTCATTAGCTTTCATTTGATTCACCACCAATTTCTTCACGTTTTACGAACTTCGTTTTAATTGGCAATTTGTGAGATGCAAGACGAAGTGCTTCACGAGCAACCTCTTCAGATACACCAGAAATTTCAAATAAAACTTTGCCCGGTTTTACAACAGCTACCCAACCTTCTGGAGCCCCTTTACCGGATCCCATACGTACCTCAAGTGGTTTAGCAGTGTAAGGTTTAGAAGGGAAAATTTTGATCCAAACTTTACCGCCACGTTTCATGTAACGAGTCATCGCAATACGTGCAGCTTCGATTTGACGGTTAGTGATCCAAGAAGCTTCAAGAGCTTGGATACCGAATTCACCGAAATGTACTTCAGTACCGCCTTTCGCACGGCCACGCATTTTTCCGCGATGCTCTCTGCGATATTTAACGCGTTTTGGTAATAACATATTATTTTCCTCCTTCCTCAGTTTTCTTCTTAGTAGGAAGAACCTCTCCACGATAGATCCAGACTTTCACACCAAGCTTACCGTAAGTAGTGTCAGCTTCAGATGTTGCATAGTCAATGTCCGCACGTAATGTGTGCAATGGAACAGTTCCTTCACTGTAGTATTCAGAACGAGCGATATCTGCACCGCCAAGACGACCAGAAACCATTGTTTTCACACCTTGTGCTCCAGCGCGCATAGTACGTTGGATTTGTTGTTTCTGTGCACGGCGGAAAGAAACACGGTTTTCTAATTGACGAGCGATGTTGTCAGCAACTAGCTGTGCATCAAGATCTGCTCTTTTGATTTCAAGAATGTTAATGTGT
The DNA here is from genome assembly GCF_958411575.1 of uncultured Bacillus sp. NCBI lineage: Bacteria > Bacillati > Bacillota > Bacilli > Caryophanales > Bacillaceae > Bacillus > uncultured Bacillus sp. Next base: position 21,845 of record NZ_CATYRA010000015.1, read on the forward strand.
ACACGCTTGCCAGTAAGGCTGTTAAGGGCTTTACGAAGTGATTCAACTTCAGAACCGCCTTTACCGATAACCATACCAGGCTTAGCTGTGTGGATCGTAATGTTAACGCGATTTGCTGCACGCTCGATTTCCACTTTAGAAACAGAAGCGTCAGAAAGGCGTTTGCTAATGTATTCACGAATTTTTAAATCTTCGTGCAGGAAGTCAGCGTAATCTTTACCAGCGTACCACTTAGATTCCCAATCACGAATGACTCCGATACGAAGACCGACTGGATTTACCTTTTGACCCACTACTTATCCCTCCTTCTTTTCTGATACAACGATTGTAATGTGGCTCGTACGTTTGTTGATTTGGCTCGCACGTCCCATAGCACGTGGGCGGAATCTTTTTAACGTAGGGCCTTCGTCAACGAATGCTTGAGAAATAACCAGGTTGTTAGCGTCCAATTCATAGTTATGCTCAGCATTTGCAATAGCGGATTTTAATACTTTCTCGATAATTGGAGAAGCAGCTCTTGGTGTAAGGTTCAAGATTGATACTGCCTCACCTACTTGCTTGCCTCGAATCAGGTCCATTACTAGACGTGCTTTACGAGGAGCAATACGGACTGTTCTTGCAACAGCTTTAGCTTGCATTTAAAAGCCTCCTCTCTTAGCGTCTTGTTTTTTTGTCATCACTAGCATGACCTTTGTACGTACGAGTTGGAGCGAATTCACCCAACTTGTGCCCTACCATATCTTCAGAGATGAATACAGGCACGTGTTTACGTCCGTCATAGACTGCGATTGTGTGACCAATAAACTGTGGGAAAATAGTAGAACGACGAGACCAAGTTTTTACGACTTGTTTCTTGTCTGTTTCATTTAATTTCTCGATTTTTGTCATCAAGTGTCCATCGACAAATGGTCCTTTTTTCAAGCTGCGAGCCATTTTGGAACCTCCCTTCGTGATTGCACTACGGTCCGAAGTGAACCGTAGACAACCCCGTTATTTATTTTTACGACGACGTACGATAAATTTATCGGATTTGTTCTTTTTCTTACGAGTCTTGAATCCAAGAGTCGGTTTGCCCCATGGAGACATTGGTGATTTACGTCCGATTGGCGCACGTCCTTCACCACCACCGTGTGGGTGATCGTTAGGGTTCATTACAGAACCACGAACTGTAGGACGGATGCCTTTCCAGCGAGAACGTCCAGCTTTACCGATGTTGATAAGTTCGTGCTGTTCGTTACCTACTTGACCGATAGAAGCACGGCAAGCAGATAGAATCATACGAACTTCTCCAGAGTTAAGACGTACAAGAACGTATTTACCTTCTTTACCAAGAACCTGAGCAGATGTACCAGCTGAACGTACAAGCTGTCCGCCTTTACCAGGTTTTAATTCAATGTTATGCACAACTGTACCAACAGGGATGTTGATAAGTGGAAGTGCATTACCTACTTTAATGTCAGCTTCAGGACCTGACATAATTTCAGTACCCACTTGAATTCCTTTAGGAGCAAGAATGTAACGTTTTTCTCCGTCTGCATAGTTGATTAGAGCGATGTTAGCTGAACGGTTTGGATCGTATTCAACTGTAGCAACGCGTCCAGGTATACCATCTTTATCGCGTTTGAAGTCGATAACACGGTATTGGCGTTTATGTCCGCCACCTTGGTGACGTACAGTCAGTTTACCTTGGTTATTACGTCCGCCTTTTTTGTGAAGGGGAGCAAGCAAGGATTTTTCCGGCTTGTCAGTCGTGATTTCAGCAAAATCTGAAGTTGTCATACCACGACGTCCATTAGAGGTCGGTTTATACTTTTTAATCGCCATTTTGAATTTCCCTCCTTCTTTTTACAGATAATTAAGCTTCAAAAATTTCGATTTCTTTGCTGTCTGCAGTAAGTTTTACGATCGCTTTTCTGCGACGGCTAGTCATACCAGTGTAGCGTCCAACACGTTTTGATTTACCTTTGTAGTTCATGATGTTGACTTTGTCAACTTTAACTCCAAAGATGCTTTCAACCGCGTCTTTCACTTCTGTTTTGTTAGCTCTTACATCAACTTCAAAAGTATATTTCTTTTCAGCCATTAAATCAGCAGAACGTTCAGTAATGACGGGGCGCTTTAGAACATCACGAGGATCTTTCATTATGCAAGCACCTCCTCTACTTTTTCAACCGCTGCTTTTGTAATCAGAAGCTTCTCGTGGTTGACAACGTCTAAAACGTTGATTCCGTTAGCTTCAACTACAGTAACTCCAGGAATGTTGCGAGCAGATAAAGCTACTGCTTCGTTAGCATCTGCAGTTACGATTAAAGCTTTTTTCTCAACAGATAATCCTTTAAGGATAGCTGCCATTTCTTTTGTTTTAGCCGTATCAAGAGTAAGATCTTCAAGTACGATGATGTTGTTGTCGTTTACTTTAGAAGACAATACTGATTTGATTGCCAAGCGGCGAACTTTTTTAGGTAATTTATAAGAATAGCTGCGTGGTGTTGGGCCGAATACGACACCACCTCCGCGCCATTGCGGTGAACGGATAGAACCTTGACGGGCACGTCCAGTACCTTTTTGACGCCATGGTTTACGACCTCCGCCGCGTACTTCAGAACGATTTTTTACTTTATGAGTTCCTTGACGTAAGGAAGCTCTTTGCATAAGAATAGCGTCGAATACAACACTCTCATTTGGCTCGATACCAAATACAGAAGCGTTTAATTCGATGTCACCAGCAGTAGAACCGTTTTGGTTGTATAATGCTACTTTTGGCATGATCAATTTCCTCCTTTCCTAAGAGAGTTATTTAGATTTAACAGCACTTTTAACAGTGATTAAAGATTTCTTCGCACCAGGTACGTTACCTTTGATCAAAAGAAGATTGCGTTCTGCATCAACTTTTACGATTTCAAGGTTTTGAACAGTGATTTGCTCTCCGCCCATACGTCCAGGTAATAATTTACCTTTGAATACACGGTTAGGATCTACAGGTCCCATTGAACCAGGACGACGGTGGTAGCGTGAACCGTGAGACATAGGTCCGCGAGATTGTCCGTGGCGCTTGATTGCACCTTGGAAACCTTTACCTTTAGATACTCCTGTTACATCTACGATTTCTCCAGCAGAGAAAATTTCAACCTTGACTTCCTGACCAACTTCATACGCATCCATTTCCACTCCGCGTAATTCTTTAACGAAGCGCTTAGGAGCAGTTTCCGCTTTTGCAACGTGCCCTTTTTCAGGTTTGTTAGAAAGCTTTTCACGCTTGTCGTCAAAACCAAGCTGGATTGCTTCGTAACCGTCGTTTTCAGTTGATTTCTTTTGAAGAACAACGTTTGGAGCAGCCTCGATAACAGTTACCGGAATAAGATCACCATTTTCAGCGAATACTTGCGTCATACCAATTTTTCTTCCTAAGATTCCTTTGGTCATTCGTCACACCTCCTATTAAGATCATTCTATATTTTAGAATTAAAGTTTGATTTCGATATCGACACCAGATGGTAAGTCTAATCGCATGAGAGCATCAACAGTTTGTGGTGTTGGGTTCACAATATCGATTAAACGTTTATGTGTACGCATTTCAAATTGCTCACGAGAATCTTTGTATTTGTGCACCGCACGAAGGATTGTGTAAACTGATTTTTCAGTTGGCAACGGGATCGGACCAGATACACTAGCACCAGAACGTTTTGCCGTTTCAACAATCTTCTCTGCAGATTGATCAAGGATTCTATGATCATATGCTTTCAAACGAATACGAATTTTTTGTTTTGCCATTATTTTCCCTCCTTTTCGCCTACATCAAGTTAGACAGTTCTCCGTGAGAAAAACCTGAACACCTTTGCCATGGCAAAGCGGCCGGGTGTGTCAGCAACCTCTCACTTCATCGCAGTCAAAGACCAACATACACCATTATACAGAAAATAGACGTATGTTGCAAGACTTATTTAAAATATGCATGGTTTGCACACTTTTTTTATTATACAGGTGTTTTTCTTATTTATCAAGGATCTATCATAAGTGATACAGTGCGTGGCGACTCAGTGTATTTGCGAATAATGACGGCTCCTCGATATGCGGGGTGTGAGCAGATTTCTCAAATTGAAACCAGCGCTTTTCAGGTGCTTCAAGCTCACAATAATATTGTTTCGATATTTCAGCAGGAACAATTAAATCATGTCTCCCCGAAATGAAACAGCACGGTACTTTAATAGAAGGAACTGATCTAAATGCATTAAACCGATACAACTCATCAGTTAAATGTTTTTTGCTGAAGTACAATCCATTGAGGAAGCTGTGCATATTTCTTATTCCATACTCCTTACCAGTAAGCATTTGAAATAATATAGCAAGAGATTGACGATGCTGGTGAGTAAATCCACCCCTGCTCATCTCGACACACAACCTATAGATAAGATGCTGGATATCCTTCTTCCAAGGCGGAGCGCCAATGAAACGTATGAGCGGGAATACTATACCTGCTCTTTTTGGATCAGAGATTTCACGTATATATTGATAAGCAGCTGATTCTTCATAATGAGGATTAACAACCTGACTGATTCCATAATAAGCGTAAAACAAGTCAGGACGCTGCTGCAGTACATGAAGTGCCAGCAGCGTGCCCCACGAATGGCCGGCAAGATACACTTTTGTTTTTGAAAAATGATCTAAGAGCCATTGAGTGACTTGAATTGTATCTTTAATGAAATGACTTATTGTCATGGAGTGATGAGGAATTCGTTTTGAATACGAAAGCCCGGATCCTCTTTGATCCCAATGTACTATCGTGAAATGCTGTTCCAGCTCTTTTTGATAATGCCTAACATATCCGATTTGCGGCGCCCCCGGGCCGCCGTGTAAAAAAAGCAACAATGGATTTTTCACATCAGCCCCATTAATCATCAGCATTTGCTTTGTATTTCCAATGCTCAGTTCTTTCATGATAGCGATTGATCTCTTTTCAGGAATCATAAAAAATTAGCCCCTCGAATATGATAGATCCTATTATACAAGAAAAAGATAAGCAAACAAAAAACGAGACCCTCAAGGGGTCTCGTTTATCATCATACTATTACTCAGTGATTGTAGAAACAACGCCTGAACCAACAGTACGTCCGCCTTCACGAATAGAGAAACGAGTTCCTTCTTCGATAGCGATTGTAGAGATAAGTTCAACGTTCATTTCAGTGTTATCTCCAGGCATAACCATTTCTACGCCTTCTGGAAGATGGATGATACCAGTTACGTCAGTTGTACGGAAGTAGAACTGAGGACGGTAGTTAGAGAAGAATGGAGTATGACGTCCACCCTCTTCTTTAGAAAGAACGTAAACTTCAGCTTTGAATTTGCTGTGTGGAGTGATTGTACCTGGTTTAGCAAGTACTTGACCACGTTGGATTTCTTCACGAGATACACCGCGAAGAAGGGCACCAATGTTGTCACCAGCTTCAGCATAATCAAGAAGCTTACGGAACATTTCAACACCTGTAACAGTTGTTTTCTTGTTTTCTTCTTGAAGACCGATGATTTCAACTTCATCACCGACTTTAACTTGTCCGCGTTCTACACGTCCAGTTGCAACTGTACCACGACCAGTGATTGAGAATACGTCCTCAACTGGCATCATGAATGGTTTTTCAGTGTCACGTTCTGGAGTTGGGATGTACTCATCAACTGCATCCATAAGTTCGAAGATTTTTGCTTCGTAATCAGCGTCACCTTCAAGAGCTTTAAGAGCAGAACCTTTGATTACTGGTACATCATCACCAGGGAAGTCGTATTCGCTAAGAAGATCGCGAACTTCCATTTCAACTAGTTCAAGAAGCTCTTCGTCGTCTACCATGTCGCATTTGTTTAAGAATACAACGATGTATGGTACACCAACGTTTTTAGAAAGAAGGATGTGCTCACGAGTTTGTGGCATTGGGCCATCAGCAGCAGATACTACAAGGATAGCTCCGTCCATTTGCGCAGCACCAGTGATCATGTTTTTAACATAGTCAGCGTGTCCTGGGCAGTCAACGTGTGCATAGTGACGAGTTTCAGTTTCGTACTCAACGTGTGCAGTAGAGATTGTGATACCGCGCTCGCGTTCTTCTGGTGCACCATCAATTTGATCGTACGCCATAGCTGTACCTTTACCAGATTTCTTATGAAGTACTGTTGTGATAGCAGCAGTTAAAGTTGTTTTACCATGGTCAACGTGTCCAATTGTACCAATATTGGCATGTGATTTGGAACGGTCGAATTTTTCTTTAGCCATTCTAAAATCCTCCTTAAGAGCTTTTAATTAGTAATGTATAGAGTGATAGGAAGTGAAAGAAAGCTTTCACTTCCTCATCTTACAATAGTAGTTATACTTGAGTTAAGAGGCAAAATCAATTATTCGCCTTTATTTTTTTTGATAATTTCTTCTGAAACGCTCTTCGGCACTTCTTCGTAGTGATCCATGAACATAGTGAACGTACCGCGACCTTGCGTATTAGAACGAAGTGCAGTAGCGTAACCGAACATTTCAGCAAGAGGAACCATAGCGCGTACAACTTGAGCGTTACCGCGTGCTTCCATACCTTCTACGCGTCCGCGACGTGAAGTAATATCACCCATGATATCACCCATGTATTCTTCCGGAATAACCACTTCTACTTTCATGATTGGTTCAAGAAGAACTGGGTTACATTTGCTGACTGCATTTTTCAATGCCATAGAAGCAGCAACTTTAAATGCCATTTCGTTTGAGTCAACATCATGGTAAGAACCATCGAAAAGTTTTGCTTTAATGTCGATAAGCGGGAAGCCTGCCAGTACACCATTTTCAAGTGCATCTTCCAGACCTGCTTGAACAGCTGGGATGTATTCACGTGGAACTACCCCACCGACAATCGCATTTTCAAATTCAAAGCAAGCGCCTTCTTCGTTTGGTTCGAATTCGATCCAAACGTGTCCGAACTGACCGCGTCCACCAGACTGACGTACGAATTTACCTTCAACTTTTGCACCGGTACGGAATGTTTCACGGTACGCAACCTGAGGGGCACCAACATTGGCTTCTACTTTAAATTCGCGTTTCATACGGTCAACAATGATATCAAGGTGAAGTTCACCCATACCAGAGATGATCGTTTGGCCAGTTTCTGGGTTTGTTTGAGTACGGAATGTAGGATCTTCTTCAGCAAGTTTCGCTAAAGCAATACCCATTTTATCTTGGTCAGCTTTTGATTTAGGCTCAATAGCAACGTCGATAACTGGTTCTGGGAATTCCATTGATTCTAGGATAACAAGATCCTTTTCATCACATAGAGTATCTCCAGTTGTTGTATCTTTTAGACCTACAGCAGCTGCGATATCTCCTGCGTATACAGTAGCGATTTCTTCACGGCTGTTAGCGTGCATTTGAAGGATACGTCCAACGCGCTCACGTTTGCCTTTAGTAGAGTTTTTCACGTATGAACCGGAATCAAGTGTTCCAGAGTACACACGGAAGAACGTCAACTTACCAACGTAAGGGTCAGTCATAACTTTAAATGCCAATGCAGAGAATGGCTCTTCATCAGAAGAATGGCGCTCAATCTCTTCATTTGTATCAGGACGAGTACCTTTAATTGCAGCAACGTCAGTTGGTGCAGGAAGGTAGTCAAGAACAGCATCAAGTACTAGTTGAACACCTTTGTTTTTGAAGGCAGAACCTACAAGAACAGGGTAGAATTCAACATTCAATGTACCTTTACGGATACCTGCTTTTAACTCGTCAATCGTGATTTCTTCACCCTCAAGGTATTTATCCATAAGCTCTTCATCAAGCTCACAAACAGCTTCAATGAGGCTGTTGCGAAGCTCTTCAGCTTGCTCTTTGTACTCTTCAGGGATTTCTTTCGCATCAGAACGAGTTCCGAGGTCATCTTCGTAGAAATACGCAACGTTTTCTACAAGGTCGATGATACCTTCGAAGTTGTCCTCAGCACCGATCGGCAATTGAATTGCATGAGCGTTTGCTTGAAGACGGTCTCTTAAAGTTCCTACAGAGTAAAGGAAGTCTGCACCGATTTTGTCCATTTTGTTAACAAAAACGATACGCGGTACTCCGTAAGTTGTTGCCTGACGCCAAACAGTTTCTGTTTGAGGCTCAACGCCTGATTGTGCATCAAGTACAGCAACAGCACCATCAAGTACACGAAGAGAACGTTCAACTTCAACTGTGAAGTCTACGTGTCCTGGAGTATCGATGATGTTTACGCGGTATCCTTTCCACTGTGCAGTTGTCGCAGCGGACGTGATTGTGATACCACGTTCTTGTTCCTGCTCCATCCAGTCCATTTGTGAAGCTCCTTCATGAGTTTCACCAATTTTGTGGATACGACCAGTATAGAACAAGATACGTTCTGTAGTAGTCGTTTTACCGGCATCAATGTGAGCCATGATCCCGATATTACGAGTTTTGTCTAAGGAGAACTCTCTTGCCATTGGGTAATTTCTCCTTCCTTATTGGGAAATTGTGTTTTTTAGTATATAAATCCTACCAACGATAGTGAGCAAATGCTTTGTTTGCTTCAGCCATCTTATGAGTATCTTCACGTTTCTTAACAGCAGCACCAGTGTTGTTAGCTGCGTCAAGGATTTCGTTAGCCAAACGCTCTTCCATCGTTTTTTCTCCGCGAAGACGAGCGTAGTTTACTAACCAGCGAAGTCCAAGAGTCGTACGACGTTCAGGACGAACTTCTACAGGAACTTGGTAGTTCGCACCACCTACACGGCGTGCTTTTACTTCAAGTACAGGCATGATGTTTTTCAATGCTTGTTCGAAAACCTCCATTGCATCATTGCCAGTACGTTCTTTAATGATATCGAATGACTTGTATAGGATTGTTTGAGACTTACCTTTTTTACCATCGATCATCATTTTGTTGATTAGACGAGATACAAGCTTAGAGTTGTAAATCGGATCAGGTAAAACGTCTCTTTTTGCTACAGGACCTTTACGTGGCATCTGAATATCCTCCCTTCATCAATTATGCGTATTTTCGTTTATTATTTTGCTTTAGGTTTTTTCGTACCGTATTTAGAACGGCCTTGTGCACGGTTTTCAACTCCAGCAGTGTCAAGCGCACCACGAACGATGTGGTAACGTACCCCTGGTAAGTCTTTTACACGTCCGCCACGGATAAGTACAACACTGTGCTCTTGCAGGTTGTGACCGATACCAGGAATGTAAGCAGTAACCTCGATTCCGTTAGTTAAACGAACACGAGCATATTTACGAAGTGCTGAGTTCGGTTTTTTCGGTGTCATTGTACCAACACGAGTACATACCCCGCGTTTTTGTGGAGAAGATACGTTAGTGTGCTCTTTTTTAAAGCTGTTGTATCCTTTGTTAAGTGCAGGAGACTTTGAGTTTTCTACTTTACTCACGCGTCCTTTGCGAATTAGCTGATTAATTGTAGGCATGTATTTTTCCTCCCTTCATTATGTTTTATAACCCACATACCCAGGTGGTTCATCAAAAGGCAAAAAACAATGTCTTTACATAAGAACAATTCTTACGCAAAAACAAAAGTACGTTATAAAATAATGGCAACAGCGGCTGCTCCTACCTCAATTCCGCAGGCTTTGCCGAGCTTTTTCATGGATTCAACCATTGAGACAGAGATACCTTGATCTTCCGCAAGTGAAACAACACTTGACGTAAGTATCGGATCTGCGTCTTTTGCAACGACTACTTCCTTTACTGAACCTCGCTTTAGAGCTTTCACTGTTTGCTTCGTACCAATAATAATTGATTTGGCCTGTGATACTTTATCATAAGACATAAACATATCCTCCAAAGTAACAGGTTTATTTCGAGCACCTTGGTTATATTATCATTCTAGGAGACGAATGTCAACAAGGTATGACATTTTTTAGTTTCGTTCTTCTCATAGAGTGATTTTTTATAAAATATTGCTGAAAGACTGCTTTGGCAGTCTTTCAGCAGCATTAAATCAGTTACTCAACCGGAACCATGTCTTCAGTCGGCTGAACATTTGAAACTGGTTTTACTTTACGGTATTTCATCATACCTGTACCAGCTGGAACAAGCTTACCGATGATAACATTCTCTTTCAAGCCAAGAAGCTCATCACGCTTACCTTTGATCGCTGCGTCTGTAAGGACACGTGTTGTTTCCTGGAAGGAAGCAGCAGATAAGAATGAATCAGTTTCAAGAGATGCTTTTGTAATACCGAGCAAGACAGGACGGCCTGTAGCAGGTCGATTGCCTTCAAGCAATACCTTTTTGTTCGCTTCAGTAAATTGGTGAATATCAAGCAATGTACCTGGAAGTACATCAGTGTCACCGGCGTCAATTACGCGGACTTTGCGAAGCATCTGGCGAACCATTACCTCTACGTGTTTATCGCCGATTTCAACACCCTGCATACGGTAAACCTTTTGAACTTCATGGAGAAGATACTCTTGAACAGTAGTCAGGTCAGTCACTTTAAGAAGCTCTTTCGGATCGATTGAACCTTCTGTCAGTACTTGGCCTCGAGTAATTTTATCTCCTTCCGCTACTTTCAGGCGGGAGTTATAAGGTGCCGTATAAGAACGTGTTTCCACTGCGCCTTGAACCACAATTTCCTGTTGCTTATCACGAACTTCATTGATCTCAACGACTGTACCGTCGATTTCTGTAATTGTTGCCTGACCTTTCGGATTACGCGCTTCGAAAAGCTCTTGGATACGCGGAAGACCCTGAGTGATATCGTCTCCAGCAACCCCGCCTGTATGGAATGTACGCATTGTTAACTGTGTACCAGGCTCACCGATTGATTGGGCAGCAATGATACCGACAGCTTCACCGACTTCAACATCGGAGCCAGTTGCAAGATTTCGGCCATAGCATCGTTTACATACACCATGAGGCGTATTACATGTGAAGGCAGAACGGATCCACACTTCTTCAATACCGGCTTCTACAATCTCCAGTGCTTTATCTTCATCGATCAGTTCGTTTTCGTTTACAAGCACTTCACCTGTTTCAGGGTGCTTCACTTGTTTTCGTGCAAAACGGCCGATTAAGCGTTCTTCTAAGCGCTCAATTGTTTCAGTTCCTTCTTTAAGAGGCTTAGCAAGGATTCCTCGATCAGTTCCGCAATCAGTTTCACGGATGATAACATCCTGCGCAACGTCAACGAGACGGCGTGTAAGGTAACCTGAGTCAGCAGTTTTAAGGGCGGTATCGGCAAGACCTTTACGCGCACCGTGAGTGGAGATAAAGTACTCCAATACTGTCAGACCTTCACGGAAACTTGATTTGATCGGTAATTCAATGATACGTCCAGCCGGGTTGGCCATCAGGCCGCGCATTCCGGCAAGCTGCGTGAAGTTAGACGCGTTACCACGGGCACCAGAGTCACTCATCATGTAGATCGGGTTGAGCTCATCAAGTGATTTCATCAGTTTGCCTTGGATAACGTCTTTTGCAGCACTCCAGATAGAGATAACTCTCTCATAGCGTTCTTCTTCAGTGATTAGACCACGTCGGAATTGCTTCATGACGTTATCAACTTTGCTTTGCGCTTCCTCAAGAATTTCTTGTTTATCATCGAGTACGACGATGTCAGAAACCCCAACTGTAATACCAGCTTTTGTTGAATATTTGAAACCTAGGTTTTTCATGCGGTCAAGCATTTTAGACGTTTCCGTGATATGGAATCGTTTAAAGATTTCCGCGATGATTTTACCCAAAATTCCTTTTTTAAATGGTGCATTGATTGGCTGCTGTTCAATAACAGCTTTAACATCGGCACCTTTTTCTAAGAAGAAACGGTCAGGTGTTTTCTCTTCAATGTTGCTCTTCGTTGGTTCATTCATGTAAGGGAATGATTCCGGAAGAATTTCATTGAAGACAAGCTTACCGACAGTTGTAATTAACAATTTTGAACGCTGTTCTTCGGTAAATGTCACATTCTTAAGGGAGTTAGCTGCAACAGCTACTCTCGTATGAAGGTGAACATACCCGTTTTGATAAGCAAGAAGCGCTTCGTCTGTATTCTTGAAGACCATACCTTCACCGACAGCACCGGCACGCTCAAGTGTCAGGTAATAGTTACCCAGTACCATATCCTGAGACGGTGTTACAACCGGTTTACCATCTTTAGGGTTCAAGATGTTTTGAGCAGCAAGCATCAAGATGCGTGCTTCAGCTTGAGCTTCAGCAGATAATGGTACGTGAACCGCCATTTGGTCACCGTCAAAGTCAGCGTTGTAAGCTGTACATACGAGCGGGTGAAGACGGATTGCGCGTCCTTCAACTAGCGTTGGTTCAAACGCTTGGATACCTAATCTGTGAAGTGTAGGGGCACGGTTCAGAAGTACCGGATGCTCCTTAATAACTGATTCCAGTACATCCCATACTTCAGGCTGTACGCGCTCAATTTTACGTTTCGCACTCTTAATGTTGTGAGCAAGACCTTTTTCAACAAGCTCCTTCATAACGAAAGGTTTGAAAAGTTCAAGCGCCATTTCCTTCGGTAATCCGCATTGATACATTTTCAAATGAGGACCAACGACGATTACAGAACGTCCAGAGTAATCGACACGTTTACCAAGAAGGTTTTGACGGAAACGGCCTTGCTTCCCTTTCAACATGTGAGAAAGAGATTTTAACGGTCTGTTACCAGGACCTGTTACAGGACGTCCGCGGCGGCCGTTGTCAATTAAAGCATCGACAGCCTCTTGAAGCATACGCTTTTCGTTTTGAACAATGATGCTAGGCGCACCAAGGTCCAAAAGGCGTTTCAAACGATTGTTACGGTTGATGACACGACGATAAAGGTCATTCAAATCAGAAGTCGCAAAACGTCCGCCATCTAGCTGAACCATCGGTCTAAGCTCAGGAGGAATAACAGGAAGCACATCAAGGATCATCCAAGAAGGCTTGTTTCCTGAGTTACGGAAGGCTTCTAAAACTTCAAGACGTTTGATCGCACGTGTACGGCGCTGTCCTTGTGAAGTTTTCAGCTCTTCTTTTAACATATCAACTTCTTTTACAAGATCGATATCTTGAAGAAGTTTATGAATCGCTTCTGCACCCATAGACGCTTGGAACTTATTACCGTATTTATCAAGATAAGCACGATATTCTTTTTCAGACAGAAGCTGTTTCTTTTCAAGCGGTGTGTTTGCCGGATCAGTTACAACGTAAGAAGCAAAGTAAATGACTTCTTCTAAAGCACGAGGTGACATATCCAGCACAAGACCCATACGGCTTGGAATACCTTTGAAATACCAAATGTGGGAAACTGGGGCAGCCAGTTCAATGTGCCCCATTCTCTCACGACGGACTTTAGCCCGTGTTACTTCGACTCCGCAGCGGTCACAAACTACGCCTTTATAACGAACTCGCTTGTACTTCCCGCAATGACATTCCCAGTCCTTAGTCGGTCCGAAAATGCGTTCGCAGAATAGACCGTCCTTTTCAGGTTTTAACGTACGATAGTTTATCGTTTCAGGCTTTTTCACTTCACCAAAAGACCATGAACGGATTTTATCCGGTGAAGCAAGACCGATGTTCATATACTCAAAATTGTTCACATCTAGCAAGGGGCCTACCTCCCTTTTTATCTTCGGATTAACCGATGTCACTTGCCTTTATAACTAGAGATTATTCTTTTGTTACTACATCTCGTTCGACGTCTGCAGATGCTGTTTCTTCCGGCTCTTCATCACCTGATAATGCCAGGCCATCAGCTTGTTTCGCATCTTCTTCGTCTTCTAAATCTCTCATTTCTATTTCTTCTTCATCACCAGAAAGGATTTTGACATCCATACCTAAGCTTTGAAGTTCTTTGATTAATACTTTGAATGATTCCGGAACACCTGGTTCAGGAACATTATCGCCTTTAACGATGGCTTCGTATGTTTTCACACGTCCAACCACGTCATCAGACTTCACAGTCAGAATCTCTTGAAGAGTGTAAGCCGCACCGTAAGCTTCAAGTGCCCATACCTCCATCTCACCGAAACGCTGTCCGCCAAATTGCGCTTTACCGCCAAGAGGCTGCTGTGTAACAAGTGAGTAAGGACCCGTAGAGCGTGCGTGAAGTTTATCGTCAACCATGTGAGCCAGTTTGATCATGTACATGATACCGACAGATACGCGGTTATCAAATGGCTCTCCAGTACGTCCGTCGTAAAGCACTGTTTTGGCGTCACGAGACATGCCGGCTTCTTCAAGTGTTTCCCAAACATCCTCTTCTCGCGCTCCATCAAATACAGGAGATGCAATGTGAATGCCGAGGTAACGAGCGGCCATACCCATATGAAGCTCCAATACCTGCCCGATGTTCATACGTGATGGTACGCCCAGCGGGTTAAGCATGATATCAATTGGTGTGCCGTCAGGAAGGTAAGGCATATCCTCTTCAGGAAGAATCTTAGAGATAACACCTTTGTTACCGTGACGACCGGCCATTTTATCCCCTTCAGAAATCTTACGTTTCTGAACGATATATACGCGTACTAACTGGTTAACACCTGGAGGAAGTTCGTCTCCATCTTCACGGTTGAAGACTTTAACGTCGTGGATAATTCCACCGCCGCCGTGAGGCACACGAAGTGAAGTATCACGAACCTCGCGGGCTTTTTCACCAAAGATAGCGTGAAGCAGGCGTTCTTCTGCAGTCAGTTCAGTTACGCCTTTAGGCGTTACTTTACCAACAAGAAGATCTCCGTCTTTTACTTCAGCCCCAATACGGATAATTCCGCGGTCATCAAGATTGCGAAGCGCATCTTCACCGACGTTTGGAATATCGCGAGTGATTTCTTCAGGTCCAAGTTTAGTATCACGTGCTTCTGATTCGTATTCTTCGATGTGGATAGATGTATAAACATCATCCTTCACAAGGCGTTCACTCATAATGATGGCATCCTCATAGTTGTAGCCATCCCATGTCATGAAGCCGACCATTACGTTACGGCCAAGTGCAAGTTCACCAAGCTCCATAGAAGGACCGTCAGCAAGGATTTCTCCTTTTACCACTTCATCGCCGACACTTACGATCGGACGCTGGTTGTAGCACGTACCTTGGTTAGAGCGGACAAATTTCAGCAAGCTGTATTTATCCAGGTTTCCTTTTACTTTTTGACCGTCGACTTCTTCATAACGGCGAACCCAAACGTTTTTCGCTTCTACGCGTTCAACGATACCAGGGTGTTTACAAATAACAGCGGCACCAGAGTCTTTACCTGATACGTATTCCATACCAGTTCCTACGAATGGCGCTTCAGGCTGCATCAAAGGCACAGCCTGACGCTGCATGTTCGCTCCCATGAGGGCACGGTTGGAGTCATCGTTTTCTAGGAACGGGATACATGCTGTCGCGGCAGAAACAACCTGCTTAGGCGATACATCCATGTAATCTACACGGTTTCTGGAAACAACGGTGTTCTCCCCGCGGAAACGGGCTACGATGCTGTCATCAATAAATGCGCCTTCGTCATCAAGACGAGCGTTCGCTTGAGCGACAACATAGTTATCCTCTTCATCAGCAGTTAAGTAATCGATTCTTCCCGTTACCTTCCCTGTTTCAGGGTCAACGCGGCGATATGGCGTTTCGATAAAGCCAAAACGGTTTACTTTTGCATATGATGAAAGTGAGTTGATCAAACCGATGTTCGGGCCTTCAGGCGTTTCAATCGGACACATACGGCCATAGTGGGAGTAGTGAACGTCACGCACTTCCATTCCGGCACGCTCACGTGTCAATCCGCCCGGTCCTAATGCTGACAGACGTCGCTTATGCGTTAATTCAGCAAGCGGGTTCGTCTGGTCCATGAATTGAGAAAGCTGAGAGCTTCCAAAGAACTCTTTAATGGACGCAATAACAGGACGAATATTGATCAACTGCTGAGGTGTGATTGTATTCGTATCTTGAATTGACATTCTCTCACGAACCACACGCTCCATACGGCTTAAACCGATACGGAATTGGTTTTGGAGAAGCTCACCTACAGAACGCAAACGGCGGTTTCCAAGATGATCGATATCATCTGTGTCGCCTACTCCGTGCAGCAAGTTGAAGAAGTAGCTGATAGAAGAAATAATATCAGCAGGCGTAATGTTTTTAATCTCTTCTTCAATGTAAGCATTGCCGATTACATTAATAACCTGTTCTCCTTCTTGATCAGTCGGAGCAAAGATTTTAATCGATTGAAGAGTTACTTCATCTTCAACAACACCGCCATTCGGATACAGCTTTCTGAAACCGATTCCGTTTTCTAAGTATGGCAGTACTTTATCTAGTGTTCTTCTATCTAGAATCTGACCTTTTTCAGCCAGGATTTCTCCTGTTTCAGGGTCAACAAGCGTTTCAGCAAGTCTCTGATTAAAGAGGCGATTCTTAATATGAAGTTTTTTATTAATTTTATAGCGTCCTACATTGGCAAGATCGTATCGTTTCGGATCAAAGAAACGAGAATCAAGCAAGCTTTTCGCATTTTCTACTGTAGGCGGCTCTCCAGGACGGAGACGCTCGTAAATTTCGAGCAACGCTTTGTCGCTGTTTTCTGTGTTATCTTTATCAAGCGTATTTCGCAGGTACTCGTTCTCTCCTACGAGATCAAGAATCTCTTGATCGGAACCGAAGCCGAGAGCACGCAAAAGAACCGTAACCGGCAACTTACGTGTGCGATCAATGCGGACATAAACAACATCTTTCGCATCAGTTTCGTATTCTAACCATGCGCCACGGTTTGGAATGACAGTTGCGGTAAAACCTTTTTTACCGTTTTTGTCTACTTTACCACTGAAATATACACTTGGAGACCGAACAAGCTGGGAAACGATAACGCGTTCCGCACCGTTAATGATAAAAGTACCTGTATCTGTCATAATCGGGAAATCACCCATGAAGACATCTTGGTCTTTTACCTCTCCAGTTTCTTTGTTAATTAAACGAACCTTCACTCTTAGCGGAGCTGAGTAAGTCACATCACGTTCTTTTGATTCCTCTACAGGATATTTAGGCTCACCTAAACTATAATCAATGAACTCAAGAGAGAGGTTACCAGTGAAATCCTCAATTGGTGATATGTCTTGAAACATCTCTCTAAGACCCTCATCAAGAAACCACTGATAAGAAGAGGTTTGAATTTCAATGAGATTTGGTAATTCTAACACTTCGCTAATGCGAGCATAGCTTCTGCGCTGGCGGTGTCGTCCATACTGAACTAGTTGACCTGTCAACTGATTCACCCCTCAAATCATGCGTATTATATGTGTAATAAGCATTTCTTTTCAAAGAAAGAAAATGCTTTTACAAGACAAAAGAAAAAAGGGTTTCTAATTAAGAAAACCACATCCAAAAAACAAATACCGATTTTATTAGCATTTCCATACTTGTATAATTTATACATAGATATTGACAATTCATCATATCAAGCAAAATATATACATTGGCATTTTATAATATTAACATAGCTAAAATACCGAGTCAAACTTTTTTTGCTTTTATGATATAATAGCCTTTCTTTTTTTGAACGACAGAAACTTCATCGAACAGTTCCTCGAGCTTTTCAATGGCAGAAGGCGCGCCTTGCTTTTTCTGTATGACGATCCACAACTCACCTGAAGCTTTTAAGTGTTCAGCGCTTTTCTCAAAGATAGCATGGACAACTTTTTTTCCGGCTCGGATTGGGGGATTTGTAAGAATAGAAGCAAATGTTTGAGCAGAATCAACGTTTGAAAACATATCACTCTGATAAATCTTAACGTTTGTTATTCCGTTTTGTTCCGCATTTTCATTTGATAGCTCTACAGCTCTCTCATTAACGTCAATCATGTGGATGGTCCGGTCTTTAAAGTCGCTGGCCAGCGATAGACCAATCGGGCCATACCCGCAGCCTACATCCAGAATGCTGCCCTCAACTTCAGGCTCTTCAAAAGAATCAATCAGCAGACGGGATCCAAAATCAACTTCCTTTTTAGAAAAAACCCCGCTGTCGCTTGTAAACTTGAAATCTTTATTACGAAGCCTAAAAGACCAGGTTTGCTTGTTGCTTTTTACTGAAGGTTTTTCTGAATAATAGTGCTCACTCATTATTACAACCTCCTTTTGTCATGTCTTAAAGAATGGCAAAGAAAAAGCTCGCCTCATAAAAGCGAGCTTCCCCTACAGGTAAGTGAAGATTACTTAACTTCTACAGAAGCGCCAACTTCTTCAAGTTTAGCTTTAAGCTCTTCAGCTTCTTCTTTAGCAATACCTTCTTTAAGTGGTTTTGGAGTGTTATCAACAAGTTCTTTAGCTTCTTTCAAGCCAAGACCAGTGATTTCACGTACAACTTTGATAACTTTGATTTTTTGAGAACCTGCACCAGCAAGGATAAGGTCGAATTCGCTTTGCTCTTCAGCAGCTCCGCCTGCAGCAGCTCCGCCAGCTACAGCTACAGGAGCAGCAGCAGTTACGCCAAATTCTTCTTCGATTGCTTTTACTAGGTCGTTCAATTCAAGTACAGTTGCTTCTTTAACGGAAGCAATGATTTCTTCGATATTTAAAGCCATTTGTAATTCCTCCATTTGTTTTGATTTTTAAAAACTGATTAGATTAAGCGCCTTGTTCTTCCTTTTGATCTGCCACAGCTTTTGCAGCAAGAGCAAGGTTGCGAACTGGAGCTTGAAGTACGCTAAGCAACATAGAAAGCAAGCCTTCGCGTGATGGAAGTTCAGCAAGAGCTTTCACTTCTTCAACAGTAGAAACTTTACCTTCGATAACGCCAGCTTTGATTTCAAGAGCTTCATGCTGTTTAGCAAACTCGTTAAGAACTTTAGCTGGAGCGACAACATCCTCAGTACTGAATGCAATTGCATTCGGTCCAGTTAAGACATCATTCAAACCATCAAGTTCAGCTTGTTCAACCGCACGGCGAGTCATTGTGTTTTTGTAAACTTTGAACTCAACGTTAGCTTCACGAAGCTGTTTACGAAGTTCTGTTACTTCAGAAACGTTAAGTCCGCGGTAATCAACGATGATCGTTGATTTGCTTTCTTTTAATTTAGAAGTAATTTCTTCAACAACAACTTTTTTTGTTTCAATTGCGCTGCTCATGGTTACACCTCCTGTAGATTCTTGTGTAACACTTATACCGTTAGGTGATCACGACTGAGACGACGGATTCCATATAAAAAGCCTCCATGAGACATGGAGGCTGTATATACAAGCATACGTAACGTAATAGCTGTGATAATATACACCTCGGTAGGATATTAAGCCGTTAAGCCCCTACTGTCTACGGTATAAATGATATATTATATTTTACAACATTTTGAATCATATCAGAATGTTGATGTCATGTCAATATTATTTTACGTTGAAAGTTGAAGCGTCTACTTTGACACCAGGTCCCATAGTAGAAGTTACAGCAACGTTTTTCACGTAAACACCTTTCGCTGCAGCAGGTTTTGCTTTCAGGATAGTATCATACATTGTTGTGAAGTTCTCAACAAGTTTTTCATCCTCGAAAGAAACTTTACCGATAGGAACATGGATGTTTCCAGCTTTATCAACGCGGTATTCAACTTTACCAGCTTTGATTTCGCCGATTGCTTTTTCAACTTCGAAAGTAACTGTACCAGTTTTAGGGTTTGGCATTAAACCTTTTGGTCCAAGCACACGACCGATTTTACCAACTTCACCCATCATGTCAGGTGTAGCTACGATTACATCGAAATCGAACCAGCCTTGTTGAATTTTGTTGATGTAGTCAGTATCTCCAACGTAATCTGCACCAGCAGCTTCAGCTTCTTTCGCTTTTTCGCCTTTTGCGAAAACGAGAACGCGCTGAGTTTTACCAGTTCCGTTTGGAAGCACAACTGCTCCGCGGATTTGCTGGTCGTTTTTACGAGGGTCAACCCCTAGACGGAATGCAACTTCAACTGTAGCGTCGAATTTAGCTGTGTTTGTTTTTTTAACGAGAGCTACTGCTTCAGAAACATCGTAAGCTTTCGCACGATCTACAAGCTTAGCAGCTTCTGCGTACTTTTTACCTTTTTTAGCCATTTTAAAATTTCCTCCTTATGTGGTTATAGCGGAATAACCTCCCACGAATAAGGGTTGCGAACTTGTGAAAACTCGCAACCCGACAAGAAACAAATTAATCCTCGATTACAATACCCATACTGCGTGCAGTACCTTCAACCATGCGCATTGCCGCTTCAACGTCTGCTGCGTTTAAGTCAGGCATTTTCGTTTCAGCGATTTCGCGTACTTTATCGCGCTTAACGGTTGCCACTTTATTACGGTTTGGTTCACCAGAACCAGACTCAATTCCAGCTGCTTTTTTAAGCAATACTGCAGCAGGTGGAGTTTTTGTAATAAATGTAAATGAACGGTCTTCGTAAACCGAAATTTCAACAGGAATGATTAAACCAGCTTGGTCAGCTGTACGAGCGTTAAACTCCTTACAGAATCCCATGATGTTAACACCGGCTTGACCAAGTGCAGGTCCAACTGGTGGTGCTGGGTTAGCTTTTCCAGCAGGAATTTGCAATTTTACAACTTTTACTACTTTTTTAGCCACGAGACACACCTCCTTAAGTCCGTGATGTGGTAATAGGGTAAACCCTCCCACTCAAGGTTTCATTCTTTATATGAATGACGAAATATCAAGCTAGCTGCCTTGGATAAGTCCAAGACGTACCTTTGCTATATTATCATTTATATATAGCAATTTCAAGTTTTTTCACATTACAATTTGTCGATTTGGGTAAATTCCAGTTCAACCGGTGTTTCACGACCGAACATATTAACGAAAACTTTGACCTTGCTTTTATCATAATCAATCTCTTCAATTGATCCAGTAAAGTTGGCAAAAGGTCCATCTATCACTTTCACTGTCTCTTTCAGTTCAAAGTCAATGTCCGTTTTGCGTTCGTCCATGCCCATTCTCTTCAGAATGGTTTCCGCTTCGCCCGGAAGCAGCGGCGTCGGTTTTGAGCCAGAGCCGGCAGATCCTACGAATCCAGTAACGCCCGGCGTGTTGCGGACAACATACCAAGAGTCGTCTGTCATTACAATTTCAACAAGTACATAACCAGGGAACACTTTCTTTTTCACGACTTTTTTCTTGCCGTTTTTGATATCCGTTTCTTCTTCTTCAGGTACGACTACACGGAAAATTTTATCCTGCATCCCCATTGATTCAACACGTTTTTCCAAGTTGGCTTTTACTTTATTCTCATAACCAGAGTACGTGTGAACAACATACCAATTCTTTTCCATTCTCTTCAGGACTCTCCAGTCCTTCCCTCCCCGCATTTGGTTTTTAATGAATTACCATAACGCTTCAAAAAATAGGCGGCAAACCTATGATAACTTTCTTTTTAAGCCACAATAAAAAACCCGCTGAACGGGTTTTGGCAAGTGATATTATGATCTATTATAGCACGTATTGCTGATCATTATTCAACTATTAAACGAATTAATTGAGAAATTCCTGTGTCAAGGAGGGCAAAAAAGAGAATAAAAAAGATAACTGTTGAAATCACCGTAATGGTATAACGCGTTAACTCTTTTCCTTTAGGCCAGCTTACCTTTTTCATTTCTTTCCCAACATCTTTAAAGAATCTCATAATACGCATGTAAAAGACCTCCACAATTTAAAAGCGCAAACACTATTTTGTTTCAAGATGAGCTGTATGTGAATTGCAAGTACTGCAGTATTTCTTTACTTCTAATCGCTCAGCCGCTGATGCAGAGCTCTTCATTGTCGTATAATTACGGTTTCCGCATGTCTTGCATGCTAGCGTAATCTTTTTTCTCATGTCATTACACCTTTTTCTAAATAGACATTAGTTCTTATCTTTAGTAACATATCACAGTCAGAAAAATACTGTCAATATAACATAAATCCCTATTACAAACTGATTTCGCGAATTTCCAAGTACTTCTCCAGCTTGCGTTTCACACGCTGAAGGGCATTGTCGATCGATTTCACATGCCGGTTCAGTTCATCGGAAATCTCTTGGTAACTTCTCCCGTCGAGATATAAGACGAGTACTTTTCTCTCTAAATCACTTAATAGTTCTCCCATTTTCATTTCAATGTCATCAAATTCTTCCTGATTAATGATCATTTCCTCAGGATTTAAGGTTTTCGCTCCTGAAATGACATCAAGCAGCGTTCGGTCTGATTCTTCATCAAAAATCGGTTTATCTAATGAGACGTAGGAATTCAAAGGAATGTGTTTCTGGCGAGTAGCTGTCTTTATTGCGGTAATAATTTGGCGGGTAATACATAATTCTGCGAAAGCTTTGAAAGAGGTAAGCTTGTCCTCTTTGAAGTCACGAATAGACTTATAGAGGCCTATCATACCTTCTTGAACAATATCTTCTCTATCTGCTCCTATTAAAAAATAAGATCTTGCTTTTGCCCGAACAAAGTTTCGGTACTTCGTAATCAAGTAATCTAACGCATCACTGTCCCCAACATGAACCTTTTCAATGACCTGCTCGTCCTCCAACTGGCAAAACTGCTCTTTGTTGAATTTTCCCTTGTTGTTCTGTAGATTCACTCCGATCCCCCCGGCGCACGTAGATAGAAATATTATACAGTATTGGGCAAAAAAGCGTCAACTTAATCTAAGTCTCCCCGCCTCCACTTTTCAAACGTTTTCAAAACCTCTTCCGATAAAGCAATTTTACCCGCCGGCTTTTCGGAAGTGATTTTTCTGACCCGTCTCTCTATTCGCCTTTCAATCGCTTCTACCTCTCTCAAAAGCTCCCGGGCCGATTTCCGCAATGCCCCCTGTCCGAAAATCGCCCACTGCTCAGTATAGTCAGAGGTTGCAACATGAATTTGAGTCGCAATATTATTCAAAGCCTGAGCAAGCTTTTCTATCCGCTCATCAGCCGTCTCATTTTCTTTTGTAAAAATCACTTCAACTCTGTGGTTGGTCTGTTTTTTCTCAAGCCCTTTTACGAGATGCGCGTCAAAAACAACAATAACCCTGTTTCCTGTATACGATTGATATTCCGCCATTTTCTGAATCAGTACGTCTCTCGCCTCTTCAAAACTGTTCGCTTTTAAATCCTTCAGCTGCGGCCAGGCTCCAATCATGTTGTATCCGTCTACTAACAGGATATCCATGGGTCTTTATTCTCCCAGAGGGTTTCGTTTCCGGTAGACTTCATACATCAAAAGACCAGCCGCGACAGATGCATTCAGTGAAGTTACCTTCCCAGCCATCGGGAGTTTAATGAGAAAATCACACTTTTCTTTAACAAGGCGGCCCATCCCTTTTCCTTCACTTCCAATGACTAAAGCCAAAGGCATATTGCCGTCCATATTGCGGTAATCCTCACGCGCGGATGCATCCGTTCCGACTACCCAGATACCCCGCTCTTTCATTTCTTCTAACGTCCGTGCTAAATTGGTGACTCTCGCTACAGGGATGTGCTCAATTGCCCCTGTTGAAGCTTTTGCCACTGTTGTTGTCAGCCCGACAGCTCTCCGTTTTGGAATCACAATGCCATGTGCGCCGACCGCATCAGCTGTTCTCATAATGGAACCGAGATTATGAGGGTCTTCAAGCTCGTCCAAAATGAGGAAGAAAGGCTGTTCATTTCTTTCTTCGGCTGCTTTATATAAATCGTCCAGTTCTGCATATTCATACGCTGCAACTTGTGCCACTACGCCTTGATGCTGCCCTGTCACCATTTGATCGAGTTTTTTTCTCGGGACATATTGAATCGTGATTCCCTGCTTTTTCGCAAGCTCAATCACCTGCTGTGCTTGTCCCTTTACGGTGTTTTCCGCCATCCACAGCTTATACAGCTTACGATCTGATTTTAACGTCTCGATCACTGCATTTTTCCCTATGACGTAATCATGTTGCTGACTCATTTGTTTTCCTCCCTGACGTCCCAAATTGTATAGCTTCGGCAACGAGCTGACTAAGTCTTTCCTCTTTTTTCTCTAGAAAAAGGTGACCCAGCAGCGCTTCAAATGCTGTACTGTATCGGTACGTCTGAACATCTGTATTTTTAGGTGTCGTTCCCGACTTGGCATTTCTGCCTCTTTTCAGCACCGCTTCCTCTTCTTCCGTAAAAAATGATTGATCCTGCAGAAAGAATAGGATCTCAGCCTGTGACTTTGCCGACACGATCCGGCTTGATTTCTTATGAAGATCATTTGGTTTGGTAAAACCCTGCTTAAGCAGGTGATGCCTTACATACACTTCAAAAATGGCATCACCTATATAAGCAAGCGCAAGACCGTTAAGCTGCTTTGAATCTTTTATCGTTTCAAAATCAAGCATCCGTTATTCTCCCCGTTTCCAGCGAGTGCCTTGAGCTGTATCTTCAAGAATGATATTCATGCTTTTCAGCTGGTCGCGGATCTGATCTGACAGTGCAAAATCGCGATTTCGGCGTGCTTCATTTCTTTTTTCGATTAAGTCTTCAATCTCTTGATCGAGAAGTTCCTGCTCGCCTAATGAAAAACCGAGGACAGACACAATACGGTCAAACATCTCGATAAACGCCGTAATTACATGATCAGCAGTATGATCTTTCTGAAGATAATAATTGGCATGCTTCGCTAAGTCGAACAAGACAGAGATCGCATTTGCCGTATTAAAGTCATCGTCCATCGCTTCTTCGAATGCTTTGCGGTGCTCTTCGACCTTCTCCAGCCATTGATCGTCATCTTCCGTTAAATTCGTACTGCTGTTCAGACGGTGCTGAAGGTTGCTATACGCCGTTTTTAAACGGTTAAACGCACTTTTTGTATTTTCCAGAAGCTCTTCTGAATAGTTAATCGGATGACGATAATGAACAGAAAGCATAAAGAATCTCAAAAGCTGCGGATCATGCTGTTTAATGATGTCATGCACAAGCACAAAGTTGCCCAGTGATTTTGACATTTTTTCATTATCAATATTGATATAGCCATTATGGAGCCAGTACTTCGCAAACGTTTTGCCTGTCAGCGCCTCAGATTGTGCAATTTCGTTTTCATGGTGTGGGAACGTTAAATCCTGTCCGCCCGCATGGATATCAATCTGGTCACCCAGATACTTTTTCACCATCGCTGAGCATTCAATGTGCCAGCCCGGACGACCTTTTCCCCAAGGGCTATCCCAAGAGATTTCTCCTTCTTTTGCTGCTTTCCACAGCGCGAAATCAAGAGCATCTTCTTTTTTCTCGCCGACCCGGATGCGTGCACCTGATCTCAGTTCATCAATTGATTGCTGAGAAAGCTTTCCGTACCCTTCAAATGCTCTTGTTTTGAAATAAACGTCACCTTCTGATTCATAAGCGTAGCCCTTTTTCACGAGCTGATCTACGAAGTCGATAATCGCATCCATGTTTTCCATCACTCGCGGATGAAGGTCTGCTTTTCGGCAGCCGAGCGCACCTACATCTTCAAAGTATGCTTTAATAAAACGCTCTGAAATGGCAGGTACATCCTCACCGAGTTCATTTGCCGCTTTAATTAATTTATCGTCTACGTCTGTGAAGTTAGAGACGTACTGCACATCATAGCCTTTATACTCCAGATAGTTTCGAACCGTATCGTATACGATAGCCGGACGAGCGTTACCGATATGAATGTAATTGTAAACTGTCGGTCCGCACACGTACATTTTCACTTTTCCCTCTTCAAGAGGAACGAATGTTTCCTTCTGTCTAGTCAATGTATTATAAAGAGTGATTGTCATTTTTGATTGATCCTTTCTTTTCTGTCTTCAAGTTCTGCCTTCAGCTCTAAAATCTGCTGTTCCAAAGACTTAAAGCGATCAGCAACCGGATCGGGCAAATCCTGATGATTTAAATCGCGTCTTACTTTCTTGCCATTTTGTACAACGACCCGCCCAGGGATGCCGACAACTGTTGAAAAATCAGGAACATCGTGCAGCACTACTGAACCAGCTCCAATCTTTGAGCCTTCACCGACAGTAATTGAACCGAGCACTTTAGCACCTGTGGCTATCAATGCGTCATCTTTAATCGTTGGGTGCCTTTTTCCCTTTTCTTTCCCCGTTCCCCCGAGGGTAACCCCCTGAAAAACGGTTACGTTATTGCCGATTTCACATGTCTCCCCAATGACAACCCCCATGCCGTGGTCTATGAAAAATCTTCTCCCGATCGTAGCGCCGGGGTGGATTTCGATCCCGGTAAAAAATCGGCTTACCTGAGATATAAGGCGTGCAAGGAAATAAAATTTTCGTTTATATAAAGCATGTGCAATCCGATGCGCCCATATAGCATGTAAACCGGAATAAGTTAAAATCACTTCAAAATAACTTCTTGCTGCTGGATCTTGATCGAACACTGTATCAATGTCTTCTTTGAGCATTCTAAAAAACACATGCTTCCCCCCACTTCTCTATTTGATTTCCTCTTCACCCAATAAAAAAAGCGCCTCTGCATGAAAACATGACAGAGACGCTTAAACCGCGCGGTTCCACTCTGTTTGAAAAGCAGACTTCTGCTCTCCCAACTTCAGCCTGTAACGGCGGCGGCCGCCTTTGAATACTGATTTCGAAAAATGTTCTTCAGAGGTCTTAAGGGCGCACTTCTAAAACCCGGCTCATGGATCTCTCTCAGCCAATGAAGATCCTTTCTGTAATGGCCTAAAGCTTTATACTCTTCCCTGTCAACAATCGTTTATTTAGATATTTTTTAAACGCTGAATTGCAGTTTCTTTACCGATCAATTCAATTGATTGCGGCAGTTCCGGACCGTGAGTTTGCCCTGTTACAGCAACACGGATCGGCATAAACAGTTTTTTCCCTTTATGACCAGTTTCTTTCTGTACTGCTTTGATTGATGCTTTGATGTTATCCGGAGTGAACTCCTCAAGCTCTTCAAGCTTCGCAGCGAATGTGCTGAGCACTTCAGGAACCTGTTCCTCTTCCAGAACAGCTTTTGCTTCTTGATTATACTCGATCTCATCCGTAAAGAACAAATCAGTCAACTCAACAATTTCCGCACCGTAGCTTAATTGCTCATGATACAGGGAAATCAGTTTACGAACCCATTCTTGTTCTTCAGCAGAAAGCTCAGCGCCAACTTTGCCGGCTTTTTGCAAATGCGGAAGCGTCAGTTCAACAACCTGATCAAGATCCAGCTTCTTCACGTATTGGTTGTTAACCCATTTTAGCTTATGCATATCAAACAAAGCTGGTGATTTAGATAAACGGTTTACATCAAAAATGTCAATAAACTGTTCTTTTGTGAATAGCTCTTCTTCTCCAACCGGTGACCAGCCAAGCAGGCCGATAAAGTTGAACAGCGCTTCCGGCAAGTAGCCAAGCTCTTTATACTGCTCGATAAATTGAATAATGGACTCATCGCGTTTGCTGAGCTTTTTACGGCTTTCATTTACGATCAGCGTCATGTGTCCGAACTGAGGAATATCCCATCCGAATGCTTGAAAAATCATAATCTGTTTCGGTGTGTTAGAAATATGATCCTCACCGCGCAGCACGTGTGTCATTTTCATTAAGTAGTCATCAATAGCTACCGCGAAGTTGTAAGTCGGCGTTCCGTCCTTTTTCACAATAACAAAGTCGCCAATGCCATCTGATTCGAATGAAATTTCGCCTTTTACGATATCGTTGAAGGCAATGATTTTTCCTTCCGGCACACGGAAACGAATACTTGGCTTTCTGCCTTCAGCAATAAATTTCTCCTGTTCTTCCTGAGTCAGATTTCTGTGTTTTCCGGAATAACGCGGCATTTCTCCGCGGGCAATTTGTTCTTCACGCTCTTTTTCAAGCTCTTCTTCCGTACAGTAACATTTATAAGCAAGCCCTTTTTCAAGAAGCTCTTCATAGTACACTTTATAGATATCGTTACGCTCTGACTGACGGTATGGGCCGTACTCACCGCCGACATCCACACTCTCATCCCAGTCAATACCAAGCCATTTCAAATAATTAAGCTGGCTCTGTTCTCCGCCCTCAATATTGCGCTTTTTATCAGTGTCCTCAACACGAATAATAAACTTACCGCCTTGATTGCGGGCAAATAAATAATTAAAAAGCGCCGTTCTGGCATTTCCAATATGCAAATGTCCGGTTGGACTCGGTGCATAACGGACGCGTACTTCGTTTCCCATTTTCAAATACTTCCTTTCATGTCATGTATGGCCTCAGGCAAAAATGTATGAATCTATTCTACCACCAAATAGACCCTGCATCAAAGCAAGTTAGCCTTTTTGTATCAGTACTGTCGCTTGAGCCGCTATTCCTTCCGCTCGGCCTGTGAATCCAAGCTTTTCTGTCGTTGTTGCTTTTACATTTACTTGAGAAACGTCCGCCTCAAGCCCTTCAGCAATTCTTTTTCTCATATCTTCTATGTACGGGAGCATCTTTGGCTTCTGTGCAATGATGGTGCAGTCAATGTTTCCAAGAACATACCCCTTCTGTTTCACGATCCCCCAGACATGCTGAAGTAATTTGAAAGAATCTGCATCCTTGAACTCAGGATCAGTATCAGGAAAATGCTTGCCGATGTCGCCTTCTCCAACAGCCCCGAGGCAGGCGTCAGCGACGGTATGCAGCAATACGTCTGCATCAGAATGGCCGAGCAGCCCTTTTTCATACGGGATTTCAATTCCGCCAATAATAAGAGGGCGGCCCTCCACTAATTGATGCACATCAAAGCCTTGTCCAATTCTAAACATGATTATTCCTACTTTCTGATTCCATGATAGCTCCAGCTGACGTTAAATCGTCTGGTGTCGTCAGCTTAATATTTGTATAGCTGCCTTCTACAACGCGGACCGAACCGCCTTCCATCTCTTCAACGAGGCTGGCGTCATCCGTCCCTAAAAATCCCCTATACTCCGCCTCAGCGTGGGCCTTCATCAATAAAGAAAGACGAAAAGCTTGTGGCGTTTGGACAGCCCACAAGCTTGAACGTTCAATCGTCTCACAGACTTGTAAATCTTGAACGCGTTTAATCGTATCTTTTACCGGGACAGCGAGGATGGCCGCTCCTGCCTGTTCCGCTTCAGCGATCAGTTCGTCAATTTGTTCATGCTTTATAAAAGGCCGGGCGCCGTCGTGAACAAGGACTATCTTTTCTTGTTTCACGGCTTTCAGCCCTTTATAAACACTGTGCTGGCGCTCATCTCCGCCTGCAACAAGCTCAATAGCAGTTTGAAACGGATAATCGGTCAGCAATTGCTGAAAGTGCTCCCGCTCACGCTCATTAATCACCAAAATGATTTTTTCGCACGGCCGGTGGCTGTCAAACACTCTTAATGTGTGAATGATCACCGGGTCTCCTTTCAGCTCAATGAACAGTTTATTTCTCCCTGCCTTCATCCGTTTTCCCTGTCCGGCTGCAGGAATCACCACATCATAACTCATTGTTTTTTCTCCCTTTACAGCGCCTTCTCCAACAGCTTGGGCTTAGCAAAAATCATTCGTCCCGCTGCTGTTTGCAGCACACTTGTAACGAGTACATCAATATGCTTGCCGATATAATTGCGTCCTTCTTCAACGACAATCATCGTACCGTCATCCAAGTAGGCAACTCCCTGATTATGCTCTTTCCCGTCCTTAATGACCTGAACATTCATTTCCTCGCCAGGAAGCACAACAGGCTTGACCGCATTGGCAAGGTCATTAATGTTTAATACTGCTACCTTCTGAAGCTCGCATACTTTATTTAGATTAAAATCATTCGTCACGACGACCCCGGATGTCAGCTTAGCGAGTTTGACGAGCTTGCTGTCAACCTCCTGAATATCTTCAAAGTCGCCTTCATAAATTTCAACTTCAATGTCTAATTCTTTCTGAATGCGGTTCAGGATATCAAGACCGCGTCGTCCTCTGTTTCGTTTTAAAACATCTGAAGAATCAGCAATATGCTGCAATTCCTCAAGGACAAACTGCGGAATCACGATAATCCCCTCTAAAAACCCAGTCTGACAAATATCTGCTATTCTTCCATCAATAATAACACTTGTGTCCAAAATTTTCAGCTTCTTGTCCTGAACCTCATGTTCTTCATCCGCTGTTCCTTTTTTCTTTTGCATTCTGGCAGAAATGGAAAACAGACTGATCAATTCATCCTTTTTCTTAAAGCCCACCTGGAAGCCGAGATAACCGAGGAAGAACGCTAAAAACACAGGAATGATTGTACTGAATATGCGGTAAGGTATATTGTCTAAAGGAATAACATTTACGATAAGATAAGCGATTATAAGTCCAAAAACCAGGCCAAGACTCCCAAATAACAAATCTGGAACCGGCGCTTTTAACAATGAATCCTCTATCCACTTCACCCAGTTCACAACGTATTCTGTACCCCATATACTGATGAGAAAAAAGATAATTGCTCCTATTGCCGCAGACGTATATGCGTTTGTTATTAAAGGTATGTCCTGTATACTTAACAGTACAAACAATTCAGGTATTAAAAATATACCAACAACGCCGCCAAAGATAATGAAGAACGCCTGAACTATTCGTTTTAACATACCCCCACCTCCTTTTTTACATTTTATTTTCACAAATTTTATGCATCCTACGAATATCAGAATAAACAAAAACCAACATTAATATACCCGTATTCATAAGGTTTTAACCGAAATCACAGCTGTCTGTCTAAATAATGCTTCTCTTGCAGGCGTTTTAATCCTTTTTTGATTTTTTGGGCTCGTACTTCACCGATTCCCTCAACTTCATCTAATTCTTCTGCACTCGCCTCAATAATCCTTGGTAGGACTCCAAATGCTTCTACAACATTTTCAACAATCGGCATCGGAAGACGCGGTATCTTATTTAACAGCCTGTATCCTCTAGGCAATACATAATCATCAAGATTTGTAGAAGCCGGATAACCGAGCAGCTTATACACAATGGAATCATCCAGCAGATCATAACTGGACATATCCTGCAGCTCTTTCAAGAGAACAAACGGATCTTTAATCTTTTCTTTCACATAATCCTTAATAAATAAAGCGGCCTCTTCTTCCATATCCGTAATCAATTCAATGACTTGCAGCTTGATCAGATGTCCTTCTGTTCCCAGCTCTTTGATATACATGTTGATTTCATTTTTGATTCTCAGCACCATTTCATAACGATGCATGACAGACAAGACATCACTGAAGGTAACAAGCTCCTCAAACTCTAATGCATTCAGTGCGTTAATCGTTTTGTCGAGGATTGTCTTATACTTTTCAAGTGTTTGAATAGCTTGGTTCGCTTTGGTTAAAATAAATCCTATGTCTTTTAGTGTATACTTCATGTTTTCCTGATATAACGTTATAACATTTCTTCTTTCAGAAATAGCAATCACGAGACAGCCAGTTTGCTTAGCTACTCTTTCGGCAGTACGGTGCCGCATTCCTGTTTCTGACGAAGAAATTGTGGCATCTGGCATCAGCTGTGTATTGGCGTAGAGAATCTTTTGACCTGAATCACTTAAAATGATCGCTCCATCCATTTTAGCTAGCTCATACAAATGAGCCGGAGAAAAAGCCGTGTTTATGTGAAAGCCGCCGTCCACCACTTCTTTTACTTTATCATTATATCCAACAACAATCAGACCGCCTGTATTTGCTCTCAAGACGTTTTCCATCCCTGCTCTGAGCGGTGTACCCGGAGCAACAAACTGCAATATAGATGACAGGTCTAACTCGTGTTTCGCCCCTTTTTTCTCTTTTTCCATCTATTATCCTCCTAATGAAGTACGAAGCGCCTCTGCAACATTTGCTACTCCGATAACCTCAATCCCTTTTGGTTTTGTCCATCCATCCAGATTTGCCGCGGGTATGATCATGCGTGTAAAACCAAGCTTAGCCGCTTCTTTCACACGTTGTTCAATTCTTGAAACCCGGCGGACTTCTCCGGTTAATCCCACTTCTCCTATAAAACAATCTGCAGGATTTGGAGGTGTATCTCTAAAGCTGGACGCGATACTGATCGCAATGGCAAGATCAATTGCCGGTTCATCAAGCTTTACGCCGCCGGCTACTTTCAAATAAGCATCCTGATTTTGCAGCAGCAGCCCAACTCTTTTTTCTAACACAGCCATTAACAGCGAAACCCTGTTATGGTCTATTCCTGTTGCCATACGCCGCGGATTGCCAAAGCTTGTTGGCGAGATGAGCGCCTGGATTTCAACGAGAATCGGTCTTGTGCCCTCCATAGAAGCAGTTATGCTTGAGCCTGCGGATCCCGCTGAACGTTCTTCTAAGAAAATTTCTGAAGGATTCAAAACCTCAGTGAGCCCCTCTTCGCGCATTTCAAAAATGCCCATTTCATTTGTAGAACCAAAACGGTTTTTTACAGCCCGCAAAATACGGAACGTATGGTGACGTTCCCCTTCAAAATATAAAACAGTGTCGACCATATGCTCCAACAGTCTCGGCCCTGCAATCGACCCTTCCTTCGTCACGTGCCCTACGATAAAAATCGGAATACCTTTTGTTTTTGCAATTTTCATCAGCTCAGCGGTACATTCTCTGACCTGTGACACACTGCCCGGAGCCGATGTAATGTCGCTTTGGTAAACCGTTTGAATAGAGTCTACAACGACAAACGCTGGATTCATCTCTTGTATAGCAGACGAAATATACTCCATATCGGTTTCAGATAAAACATGCAGTGACGGACTATTAATGCCAAGACGATCTGCTCTCAGTTTCGTTTGCTTTACCGATTCTTCTCCCGAAATGTACAGCACACTGTTCGATGAATCTGATAATTGAGCGGAAACCTGCAGTAATAACGTTGACTTTCCGATACCAGGATCGCCGCCGATTAAAACGAGTGAGCCTTTGACGACGCCCCCGCCGAGCACTCTGTTAAACTCGCCAAGCTGGGTTTTAACCCGGGGTTCTTCTGATGTTTCAATTGATGTAATAGGTGAAGGTTTCTGTACAGTTTGAACTGAATGAGAAAAAGCCGCTCTCCGATTGGCCGGCGCTTTTTTTATCATTTCTTCCACCATAGTATTCCAAGCACCGCAGCCCGGACATTTCCCCATCCATTTTGGAGACTCGTAACCGCAGGATTGGCAGATGAATTTCGATTTTGTTTTAGCCATATATAGTGTAAGACCTCTCCCTTGTTCTATTTCTTGATATGAAAGTGAGGCATACACTTACATGCTGTATGCCTCATTTTCGTCTTCTATATTAATTCGTTTTAGCAGTCGTTTTTACGACAAACTCGCCGTCTTCTACATCGAGAACGATATGCTGTCCTTTATGAATATTCCCTCGGAGGAGTTCTTCAGATAAACGGTCCTCGACATGTTTTTGGATAGCTCTTCTTAACGGACGGGCACCGTATTCCAGGTCAACGCCCTCTTCCGCGACTTTCGCTTTTGCAGCATCGGTCAATTCGATAGAAAGATCCTGTTCTTTCAGGCGTTTTGTTAATTGATCAGACATCAATGACACGATTTCAGTGAGATGTTTTTTCTCAAGTGAATGGAAGACAATGATTTCATCGATCCGGTTGATAAACTCCGGTCTGAACGCGCGTTTCAATTCACCCATCACTTTATCTTTCATGTCTTTATGATTCTGCGTCTCATCCTGAACGTTAAAGCCGACATATTTATTGCGTTTCAGCTCACTTGCTCCGACGTTTGACGTCATAATCAGAATGGTATTGCGGAAATCGACTGTACGTCCTTTAGAATCAGTTAATCGTCCGTCTTCAAGAACTTGCAGGAGGATATTGAAGACATCAGGATGCGCTTTCTCAATCTCATCAAGAAGCACGACAGAGTAAGGTTTTCTTCTGACTTTCTCTGTTAATTGGCCGCCTTCATCGTATCCCACATATCCCGGAGGTGAACCGACAAGTCTTGAAGTTGAGTGTTTTTCCATGTATTCAGACATATCAATTCTGATCATGGCTTCTTCATCACCGAAAATGGATTCAGCAAGTGCTCGCGCCAGCTCTGTTTTACCAACACCTGTAGGGCCTAAGAAAATGAATGAGCCGATTGGGCGTTTAGGATCTTTTAATCCTGCTCTCGCACGTCTGACTGCTTTTGCAACAGCTACAACTGCTTCATCCTGGCCGATGACACGGGAGTGAAGAATGCTTTCCATATTGAGAAGCTTATCTGTTTCAGTTTGGGCGATTTTAGATACAGGCACCCCAGTCCAGCTGGATACAACCATCGCAATATCATCAACAGTAACCTCTGAGTTTTCCTGCCCTTGCTTCTCTTTCCATGATTTCTTCGTATCCTCTACTTGCTCGCGCAGGCGCTGCTCAGTATCACGCAAGGAAGCAGCTTTTTCAAACTCTTGGCTTTGCACTGCCGCATCCTTTTCTTTACGAACCTCATCAAGCTTCTGTTCAAGCTCTTTTAAGTTAGGAGGCGTTGTAAAGGAGCGCAGTCTCACCTTTGAACCCGCTTCATCGATTAAGTCAATTGCTTTATCCGGAAGGAAACGGTCAGAAATATATCTGTCAGAAAGCTTAACCGCAGCTTCAATGGCATCATCTGTAATTGATACGCGGTGGTGAGCTTCATATCGGTCACGCAAGCCTTTTAAAATTTGAATACTTTCATCTGCAGACGGCTGATCAACCTGAATCGGCTGAAAACGGCGTTCCAACGCTGCATCTTTTTCAATATATTTACGGTACTCATCAAGAGTCGTCGCTCCAATACATTGAAGTTCGCCGCGAGCAAGTGAAGGTTTTAAAATGTTAGATGCGTCAATGGCACCTTCTGCTCCGCCCGCTCCGATTAATGTATGAAGCTCATCGATGAATAGAATGATGTTTCCTGCCTGGCGAATTTCATCCATAACTTTTTTCAGGCGATCCTCAAATTCACCGCGGTATTTTGTACCGGCAACAACTGTTCCCATATCTAATGTCATTACGCGTTTATCGCGCAAGATTTCGGGAACTTCGTTATTGATAATTTGCTGTGCCAAACCTTCTGCGATAGCCGTTTTACCTACACCTGGTTCACCAATGAGAACAGGGTTGTTTTTCGTTCTGCGGCTTAACACTTCGATCACACGCTGAATTTCCTTACTTCTGCCGATTACAGGATCAAGACTGTCTTCCTTCGCAATAGCAGTTAAGTCTCTAGCCAAGCTGTCAAGCGTAGGCGTATTCGCATTGCTGTTTGTTCCTGTCGCTGATGATCCTGTTTCATTGCTTCCAAGAAGCTGGAGCACTTGCTGTCTTGCTTTATTTAAGCTGACACCGAGGTTATTCAGCACTCTCGCAGCAACACCTTCACCTTCGCGAATCAAACCAAGAAGAATATGTTCTGTCCCGACATAAGAATGCCCGAGTTTTCTAGCCTCATCCATTGAAAGCTCAATGACTTTCTTAGCTCTAGGAGTGTAATGAATCGTTTGAGACATTTCCTGCCCGCGACCGATCAAACTTTCAACTTCTTTTTGAATTTTATCTGAACCAAGCCCAAGCGCTTGTAGAGCTTTAGCAGCAATTCCTTCTCCTTCTCGTACCAGTCCTAATAAAATATGCTCAGTGCCAATGTTATTATGACCTAAACGGAGTGCCTCTTCCTGTGCAAGCGCCAGTACTTTTTGAGCTCGTTCTGTAAATCTTCCAAACATCATATCGATTCATCCTCCTGTCTTTTCCCGTTCATTTCTAAGTGAAGCCGTTCTCTGATGAGAGCCGCTCTTCGAATGTCTCTTTCGTTTGGACGCAAAGCGCCTCCCGAGTACTGCTGTAAAAATCCTGGCTGTGTCAAAATCATTAGTTCATTAAGTATGTTGCTTGAAAGTCCTTTAATAATGCCTAGATCTATGCCCAACCGGACATCTGAAAGACACTTTGCAGTTTCTTTCGATTCTATCATCCGGCAATTGGACAAAACCCCATAAGACCGGTATACCTTATCCTCAAGTTCAATTTTAGAGGTTTGATAAAGCGCTTCTCGGGCAGATCGTTCTTGTTCAATCAGCTGGGCAGCAACACTGTTAAGGTCATCCACAATATCCTGCTCTGACTTACCAAGCGTGATCTGATTTGAAATTTGAAAGATATTTCCTACTGCTTCGCTGCCTTCCCCATAAATTCCTCTAACAACTAAGCCTAATTGATTAATTGCCGGTATAATTCGATTTATTTGCCTAGTTAAAACCAGTGCCGGCAGATGCATCATGACTGAAGCCCTTAAACCCGTACCTACATTTGTAGGACAGCTGGTTAAGTATCCTCTTTGCTCATTAAATGCATAATCAACTTTTTCTTCAATCCAGTCATCGACCTGGTTTGCGGCTTTCATCGCCTCTAAAAGCTGAAACCCAGGAAAAAGACATTGAATTCTAATATGATCCTCTTCATTTAACATGACGCTTACTTCTTCATTTTCAGAAAGCAAACAGCCGCCAAAAGGAGACTCTGTCAGATTCGGGCTGATTAGATGTTTTTCAACAAGTACACGCTTTTCTAAAGCCTGTGCATCATTCATTCTGATCAAAACGAATTTTCCGATTCCGGGAATTTCTTGTTCTGAAAACTGATCTTCAAATTGCTGTATGATGGATGAGGCTTCTTCATTGGAATACCGCGTAGGGAACCGTATATGTTCAAAGTTCCTTGCTAAACGTATGCGGCTGCTGAGTACAATGTCACTTTCAGGTCCTTTCTGCTTCATCCAACTGCTTAGTGCGTCCTGAATAAAATGCTTTAGCGACATTACTCCCGTTCCTCCTCACTATCTTTACTTTTGAGTGATTGTTCTAATGAACGAATTTGATCTCTCACATGAGCTGCGTTCTCAAATTCTTCTTGATGGATTAAGGATTCTAATTCTTTTTTCAGCATGTCAATCTGCCGTCTGACATGGAGATTGCCGCCTATACGTTTCGGTATTTTTCCAGCATGCACAGTGTTTCCGCTGTGCACTTTACGTAAGATAGGTGTAATGTTGCTATGAAATGTTTTATAACATTCAGAACATCCAAAACGGCCGATTTTTCTAAATTGCTGAAAAGTCATTCCGCATTTCGGACAAGCTGATATTTGTTCCGAGTGACTGAACAATTGAGTTCCTGCATTTTGGAATGAAGAATCCATGTTCAGCAAACCCGAAAGTAAATTATGAATAGAGAAACCTTGATTTGCACTTATACCATATGAATCACTATTTTCTTTGGCACATTGTTCACAAATATGAACTTCTATTTTTTCTCCGTTAACAACCTTTGTAAAGTGAAAAGTGGCTGGTCTCTCGTTGCACTCTTGACAAATCAATCTTTTCACCCGCTTATTTTAATTTTAAAGAAGTCAGCATAGCCTTCATCATTCTCGCTCTTAGTTCATCACGTTCAGGCAAGTCAATGTGTAAAACCGAGCGATCCATCACGCTGACCATCATTTTTGCTTCTCTTTCTGAAATCACCTTGTCTTCTAATAGCCTTAAAATAATGTCATCAGAGGCTGCTTGAGACAAATGGGTATTAATTTGAGAAATAATATTATTGATCAGGACAACTTCATTGTTCATTTTAATTTTAATGATTCTGATGTAACCGCCGCCCCCGCGCTTGCTCTCAACAATATATCCTCTTTCGCTTGTAAATCTGGTGTTGATGACATAATTTATTTGGGAAGGAACGCATTGAAATTTATCTGCAATTTCACTTCGTTTAATCTCTAAAATTTCCTTGCCATTTTGATCTAACACTCGTTTTAAATATTGTTCAATGATGTCAGAAATATTATGTCCCACTCAACCCCCTCCTTTACTGACTTTGACTATATTTGACTTTAATCTTACTATAAGGCGTTTCTCGAGAATTTTCAACTTTCTCGCTCTATCCTTTATTATTTCCACTTTCCCGACCCATAAAACCTGATTGCCGATTTAAAATTCAGTGTAAAGTTATTATATTATACAATTAAAAGAAGTTTTATGATACTAATAAACCAGAATACAAAAAAGGGCAGCTCATTTGAGCTGCCCTTTTTTCAATTGCTTGGCGGCGTCCTACTCTCACAGGGGGAAACCCCCGACTACCATCGGC
>NZ_CATYRA010000016.1:0-55277 GCF_958411575.1 uncultured Bacillus sp.
GCGACACCTGTGTGACCTGCGTCGTGCAGGCCTTAGTTTGACTGACTACGCACATCGCTGTGCGATTTTATAAAAAATGAATTAACAGGTACGTTTTGTCTTGTTTAGTTTTCAAAGATCATTTTGTCCACTTCGTTCAAGCGACTTTATTATTATAACTCGTTGACTCAGTGAAGTCAATAACTTTTTTTGAAGTTCTTTTTTCGTTATCGCCTTGT
The DNA here is from genome assembly GCF_958411575.1 of uncultured Bacillus sp. Lineage (NCBI taxonomy): Bacteria > Bacillati > Bacillota > Bacilli > Caryophanales > Bacillaceae > Bacillus > uncultured Bacillus sp. Next base: position 219 of record NZ_CATYRA010000016.1, read on the forward strand.
TTAGCGGCAACGAATAATAATATACCACCTTGCAAATAATAGTGCAATAGTTTTTTTGAAGAAATACTTAGGAATTTAAAAAGAGCGGCATCCCTTCATAGAGGAAGGATGCCGCTCTTCTTTATTAGCGTTGTCTCATCTGCGGGAATAACAGCACATCGCGAATAGAAGGAGCATTCGTCAGCAGCATAACCAGACGGTCGATACCGATGCCTAAACCTCCTGTTGGCGGCATACCGTATTCTAGAGCTTCAACAAAGTCTTCATCCATTAGATGAGCTTCATCGTTACCGGCTTCACGCTCTTTTAATTGCGCTTCAAAGCGTTCTCTTTGATCAATTGGGTCATTCAGCTCTGTAAACGCGTTTGCATGTTCACGGCCTACGATAAACAGTTCAAAACGATCTGTAAAGCGTGGGTCCTCTGGGTTTTTCTTAGCTAGAGGAGAGATTTCTACAGGATGTCCGTAAATAAACGTTGGCTGAATAAGCGTTTCTTCAATTTTTTGTTCGAAGAATTCGTTGATGATATGACCTACTGTCATAGAATCTTTAATCTCTATGCCATGTTCTTTTGCATATTCACGAGCCTGCTCAACAGTAACCTCTTCCCAGAAATCAACGCCAGTCGCTTCTTTGACCGCGTCAACCATATGGATTCTTTTCCACTCAGGTTTAAGGTCGATTTGTTCTTCGCCGTATTGGATCGTAGTTGTTCCAAGCACTTCTTGGGCGATATGAGCGACAAGGTTTTCAGTTAAGCTCATGATATCTTTATAGTCCGCATACGCTTCATATAACTCAATCATCGTGAATTCAGGGTTATGGCGTGTAGAGACACCTTCATTACGGAATACACGGCCGATTTCATATACTTTTTCTAAACCGCCGACAATTAGGCGTTTTAGGTGCAATTCGATTGCAATACGCATGTAGAGTGGAATATCTAACGCATTGTGGTGAGTGATAAACGGACGTGCTGAAGCTCCCCCAGGAATGCTGTGCATTGTTGGTGTTTCTACTTCTAAGTATCCGTGATCATCAAGGTATCTTCTCATAGCTTGAATGATCTTGCTTCGTGCGATGAACGTATGTTTGCTGTCTGGATTTACGATAAGATCCAGGTAGCGCTGGCGGTAGCGCTGCTCAACATCTTTCAAACCATGGTATTTGTCAGGAAGCGGACGAAGCGCTTTTGTCAGCAATTCAAAAGAAGTTGCTTTAACAGACAATTCGCCTACATTTGTTTTGAAGACTTTTCCGGTAACACCGATAAGATCACCGAGGTCAGATGACTTGAAGATTTCATATTGGTCGTCACCGACACTGTCTTTTCTTACGTAGATTTGAATTTGGCCTTCTAAGTCCTGAAGATGCGCAAATCCGGCTTTTCCTTTGCCGCGTTTTGTCATCATGCGGCCTGCGATTGTGACTTCAATTGCTTTTTCTTCTAACTCTTCTTTGGTTAGATCTTGATATGCTGAAATAACTTCCTGAGACTGATGAGTTCTTTCAAAACGTGCGCCGAACGGATCGATGCCGTTATCTCTCAACTGGTTCATTTTATCGCGTCTGACTTGCAGCTGGTCGTTCAATTCTTCATGGTTATGCTCTTCTTGACTCATTGTTATCACTCCATTACAGATATTGTTTCATGAAAAAAGCAGAAAAACTGCCAGCGCAAAACTGGCAGTGAGCAGCAAATAGAGGTGAGTATTATCCTACTTTTGCGTTTTGAAGCTCTTTTGCCTCAACTTCAACAGTAAATGCATCTAAAAGCTGCACAAACTCTTCTCTTGTCTCGCAATGATTGATTTCATTACGAACATTCGCATTGCCTCTTACGCCTTTCAGATACCATGCAGCGTGCTTTCTCATTTCTCTTACCGCTACGTTTTCACCTTTTAAGTTAATCAGGCGGTCAAGATGCAGTTTGCATACCGCCATTTTTTCGCGTACTTGCGGCTCTTCTTTTAATTCACCTGTTTCAAGGTACTGAACAGTACGGTAAATCATCCACGGATTGCCCAATGCAGCGCGTCCGATCATGACACCGTCTACTCCTGTTTCATCGAGCATACGCTTAGCATCCTGCGGCGTCTTAACATCGCCGTTTCCGATAACCGGAATCGATACTGATTGTTTTACATCTTTGATGATGTCCCAGTTTGCCGTTCCTTCGTACATCTGTACTCTTGTACGGCCGTGAAGTGCAACGGCTTTTCCACCCGCACGCTCTACAGCCTTTGCATTTTCCACTGCGAAAATGTGGTCTTCATCCCAGCCCATTCTCATTTTCACTGTAACTGGTTTATCAACGGCATCCACTACTGCAGAAACCATTTCGTAAATCTTATCAGGATCGAGAAGCCATTTGGCTCCCGCATCGCATTTTGTAATCTTTGGCACAGGACATCCCATGTTAATATCAATAATATCCGCAGTTGTGTTTTGATCTACAAACTTTGCCGCTTCCACAAGGGTTTCCTTTTTCCCTCCAAAAATTTGAAGGCTGAGCGGTTTTTCACGTTCATCAATGTAAAGCATACCCATGGTTCTTGCATTGTTGTAAAGGATCGCTTTGTCACTGACCATTTCAGCACATACCAATCCAGCTCCGAATTCCTTTACAGTCAATCTGAATGCTGAGTTGCAGACACCAGCCATAGGGGCAAGCACAACCCTGTTTTTCAATTGAATATCACCGATTTTAAACATTTTTGACCTCCCTTCATTCGTTATCTTTTTCTGGCGGCGCTAATTCGTCCGCGCTTATATTTAAAACATCTGCTGCACCTTGAATGATGGCAGCTGACGGCAATCGGTTTCCGCGTTCAATTTCGCCGAGAATAGAAACTGATATACCTAACGCTTTTGCAAATCCTTCTTGAGTATAACCTTTCAGCTTTCTGAATGCACGAATTCGTCTACCCCAGATTTCTGCTTCCATACTCTTACACCTTCTTGGTCTGTTTCCGCACTTGTTGCCTCTTTTTCAACCTGCGGGCAAATCTCCGCAAGCGGCGCAAGGACAAACAAACGCTCATACATTCTCGGATGCGGAACAATTAGTTGCTCTGTTTCAATATTTTCACGATTAAACAGCAAAATGTCAAGGTCTGCCGTCCGCGGTCCCCATCTTACTTCCCTTGTTCTTCCTAATTCATTTTCTATATGCTGTGTCAGCTCAAGGAGTTCAAAAGGGTTCAGCGCCGTCTTGATTTCAACAGCCATATTCAAAAATTCATCTTGATCTTCGTATCCGACCGGGTCAGTTTCGTAAATGGACGACACTTTCGTGACTGTCACCGCATCATGCTGGTGCAGCAATGTCACCGCTTGCCTTAAATACGTTTCTCTATCTCCAATGTTGGATCCAAGTGCGATATAAGCTATGTTGTTCATGACTTTTTTCTCGTGATTTCAATTGCTACTGATTTATAGTGTCCGGGAATTGGCGGATCTGGCTTAATCACTTTGACAGTACATTGCTGCACCGGCTGAAATTTCTTGAGCACAGTGTCGGCAATACGTTCCGCCAGCGTTTCCACCAATTTCACAGGCTCCCCTTCTACGATATCTTTACATACGTGATAGAGCTCAGCATAGTTAATCGTTTGCTCAAGGTCATCTGTTTGTCCGGCTTTGCTTAAATCCAGCTCAGTGATTAAATCAACTTTAAATCGCTGTCCAAGCTTGTTTTCTTCTTTGAACACACCGTGGTATCCGTAAAACTCCATTCCTTCTACAAAAACTTTATCCATGGTGCACCCCTCCCTTATTCAGCATCGCGTCCATCATTTTCGCCATTCTGGCAATTTGTTTCACGTCATGGACCCTGACAATGTCACAGCCTTTTTGAATGCCGAGACACACGGTCGCCCCTGTGCCCTCAGCCCGCTCCTCAGGTGGAAGATCCAGAACACGCCCGATGAATCTTTTTCGGGAGGTTGCCAGAAGAACCGGATACCCCAGCCCGCTCAAAATCTCGAGTTTATTCATCACTGCCAAATTATCATGATAGGTTTTCGCAAAACCAATACCTGGATCAAGGATAATGTTCCTCTCCTCTACTCCGGCCTCAACAGCGATTTTTACACTCTCCATTAAGTCCGACAGCATATCCGGCAATAAGTCATTGTAATTTCTCTCAGGGCGGTTATGCATGAGAACAATCGGAACATTGTGTTCGGCTGCAACAGAAGCCATCTTCGGATCATGTTTCGCTCCCCAAATATCATTGATGATGGATGCGCCGGCTTTAACAGCTTCATCTGCGACAGAAGCCTTGTACGTATCTACAGAAATCGGCACGCCCAGTTCTTTTGTGATCCGCTCAATTACCGGAATCACTCTGGACATTTCCTCATCCTCTGAGACATATTCAGCGCCAGGCCTTGTCGATTCTCCTCCGATATCAATGATATGGGCACCGTCATCGATCATCTCTTTCGCGTGCAGGAGGGCCTTGTCCAAGCTGTCGTATTTTCCGCCGTCCGAGAAAGAGTCAGGCGTTACATTTAAAATCCCCATCACCAGTGTCTTCTCTTTATATGATAAAGCGCTGGGCTTGGTGTGGATTACCTGTGTTTGGTCTATCGTTTGCTGCGCCATTCTCTTCCTCCCTTTTCATGAATCATGTTCTTTATTTCTTTTTTGTATAGCGTTTGAAGAGCAGAAGCTGCTTCTCCTCTTTGGCCCGCATAGTTTACTTCTTCTATTTTAGTAAACGGGATGATCTCAAGAACCGAGTTCGTCATCCACGCCTCGTCAGCTGTCAAAAGAGCTTCCAGCTCATATCGGCCCGTTTTGAGTTCCAGTCCAATTTTCTTTGCATTTTCCATGACAAAACGTCTCGTGATACCGTCCAGAATACCGGTATCAAGAGATGGCGTATAGATGCAGCTGCCTTTTCTCCAGAAAACATTTGATATGATGCCCTCCGCTACAGCTCCATCCTCCGTTAAGAAAATCCCTTCGACACGCGGATCATTTCCGATTTCTCGCTTCGCATACATATTATTTAAATAATGATGAGATTTTAACCGGAACGCCCCCTCTGGTGTGTTTCTCCGTATTGATAAAACCTTTCCTTCTTTTTGCAAAGGAAGACTTTCTGGTTCCAGTTGGTTCACATAGCATAAAACAGTTGGCTTATCGTAAGTCTGGGCAACAAAGCCTTTATCGCTGATTCCGGCTGATATGTCCAGCCTGACGCGGGCATTGCCATCCTTGATCTTATTCAGCCGAAGCAGCTTGTCCAGCATCTCAAGGATCTCATGCTTTGAAACAGTATATTCGATTTGCAGATCCTTAAGTGCGCGTTCAAGCCTTTCTATATGCCAATCAAGCAAAAATGGGTAGCCTTCGTAGAGCCTGAAGGTTTCGAAAACACCGATCCCATATAAAAATCCATGGTCAAAAGGAGAAAGAACTTCATCTTTCTCCTCTATATACCGGCCGTTAACATATATCATCACGCAATAACTTCCTTGCGGTATGTCTCAATGAAATTTCTAAGCATTTCTTTCCCAAAGGAGGTCATAATAGACTCTGGGTGAAATTGCACGCCCTCTATCGGGAGGTCATTGTGGCGAATGGCCATGATTTCTCCTTCTTTCGTTTGTGCTGTTACTGTAAAACAGCTTGGCAGTGTCTCAGATTTTACGATCAACGAGTGGTAACGAGTCGCGACAAGGGGATTTTTCAAACCTTCGAAGATTGTCTTGCCGTCATGCTCGATATCCGAGGTTTTCCCGTGCATAAGCCGTTCAGCCCTAATCACATCGCCGCCAAATACTTGTGCGATGGACTGATGTCCGAGGCATACACCAAAAATGGGAATTTCCCCCGCGAAATGTTTAATTGCTTCGAGGCTGATCCCTGCCTCATCAGGACTGCACGGCCCAGGTGAAATCATTAGAAAATCCGGAGACAGCTCTTCGATTTCTTCGATTGTGATGTCGTCATTGCGTCTCACAATCAGCTCTTCCCCAAGCTCACCCAAATACTGAACCAAGTTGTACGTGAATGAATCGTAGTTATCAATCATTAAAATCATTTCTCCGCTCACCTCATCTAATTTTTGTCTCTTCTTTGCTCAGCTCTAACGCCTTTTGCATCGCAAAAGCTTTTTTGAATGATTCCCTGTACTCGTGCTTTGGAACGGAATCAATCACAACTCCTGCGCCGGACTGCATAAATGCCTGCCCTCCGGTTGCATAAATGGTTCGAATGACGATATTAAACTGCAGATCGTGATTATATCCAAACCATCCTATAGATCCAGTATAAAGCCCGCGACGTGTCGGCTCAAGTTCTTCTATAATTTCCATCGTTCTTACTTTGGGAGCACCTGTAATGGTTCCTCCGGGAAATACAGCATGAATAATATCTACAGCATCATACCCATCCTGCAGTTCACCTTGGACGTTAGACACAATATGCATCACATGCGAGTATTTTTCAATCGCCATGAATTCGTTCACGCGCACAGACCCGTACCGTGATACTCTTCCTAGATCATTTCGCTCAAGATCAACCAGCATGACATGTTCAGCACGTTCTTTTTCATTGTGGATCAATTCGTTTGCGAGCGATTCGTCTTCTTCGTCCGTTTTCCCCCTGGAACGGGTGCCCGCAATCGGTCTCGTCTCTAGTAGCTTGCCCTTTTTGCTAACAAGCAGTTCAGGTGATCCGCAAATGATTTGGAAATCAGGTGTTTCTAAATAGGCCATATACGGCGAAGGATTTACTTCTCTCAGGGTCTTGTAAATTTGATATGGGTGGACAGACAGCGACTGTGACTGCCTTATTGATAGATTGACTTGAAACACATCTCCGCTGGCAATGTATTGTTTGATTTTCTCTACAGCTTGTGAGAATCCATCCTCGGTAAATGGTGCCGCGAAGGAACCGTCTGTTTCCCGCTTCATCTCTCGCGAAGGAACAGCAGGAAGCTCAGTCAGCCACATCCGCTCCAACTCGGATAGCTTCACGTCAGCAGAATTGTCAGTGCCATTAACATGAGTAATCAGCCACAGAGACTCTTCTTGATGGTCATAAACCGCTATATCATCAAAAACAAGAAAATAAATATCCGGTGTCTCCAGATCATCTAATGAGAGCATTTTAAAATTTTCAATGTAACGTGCGTAATCATAGCTGAGAAACCCGATTGCCCCGCCTTGAAAATCCGGGAGCTCGTGATCTGTTTCTGTTTCCAGCGTTTTAAACCAGCTGTGGAAAGCACGTAATGGATCACCTTCTTTAAACAGCATCTCATCCCCATGCTTAATAGTTGTAATTCCGTCTTTTCCTTTTACAGTCGCGATTGGATCAAGACCGGCTATACTGTATCTGCCGCCTCTTGCACTTTCAAGAAGTACATGCTGTTTTCTGGATTGCGAAAGTTTCTCAAATTGTTTTAAGAATGAGTCTTTTTGAAAAGGTACTTTTTTGCCTGCCGGTCTGCGTTGTGCCATTTATATCATTCCTCTATTTTCTTTTTTGCTTGTTTTTTTATTGTAAAGCAATCTTGTTAGTGAAAAAAGTGAATTTCTCTTCCAAGAATAACATTCGTCGCAGACATGGCATATTTGATGCACAAATATAAAAAAACTCCCGGCGCACCGGGAGTTTTGCTTTTTTAATCGAATTGATACAGCGGCGTGCTCAGATAACGTTCGCCGTTACTCGGAATGATGGCCAATACTTTTTTGCCTTTTCCGAGTTTTTTCGCTACTTGAAGAGCAGCATAAATTGCCGCGCCTGATGAGATGCCTCCGAGAATTCCTTCTTCACGTGCAGCTCTGCGCGCATATTCGAATGCTTCTTCATTCTTCACAGGGAAGATTTCATCATATACTTCAGTATTTAAGATGTCCGGTACAAATCCAGCTCCGATTCCCTGAATTTTATGGGGGCCTGGTTTTCCTCCTGATAGCACTGGAGAATCTGACGGTTCAACAGCGTAAATTTTGATGGAAGGGTATGCTTCCTTCAGAACTTCACCCGCTCCAGTAATCGTTCCGCCTGTACCGATTCCGGCTACAAATGCATCAAGCTGATCATCACCGAATTGCTCAACGATTTCTTTACCCGTTGTTTGGCGGTGAATTTCTGGGTTTGAAGGGTTATTAAACTGCTGTGGCACAAAGTATCCGTGCTTCTCAGCAAGCTCTTCAGCTTTCTTAATGGCGCCTTTCATGCCTTCCGCACCAGGAGTCAGCACAAGCTCAGCACCGTATGCGCGAAGAAGGTTGCGGCGCTCCATACTCATTGTATCAGGCATAACCAAAATAGCTTTTAATCCTTTTGCAGCAGCAACCATCGCAAGCCCGATTCCAGTATTTCCGCTTGTCGGTTCAATGATTGTATCACCGGCTTTTAATTTTCCTTCTTTTTCAGCGGCTTCAATCATGGCTAAACCGATACGGTCTTTTACACTGCTTCCAGGGTTCATGTATTCAAGCTTTAGATATACATCCGCACTGTTTTCATCTGCAAGGCGATTTAATTTAACGATTGGCGTATTCCCAATTAATTCAGTAATGGAGTTTGCTACACGTACCATTCTCGACACCTCAATTTCCGACTATTTGTATTGGTATTATGTATATAATCTATCAATTTCAAAATTTTTTGTCAATCACTTAGTACTTTTTTCCCCATAAAACCACGATACATCGGCTTCTTTCCAAAGCGTTTTGACTGTCGCTTTATCGCCTAGCTGATCCATTGCGATTTGCCGTCTGATCTGATCCTTTACTTCATCATATGAGAATGTTCTTGCCTTTAGTTTTTCTTTCAGCTGGATAACGGCATATCCGTTACTGACCTTTATCGGTTCGTCAGACCATTCATCCTCTTTGAGTGTTTGTGCTTCTTCAATGTATGCTGACGGAATGTTGTCTGATGCTTCTGTGACAAAACCTAAATCTCCGCCATATGGTGATGTATATCTGTCTGTAGACCTTTCGGCCGCGACAGCTTCAAAGCTTGAGCCGCCTTTCAGTTCTTTCAGGACTTCTCTCGCTTCTTCTTCATCTTTTACAACAATGTGCCGAATTCGATACGAATCATCAAACTGATACAGTTCTTTATTTTTATTATAGAATGATTTCAGTTCTTTGTTTGAGATATCAATATCCCTTGTTAACAATTCTTCAAGAAGGATATTATAACGAATTTGATCTTTCCACTCTTTCTCAGTTGTATGTTCGTCTTCGTAAAAGGAATTGTTGACCGCTTTAACCAGCAAAAACTCACGATCAATTTCGTTGTTAGACACTTTGAGGTTGTTCTTTTTGGCTAGCTGCTCAACGACTCGGACATTGATCATATCTTCAAGTGTCGATTTTCCATATCGGTCTTCCATTTCTTTCAGCCATTCTTCTCTTGTTACGCTTTTGCCACCGATCGTCGCAATAGACTCACCGGACGGCGATGCGCCTGCTTGGGATTTCGTCAGCGTATATGCAACGGAAATACAGCAAACCAACAGCGCCCCTAAAATAATGGTCCAGATAGTTCTTGATTTCAAATCTGTTTTCAGCCCCTTTTCTCAAATTCAAAAAAACCCGCTAAAGAGCTTAGCGGGTAGTTTGGTCACGAAGCCCTTCCAGCTCTTCTTTTGTAAATAAGTACTTTTCATTACAAAAATGGCATACTGCTTCGGCTTGTCCATCTTCTTCTATCATATCTTGTATTTCTTTTTTGCCTAGTCCTAAAATGGCTGTTTCAAAACGTTCTTTTGAACAAGAACAATGGAATTTAACAGGCATCGTTTCCAAAATCTCAGGCTTCTCGCCTAGGACTTCTTCTAAAATTTCTTCTGGTGTCAAGCCTTTTTGAATGAGCTTAGAAATCGGCTCTACTTGAGATAGACGCTGTTCAATTTTTGTGATGGTTTCATCATCTGTTCCCGGCATCAGCTGAATAATAAAACCTCCTGCCGCAAGAATGGTATTGTCAGGATTCACGAGCACACCTACGCCCACTGATGAAGGAACCTGTTCAGATGACACCAGATAGTAAGTGAAATCATCGCCTAATTCTCCTGAAACAATTTCTACTTGTCCTGTGAAGAACTCGCGCAAACCTAAATCTTTTACAACACTTAACGTTCCGCTAGTTCCAACCGCACGTCTGACATCAAGCTTGCCTTGTTCATTTAAATCAAAATGGACTTGCGGGTTAGAGACGTATGCCCTGACTTCCCCTTTTGCATTGGCATCAGCTACAATTGCTCCGATCGGACCTCCGCCCTCGACTTTGACCGTCAGCTTATCATCGCCCTTAAGCATAGCGCCGAGCATAAGTGAGGCTGTCATTGTACGGCCCAGTGCAGCGGATGCTGTCGGCCACGTACCATGGCGTCTTTGCCCTTCATTTACCATATCAGTTGTTCTCGCTGCATAAGCGCGAACTTTTCCATCATACGCAAGTGCTTTTACTAAATAATCCATTACAAAACCTCCTATACACTTCCTACGCGGTTTCGTTCATAAATCAATTCCAGCCCTTTTAGGGTTAAGAATGGATCAACGATATCTATACAATCTGATTCGTTTGCAATGAGCGGCGCAAGGCCTCCTGTCGCAATGACCTTTGGTTCCTGTTTTGCCTGCCATTTCATTCGTTTGACGATTCCTTCCACTTGACCGACATAGCCAAATAAGATTCCAGATTGCATCGCGCTTACAGTGTTTTTTCCAATAATATTGTCAGGCCGGGTGATTTCGATACGCGGAAGCTTTGCCGCACGCGAATAAAGCGCCTCTGTCGAAATCGTAATCCCAGGAGCAATCGCCCCGCCCATGTATTGTTTGTTTTCATCAATATAGCAGTACGTTGTGGCAGTTCCGAAATCAACAACAATTAACGGATTGCCGTATAAGTGTATCGCAGCAACAGCATTTACGATTCTGTCTGCTCCCACTTCTTTCGGATTGTCATATTTTATATTTAAACCCGTTTTCATACCCGGACCGACAATTTGCGGTTCGATATGAAAGTATTTTGTGCACATTCTTTCTAACGCAAACATGATTGGCGGCACTACTGATGAAATAATAATGCCATCTATCTGTTCAAACATAAGCCCGGAATGCTCAAATAAGGAGCGTAAAATCATCCCAAACTCATCTTCTGTTTTATGCCTGCTTGTTTCTATACGCCAGTGATATTCTAATTTTCCATCATGATATACACCAAGTACAGTATTGGTGTTCCCCACATCGATAACCAGTAACAACCTCTATCACCACTCTTGAATAGTTTCTCTACTTTACTTTTTACAAACATTCTACAATACCATACACGATCAGCAGCTCATTTGTAAACAAATCGATACCAAAATTGGATGATCGTAAAAGCCGCAGCCGAGCCCCTGATTTACATAAAAAAACTGCCAGCGTCAGCCGGCAGTTTTTAGAAAAAAATCGAATTACTCTTTTGTATCGTCTTTCTTTTCTTCTGTTTTTGTCAGAATGTTTACTTTCACATCATCGTTCTTTTCATCATCAGAGAAATTGCGCTCAGGCAATGTTCCATGATCGACGAGATGTTTGATTTGTTCAGCATCAAGCGTTTCTACTTTCAGAAGCGTTTGAGCAATCAATTCAAGCTTGTCACGATTTTCAGTGAGAATTTGTTTCGCGCGCTCATAACATTCTTTGATGATGCGCTGAATTTCCTGATCAATTTCGTAAGCGATTTGATCACTGTAGTTCTGTTCGTTGTTGAAATCACGGCCTAAGAATACCTGACCGCCCTGAGACTGTCCAAATTGCAACGGTCCAAGTTTTTCTGACATACCGAATTCTGTAACCATTCGTCTTGCAATATTCGTCGCACGCTGGAAGTCATTGTGCGCCCCTGTGCTGACTTCACCGAAGATAATTTCTTCAGCTACACGTCCGCCCAAGAGGCCGACAATTTTATCAAGCAGCTCCGGCTTTGTCTGGAAGTAACGGTCTTCTCTTGGAAGCATAACTGCATAACCGCCAGCCTGACCCCGAGGAACAATCGTTACTTTATGGACCATATCAGCCTCATCTAACACGAGTCCGATAACAGTGTGTCCGCCTTCGTGATAAGCCACGATATTGCGTTCTTTCTTGGAGATGACACGGCTCTTCTTAGCAGGTCCGGCAATCACACGGTCCGTCGCTTCGTCAATATCACGCGCATCGATTTTTTTCTTGTTTTGACGAGCCGCCACAAGTGCAGCTTCATTCAATAGATTTTCTAAGTCTGCGCCTGAGAACCCTGGTGTTCTCATAGCAATTGATTTCAGGTTAACCGTTTCATCCAGCGGTTTGTTTCTCGCATGGACTTTCAATACAGCTTCACGGCCAATGACATCTGGGCGGTCCACTGTGATTTGACGGTCAAAACGTCCCGGACGAAGTAAGGCTGGGTCCAAGATGTCCGCACGGTTCGTCGCAGCAATGATGATGATTCCTTCATTGGCGCTGAATCCGTCCATTTCAACAAGCAATTGGTTAAGCGTCTGTTCACGTTCATCGTGTCCTCCGCCGAGACCAGCTCCACGCTGGCGTCCGACTGCGTCAATTTCATCGATGAAGATCAAACAAGGCGCATTCTTTTTCGCATTTTCAAACAAGTCACGCACACGGGAAGCACCGACACCTACAAACATCTCAACGAAATCAGATCCGCTGATGCTGAAGAAAGGTACGCCGGCTTCACCTGCACAAGCTTTTGCCAGCAATGTTTTACCGGTTCCCGGAGGACCGACTAAAAGCACGCCTTTTGGTATTCTCGCACCAAGCTCGGCAAACTTGCGGGGATCTTTCAGAAACTCAACAACTTCAACGAGTTCTTGCTTTTCTTCGTCAGCCCCTGCAACGTCTTTAAATTTGACGCGTTTCTTTTCCTCTGTATACAACTTCGCCTTGCTCTTACCGAAGTTCATGACACGGCTGCCGCCGCCTTGAGCCTGATTGAGCAGGAAGAAAAACAGAATAAAGATAATGACAAACGGGATGATGGTCGTCAGGAATGTCACCCATCCGCTTGTTTCTTGAGCGGGCTCAACCTTTACGTCTGTCTTTTTCAAAGCATTAAATATCTGGTCTGCTCCCTTTCCTTCAGGAACATGAGACAAAAAGTATTGATCTTTGTCGTAGTTTTTCAGCTGTCCTTTTACCTCATAAACACCTCTGACAGGCTGAACCGATACGCTATCAACTTTCCCGTCATCCAGGTTTTTGATGAACGTACTGTACGACATATTTTCTGTTTTCGGATTTGAGGTCTGGAAGTAGCTCACAACCCCGATTACTACTAATAAAATAAGTAAATAAAAAATGGTATTACGGAAGACCCGATTCATTCCTTACCTCCTCCCACAGTAAGCACAACTATGTTCAATAGTACCATAGAAAATCATTCCAATACAAACAATAACCATCTCGGAAGCAGGCTGCCGATCAGCTTTCATAAACTGCCGGTTTTAACACTCCGATATAAGGCAGATTGCGATAGCGCTCAGCATAATCAAGTCCGTAACCCACTACAAACGCGTCAGGAACTTCAAAGCCTACAAAGTCTGCTTTGATGTCCGCTTTTCTTCCGCTCGGTTTATCCAAAAGGGTAACAATCTTAATTGATTTTGCTTTACGGTATCGGAAGAGCTCTACTAGATAACTTAAGGTTAACCCACTGTCGATGATATCTTCAATAATTAAGATGTCCCGGCCCTCTACAGATGTATCCAAATCTTTAATGATTTTTACTTCTCCAGAAGAAACCGTAGAATTTCCGTAGCTTGATACATCCATGAAATCCATTTCCAAATATGTATCAATATGCTTGATAAGATCCGCCATAAAAGGAAGTGCTCCTTTTAACACACCGATTGCCAACGGAAACGTATCTTGATACTCGCTCGTTAATTCTGTGCCTAACTCTTTTACTTTCTCTTGTATCTCTTCCTCTGAGATCAGTACTTTCTCGATATCATGTTTCATCATGATTTTGCTTGCCCCCTACACTTTTCATGCTGTCTATATTGTAATACAATGCGGTCGCTGTTTGGAATCACAAGATCTTCAAAAATTGATTTTTTCAAGCCCGGTATCCAGATAATTTCACCGCTTGCGTCCGTTACAATCGGCCAGTTGTCTCTTTCTCGGAGAGGCAATTTCTTATCAATAAATATATCCTTTACCTTTTTCGAGCCATTCATCCCTTTTAGTTTGATCCGGTCTCCAGCTTTTCTCGTTCGGATCGTTAAGGGAAATCGCACCTTTTTTTCACTTGTAATAAAAACAGCATTCCCATGTTCTTCAGGCGAATCCGCACAATGCTTTGCCTCTATCAGAAATCCATTAGGGAGCACTGCCGTTTCATTAGCATCTCCGCTTATTTGGTATTCAAAGGGAACATTTTTGCACTGCCATTGTTCAAATGTAAACAAACATGTCTGATATGATTTGACCACCTTCAGCCCTTTCGGAAAGTCCAATACTCCTGAAGGACCGCCCTTTTCCGCCCAATCGAGAAACTGCTGAATGTGATGAGCTGAAAAGGATGATGGAACGTTTTCATAAAGATAGTTTAATATTAGTTGAACTCCTCTTCTTTGTAAAGGCATCGGGAGGGCAAGCAATTGAGAGGAATTGATTTCAACTGATGTATTAGACTGGCTTGTGATTACTTTATTCATTTCATCTTTCGTTAATGACTGTAAGAATTGCTCATCTTCCGTCAGTGCCTCACTCACTTTCTGAAACCTTTTATGCACATCCGGCGACTCCTGTTTCAAAAACGGGAGCACTGTTTTTCTGAATCTGTTTCTTGTGTAGTCATCTGTGGCGTTGCTTTCATCCGTCCGGTAGCTCAAGCTGTTTTCACGGCAATAGTGAAGGATCTCTTCCTTTGTAATGGTTAAGAACGGCCTGATGATCCGCCCCGTCCCAAAACGTCTGGCCGGTTGCATTCCCGCAAGTCCAGCGCCAAGCGCGCCCTTAGCCAGTTTCATAAGCATCGTTTCAACCTGGTCATCACCATGATGCGCAAGCGCCAGATAGTCCGCCTGATGCTTCAACATGATGTCCTCAAAAAACTGATAGCGGCAATCACGTGCCGCAGCCTGCTTATTGAGACCTTTTTCCCGCGCATATGCGGTTACATTGATTTGAGCCGTTTCGCACGCGAGCTGTTCAGCTTTACAATAAGCTTGGACAAAACGCATGTCTTCCTCAGATTCCGCGCCCCTGAATCGATGGTCGACATGAGCTGCAATAATATTTGCTGAACGGCCGCATAACGTATGCAGTGCGTGAAGAAGAGCCATTGAGTCCGGACCGCCGGAAACGCCTACAATGATTGTCGCCCCTTTTAACGTAAGATTGTGCTTGTTAAAAAAATCTTTGACACTTTTCACAATGTCCTCCTCACAATGAGCAGGTTTTTTAAAGATATTCATATCCTATCACTTTCAATCCTTCCAAGCAAAGAAGAAGCATAGGCTTTGCAGATTGTGCCATTCAGATTAAGAAAAAGATAATATAGGCGAAATAAAGCGCCAAAACGCTGATCACGATAAGCGTTGTTTCAAATAATCCCCCCGACTTAACCGGCTTCTGTTTAGGAGTATATCGCGTCTGCGTTACTTTTCCTTGGCGCGGTTTTTGCTGTCTTTGTCTTCTGACAGGCTGCGGCGATGCTTTTACAGCTTGTTTTCTCTGTACTGCTTTTTGCCCCGCGTCGAGCATATCCTTCTTCATTTCATCTGCGGTTTGATAATCACCGTTTAATGCTGAAAAAAGCACTTTTTTATACTTTTTCAGCAGAGGGTGCCCTTCGATTAGAGACCTAAGCTGTTCCTTGGGCTGGTTTGTTTTCTTGAATTCTTTTTTATGCACACTGTTGATCATAATCATGGCAACTGCAAACAGATCGTAGGATGGCTCTGCTTTTCTTGTTCCATACCCCCAATACCCTCTGTCGTAAAACTCTGTATACTCTTTTATCGCCCGGCCTTCCTTTGTTGTGCCGCCTACATCAATGCAGCGGATTCTTGCGGGCGGACCGGTTACGATCAGATTATCAGGTTTAAGATCGCCGAATATCCATCCTTGCTGGTGAAGCAACGATAAGCTGGATAACAATTGAATCATCAATACCGGTATCCATTCTGCTCCTTTATCACTGACATAATTCAATAGCAGCGGGCCTTTTATGTATTCCATTGCATAAAACGAGACTTTCATATTGGCACTGGGGATATAGGCATCATCCGTATCAAAAAAAGAAGGCCCCATCGTAACGGACTGGGCCTTTGAGAAAGATTTTAAGACATTCACTTCAGAAGTAATAGACAAGCTGTCATCGCTAACCTTTAAGGCAACATGTCCATCTGATGCTTCTGCCAAATACACAATTCCATTGGCCCCTTTTCCAAGCTGTTTACGCAATGTATAAGTGTTTCCGTTCCACTTGCCTTTGATTGTTGTACCCGGTTTAAGGTTATATGCCAAACTCGTCAAAGCGTCGTTCATCATCTGCCAGCATGCTCCTTCTTGAGCGGATTTTTTCAAATTGCTGCGTCGCTTCACGTATCGCCGGACCTGTCGGCGTGATGCCGCCTGTCGAAAGCTTTGCAAAGAGTGTGGAAAGAGATTGCAGCTTTGGTGTCCAGTTCAGCACAAGCTCGACCTCTTGTTTTTTCCCGGGAAATATACACATCGCAAATTCGTTATTCCCTATTCGGGAATTGAGGCTGACAGACAAATCAATCAGCGCCTCTTTTACTGTAGGAAGCTTAGGCGCCATACTTGCGCTTGTATCAACAAGAACCAAAACCTGAAGATGCACCGTTTCTCCAAGCTCGTCTACCACTTCCATGACTTCGCCGCGTTTTTCGGGAGAAAGCTCCTCCATTTCCACATTCTTTCCGAGAATTTGTTTCAGCTCTTGATTGACTACACCTTGTAAGGTTTGCGTCATCGCTTTTTTTGTTACCATTTGAACGGTTTGTGAAAGCTGAGATGCATAAACGACCTGATGCACTCCGCCTCCGGCAAGCGCAATCCCTTCGACTTCCTTCATTGCCTCAGGGTCAATTTGGTTTTCTTCCATTATACCTATGACATTTACCGTAATCCCCTGCTCTTTAGCAAAAGCAGCCATTGCAAGCGGGTCTTCCCCATGGTTCGAGCAGCCATCCGTTATCAGCAAAATTTGATTTAAATGTCCGTTATTCACATTCATTCCTCCTGGAGAATACGAGGATTCTCAGATTCATATATTCCCATCTTCGCCAGAAGAAATTTGATTTATACGGAAGCGTTATGAAATTTCTTGTTTGTTTTGAAAGATGGCCGGAACAGGAATGGATGCCCACTTCGGTGTATTGTGGTCAATTCGGACGACAACAACTGTCATATCGTCCTCAATTTGGCCAGATCTCGTGCGGATGACTTCCTCCATGAGTAAATCGGCAATCTCCTGCGGATCATTTGTTTTTAGCCCTTTCATTTTCCGTTTCATCCATAAATCATGGTTTTCTACATGCTTAGGGCCCTCAAAAATGCCGTCACTCATCATAATCAAGAGATCACCCGCTTTCAACTGTTCACTCACAACCTCCACATCGAATTCATTAATAATACCGATTGGCAGATTGCTCGCTTGTACTTTCATTACCTGGTCGCCCCGTTTGATAAAGCTAGGCGTCGATCCGACCTTCAAAAATTTACAGCTGGCATCTTGAAGATCGATAATAGAAAGGTCAAGCGTGGAATATATCTCGTCAGTGGTCCTCAGTGACAGTATGCTGTTGATCGTTTTAATTGCTATTTTTTCATCAATGCCGGATTCAAGGATTTTCTCAAGAAGCTTGATCGTTTCATTGCTTTCAAAGTGCGCCCTTGCGCCATTGCCCATTCCGTCACTGATTGCCGCAGCATATTTTCTGGCTCCTAGCTCCATCATGCTGTAGCTGTCGCCGGAGACAAGACCGCCGCCCTTCGCAGCATGAGCCGCACCTGTAGACACCCTGTATGACTTTGTTGATCCAAAGGCGACGTGACTGTATCCATTCGGATGCGGAGAGTGCTGTTCGGCTTTCACAAGAATTTGTTCTTCCAGAATGTCAGAAAGCATAGGGGCAATGATTTTTTCACTTTCTCCATGTCCGCTGAATGGAATGGTCATTTCGATATCGATATTTCCTTGTTCAAGACTATATATCTCCACATGCTGAATCTCGATTCCAAAATGCTGAAGCGCCTCTATAATTTGCTCTTCCTGCAGAAAGTGCTGTTCCCGCTCTCTTTTTATTTCCCGAGAAAAGTCTGCCATGACCTCAGAAACTCCTAAAAGCTGTTCAGCTACAAGGCGCCTGCTGTCCTGCACTTTTTTCTTAAGCGTCAAATGAGCATGATGATGTGCGAGTTCATCCTCAATCAGCTCTTCAACTTGCTTTGATTTAGAGCAATGCTGATGAAACTCTTTTTTCAGCCTTCGATTTGACGCATATTCTTTTTCTTCTGTTTCAAGCATAACTTGTTTCATTAAGTCATATGTTTTATCAAAGTTCTGTACCCAGCACCTGTTTTTCTTGTAGCACGTCTGACAGGAATGCTCTGTGATCTTGCTTAAAAACAAATCAACTTCGCTGTCATCTGTCTGTTCGTCAGATGCTTGGTAAAAGGTTGCAAAGCTTTCGGACAGCGCGTGGAATACATTAGAGAATTGGTCTACCTTTTGAGCAGTGACATCTCTGATTTTCCTGGCATATTGCTGCTGCTCTTGAAGATGCTCCACAGTTCCCGGAATATATCTCGCCACTTTCTTTGTAATCGATTGAGGTGTAAGCAAAAACAGGCCGACTGCAATTAATGACTCATAGAGCGTTGTCATCAGACCGGCAGATCCTTCACCATATAAAGAAATAAGAAGTGATCCAACAATCAGCCCGATTGCTGCGCCCGCTTTTTTCCCTTCCTTCAGCAAACCGCCTAATAAACCGGAGAAAGCAAGCAGACTCATTTGATAGAGGTTTCCGATATTCGCCAGGCCAAGAATCAGGCCGGTCACGACACCAACCGTACAGCCAATGCTTGCTCCGCCAATAAAGGAAAAACTCAATACAACATAACGAGCCAGTATATGTTCTGCCTGCATCCCTTGATAGGACAAGCCGGCAAGCCCCGTCAAAACGGAAGCAATAAGGATCATAAAGCAAATGATTTCTTCTATTTTTAAAGACTGTTTTACTTTTTTTACAGTGAAAACTGGTAAGCTCTGAAGAAAAATCAGCGTTAAAATAAAGGATAGTCCAGCTTCAACGACAGCCATCACATAATCATAGGTTGTAAATGCGCCATTTTGAGCGTAAACAAACCCGGCTCTTGCTGCAGCCATGGAGAAGAACACGACAATCGGGAGTGCTTTCACGCGATCGTCGGTAATGAAGGCTGCCACTTTAGAAAATACGAAGAATGCCAGCAATGCCGCTAGTATGAGCAATGAGTGCTTCGGAGAAATGGTCAGCGCACCTGTAAGCACAGCCAGCACCGCATAAAGCGCCTTGTCTCTTCTGATAAGAAGCATCGCTCCAAAGAAAGGAAGTGCGAAAGGAAGCACCTCGGATAATATGAAAGCCCGTCCAAGCAAAAATCCGATGACAACATAAATGAATCCTTTATAGAAAAACAGTGAATGCAAATGATGAGTCACCAGCTTCGTGCCCCTGTTAAAAAACGATTGGAGTTTTTCCAAGGCTTGTCCCGTCATTGGCCCGTTCACTCTTCTTTCTGCTTTTTCCATTCCTCTCATCTCCCACCTGTTATATTCGTTGCCTGTCATTATAGCGAAAGCACAGATAGGATTTTGTCAAAAGAAGGTAACAATACCAAAGAAATCTTCGACGGTTTCTGCCTTGATATTCGTTTATCAAAAGAATTTCCGGAATGTTGTCTAAAAATGAAAAAAATCGGCTTCTGCAAGAGAAACCGATTTTTTAGGATGACCCGTACGGGATTCGAACCCGTGTTACCGCCGTGAAAGGGCGGTGTCTTAACCGCTTGACCAACGGGCCAAACAAATATGGTAGCGGCGGAGGGGATCGAACCCCCGACCTCACGGGTATGAACCGTACGCTCTAGCCAGCTGAGCTACACCGCCATAATGTTTGGTGCTTCTAAGCACAAGTTATATAATACAAAGGTTTGTCCTTTTCGTCAACAGAAACTTTAATATTATAATTTTCTGACTTTTATAGCGGGTGAGGATAATAAAAAAAGCATCCGTCGGGATGAACGGATGCTTCATTTATTTATAGAAAGCAGCAAGTTATCCTCTTCTTGCTCCGCGCCCTCCACGTTTTGATTCCGTATTGCGTTTTAAAGATGACAAGCGATCTTCGCTGTCTTTTAAAAACTTATTCATTTTCTGTTCAAAAGATTCTTTCGGACGGAAATCATTTCTAGGTCTGGCTTGCGGACGGTCTTTAGCTTTTTTAATAGATAAACCAATTTTCCCGTCTTTTTCAACGTTGATGACTTTCACTTCAACTTGGTCGCCGACTTTTAAGTGATCGTTAATGTCTTTGACATAGTTATCAGCTACCTCACTGATGTGAACGAGACCGGTTGAGCCTCCAGGCAATTCAACAAATGCTCCAAAATTTGTAATACCTGTAATTTTCCCTTGCAACTTGCTGCCAACTTCAATCGACATAAAAAAAGTGCTCCTCCTTAGGCTTATAAAAAGATCGTTTGCTTAATTATACCTAAATAAAAATTTAAGTGTCAACAAGGCTACTTGCTCTTCTTCTCCACATTGAAGATAATTTCTCCGTCTCCAGACATGAATAAGTCTCTTCTGGCAAGCTCTGTGACGTAATCCTCATCCTTCAATTTGGATATTTCTTCTTTTAAATCTGCTTGTTTTGTCTTTAAACTTTTCAGTTCTTTTTCAAGCTGTACTTTCTTTTCTTCTTTTGCGCTAAGGGAAGATGTTTGGGACCATACAGAGCTTGCCAGCACAATTGCCGTCAGGAATACTAGGGCGCCGAATACAGTCAACCGTCTGTACAGCCCTTTGCGTCTTCTTTTCTTCAGCTGATTCTGCCGCTCTACTTGTTCTTTATAGTCGTTTTGTATTTCAGTTATCGTTCGTTCTCTGGAAAAATTCAAACCAGACGGTCCTCCTTTCATCTCTTCAAAAAACGTGTAATGGTCGTTCTTATGGTTACCAATAGTTTCTTCTTCTTTTTGAGAAATCCTGCACCTTTTTCAAAATAACGTCTAAAAGTTAGACGCATCTTTACAGGAAGAAGTTTCAAACATTGTTTTGCGATAAAACGGATCGGAAAACACAGAACCATGACTATTTTATATAGACACGACAAGAGAAAAACGATTAAGCGGTATATTTTCTTTAATAAAAACGCCGCCAGCCAGATGATCGCTCCGCATGTCCACACAACAGGACGAAATAACACGTGCTGAATGAGTTTTTTGAAGAATTGATAAACAGAAACAACAAGGTAAATGACGAATTTCAGTATTTTTATATAGATTCGTTTGCAAAGGCTCTGATACGTCGCAACGCCCAGCAGAACCGCTAAAAAGATGTATAACCTGAATTCTCCCTCATTTACATGTAGCAAGACATAAAAGAAAAGCAGCCCTTGCACAATCCAGAAAAGAATATCATGAATAAATAATAGCCATCTGGCTGTTTTGGCACGAATGACAAAGAGCCGGTATGTATCAAGCGACGCCCCAAGCCAGAGGCCCATACCGGACATCGCCAGCATTGTATAGAATTGTGTCGTTAGCGTCATTTAAACAACTTGCTAAAAAACCCTTTAGCTTTATCCCCTTGTTGTTCGTCTAAGTACACTAAATCAAATACCCTGCCTTTAATAGAAACAATCCCTTTTTCAACATCTAGATTTTTCATCTGAAGGTTTTGGCCTCTAACTGAGAGCATTCCCATCACCGTTTCCAGCAGGAATTCTTCATTATCAAAGCTCTCTACTTGCTTCACTCCAGAAATGTCTAAATGCTTCCGGCCTTTCATTGTCACATCATGCTGTTCCGGAACAGACGAAGAACCGTTTTGATCATAATATGAATTCATCTATTCAGCCCCCATATCCTCGATACTTTTAGCATTATTACTGCATTGTATGAGGCGGGGGATTTTTTTAGAACAAGCCTATTCGCCGAGTTTTTCTTCCTTTAGGATCGTATACATGTTTGCCGCTTCTTCTTTTTTCGTCGTGTCTTTCAACTCATTTACTTGAACCGTTACAAGCTTTTGGCCGAAGCGGACCGTTAACTCATCTCCCGGTTTTACGTCAGAGCTTGCTTTGGCCTGGTTTCCATTAATAGCAATGCGTCCCTGGTCAGCTACTTCCTTTGCTAGCGTACGTCGTTTAATCAGCCGCGATACTTTTAGAAATTTATCTAATCTCATATTTACGATCTCCTCTCAGTTTCTTTTGCTTCATTCCACAGTTTGTCCATGTCCTCAAGAGACATATTAGACAGCTCGATTCCCTTTCCCTTCGCTGTTTCCTCAATATACGAGAACCGTCTCCGGAATTTGTCATTGGTCATGGCCAACGCTTCCTCCGGTTCTATTTTGTAAAAGCGGGCTACATTCACAAGTGCAAACAAAATGTCGCCAAACTCAGCCTTGAGATTCTGTTCATGAGGATCTTCAGAAACCTCAGAAGAAAATTCCTTCATTTCCTCACTTACCTTTTCCCAAATATCGCTGACGTCTTCCCAATCAAAACCTACCTTTGCTGCTTTTTTCTGCAGTGTAGCAGCTTTCGAAAGAGCTGGTAGGGTTTTCGGCACGCTGTCTAATAACGATGCTTCGGATGTGTTTTTTTCGGCTTTTTTTATGTCTTCCCAATTTGCCAAAACATCATTTTCATCCTGAACCTTAACATCTTTAAACACATGGGGATGTCTTCGGACCATTTTTTCACTGATTCCTTTTATGACATCATCAATTGTGAAATAACCTTCATCTTCACCAATTTGCGCGTGAAGTAAGACTTGAAGCAAAACGTCGCCAAGCTCTTCGATCATATGGTCTGTGTCTTCTTCGTCAATTGCTTCGAGAAGTTCATAACACTCTTCAATCATGTATTGTTTTAATGACTGATGCGTCTGCTTTTTATCCCACGGACATCCATTAGGCCCGCGAAGCTCTCTGATAATGCTTCGGAACACGGGGAATTCGTGATAAAGCAGCTTCTCTTCTTTAATCGGCGGAATATACACACTTGTTAAGTTATTCAAGGCGACATTACGGTCCAGCTCAAATAAAGGCACTGTCTGGATCTTCTCATCACGGCTCCCAGCGGCAGTCACGATCACAACCTCATAATCATCAGGCAGCTTCTCCATCAATGTCAGCTTGACTTCAGAAGCGGTCATTTGGTCGTAAACCTGACAAATGATCAGGTGATGCTTGAACTCAAGCTCATCTGCAGACAACGTGCCGGCATCCACAAATTGAAAACCTTCAATCGGGTCGATTTGCAAGGCATTGAATGTGGCATCTAGAAAACTTTGTCCACCCGCGACTTTCACTTGAACATTTTCCCCTTCCTGCCGCTCCGTCAGCAGCTGTACTGTTTTTTCTGCGACAAAAGGGTGTCCCGGTACAGCATAAACCACGTCCTCACGCTGCGCCTCCTCAAAGAGGATATCTGCAATTTCCTCATATACCGCATCGAACTGGTCATGTTTCTCATATATATCGTCAAAAAAACGGATGTTCTTCGTTTCTTTTTCAAGCTCCTGAATTAAAGGGTGATCCTTGGTTCTGACATACAGCGTATCTGCCTTCGTCAGCAATCTATGTATACCAATTGTCAATTGGTCCATGTCTCCGGCACCAAGTCCGACGACTGTAATATTACCCGCCATTTTGTTCTCTCCTTCTTATGATTTTGCTTAACTTGCTGCCAAAAGGCACACTGTTCAGCTCTTCATCTGTAAATATTCCCAATTTCATCATACAATAAATAAACACCGCGCCACCAATGGCAACAGCAGAAAGACTTTCAATCACAGCCACTCCTCGGCCTGCTGCAGGAATCAAGAAAGTCCAGAGACGCATATACGCAAGCAAGACAGCCGACATCAAAAGGGCAGATCCAATGAGCGGAATTAAAATGCCTTTGAGCTTATCGAGCCATTCTTTTTGCCGAAGCTGAAACAAGTTAAGGCCGGCGACAACCGCAAAGGAAACCGCTGTTGCAAGGGATGCACCTTCAATCCCATAGCGGGGAACCAAAAGGGTGTTTAACACCCATTTCACTGCAACACCTGCGCCTACCGCTATAGCAGGAAAAACTGTGTATCCCGCGCCCTGCAAAACTGCAGCTGCTGTAACTGCCAAGGAGGCAAACAAAATAGAGCAGCTGAATACTTGTAACGCAGCTGTCCCTTCGCCATTTTGAAACAGCATGATATTGACCGGTTCAAGAATGCAAATCAATCCAGCCGACGCCCCTGTACCCAGCACAAGACATAGTTTTAAAGAAGATGTTACTTTTTCTTTCATGATCTTCAACTCTTTGTTCTTTACGGCCTTAGAAATATACGGAACGAGTGACGTCGCGATACTTACCGCGAAAACTGAACCGAGCTGCAGCAAGGGTTGCCCCCGATCATAAATCCCTTTTAGGCGTTTCGCCTCTTCGCTTGCCTCACCGTCCGAAAGCAAAGCATATAAATTCAAAGCATCAACAAGCTGGATAAATAAAATAAGCAAACTGCTTACACAAATTGTAACCGAATATAAAAGCAGTTTTTTCGTCAATTCTTTTGTTGTTATGACATTTTCTTTTTGCCTATCCGTTTGGGTGTCTCTTTTCGCTTTGAACCAAAAAAATCCGAGTATGATCAATGCAACGAAACTTCCGGCGAGAGACCCGGAAGCGGCTGCGGCCCCTGCAGTATAGAGCGAAGCCCCCTGTTTGACGAGCCAAAATGATAAGCCCAAGAGCACCACAACCCGCAGAAACTGCTCTGTCATCTGCGATAAGGCTGACGGGAGCATATCTTGCCGCCCTTGAAAACCGCCTCTAAGCAACGCGACAAGCGGGAACAGCAGAAATGCAAACGCAGTCACTTGAATTAACACGGCGAGATGTGAATCTCCCATAAAAAGCGCGATTGGAACAGCCCCCATATATAAGCAAAGAAATAATAAAACACCGATGATAGACAAAAACAACGCTGATATTTTTAATATGGTGTGATGGCTTTTTTCACTATAATCATTCATCAGTTTCGAAATAATGACCGGAAATCCTGATGTAGACAGCATGACCGCAATACCAAGAAAAGGATATACCTGCTGATATATATAAAATCCAACATCGCCGACAATGTTTTGAAACGGGACTCTGTAAACGGCGCTTAGTATTTTTGAGATGACGCCTGCCAGAATTAAAACAAAAGCCCCCTGCCAAATCCAATGCCGTTTAACGCCTATTGAATCGTCCATCCAAAAGCTCCTTCCCAACGTCAGGGGCAATACGGTTCACGTATTACCACGGCACAAATAAAAACGAGGTTATTATACCACATCCAACCCTTGGAATCCTTTTTGGGCATGCATGAAAAAAGAACAGCTTCCCAAGGAGAGCTGTTCTTTTCATACCTATTTTCGATAAAAGGAATAAGACCTACTGTTCCATTTGACGAGCCAAAAATCCAGCTGCTGTCTCAACGGCTTTATGCTCTACTTCGCCCATTGTCTGATCCTTTGAAAAAATAACCACGGCGCCTATCGGATCGCCATTCGCCACAATCGGGCCGACAGTATATGAATTCATGTCTTCATCAATACCATTAACAAGCTGTACTGATTTTGCATCACTCTCAAGCACGGAACTGCGCTGATCCATTGTTCTTTCCAGCATTTCGCTGATCGACTTGTTTAAGTAGTCTTTTTTCGAGCTGCCTGACACGGCAATATATACATCACGGTCACAAATCAGCACTGAATGGCCGAGACTGTCGTAAAGCGCGTCTGCATACTCCTTTGCAAAGTCTCCAAGCTCACTGATCGGAGAGTACTTTTTCAAAATCACTTCTCCGTCACGATCTACAAAAATCTCAAGCGGATCGCCTTCCCTAATTCTCAGAGTTCTGCGAATTTCTTTCGGAATTACGACCCGACCTAAATCATCAATACGACGTACGATACCGGTTGCTTTCATCTCTGGTGCCTCTCTTTCATTTGATGATATATACATGTGGGAAAGACCTAAAGCAGTTACTTTATGTACCTTCCGCCTCGCTTGAAATTAGTATCCGTCACATCAAATGTAATATACACCAGAGAGTAACAAAATTTACGTGGATGAAATGGTTTGCTTTTTCACACCTTTTAAGCCCTTCAGCATACCCAGCACGGTTTCGAGCCATTCATTGGCACTGCGGCCTTTAGTCTGTATGGAGATTTTGAGTTTTTTGCCTTCCATTCCCAGTCCGATTTGTCTGCCATATTTATTGCCGAGCTCAAACAGCTTCTGTCCGTCAATTTCTGCACTTGCTTCTTCAGAAATCGTCAATCTGACCGCATCTTTATCCTGCTTAATCAGCTCAACACGTTCATGTTTCGCATAAACCTTCATTTCAGCAACAGTAAACAAGTATTCGACCTCTTTTGGATAGTTTCCGAACCGGTCAATCATTTCGTCCTGAAGTTCATTCTTCTCTTCGATTGTAGCCACAGACCTGAAGCGTTTATACATATCAATTTTCTGCTTGCCGTCTTGAATGTAGGTTTCAGGAATATACGCATCAAGTTCGACATCAATTTCTGTTTCAAACTGCACCGTCTTCGCTGTATCTCCTTTACGCTCTTCAATGGCCTCCTTCAGCATTTGTGAATAGAGGTCAAATCCGACCGAATCGATGAAGCCGTGCTGCTGGGCGCCAAGAAGATTCCCGGCTCCGCGAATCGTTAAGTCACGCATTGCGATTTTAAAACCGGAACCAAGCTCTGTGAACTCTTTAATAGCCTGCAGCCTTTTTTCAGCCACTTCTGTCAGCACTTTATCCCGGCGGTACGTGAAGTATGCATACGCCACACGGTTAGAACGGCCGACGCGTCCCCGCAGCTGATAAAGCTGGGAAAGACCCATCTTGTCTGCGTCAAATACGATCAGCGTATTGACGTTCGGGATGTCTACGCCGGTTTCAATAATGGTTGTGCTGACGAGAACGTCTGATTCTCCTTCAAGGAAATTCAGCATAACGGTTTCTAGTTCGTTTTCTGTCATTTTCCCGTGCGCATACGCCACCTTCGCGTCAGGAACAAGCATTGAGATCTCATCCGCTTTCCGCTCAATATCCTCTACCCGGTTGTACAAGAAATAGACCTGTCCTCCGCGTGCAAGCTCACGTTCAATCGCCTCTCTGACAAGGGCACCGTTGTATTCCACAACATATGTCTGTACAGGGAAGCGGTTTTCCGGCGGAGTCTCGATGACTGAAAGATCCCTTACGCCAAGCATAGACATATGCAGCGTACGCGGAATCGGCGTTGCTGTTAATGTTAATACATCAACATTGGCTTTGATCTGCTTGATCTTTTCTTTATGGGTTACACCGAAACGCTGCTCTTCATCAATGATGAGGAGCCCTAAGTCTTTGTATACGACATCTTTTGATAGCAGCCGGTGCGTCCCGATAACGATATCTACAGTACCATTTTTCAATCCTTTGATCGTTTCGTTCGCTTCTTTTCTCGTTCTGAATCTGCTGAGAAGGCCAATATTAATCGGATAGTCCTGGAAGCGCTCAGTAATGGTTTCATAATGCTGCTGTGCCAAAATCGTTGTTGGAACGAGCAGAGCTACCTGTTTTCCGTCACCGATCGCTTTAAACGCAGCACGTATGGCAACTTCTGTTTTTCCGTAACCTACATCTCCGCACAGCAAGCGGTCCATCGGACGTTCTCTTTCCATGTCCTTTTTGATTTCGTGAATGGAACGGAGCTGATCCTCAGTCTCTTGATAAGGGAACGCCGATTCGAATTCACGCTGCATTTCATGGTCAGGAGAAAACGCATAGCCCTTGCTCGCTTCCCTTTCGGCATACAGCTTAATTAAATCATCAGCAATATCCTGAACGGATGTTTCTACTTTTTTCTTGACCCGTTTCCATTCGCTTCCGCCTAATTTATACAGTTTCGGCTCTTTTCCTTCAGAGCCGACATATTTTTGCACCTGGTCAATTTGTTCTACAGGGACGTAAAGCTTGTCGCTTCCCTGGTAATGAATATTTAAATAGTCTTTATGGATTCCATTGATTTCAAGGGTTTCAATCCCTAAGTACTTTCCGATCCCGTGATTAATATGAACGACATAATCACCGATTTGAAGCTCGGAATAGCTCTTAATGCGCTCAGCATTGGTAAGTTTCTGTTTTCGAGGCTTCTTTTTCACACGGTTTTTGAACAGTTCTTCTTCCGTAATAACAGCAAGCTTCATTAACGGCAGCTCAAATCCCGATTGAAGCTCGCCTTCCATAATATAGACCTGTCCCTGAACAAGCGCTTTTTTGCTGTCTGTCATGGCGGCTTCGATTTCATAATCAGCCAGAACAGATGACAATCTCTGTGTACGTTCCTTGTTAGTTCCTAAGAATACAACGGTGAAGTTGGATTTTTTAAAGCGCTCCATTTCACCCGCGAGTACGTTCATTTGGCCATGGAAACTCTGCATTTGTCTACTCGATACATTGACGATATTCTGCGGACTCGTATGGTGTACATGCCGCAAAAATAAGGAGTAGTACAGCAGAGGCCGTTTTTGCTCAGCCACTATTTTTTGGAAGCTGAATGACAAACTGATGTCATGCAAAATCTTCCCTTCCTCAAGAAGGTTTGTTATGAACTCCGCTTCTTCTTTTTGAAGCTGCTCTTCCATCTCATGAATCCGGCTGACTTCATCCAAAATCAGAAGTGTGTTCTCAGGTGTATAATCTAGTAAACTAGCAGGCTTTTCATAGAAATATGAGAGATACTTCACCAGCTCCTGATCTGTCTGGCCTTCAGACAGGCGTTCTTTATCGTAAGAAATATTCGCATGAAGAATTTCTTTTTGCTTGTCGACCTTTAATTTTTTCAGGCTTGCGGCAAGGCCTTTATCGATTTTCTCCATCGCCCGCACTTTTTCTTCAGGTCTGATAATCAATTCCTTTGCAGGACCGATATTGATCGAGGTAAGGGTCTCAATTGACCTCTGATCATCTGAGTTAAAGCTGCGGATTGAATCCACTTCGGTGTCAAAAAGTTCAATTCTTACCGGATGCTCTGAAGTCAGCGGGTAAATGTCAACGATTCCTCCACGAATACTGAATTCTCCGGGTGCCGAAACCATATCAGAACGCTCATAACCTACCTCTACCAGCCGTGATGCAAGCTGATCAGGTTCGATGTCATGGCCCACTTGAATGAGCATTTGGCTGTTTTTCCAGACCTCTACAGGCGGCAACATTCTTCTGAGTGCAGCTACAGGAGCAACGACAATTGGCGCTTCTCCATTCGTTAATCTATTAATGACATCTAATCGCTGCGCCCGCAATTCAGGGCTTGCGACTGCGATTTCTGATGAAATGAGTTCATTGACGGGGTACAAAAGGACAGACCGATCCTCTAGAAGTGAAGTCAGATCATCCGTTACTTTCTGAGCTTGATATAAGTTATGGGTGATTAGAAAGATAGGCTTATTCGTTTCATTAGCCAGGGCAGAAGTAAAAACAGAACGCGCGGAACCCGACAGACCCGCGAGCAGCTGTTCCTTCAGCCCCTCGTGTAAACCGTTGATGATGGATTTAAAGTCATCGCTTTCTTTTATAAAGGTTTGAATGTTGTCCATATGGCCCCTCCTCTCTGTTTCCTGTGAGAACAGAAAAACGCTTTGGTCTAGTGTCTACACCAAAGCTTTTTATTGAATAAATGTGTGATGTTCGTGGTAATGCGGATTTCGGTCAAGCGCCTCTTGGCAATCTTCACATATCGTCGAAACATGGACATCTCCATTTTCTTTATAAGAAATCATATCGTTTCTTTCCTCGTTTGTTAAGTGCTGAAATCCAAGTGAGTCAGTCGATACCAAGGAAGATTCGAGACTGCCTACTTTCACTCCGCAATGACGACAATAATAATGTAAAGCCATACAAGGGACCTCCTGATGAAAAAGTCATTTTGGTGTAGTATGGGCTTTGTTGATTCATTTTATACCTTCGCGTTAAATTCATTCATGACTTCTAAAAACGGTTTACTCAGAGAAGCTTCACAAGCCTTCACAGACTTATCGATCGCTCCATCAATGTCGGGTACCTCCTCCTTGTTAAAGGAGCCTAACACATAATCAACGACCTTCATGCCGTTTACAGGCCGGCCGATTCCGATACGGATGCGGTCAAACTCGGATGTTCCAAGATGCTGGATCAGTGATTTGATGCCATTGTGCCCTCCGGCGCTTCCTTTTGTTCTTAAACGGATCTTGCCAGTCGGAAGATCAAGGTCATCGTAAATGACTGTCAAATCTCCGTTATCGACATCATAATAGTCCATTAAAGGCCGCAAACATTCTCCTGATAAATTCATATATGTAAGCGGTTTAACAAGTAGAACCTTTTTGCCGGAAACAAATCCGGTTCCGTATAATCCGTTAAATTTATTTTGATTCAGCTCAATATTCCATTCCTTTGCAAGCTGATCTATCACCATAAACCCGACATTATGCCGTGTATTTTCATAGTTCTTCCCCGGGTTGCCGAGACCGGCTATCACAAGCATGGCGTATCCTCCCTTAGTCACATAAACTCCCGTCTCATAAGCGGGCTATAATTCTTCTCATTCTAGCACAAAAGACGTAACCGCGGGAGGGTTACGCCTTAAGCTATTATTGTTCTTTGTTTTCACCTTCAGGCTGAGCATCGGCAGATTCCTCTTCATCTATCTCAGCTGTTTCCTGCTGCTGCGGAGGAAGAATAGAAGCCACGACCTCATCTGATTCATGATTAAAGGAGTAGTCACCGCCGGCAGGCAAATCCGCAATAGTCAGTACTTCATTTACATCGAGGTTTGAAATATCAGCCTCAATCGTTTGCGGAATGGCTTTTGGCTTAGCCTTTACAGTGAGTGCATATAGCGGCTGCTGCAACACTCCTCCGTTTTTCACTCCAATGGCTTCTCCAGTCAGGTGAATCGGAACTTCCACCTCAATGTCTTCACTCATATTGACCACTTGAAAGTCAGCATGAGTGATTTCATTTTTCAGCGGGTCCGTTTGCAGATCTGTTACCATGACAGAATGTTTTTCTCCGCTGACGTCAAGCGTGATGACTGTATTTTTACCTTCGTCCCTCAGCGTTTTGATCAGCTCCACACTGTCTAATGATACAGGTTTGTTTCCCGTGTCTTTTCCATATATGATACCTGGAACATGTCCTGAAGTACGGATATTCCGAAGAGACGAACGAGTAAAGTCCGTTCTTTCTTTTGCGGTTAACGTTGCCATATTCAGCACCATCCTATTATCGTTTTATTGTCCTATTACAAACAATACCCATAACGATAAGGATTTAAACCTCAAAAAATCGGTTTAGCTGAACAGATAGCTGACTGATTGCTGCTCATGAACGCGAATAATCGCTTCAGCCAAAAGCGGTCCGACTGAAAGCTGCTTAAACCGTTCAATTTTCTTTTCTTCAGGAAGCTTGATGCTGTTTGTCACAACAAGCTCTTTAATTGTTGAATTATTAATCCGTTCAACAGCTGGGCCTGACAGTACAGGGTGTGTACAGCATGCATATACTTCTTTCGCTCCGTTTTCAACGAGCGCATTAGCAGCAAGTGTAATGGTACCTGCAGTATCGATAATGTCATCGATAAGGATAGCGGTCTTCCCTTCGATATTACCTACAATATTCATGACTTCCGCCACGTTTGGACGCGGACGGCGTTTATCGATAATCGCAATCGGTGCTTTTAGTCGGTCAGCCAGTTTGCGGGCGCGTGTCACGCCGCCGTGGTCTGGGGAAACAATGACGATATCTTCAAGGTTTTTGCCCTCAAAATATTCTCCTAAAATCGGAACACCCATTAAGTGGTCAATCGGTATATCAAAGAATCCTTGAATTTGCGGCGCATGCAGGTCAAGTGCAATCACACGAGTCGCACCGGCTGTTTCAAGCAGGTTAGCAAAAAGTTTTGCTGTGATTGGCTCACGGGATCTTGCTTTTCTGTCTTGACGCGCATAACCGTAATAAGGAATCACAATGTTAATCGTTTTTGCAGAAGCGCGTTTTAACGCATCTACCATAATCAACAGTTCCATAATATGCTCGTTAACGGGGTCACTTGTAGACTGGATGATATAACAGTCACATCCGCGAATACTTTCTTCGATATTAATTTGGACTTCCCCGTCACTAAATCTTGTGACAGAACATTTCCCTAATTGAACTCCAACTATATCTGCGATTTCTTTTGCAAGCTCTGGATTCGAATTCAAAGAAAAAATCTTTAAATTCTTATCTCCGTATTGATTAGACATGGATAAACCTCCGAATTTAGGATTATTTTTTATGAATGTTTTTCACATAATCGTCTTTATTTACTTGTCTCGCTCTGGCAATAGCAAGCGCTTTTCCAGGTACATCTTCCGTAACAGTTGAACCTGCTGCAACATAAGCGCCTTCTCCGACCGTCACAGGGGCAACCAAGTTGGAATTGCAGCCGATAAACGCGCCATCTTCAATTTTCGTCAAATATTTATTCTTTCCATCATAATTGACAGTTATTGAACCACAGCCCAAGTTTACATCTGTGCCTACCTCAGCATCACCGACATAGCTTAAATGAGAAGCCTTGCTTCGGTCTCCGAATTGAGTCTTTTTGATTTCAACAAAGTTTCCGATCTTCACTTCATTCCCAATGACAGAATCAGGTCTGATGTGAGCAAAAGGTCCTATGTTTACATCATTCCCCACTTTACTGTGATTGACTACCGATTGTTTAATAACCGTACGGCTGCCAATGGAACTATTCATAATCTCCGTATGAGGTCCGATAATCGTATCTTCTCCGATTTGCACCTCACCTTTAATCACAGTTCCGGGATAAATTACAGTATCGCTTCCGATGACAGCGTCAGGTGAAATATACGTATTCATCGGGTCAATCAGCGTTACGCCATTTTGCATATGCCGTTTATTAATACGCTCTTTCATAAATTGTTCTGCCTGAGAAAGAGCAACTCTATCATTAACTCCGAGCGTCTCTTGGAAATTATCAGTCTGGTAAGCGGCCACAGTTTCGCCTTCGTTTTTAAGAATCTCTATGACATCCGGCAAATAGTACTCGCCTTGAGCATTATCATTAGACACCAGATCAATGGCCCGGAATAGCGCTTCATTATCAAAACAATACGTACCGGTATTGATCTCAGTCACAAGACGTTCTTCTTCAGAGGCGTCCTTATGCTCAACGATTTTTTGAACCGCTCCGTTTTCACCGCGAATAATGCGGCCGTATCCGGTTGGATCTTCTGCAACCGCAGTTAAAATCGTAGCTTTCGCTTCTCTTTGTGTATGTTCTTTCAGCATCTGTTCCATTGTCTCTGCTGTTAAAAGCGGCGTATCTCCGCAAATGACAATCGTGACGCCTTTTTCGTCAGCAAGAAATGGCTGTGCCTGTTTTACAGCATGAGCAGTGCCAAGCTGTTCTGCTTGAAGCGCGTACTCGCTTTTATCACCAAGCTGCTTTTTCACTTCTTCCGCACCATGTCCGACAATCGTGACAAGCTTCGATAAAGATAACTTTAAGGCTTCGTCCACGACGTGCTCTACCATAGGCTTACCGCAAACTGGATGAAGGACTTTATAAAGCTTTGATTTCATTCTCGTTCCTTGTCCAGCCGCTAAAACAACTGCAAACCGCTTATCCATTTATTGGCCTCCAATATCCCTTTTATCCATAGAAAAATATATCCTAAATATCTTCTGATTTCAAGGAGACTTGATGAAGTGCAAGAATTTTCTATTGAGTACAATTAAGTTTGAAAAATCAGAATTAAAAAAGGACCGCCGGCAAAAGGCTTTTGTCAGCCCTTTCAGCAGTCCTTGCTTTTTGGTTATTTTTTAAGAAGCTCCAGCTTCTTCGAATTCTAATGCTTCAGTGTCACCCAGACGATGATACTCATTTAACACGGCATCTTGAATCTTACCTCGCGTGCTTGAATTAATAGGATGAGCGATATCGCGGAACTCTCCATCAGGGGTGCGTTTACTCGGCATCGCAACGAAAAGACCATTGTTTCCATCAATCACACGAATATCATGAACAACAAATTCGTGATCCAGCGTGATGGATGCAATCGCTCTCATGCGACCATCGGTATTCACGCGGCGTAATCTTACGTCAGTAACTTCCACAGTAGTTCACCACCTTTTCCCTATATAAAAGCATTAGTGTATCAATTCCACGATTTTTTCTGAAATCCTGCATGTTTTTAAAATATTTTTTGAAAAAATAGGATATAGTTACACAATTAGGTCATAAAGCTTTCATTTCGGGCATAAGGTAAATAAAAAAGTGATTCCGAGCTCGCCCAGAATCACTTTTTCTTATTATTTTACCAATGCAATAACTTCGATCTCGACCAATGCGTCCTTCGGAAGTCTCGCGACTTCAACACAAGATCTCGCCGGTTTGTGAGTGTCAAAATATTGTCCGTACACTTCGTTTACTTCCGCAAACTGTTCCATATCCGCGATAAATACAGTTGCTTTTACAACTGTTTCTAAAGAAGCACCTGCTTCTTCCAGCACCGCTTTTAAGTTGCTGAATACTTGATGAGTCTGCTCCT
Source organism: uncultured Bacillus sp. (assembly GCF_958411575.1). NCBI lineage: Bacteria > Bacillati > Bacillota > Bacilli > Caryophanales > Bacillaceae > Bacillus > uncultured Bacillus sp. The sequence goes on from NZ_CATYRA010000016.1 coordinate 35,136, forward strand.
TAATATCACCGTTCACCATTTCGCCTGAAGGAGTCAAAGGAATTTGGCCTGAGCTATAAAACATATTGTTTACGATAATCCCTTGTGAGTAAGGCCCGATTGCCGCTGGGGCATGTTTTGTGTGGACTGCTTTTGTCATGATTCCGTCTCTCCATTCTTTAAAAGATTGTCTTTAAAAAAACGCAGAAAATTACCATTCTGAATTTCAATGGACTTCTCTTTCATGTTGATGGTTGAAAGAGTAAGCAGTGACATATATTCATCAACAAGACGTTCATCTACTCCTTCGGCTTCAACCAAAACGCCGATCCCCGCTACATTTGCGTTAAACTCATCCAACAGGTTAATCATACCATTAATTGTGCCGCCTGCTTTCATAAAGTCATCAATAATGAGTACGTTTGAACCCGTTTTCATGCTTCTTTTCGCAAGTGACATCGTTTGGATGCGGTTTGAGGAGCCTGAGACGTAATTAATGCTGACTGTGGAGCCTTCTGTTACCTTGTTGTCTTTGCGAACGATGACGACAGGCACATTCAGATAGCTCGCAGCTGCGTACGCCAGAGGGATGCCTTTCGTGGCAACGGTCATGACAACATCAATTTCGCGCTCTGCAAACACAGAAGCAAACAGCTTCCCTACCTTGGAGAGTACAGATGGCTTTCCTAAGATATCCGTTAAATATACATAGCCGCCCGGAAGGATACGCTCAGGATTTGCCAGCGATTGTCCAAGTGTCTGCACAAACTCTTCAGCTTCAGCCTGCTTCATTTTCGGAATATATTTGACGCCTCCGGCAGCTCCGGGAACAGTAAGCAAAGTACCGATCCCCTGCTGCTCAAAGGTTTGCTTAATAATTGTTAAATCTTCACTGATCGATGATTTTGCAGATTCATACCGCTCAGAAAAAAAGGTTAGCGGTATTAACTCGTGCGGATGGGTTAACAAGTAATTTGTTAAGTCCACCAATCTGCCGCTGCGACGAAACTTCATGAACTTACCCCCAAAATCCGAATATTTTAAGATCAATATAACTTAACATACGGATTTAATCAAGAGCGTTCTGTTCGCCGATCATTCTCACCGCATAAACCTGATCGCAGAAGCCTCTTAACCCGTTATAAATTCTCTGCACCTTCGACTCATACTGAACCAGTCCAAACACTGTCGGGCCGCTCCCGCTCATTAAAACGGCATCTGCGCCAAAGCGTTTCATCTGGTTTTTGATCATCGCGACTTCAGGATGCATATCAAGCGTAACAGATTCAAGCACATTTCCTAAACGGCTGCACATCTTTTGAAAACTCTTTTCCTCTATAGCCTCAATCATGCCGTGTACATCGGGATGCTCTACATCATCCACCTTTAGCTGTCTGTACACTTCAGCAGTTGAAACACCGATTGTCGGCTTCGCTAAAATGACCCAGCAGTGCGGAGGCGTGCTGATGTGTTTAATTTTCTCGCCGCGTCCTGTTGCTAGTGCAGTTCCGCCATAGACACAAAATGAAACGTCGGAGCCAATCTCCGCTCCAAGCTCAGCAAGCGTTTCTGCGGACAGATTTAAATTCCACAGTCTGTTCAGCCCTCTAAGGGTCGCCGCCGCATCACTGCTTCCGCCGGCAAGACCGGCAGCCACCGGAATCACCTTCGTAATCATGATGGAAACTCCCTTTTTCACGTTGTATCTGTCCTTGATCAGCTTGGCAGCCTGATAAGCTAAGTTCCTTTGGTCATCGGGCACAAAACGGTTGTGGGAGGAAACCCTCACTTCATCCTCTGCCAGCTCCGTCAATTCAATCCGATCCGCTAAATCAATCGTCGTCATGATCATTTCGACTTCATGATAGCCATCCGGGCGCTTTCGGGTGACGTCAAGTGACAGATTGATCTTGGCTGGCGCTTTTTCTAAAATACGCATAGCTTTCACCTACTTCTCCATCTAAACATAAGTATGAACATTGTATCACATTTGAAGTACAGGATGAACATATCCATATTGCAGCCAATTATGTATTTATATCCAACACAAAAAACCGGGGAACGGCACGTCCCCCGGGTCACATCCTTATCGGTTATTCTGGTTCTGAGCCATTTGCTGTTCTGCGATTTCAATGGCGCGCTTTACCATGTTACCGGCATCGCGGGCCCGAATTTCGCCCCAGCCGCCATTTTTGACTGTGTCATAAAAACCAAGGTCTTTAGCCAGCTCATATTTAAACTCATCTGACATAACTCCACGACGTCTGCCCAAACGAAACAACCCCTTTTTAGAAGTGATAGCCATTCGTGCACGTCACGATAATGTGTGACTGTTTTATCTTTTGTTAAATCAGATGGAACTTTCGTTAAAATTACTGGAAACCAAAAAAGAGCAAAACAAAAAGCAGTAAACAAAAGGTTCACTGCCCGTTAAAATGCCACTGAGCTTGCGGCGTCATCATTAAATGTCAGCTCTACAGTCTCAGTCAAAATATCAGCATAACTGTATGAAACTCTTTCAAACGAGTTCTCGTCTTGATCTAGTTGTATCACAAAAACAGAAGGGTACGTCTCAGCTAAAATGCCCGAACGCTCAATCGTTTTTCGGCGGCCACCGTTTGCTTTTAACGTCAGCCTCTTACCTAAATTCCCATCAAGCGATCTTTTAATATCGGACAACGTCTTCGCCATTGCATCCACCTCACTACATTTATTGTACAACACGAGCCCATTTTTGTCAAATAAAATTTAAATTATATCAACGTTAATAAGACGTTGTCAATAAAATTATTTTGACAAAATTCTATGATTCCTCAATTATTTTCCGCAAGTTTCGGTAAATTATGTATCATTATGTAAAATAAAAAACCCGCATAGATCTCCTATACAGGTTTTCAACTGTTAATTAGACTTATAAGGCATTCCAATTCTCAGCACTCCTCTTGTTTCAATACCTCCAAGCCCTTTCTCTCTTGTCAGCGTATTTCGGAGCACTTCCCATACATTGATTCGTTCCATAAACGGCGTAAAGCTGATTTTCGCGACGATATATACCGGATCAAGTGCATGAATGTTGACTCTTGATGGTGAACTCGCGAAATTTGCCCCCGCTCTTATGAGTGATTCAAAATGGGATTGGCAGGCCCCCGCAAAAATAACAAGCTGATCTAAGTGAGGAGTCTTTTTTCGGGCGTTTTGAACCGTTTCAACAAAGTGCTTTGAATGTCTGTACGCGTTCAAATCATCAATGCTGCCCTTTTGCTTCGAGTACGCATCATGCCCTGTTATCACCAGGATGTCAGGTCGATATTTGTCGAGCAATTCTTCAATAGAAGCAGACATTTTCTTTTCATGGCAATGGATACCGTAGACCGGCACTCCAATTTTTTTATAGACATTCAAGCATTTTTTGAGATATGCTTCATCACCATCCAGATGAAGCACCTTGCCCGGCATATGAAAATAATGCTCCTCATGCTGATATTGGCTTGTCGCGTAGTACTCCTGCTTTTCTCTGAGCAACTTATAATCCTGGCGGAGCAATTCGAGCGATTCATTCATTCTGCTCTCATCTTTCTTTTTCCGCATCATCTGCTCATCTTTTTTCACTGCTACCAGATCAGAAAAATCCGAATCAGCAATCAGCCTGACTTCATCACCATGCAAAATAGCTATTGAATTTCCTTTGCTTGTTTGCTCTATTCCTATAATGCGAAACAAAACATCCATTTGATAGGATTTTCTGGCTACCATATCCCCTATTTGAAATTGCACGTTCCTCACTCCACACATAGACTAAGCCTCATCATGAAAGAAAGAGCCTTGAGAAAGCGCCTTTTTTCGCTGAGTCCAAGTTTTTCTTATCATTGAATGAAAGGTCCTTCTCTAGCCTATGTAGCGGCAGTCCATGTGGTGCGCAAAAACAAAAAGCCCTTTTAGAAAAGGGCTTTATACAATCCGTTAGACAGCGCTGCGAACTCCTCGATAGACAGGGATTCACCTCGGCGCTTGCCGTCAATATTTGTTTTTTCCAGCACTTGCTCAATCGTTGATTTTTGTGCTTTTCCTTCAGGCAAATTGTTGACTAAGTTATTGAGCAGCGTTTTACGGCGCTGAGCAAAGCTTGCCTTGATTAACTGAAAGAAAAAGGCTTCGTTTTCCACGTCCACTGCCGGGCCGTCGCGGAGAATCAGCCGAATGACTGCGGAATCAACGTTTGGCTGAGGAACAAACACAGTTTTCGGAACAGTCATCACCGTTTTGGCTTCTGTATAAAATTGCACCGCGATTGAAAGCGAGCCGTATTCCTTAGATGAAGGGTCTGCCGCCATGCGCTCTGCCACTTCTTTTTGCAGCATGACCACAATTCCTTTCAGTGGAAGATGTTCTTCGAGCAGCTTCATGATAATCGGTGTTGTCACGTAATAAGGAAGGTTGGCTACAACCATGATCTCATCACAGTCTTGAAATTGTTCTTCAATGACCGATTTGACATCAGCCTTTAATACGTCCTGATGAATGACAGTGACATTGTCGTAAGGAGACAGCGTATCCTTAAGGATAGGCAATAATCGCTGGTCAATCTCAAATGCCACGACCTTTTTCGCCCGCTTGGCAATCTGTTCGGTCAATGCCCCGATTCCCGGGCCGATTTCTATGACACCTGTTTTCTCCGTCACTTCCGCGTGATCGACAATTCTGTCTAAAATGTTCGTATCAATTAAGAAATTCTGTCCTAAGCTCTTTTTAAAAGAAAAGCAGTATTTCTTCAGTATCTCTTTCGTTCTAATCGGTGTCGCAATATCTTTATTCATTCTGTTCCTCCCGCTTAACGGTATCGAGCGCACTCATAAAATCACTTTTTTTAATTTGAAACATTTGCAGCCGTTTTTGAAGCTGTTTGCCATTTGTATAGCCGATTTTCAACAGATCACCCAGTCGTTCGCGTCGGCGTTTGGCCGCAGATCCGCCAATCAGTCCAGCATGAATCAAATCCTCAGCTGAAATGTCACTCGGCTGCGCTTCCATCTCTTCGTGTACGTTTTCTAAACATGCCCTAATGCTTTCAATTGATGCGTGCTCCACACCAATTCCCCGCTTGTTTTTAGGTTTGGCAAGATGCTTTGGCAAAAATGCATGCTTACAGCCGGGTACAGCCTCTGAAATGGTTTTACGGATCTTCTCTCCCGGGAAGTCCGGATCCGTTAAAATAATGACGCCTCTGGTCTTCTGGGCCAAACGGATTTGGTCAATCACTTGATCATCGATGGCTGAACCATTTGTTTCAATTGTGTCTGCATCAACAGCCAATTTGATGCGGGCCGTATCGTCACGCCCCTCGACCACAATGATCTCTTTAATTTTCATTATTTCCTCCAAGACAAAATAAAAACTTTTGTATATTTATGAAACTTTTTCTTATGTCGAGCGTCTAATAAGCAGAAAATACACTTTGTCTATTATAACGAAAAAAACAGAGGGCGCAAAACCCTCTGAATACATAAGTATATATTAATTTAAGATTTTAATTTTGACTGTTTTATTTCCCCATCGGTACGCCGATGATTTCTCAGGGAAAAAGACGTCTATTTTGTTCCCTTTAATCGCTGAACCAGTATCTGCAGCAATGGCATATCCATAGCCCTCAACATGGACTTTCGAGCCTAACGGAATGACATTGGGATCTACAGCGATAACTTTGGCATTCGGATTATTTTTTAAATTGACGCCTGTAGCTGTATGTCCTGAACAACCGCTGCAGCTAGCCGTATAAGCCGTAGATGATACAGTCATGACTTTGCCTGTTGATTCATTGCTGCGGGACACGACTGTTTTTGAATCACCGGAAGCACTGACCTGTTCAATCTTTGGACTGCTTTGTTTTGTTCCGACAGCAATCACCTTATCTTTGCTTTGTTCAGCTGTTTCTTCTTTTACAAGCTCTCTGGACACTTCTTTGCCGTTTTCTTTAACGACTTCGAAATGTTTTTTAAGCTTGCCTTCTTTTCCTTTTTGGACGACCTTTTCTTTCCCTTTTTCAAGAGAAGCGTCTTCTTGCTTTTTCACATCGAACGCGATTTTCTCTTCAACTACATCGGTGACCTTTTCGATACGAGTAATTGTAATATCAGCCTTTCCTTTCGTCAGTTTTGCATCTAACGCAGGCTTGATTTTATCTTCGTCTTTTATGTTCATCTTTTGCTGTTTTAAAAAGTCAGCGACCGTAGTCGAAGTCGTCCAGATCTTCTTTTGTTTTCCTGCATCATTCACAGTAACCTGGAACGCGGGTTCTATCTTAATCTTCATGTCTTTCGAAATATCTGTATCTATTGCGGGATCAATTTGATCTTGTTCTTTCACATCAACATCTTGTTCGTCCAGTAATGCACCGACCGTTTTTGCTGTTGACCATAATGTCTTTTCTTTCCCGTTTATTGTAAGCTTCACAGGTTTTGCAGCCTCATACACAACGTCCATATCTGCTGTTATCTTTGTCTGTTTAGCAGGTGTGATCTTGTCTTCGTCTCTTGTCTCTATATCAAGCGTCTCTAAAAGATCACCGACTGTTTTTGCATGTGTGCGTATATGTTTCTTTTTGCCATTGATAGAAACTGAGACTGATTGTTTTGTCAGCTCATGAGCCGCGTACGCAGTCCCGCTTCCTGCCAAAAGCAAACAAGCAGCAACCAGAATGACTTTGCTTTTGCTAAGCTTTACGGAAAACAGCTTTTTCATTTTTTGTGTGATGAAAAACGCCTCCTTCTCCTCGGAGAGATTATATAGAGTATCTAAAAGGCTGTCAACCCTCCCCTCTCTTTCTCCAAAAAGCTCAGTGTCTTCTTCATTATCCTGAATTACACTGAGAAACGGAAGAAAGACTTGTCGACAAACCTATCCTATGAGGAGAAGAAAGCATGTAGAACTTTTATAGAAAAACGCTGTAAGGGACAAGCTCTTACAAAACCCGCTAGCGTTTGTTGTCAGTTTATACGGAAAAGTCTTTTTGCATTTTCCGTCGTAACTGATGCAATTTCTTCAAAGGTCATTCCTTTTAATTCAGCGATCTGCTCTGCCACATATTTTACATAGCTTGGCTCATTTCTTTTTCCGCGAAAAGGATGAGGTGTGAGAAACGGGCAGTCAGTTTCAATCAGCAACCGGTCATTCGGGATTTCCTTCACAACTTCCTTCGGCTTCTTCGCATTTTTGAATGTCACCGGTCCCCCAAATGATAAATAAAAATTCATTTTCATGCATTCTCTCGCCACTTCCGCACTTCCTGTAAAGCAGTGCATGATTCCGCCCACAGCTTCTGCACCTTCCTCTTTCAAAATTGTCACGACATCCTCCGTTGCATCACGGTTGTGAATGATAATAGGAAGATTGACCTCTTTTGCTAAGGCGATTTGTTTTCTGAACACCTCTTTTTGAATATCTTTAGGAGATTTATCCCAATGATAATCCAGTCCCATTTCACCTATCGCTACCACTTTCTCATGAGCAGAAAGCTCTTTAATCCACGCTAAATCTTCCTCTGTCATATCAATCGCGTCAACCGGATGCCAGCCGATGGCTGCATAAATAAAATCATATTCCTCAATCATTTCCATCGCACGAGTAATAGTAGGACGGTCGAAACCAACTACAACAATTCGTTCCACTTTTTCAGCTTTTGCCCGTTCAATAACCTCTTCCAGATCAGTATCATATTGTTCTGCATTTAAATGCGCGTGTGTGTCAAATAACATAAGTCAAAAACTCCTTTCTTGTCGAAACACAAAAGGTGTTCGACGAATTGTTACACGTGAAACACCTTTTGTTTATCATTATTTAATTCTTGTGCCTTTTGGTAACGACTGATCGATAGACACGACTTTTAATACGCCGTCTGCTTCCCCTGCAAGGATCATACCTTGAGAAAGCTCTCCTCTCAGTTTAACCGGTTTTAAATTTGTTACACAAACGAGTTTTTTCCCAACAAGCTCTTCAGGCGTATAATGCTTCGCAATGCCGGATACGACTTGGCGTTTTTCAAAACCAAGATCCAGCTGCAGCTTCAATAAACGGTCCGCCTTTTTCACCGGCTCTGCCTGAATGACCTCAGCCACGCGAAGTTCTACATCCATAAATTGATCAATCGTAATTTCAGGTAAACGATCAACTTCTTGCGGTTCTTCTTCTTTTGTTTCTTCCTTAGCTGGCGCTGAGCCCTGCATTTTCCCTTTGATGTAAGCAATTTCTTCTTCTGCCTCTAAACGAGGGAACAACGGCTCGCCTTTTTGTACTTTTGTATCTTTCAGCTGGCCGAAAGTTGTAATGCTATCCCAAGCTTTTAAAGCTTCATCAGTAATGCCCAGCTGCTCGAACATTTTCTCTGGTGTCTTTGTTAAGAACGGCTGAAGCAGCACTGCTGAAATACGCAATGATTCAGCAAGGTGATACATAACTGAGTGCAGTTCTTCTTCTTTTGCCGGATCTTTGGCAAGCACCCATGGAGCTGTCTCATCAATGTATTTATTTGTGCGGCTGATTAGCTGCCATAATGTCGAAAGAGCTACCGAGAATTCCATGTTTTCCATTGCTTTCTCATAAGCCTTCACTGTTTCTTCAGCGACTGAAGTGAGCGTTTGGTCAAATTCCGTCACGGCACCCTTGTAAGAACCGATTTGTCCGTCAAAATACTTATTGATCATCGCAACCGTACGATTCAATAGGTTTCCTAAATCATTCGCTAAATCATAGTTAATCCGCTCAACAAAACCTTCCGGCGTGAATACACCGTCTGATCCGAATGGCACTTCGCGAAGCAGGTAATAACGAAGCTCATCTAAACCGTAGCGTTCAATTAATGTAACCGGATCTACAACGTTTCCTTTTGATTTCGACATTTTTCCGTCTTTCATCAAAAGCCAGCCATGCGCAAATACTTGCTTCGGCAGCGGCAGATCCAGAGCCATCAGCATAATTGGCCAGTAAATGGTATGGAATCGCACAATCTCCTTACCGACTAAATGAACATCGGCAGGCCAATATTTTTGATAAAGCTCATCATTTTCTGTATCATAACCGAGTGCTGTTAAATAGTTAAATAGCGCGTCGATCCAAACATATACAACGTGCTTTGGATTTTCCGGCACCTTCACACCCCAGTCAAAAGTGGTACGTGATACAGCCAAATCCTCAAGTCCAGGCTTGATAAAGTTGTTAATCATTTCGTTTTTGCGTGATTCCGGCTGAATAAATGTCGGGTTTTCTTCATAGTATTTCAGAAGACGATCCGCATATTTACCCATACGGAAGAAATAAGATTCCTCTTTGATTAATTCAACTGGGTGTCCGCTGTCAGGGCTTTTACCACCGATGACCTCTCCCTTTTCATTTCGCTCGATATCAACCAGCTGAGTTTCCGTGTAGAACGTTTCATCCGGAATACTGTACCAGCCTTCATATTCATCAAGATAGATGTCCCCGTTATCAAGAAGCTTTTGAAACACCTTTTCAATCACAACTTTATGCCGTTTTTCTGTCGTACGGATAAAGTCGTCGTTTGAGATTTCAAGCTGCTTCCACAGTTTCTGAATATCTGCCGCTGCACGATCCACATACTCCTGAGGTGTAATGTTTTCCTGTTCAGCTTTTTGCTGGATTTTTTGTCCATGCTCGTCCGTTCCTGTTAAATAGCGAACATCGAACCCTTTTAATCTTTTGTAGCGTGCCATCGCATCTCCCGCGACTGTCGTATATGCATGGCCGATATGTAATTTCCCGCTCGGATAATAAATCGGTGTTGTAATGTAAAATGTATTGTTTTCTTGCGGCATCTTGAAACCTCCCAATCAGAATGTCAAAAAGCTCCCGCCCAAAGGACGAGAGCGGCGATAAGTGCAAATCATATATGATTATTATTTATATTTATCCTTTATCTATGATACCATCTTAGCCTTTAAGATCAAGAATATATACGTATACCCTGAAAAAGAATAATTAAAATTAAAAATCTTTAATGAAAGTAAAAAAAGTCTGTTCATGTCGAATTTTGTCGTATATAATCAAATGAAATAAAAAACCTTGGTTCGAAAGTCTTGATTTAAAAGGATTTTTAGTAGGATAATAGCTTTATTGAAAATTTATAAAAAGCTGTTATTTCAGTAGTTTCTGATACATTACTGACTATAAGAACTAATTCTTACAATCAATAGCAAACAAAATGATTGACGATTATTGGAAACCTTGTTATGCTATGAAGGTAAGGATTTTGTCGAATAATGACGAAGAAAAATATAATTTAAACAAATAATCATCTCTTGGGAGGAGAAAGTTTATGAAATCTACTGGTATTGTACGTAAAGTTGATGAGCTAGGACGTGTAGTTATTCCTATCGAATTGCGTCGTACTCTTGGAATCGCAGAAAAAGATGCTCTTGAAATTTATGTTGATGACGAAAAAATCATCCTTAAAAAATATAAACCAAACATGACTTGCCAAGTAACTGGTGAAGTTTCTGATGATAACCTTAAACTTGCAGGCGGTAAATTGGTTCTTAGTAAAGAAGGCGCTGAGCAAATCATCAGCGAAATCCAAAACCAGCTTCAAAACCTTAAATAATCATTTCTTATACAAAAAACGTTCTTGTTATGACACAAGAACGTTTTTTTATTGCTGAATATGGTAAGCATCATACACTTCACGCTTTGGAACATTGCGATCGACTGCTGCTTTTTTAATAGCTTCTTTAGAAGTAGCGCCTTTCGAGATGTAATGTTCGACATGTTCTTTCGCCGTGAGGGCTTCCCACCATTGTGTTTCCTCATCCGATTCTTCATTATTACTGCCTTCTATGACGAGACAAAACTCACCGCGTATTTGATCCTCGTTTGCCCATTCAATGACCTCGGATATCGTGCCTCTGATAAACTCTTCATATTTCTTTGTGAGTTCGCGCGTTACAGCAATTTCCCGATCGCCTAATATCTCTGCCATCACTGACAAAGTTTCCTTCAATCTATGGGGCGCTTCATATAAGATGATCGTTTCCTTCCGTTTTTTAAGACCTTCAAGCTCCTTCTTCTTTTCTTTTTTCTGTCTGTTGAGAAAACCGTAAAAGAAGAAAGGCTGCGGTACAATACCTGAAGCGATTAGAGCCGTTAATGCAGCATTTGCTCCCGGCAGCGGAACAACATAACCGCCTATCTCTGTAAAATCCTTCACGATTTCCGCCCCAGGATCAGAAATCGTCGGCAGCCCAGCATCACTGACCAGAGCAATGTTTTTTCCCGACTTCAGCCATTCTATGATTTTGTGGCCGCTGCTCTCTTTATTATGTTCGTGATAACTAACGAGCGGTGTTTCAATTTCATATACATGACAAAGTTTTTTCGTTTGTCTCGTATCTTCCGCAGCAATCGCATCCACTGATTTCAGTGTGTCGATCGCCCGGAATGTCATATCCTCTAAATTTCCAATTGGGGTTGGGACCAAATAAAGAATCCCCATGTCCGACTTTCCATTAAAGCTCATTTGGCGCCTTAACATATACAGCCTCCTTGCTGTTCCGCTTTTCTTCTATATAAAGCTCTTTTTTCTTTCGAGTTAGTTTTTTGAAATAATATTCCGCCTGCATGGCTTCCCGCTTTGTTGTGAAAACTTCGGCAAAAATCAATTCAACCGGACGTCTTACTTTTGTATACTTTGCGCCCTTTCCATCATTGTGTGTTTTTACCCGTTTCTGCAGATCGTTGGTATACCCGGCATACCAGCTATTGTCCCTGCACTGCACGACGTAGAAGAAATGATTATTTGTCTCCATATAAAATGGTCCTGATTTCTTTTGTATATTCATTTTGTTCGTCATAAACGAACAAAGGGGGAAGAATTTTCAAATCCGGACGCCCGCCTTTTATGCCTTCAACTAAAATGGTATTGGCTTCTTTTCCTTGCTTCGGATAAACAAACTGCACACGCTTCGGCTCAATTTGGTAAGCCTTCATCAGTTCAAAAATCTCCAGAAGCCGTCCCGGCCTGTGAACAAGGGCTGCCTTTCCTCCTTGCTTGAGCAGCTTGCTACTGACTGAAATGACATCTTCCAGTGTACAGTGAATTTCATGTCTTGCGATTCTAAGATGCTCATTCATGTTTTGTTCAGTTTGTTTCGGCGTTTTAAAATACGGTGGATTGCAGGTGACAACATCATATCGATTATGTCCCAACTTCTCCGGCATGTTTTTCAGATCATCATGTATGATCTGAATCTGATCCTGCAGCTTATTATACTCAACACTGCGAACAGCCATATCATGGAGTCTTTCTTGAATTTCAACTCCAAGAATGTCTGCTTTTGATCTTGTACTGAGCAGAAGCGGCACAATGCCATTGCCGGTGCATAGATCAACGATTTTTCCTTTTTGAATCGGAACGTAGGCAAATTTGGACAGAAGCACAGCGTCCAATGAAAATGCAAACACCGTTGGACTTTGTATGATTTTCATGTCCTCTGCCAGCAAATAATCTAATCTTTCATCATCACGTAATGAAACCATCTTCTTATCCTTTCAGTACCTTTGAAAAAGGCTCCCGTCTTATGCGGAAGCCTTTTCCTTATTTTTTATTTAAGAATGACAGACAGAAAAGACAATCTTCTTTTCGAACACTTCCATAGTGAACATTGCAGATATGAAATCCTTCTTGATACAGCCGTGCCAGATTATCATATCCTTCCCCTATATCAGTTTGCTCTGTCTTCTGTGTTTTTGATTCTTTTTTATCAGCTTTGAACTTTTCAATCTGCTGCGTCGTATCGTCCAGCCGTTTGCGCAAATGCTTGTTTTCAAGCTGTAAATGATGATTTTCCTCAATCATCTCACCGATATGCTGCTTCAAATCCCCCAGCTGCCGGTACAGTGAGCCAATTTGTTCTTCTAAGTTAATGACTGTATCAAATAACTCTTTTTTATCCAAGGTTCCACACCTCGTTAATCTGTGGTTTGTGCGGATACGACGCCCTCTTCCAAGAGCTCTTCCCAAGTATATTCTATCACTTTTTCACGGTTTATCAGTTCCACCTGAAGCACCCGTTCCAGAATATTAAGTCCAACGACCTTTGCGGGACCGTTTGCTGTCGTAATCATTTCTCCTATATCCGGAAGCTGTTCTTTTGCCGTCTCATACTCATCATTCTCATATTTTAGACAGCACATCAAACGTCCGCAAAGACCTGAAATCTTCGTAGGATTTAAAGACAAGTTCTGATCCTTGGCCATTTTAATGGAAACGGGTTCAAAATCTCCAAGGAACGTTGAACAGCAAAGCATTCTTCCGCAAGGACCGATTCCTCCGAGCATTTTCGCCTCATCTCTTACTCCGATTTGGCGCAGTTCAATCCTTGTTTTAAAGATAGAAGCCAAATCTTTTACAAGCTCTCTAAAGTCTACTCGGCCGTCAGCAGTGAAGTAAAAAATGACTTTATTACGATCAAACGTGAATTCAACATCGACCAGCTTCATATCCAAGCCATGTTCAATGACTTTCTTTTGGCAGATGTCAAATGCTGATAAAGCTTCCTGTTTATTTTCTTCTACGATAAGAAGGTCGCGTTCGTCAGCCACACGTATCACTTTTCGAAGGGGCAGCACGACATCATGCTCATCCACCTGTTTATTTGCAATCACGACCTGGCCGTACTCAACGCCTCTGACAGTTTCTACAATTACGCAGCTGTCCTGTTCTATATGAAATCCATTCGGATCAAAATAATATATTTTACCCGCTTTCTTAAAGCGGACACCAATTACATTGTACAAGCTTATCCCTCCTGCAACATTAACACCAAGTGCTCCATTAATCCTTGTACATTCACATTGGAATGAAGCCGTTTCTTTGCTTCTAAAACAGCAAGTATCTGATTCGTAACGCTTTGTTGTGTTGATTGTAGCGCATGCTGTTTTATTGATTGGAATAAGTCTTGATAAATCAATTTATCTTCATTTCCTATTTGGATGGACAACACATCACGATATATCAATAAGAGCATATCAAGACCCATTTCTTGATGGGTTTTTTCTTTGAAAAAGGGCATCCATTGATCTTGAATAAAGAAAAAAGCATGTCCTTTCCGCTGGTGTAGGACTTCATACAATTTTATCACTTTCGCTCTAGACTCTGCAAACTCATCATTTCGACTTAATTCGACTGCTTCTGCCACATTGTTGGTCATGTTGGCCAGAAGTCTTGCCATATGAGGCAAGACGTCCTGTTCAATCAGTCTATCTTCAATTGCTTTCGGCTGCAAAGGCTGAAAAGGAAGGGTTTGGCATCTTGAAATGATGGTGTCCAATAACCTTTGGGGCTGCTCAGTGATGAGGATGGCCATTGTGTCTTTATTCGGTTCTTCTAAAAATTTCAGCAAGCTGTTTGCCGCATTTGCTGTCATTTGATCTGCGTGAGAAATAATATACAGCTTTTTATGCGATTCAAGCCCTGTCTTAGAAAACTCTTCTTGCAGCGCTTGAATTTGTGCCTTTTTGATCGATAAACCATCAGGTTGAACAAGATGAAGATCAGGATGGTTCCCTGACTCTATCCGTTTACAGTTTCGGCAGTTCTCGCAAGGCTCCGCGCCGTCCTCGAGGCAAAAAAAGCTTTTCGCAAGAAGCAGCGCGGCATCAAGCTTGCCTGTTCCTTTTTTCCCCTCAAACAAATAAGCGTGTGATAGTCTGTCCTTCTCAATACTATTATATAAAAGCTTCATCACTCTGGGCTGAAGCTCGTTCATTTCCTTCCAGGATATTGCCATTATATCACTCTCTATGTGTAAAGGTTAATCAATAAACCTTTTATTTCGCCAATACGATCCAGCAAATCAATTGCCGGTTTTTCCTGATCCATCATCTCTTCCGTAAGCTGTATTAATTTGTCATCTATTTCCTTCACAAGTCCCAGCGTTCTGCTGTTTCCATATAGGTCAAAGCTTTTCGACGTTTCGTGTGAAAGGCCGCTGTCTACAGCTTCTTTGACAAAACGCTTCACAAGTCCTTTAAATCTCGCTAAGTCTTTAAAATTCCGGGATTTCGTCAGTCTTTTTCCAAACGCTTCTATATCCGATAACAGCCTGGTAAGCTGATCAAATTTCAATTTGCTGCTTTGGTTTTCCATCGATGTTTTAAACGACGCTGTGATCTCAGATGTTTTCACAGAAGGAAGCTGCTTATTATCTATAAATGTACGTATATCTTTATTAATTTTCACAGTTTCAAATCCTTAAAATTGATGAAATTCATCGACTGGAAGGACAAATACTGTCGCTCCGCCAACTTCAACTTCTACTGGATAAGGGACATATGAATCAGCATTTCCGCCCATTGGAGATACAGGGGCAATCATCTGATCACGTTTCTGTCCGTTTTCTTTAATGAGACTCAATGCTTTATCGACTCGTATATCCTCGACACCAATCATAAACGTTGTGTTGCCTGATTTAAGAAATCCTCCCGTCGTCGCAAGCTTTGTAACTCTAAAGTTGTGATCCGTTAAGGTTTTCAAAAGTCGGTTGCTGTCCTGATCTTGTACAACTGCCACTATCAATTTCATCTGTGAAGGCCTCCTTTAGATTGGAAACAACAATGATCTCGTTTACATTATTATATCAACTATTGGGAAACAGGTCACAATTGAATTTTTTTCAACGCTTCATTGACCACTTTTAGGACGTCCTGAACCACGAGGTCTTTGGATTGGCTGGCATCAACTGGGTGAAATCTTTTCGGGAATCGCTTCATCAGCTCTTGGTAACCTTCCCGTACCTTTGTATGGAAGCTTAATTTTTCTAAATCGAGCCTGTTTTTCTCCCGCGAGCCGTTTGCGTGAATACGTTTCAGGCCTTCTTCCGGATCAATTGAAAAATACACTGTTACATGGGGCATCATATCTCCGATGGCAAACTCATTAATTGACAGAACCTCATCAATCCCAAGCCCTCTTGCATACCCTTGGTACGCGAGCGAACTGTCTATAAATCTGTCACAAAGAACAACATGCCCCTGCTCTAAAGCAGGTTTTACTTTTTCAACTAAATGCTGGCGTCTTGCAGCCGCATATAAGAGAGCTTCTGTTCTTGGATCCATTAAAGTGTTGTTCTCATTCAGAATAACCTCTCGAATTTGTTCTGCAATATCTATGCCGCCTGGCTCTCGAGTTGCTGTAACCTGAAGGCCCTCTGCTATCAGTATGTTTTTGATTTCCTGCAGAACAGTCGTTTTTCCCGCACCTTCAGGACCTTCGAATGTAATAAATAAACCGCTCATGATTTCCCCTCTTCTATATAAACAAGTAGTTGTTTCTCTTTGATTTTCATATTCCCTTGAACATGCGTTTTCATGCTGATCAAGCGGCTGAGCTTTTGCACACTTTCTTTTGTAATTCTTTCTCCCGACATGATCATCGGTATACCCGGAGGATAAGGGATGATATCCTCTACATTCAGCCGGCCTGCTGCTTCATCAAAGTCCACATATTCTTTCTTGAACGTTTGTAAGACCTTTTTTTGATAAGGCAAAACAGTAACAGGCTGCACTCCCCATTCTGCAGAAACAAACAACTGATCCGGAGGCGTTTTTTCAATCTCATCATCAATGCTTTTAATCGTTTCAGCGTTTATTCTGCGCTTTCCTCCCAATGGAAGAACGAGCAGTACTTGATTTTCATCAGCAAGCTCAGTGAATATGTTGGCACGCTCTAATATGTTTTGCAGCGTATACCCGGAATGGCCCCGTTTTGAACGAATTGTGAGCTTTAGCGGATCCGTTATCATCCGCGGATCAGCCGGTTTGACAACTTCTGCATTAGTAAGTAAATCAAACGTTTGTTTAAGTGATTGTATTCGCTGCAGAATGTCAGAAAGCTTTCGTTCTTCTATAATATGCTGCACATAAGCGCGGGCAATGTCTAGTGATGCCATGATCGGATAAGACGGGCTGCTGCTTTGCAAACGGACTAGATACTCTGCCACCCGATTCCGATCAACTCTGCAGCCGTTGTTTAGGTGCAAATAAGAACCCATCGTCATGGCAGGCAGCGTTTTGTGAGCCGACTGAACAACGATATCTGCCCCCATTTTCAAAGCTGAAACTGGAAAAGGCTTCCCCAAAACAAAATGCGCGCCATGTGCTTCATCCACCAAAACAGGAATCCCGTAATGATGGGCCACTGAAATGATTTCGGTCAAATCAGCACTATGCCCGTAATATGTCGGATTGGTCAGCACCAAGCCTTTCGCATCTGGATATGCTGCCAAGGCTTTTTTAATTGTATCAAGTGGAACATGCGTAGGGACATGCATCGCTTCATCAATGTCAGGTGCAAGATAAACCGGCTCAGCACCAGCCAAATCAACAGCATGAAATACAGATTTATGACAGTTTCTTTGAACCAGAATTGTTTCACCCGGTTCACAAACAGATAAAATCATCGCTAAATTACCGACAGTCGTACCATTCACCAGGAAAAAACTTTCCGCCGACCCATATAACTGACTGACAAGCTCTTGAGCCTCCTTAATCACCCCAGAAGGATGATGGAGGTCGTCCAGTCCTGCCAGCTCAGTTACATCAATAGTGAGAAGCGGATCGAATATCGACTTAGCGTCATCAAAAAAGACATCTCCATTGTGATGTCCCGGAACATGAAATGAATGAGAATTTCTTCTCGCATGTTGAATCAATGCTTTATATAAAGGTGTGTTCATTAAAACAATCCTTTGAATGTGTCTTCTCACACTTTATTATATCGTGCCTCTGACTGAACTTAAAGCTAGACTTACTGGTAACTACCTTTCCTTCATCATAAGCAGCTTGTACTTCAGATCGCCTTCCATCATCATAAGTTCTTCTTCTGCCTGACGGCGTTTGATTCGGCCTTCTTCTTGTATGGTCAGCGTTTCTTCAAGCGTACTGATTAGGCTTTCCTGCACCTTCTTTAAAGTATCGATATCAACCAGACCTCGTTCATTTGCCCGCACGGTTTCAATTGTATTGGTTTTCAAAAGCTCCGCATTTTTCAGCAAAAGCTCGTTGGTTGTATCAGATACTTTCTGTTGCGCGTCCACTGCATTGCGCTGCCGTAAAAGCGTCAGCGCAATTGCCACTTGATTTTTCCAAAGCGGAATTGCTGTCACAATGGATGACTGGATTTTTTCAGCTAATGCTTGGTTTGTATTCTGAATCAGCCTGATTTGCGGAGCACTTTGGATTGTGATTTGCCTGCTCAGCAGCAAATCGTGCACCCTTTTATCTAACCGGTCAGCAAATTGAATCAAATCGTTCACTTCCTGAACGGCCATTTGGTTATGCTCACTTGATTCGGCCTGTTGCTTCAGTTCAGGAATCGTTTTTGTTTTTAATTCCTCCAGCTTCAGTTCCCCTGCAGCAATATAAACATTCAGCGCGGTGAAATATTCTTTGTTTTTTTCATATAACTGCTCTAACAGCTTATTGTCACTGATTAAAGCATTTTTAGAGTGCTCCAGTTTCAAGCTGATTCTGTCTATCTGTACGCTGGTCTTTTGATATTTAGACAGCACCTCCTGAAGAGAATTCGATACCCTTCCAAACATGCGTGCCAAAAAACCCTTTTTCTTAGACTGAAGATCATCAGGATTTACTTGTTCCAGCTTTTTCATCAGCTCTCCAAGAATGTCACCGATCTCTCCGACGTCCTTTTTTTGAACATGATCAATCATGGTATGAGAAAAATTCAGCAGTTTAGACTGAGCTTGTGAACCGTATAAGACAATACTTTGCATATTTTTATGATCGATCTGCCCAGCGAGCTGAATTGCTTTTTCCTTGTTTTCCTCGGGAAGAACATCAACAAGGCGTACTTGCTTCTTCTCTGCTTTTACAGCCTCCACCTTAGGTATCTTTATATCACCAAAAGGGTCCGCCAATAATTTATCTATATGAAGGTCGCTTTGATCTCGGTTCATCGCTCTTACCCTCTTCCATTATTTCTTTAATGAATGCTTTGCTGCATCCAATTCAAATTGCAGTTCATCAATTTCATCACCCATTACTTGAGTTAAATCTTCCTCTAAACGCTTGGTCAATTCAGCAAGAGTGATACGAGCCTCACTCAACGATATCGACAGTTCTTTGCTTTTTTTCGGATGAGATGACAGAAAGGCATATTTCTCTGTCAATTCAACAACCGAATCGAGAGTTTGGTAAAAAAAGCGCTCAGCCTGATAAAACCGCTTTGGCTCTTTTTTGGTGAGGATATAAATCCTTCTGACAAGTCTCAGCATTTCTGCATTTTGTTTAAACATTTGAATGCTTTTTGCCTGAAACAAAGCTTTCCGAAGGCGTATGATCTTCTGCCTTGCTTCCTCGAGGTTTTTCTTAATGTAGGCATATTCTCTTCCTGTCAGTGAATGCTTTTTAAGAAATAAGCGTCTCGCATTCCAAATGCCAGCTGTATATACGAATGCTCCCGAAGCGAGCCCATAAACAAAAGATAGGAAAAGCGACTGATTTAAACCGAAAAAACACAAAACCCCTATGAAAACAAAAGTCGCACTGCCTGTTAAACTCCATATCAAAAAGTGAAGAAATCTCTGCATGAGATAATCGACTCCTGTGTATATACTCAGTTTTAATATTATTATCTACTACGTTCTATACCTAAACAAGTTTCATCTTCTTTTTATGAACCCATTCCTTATGAAAGAGTACAAAAAAAGACCTTTTCAGGTCTAAGAATATAATGGCGGTGTATGAATGCTCTTTAATTTTTTCACGTAAAAGGCATAGTCAGGATCGGAAGTTGATGTAGAAATTACTTTTCTCTCACAATCTAAGCATATGAATTTCGAATAAAGATGAATACCTCTATTCTTCTCTTGATCACAAATCACACATGTATGATTAGGTTTAACAGTTTCATCCATCGTCCCCACCTCCGTACAATTAGCCTTCCCTTAAACCGGATATTGTATACACTATTTAGATCTTTTTGAAACTTGAAATCAGTATATGGACTATATAAGCTGTCGGTGTTTGTATTTGTTTGATTTTAATGACCTTAATAAACAAAAAACCCAGCTCAATGAGCTGGGTTTTACCTTGCTTGGCGGCGTCCTACTCTCACAGGGGGAAACCCCCGACTACCATCGGCGC
>NZ_CATYRA010000017.1:0-38785 GCF_958411575.1 uncultured Bacillus sp.
CATCTGACTTTTAATCAGAGGGTCGAAGGTTCGAGTCCTTCATGGCTCACCATTTTACGCGGGTGTGGCGGAATTGGCAGACGCGCTAGACTTAGGATCTAGTGTCTTTATGACGTGGGGGTTCAAGTCCCTTCACCCGCATTATATAGGATAACAGTTATCAAAACTGGACATCCTGTCTGCGGAAGTAGTTCAGTGGTAGAACACCACCTTGCCAAGGTGGGGGTCGCGGGTTCGAATCCCGTCTTCCGCTCCAACTATACCATCCACGCCGGGGTGGTGGAATTGGCAGACACACAGGACTTAAAATCCTGCGGTAGGTGACTACCGTGCCGGTTCAAGTCCGGCCCTCGGCATTAAGTTTTGCGCCCGTAGCTCAATTGGATAGAGCGTTTGACTACGGATCAAAAGGTTAGGGGTTCGACTCCTCTCGGGCGCGCCATTATTTTAATAGAATAGTTAGGAAATCGGGAAGTAGCTCAGCTTGGTAGAGCACATGGTTTGGGACCATGGGGTCGCAGGTTCGAATCCTGTCTTCCCGACCATTTTCATGGGGCCTTAGCTCAGCTGGGAGAGCGCCTGCTTTGCACGCAGGAGGTCAGCGGTTCGATCCCGCTAGGCTCCACTTGATTTCAATAAATATTTGGCGGTGTAGCTCAGCTGGCTAGAGCGTACGGTTCATACCCGTGAGGTCGGGGGTTCGATCCCCTCCGCCGCTACCAATGGACCTTTAGCTCAGTTGGTTAGAGCAGACGGCTCATAACCGTCCGGTCGTAGGTTCGAGTCCTACAAGGTCCACCACTATACGGAGGAATACCCAAGTCTGGCTGAAGGGATCGGTCTTGAAAACCGACAGGGGTGTCAAAGCCCGCGGGGGTTCGAATCCCTCTTCCTCCGCCATATATATTCTTAATCATCGCGGGGTGGAGCAGTTCGGTAGCTCGTCGGGCTCATAACCCGAAGGTCGCAGGTTCAAATCCTGCCCCCGCAACCAAATTATATGAATGAAATAAGGAGTGCCCGAAGGGTGCAACTAAAATAATTCACTTTATAAATATGGTCCGGTAGTTCAGTTGGTTAGAATGCCTGCCTGTCACGCAGGAGGTCGCGGGTTCGAGTCCCGTCCGGACCGCCATTTAAATACTTAGGCTCGGTAGCTCAGTTGGTAGAGCAACGGACTGAAAATCCGTGTGTCGGCGGTTCGATTCCGTCCCGAGCCACCATTTATCAATATATATATTTTGGCGGTTGTGGCGAAGTGGTTAACGCACCAGATTGTGGCTCTGGCATTCGTGGGTTCGATTCCCATCAATCGCCCCAAATAAAATTGCGGGTGTAGTTTAGTGGTAAAACCTCAGCCTTCCAAGCTGATGTCGTGGGTTCGATTCCCATCACCCGCTCCATTTCTATATTGTCATGGGCCTGTAGCTCAGCTGGTTAGAGCGCACGCCTGATAAGCGTGAGGTCGATGGTTCGAGTCCATTCAGGCCCACCATGACTTATATTCCACAGTAGCTCAGTGGTAGAGCTATCGGCTGTTAACCGATCGGTCGCAGGTTCGAATCCTGCCTGTGGAGCCATATTGGAGAAGTACTCAAGTGGCTGAAGAGGCGCCCCTGCTAAGGGTGTAGGTCGCGTAAGCGGCGCGAGGGTTCAAATCCCTCCTTCTCCGCCATAAGATTTCGATATAAGTTCTCAACCATCGGCCCGTTGGTCAAGCGGTTAAGACACCGCCCTTTCACGGCGGTAACACGGGTTCGAATCCCGTACGGGTCATCCAGAAACCTTGCATATCCTGCAAGGTTTTTTTATTTTTTATAAATGCTGATATGGCTTAGATATCATTCTATATTCTATAAACAGGCAACAAAAATCTCCATATATTTCGTTTTTCTTCAGAAAATGAAGTTAATTGTCAATAAGTATAAGCGCTTTCATGAAAGGGCTTTTTTTTATTTCTTCGAATAAATACTATAAATGAAAACTATGATGTCAGAAAGGATGATTACATGGCCGCTGCCAGCCCTACAGCACATGATGTTTATCTTTTTCACGAAGGCAGTCTGTTTAAAAGCTATCAGCTATTTGGCTCGCATTATCGCGAGCTGAATGGCCAAAGCGGATATGAATTCTGTGTATGGGCGCCTCAAGCGTCAGAAGTACGAGTGGCTGGGGATTTTAACAGCTGGTCAGGAGAACAGCATGTGATGCACAGAGTGAACGAGAGTGGCATTTGGACGTTGTTTATTCCAGATTTAGGAGAAAAGGAACGATATAAGTATGAAATCGTGACGAAAAGCGGTGAGATCAGGCTGAAGGCAGATCCATATGCTACTTATTCAGAAATCAGGCCCAATACAGCGTCACTTACTTACGATTTGGCAGGATACAGCTGGCAAGATCAAAAATGGCAAAAGAAACAGAAGGCTAATACGCTGTATGAGAAACCTGTTTTTATTTATGAACTTCATCTCGGTTCCTGGAAGAAACATTCTGATGGCAGGCATTACTCCTATAAAGAATTAAGTCAGTCGCTTATCCCGTATATCAAAGAGCATGGGTTTACCCATATCGAACTGCTTCCGGTGTATGAGCATCCTTATGATCGTTCTTGGGGGTACCAAGGAACGGGTTATTACAGCCCGACAAGCAGGTTTGGCACTCCCCATGATTTGATGAAGTTTGTTGATGAATGCCATCAAGAAAACATCGGAGTCATTCTGGATTGGGTCCCCGGACATTTTTGTAAAGACGCACATGGTCTTTATATGTTTGATGGAGAGCCACTTTATGAATATCAAGAAGAACGTGATCGGGAGAACTGGCTATGGGGCACGGCAAATTTTGATCTGGGAAAACCGGAAGTTCATAGTTTTTTAATTTCTAATGCGTTGTACTGGGCGGAACTCTATCATATAGATGGATTTAGGGTTGATGCAGTGGCTAATATCCTGTATTGGCCAAATCAGGATGAACACCACACGAATCCATATGCTGTTGAATTTTTAAAAAAACTCAATCAAACCATGAGAGAGGCATATCCTCATGTCATGATGATTGCGGAAGACTCTACGGAATGGCCTCAAGTGACAGGTACTGTTGAGGAAGGAGGGCTCGGTTTTCATTTTAAATGGAATATGGGCTGGATGAATGACGTACTGACATACATGGAGACGCCGCCAGAAGAAAGGCGGTATTGTCATCAGCTTATTTCATTTTCATTGCTGTATGCGTTTAGTGAACATTTTGTATTGCCGTTTTCTCATGATGAAGTCGTATACGGAAAAAAATCACTACTTAATAAAATGCCTGGCGACTATTGGCAGAAATTTGCCCAGTATCGGCTTTTGCTCGGTTATATGACGGCTCATCCCGGAAAGAAATTGATCTTTATGGGGTCAGAATTTGCCCAATTTGATGAATGGAAAGATACAGAACAGCTTGACTGGTTTTTGGACTCCTTCCCCATGCATCAGAAAGCCAGCGTTTTTACGCAAGATCTTCTCCGCTTTTATCAAAAAAGCAAAATCCTTTATGAACATGACCATCGTGCACAATCGTTTGAATGGATTGATGTCCATAATGACGAACAATCAATCTTTTCTTTTATTCGTTATGGCAAAAGGCACGGTGAGGCGCTTGTCATCATTTGTAATTTTACACCCGCGGTCTATCATCAATATGATGTTGGAGTTCCTTTTCTTACTCAATACATCGAAATGCTGAACAGCGACAGTGAAACATATGGAGGGTCAGGACAAATCAACAAAAAGCCGTTAGCGGCCAAAAAGGGAGCTCTTCATCAGAAACCATGTCATATCACGATGACCATTCCCCCTTACGGCATTTCGATTTTACGGGCGGTTAAAAAAAGAGGAGAGATAAAAAGATGAAAAAACAATGTGTAGCCATGCTCCTTGCCGGCGGGAAGGGCAGCCGTCTCAGCGAATTAACAAAAAATATGGCCAAACCGGCTGTATCTTTTGGGGGGAAATACAGGATTATTGATTTTACCCTCAGCAACTGTTCCAATTCAGGCATAGACACAGTCGGGATTTTAACACAATATCAGCCGCTTGAGCTGAATTCCTATATTGGAATCGGCAGTGCATGGGACCTTGACAGATATAATGGCGGCGTGACGGTATTACCCCCTTATGCCGAGTCATCAGAAGTCAAATGGTATAAAGGGACGGCAAGCGCCATTTATGAAAATCTTAATTATTTGAATCAGTATGATCCTGAGTATGTGCTGATATTATCAGGAGATCACATATACAAAATGGACTACGGCAAAATGCTTGATTTTCATATTGAAAAGAAAGCGGATGTAACGATCTCTGTCATCGAGGTGAGCTGGGAGGAAGCAAGCCGGTTTGGCATCATGAAGACCGATGCAGATGGGACGATTACACATTTTGATGAAAAGCCCAAATTCCCTAAGAGCAATCTTGCCTCAATGGGAATTTATATATTCAATTGGCCGCTTTTGAAACAGTACCTTGAGATGGACGACCGGAATCCTTATTCAAGCCACGACTTCGGCAAAGACATTATTCCTCTGCTTTTGGAGGAGAAAAAGAAGCTTTCTGCTTATCCGTTCAAAGGGTATTGGAAGGATGTTGGAACAGTGCAGAGCTTGTGGGAAGCCAATATGGATCTGTTAAAAGAGGACTCGGAGCTGAAGCTGTTTGAACGGAAGTGGAAAATTTACTCCGTCAATCCGAATCAGCCTCCGCAATTTATTTCATCTGACGCACAGGTTCATGATTCGCTTGTGAACGAAGGCTGTGTTGTGTATGGAAATGTGTCTCATTCCGTTCTTTTTCAAGGTGTTACTGTCGGTAAGCATGCGACTGTCACATCGTCGGTCATTATGCCGGATGTGACGATCGGCGAGCATGTAGTGATTGAAAATGCCATCGTTCCTAAGGGTCTGGTGCTGCCGGATGGTGCAGTGATTCGATCAGAAAAAGACATTCAGGAGGTGCTGCTCGTTTCAGAGGAATTTGTAGAAAAAGAATTGATCTAATACTGAAGAGGGGGCAGAATCAGTGTTCAATAATCAAATGTTAGGTGTTATAGATGAAACCACATATAAGCATTCTCTTCAGGATTTAACGGCACAGCGGTCGCTGGGGGCGATCCCTTTTGCCGGCAGGTACCGTCTGATCGATTTTATGCTTTCCAACATGGTGAATGCGGATATTAGGAGTGTCGCGATTTTTCCGAAGTATCGCTATCGTTCGCTTATGGATCATCTTGGAGCAGGTAAGGAATGGGATTTGCATCGAAAAAAGGATGGCCTCTTTTTTTTCCCGTCGCCCCACCTTCACCAAGAATACGATGAGTTCGGTTCCTTTCGGCAGTTTTCCGACCATCTTGATTATTTTCACAGAAGTACACAGCAGTATGCTGTCATCTCCAACAGCCATACTGTATGCAACATTCAATTTCAATATGTGTTGAAACGACATCAGGAGGTTGGCTGCGACGTGACCGAGGTATTTCAGGATGGACAGTCGCTGCAAATCTATATCATGTCTACAACGCTTTTAAAGGATCTGATCTACGGACATAGTGAAAAAGGCTATAAAACCATTCAGGAGGCTGTTGAAAAAGAATCCTCCTCCTTAACCATTTGCCCTTATGAATATTCAGGTTATGCCGCTGTCATTGATTCGGTGGATAAGTATTATACCCACAGTATGGAACTCATTCAGCCGCGTTTTTGGCAGCAGGTGTTTTTGCCGCAGCAGCCGATCTATACAAAAGTGAAGGATGAGCCGCCGACGAAATACGGAAAACAAAGCACTGTCAAAAATTCCTTGGTGGCAAACGGATGTGTGCTTGAAGGAGAGGTTGAAAACTGCATTTTGTTCAGGGCGGTTCATATCGGAAAGGGGACGAAGCTGAAAAACTGCATTATTATGCAAAAAACGCAGATTGGCGAGGATTGCCAGCTTGAGCAGGTCATTTCTGATAAGGACGTTAAAATCGGCAATGCGACTGAGGCTGCGGGAACAGCTGAGCAGCCGCTTGTATTAAGAAAAGGTTTGGTGCAAGGAGAGCTGATGAATTCTTGAAGGTATTATTTGCTGTATCTGAATGTATCCCGTTTGTTAAATCAGGAGGTCTTGCCGATGTAGCCGGCGCTCTGCCAAAGGCACTTGCACGATTAGGCAATGAAGTAGCTGTGATGCTTCCGAAGTACAGCCAAATACCTGAGCGATGGAAAAAGCGCATGGAAAAAACGGCTGAGTGTACGGTAGCCGTCGGCTGGCGTCAGCAATATTGCGGAATTGAACATATGGCTGAAGGTGATGTGAATTATTATTTCATCGATAATGAATATTATTTTAACAGGGATTCGTTGTACGGGCATTATGATGACGGTGAACGGTTTGCCTTTTTTTCAAGAGCTGTGCTGGAGGCCGCCGAAGCTGTGAATATTCAAGCCGATATTGTTCATACTCACGACTGGCATACAGCGATGGTCAATTATTTGCTGAAAGAGGAATACAGAAAACATCCTTTTTATGAGCAGATGAGAAGCATACTCACAATCCACAACCTGCAGTTTCAAGGCATATTTCCGCCTGATGTCACACATGACTTGCTAGGGCTTGAGATGGATCACTTTCATTATGAAAGGTTAGAATACAACGGATTTGTTAATTTTATGAAGGCAGGCATCATTGCGGCTGATCATGTGACAACTGTGAGCCCCACATACAGAAATGAAATATTGACGCCGTATTACGGTGAACAGCTTGAGCAGGTTTTGCGATATAGGGAAAATGATGTAACCGGCATATTAAATGGCATCGATGATACTTTCTATCAGCCGAAAAGCGATCCTTATATAGAGACGCATTATGATTCGGAGCATCTTGCATGCAAGGAAGAAAATAAAACGAAGCTTCAGCGGCGGATGGGGCTTCCAGAGCGAAGCGATATTCCGCTGATCAGTATGGTGACAAGGCTCACTAAACAAAAGGGACTTGATCTTGTCCGCAGAATTATGCACGAACTTCTTGAAGAGCAAGACATCCAGCTAGTTGTGCTGGGTACAGGGGAACGTGAATTTGAAGATTATTTCCGGTATGCAGAATTTGCTTTTCATGAGAAGTGCCGAGCGTATATTGGGTTTGACGAGCCGCTTGCCCATCAAATTTATGCGGGCTCTGATATGTTTTTGATGCCGTCGAAATTTGAGCCGTGCGGCTTAGGTCAGCTTATTGCTCTCCAATATGGCTCCATTCCGATTGTCAGGGAGACGGGCGGTCTTTACGACACTGTCCGTTCCTATCAGGAGGAAGAGGGAACGGGCAACGGCTTTACGTTTTCCGCTTTCAATGCGCATGATCTGAAATTTACGATCGAGAGGGCGCTGTCGTTTTATCGCCAAAAGGATGTATGGAAGAGCATCATGAAGACCGCAATGAATGCAGATTACAGCTGGGAACAGTCAGCAAAAGAGTATCAGCGCATTTTCGAGCATGTGACAAGGAGTGGACGGGATGTTCTCGAGTAAAGAACGCTTTGCAGCCTTATTTTTAAAGCGTCTGGAAATGACGTGCGGAAAAAGCTTCAAAGACTCTGCCAAGCTGGATCAATATAAAACGTTGGGCAATATGGTCAGAGAATATATCAGCGCTGATTGGATCCAGACGAATGAAAAAAGCAGGTCCAATTCCGGGAAGCAGACATATTATTTGTCAATCGAATTTCTGCTCGGTCAGCTCCTTGAACAAAATTTAATGAATCTTGGCGTTCGTGATGTTGTAGAAGCAGGCTTAAAGGAAATCGGCATCAATTTAGAGGAGATCCTTCAAGTGGAGAGCGATGCAGGTCTGGGCAACGGCGGGCTTGGGCGCTTGGCAGCTTGCTTTTTAGATTCTCTGGCTTCATTGAATTTGCCGGGGCACGGGATGGGCATTCGTTATAAGCATGGCTTGTTTGAACAAAAAATTGTAGACGGGCATCAGGTGGAGCTGCCTGAGCAATGGCTGAAAAACGGGAATGTATGGGAAGTAAGAAATGCGGATCAGGCAGTTGACGTGCCGTTTTGGGGCGAAGTGCATATGACAGAAAAAAGCGGGCGTCTGCATTTTCGCCACGAGCAAGCTACAATCGTTACCGCCGTTCCTTATGACATCCCGATCATCGGCTATGAAACGGGTACCGTCAATACGTTAAGGCTTTGGAACGCTGAGCCCTATGCGCATTATCATGGCGGCAATATTTTATCTTATAAGCGGGAAACCGAAGCTGTTTCTGAATTTTTATATCCTGATGACACTCATGACGAGGGGAAAATTTTACGGCTGAAGCAGCAGTATTTTTTAGTATGCGCAAGCTTAAAAAGCATTGTGAACAATTACCGAAAAACAAATAAATCTTTATCCGGCTTGCATAAAAAAGTAAGCATTCATATTAATGATACCCATCCTGCATTGGCAGTGCCTGAGCTGATGCGGATTTTGCTCGATGAAGAGAACATGAGCTGGGAAGAAGCCTGGCATATCACCGTACATACGATCTCTTATACAAATCATACGACATTGTCAGAAGCGCTGGAGAAATGGCCGATTCATTTATTTAAGCCGCTGCTACCGCGAATGTACATGATTATTGAAGAGATCAATGAAAGGTTTTGCCGGGCGGTGTGGGGAAAGTATCCCGGGGACTGGAAAAGGATAGAGGACATGGCGATTACGGCGCATGGTGTTGTCAAAATGGCTCATCTGGCTATAGTGGGCAGCTACAGTGTAAACGGCGTTGCCAAAATTCATTCTGATATTTTAAAGGAAAGGGAGATGCGCGATTTTCATTTGTTGTTCCCGAATCGTTTTAACAATAAGACGAATGGAATTGCCCACAGGCGCTGGCTCTTAAAAGCGAATCCCGGCTTGTCTGCTATCATCACGGAGGCGATCGGCAATGAATGGGTGAAACAGCCGGAATCACTAATTCGCTTAGAACCGTACGCCTCTGATCCTGGTTTTATTGAACAGTTTCAAAACAACAAAAACAGGAAAAAACAAGAGCTTGCCGATTTGATTTTTTGCACGGCGGGGGTGGCTGTGAACCCTGACAGCATATTTGATGTTCAGGTGAAACGGCTTCATGCATACAAACGGCAGTTGCTGAATGTTCTTCATATTATGTATTTGTATAATCGGCTCAAAGAGGACTCAGGATTTTCAATCTATCCGCAAACCTTTATCTTCGGGGCAAAGGCTTCACCAAGCTATTATTATGCCAAGAAAATCATTAAGCTGATCCATTCTGTCGCGGAAAAGGTCAACTATGATCCGGCAGTCAAACAGCTGATCAAGATTGTTTTTTTGGAAAATTACAGAGTTTCTATGGCTGAGCGGATTTTTCCGGCATCAGATGTTAGTGAACAAATTTCAACCGCAAGCAAGGAAGCGTCTGGTACAGGAAATATGAAGTTCATGATGAACGGCGCCTTGACGATTGGCACGCATGACGGCGCAAATATTGAGATTCTTGAGCGGGTGGGGCCTGATTGTATTTACACATTCGGTTTAAAGGCGGATGAAGTTCTATCGTATCAGGAAAACGGCGGCTATAGATCGAGGGAATATTATCAGCATGACCGCAGAATCAGACAGGTAGCGGATCAACTGATCAACGGTTTTTTTGAAGGGGAAGCAAATGAATTTGAATCGATCTATGACTCGCTGCTTCCGCATAATGATGAGTATTTTGTGCTGAAGGATTTCAGCTCATATGCAGATGCCCAGGAGCGTATTCAAGCTGATTATCGCGATCGGCGGAAATGGTCTGAGCGTTCGATTTTAAACATTGCCCATTCTGGATATTTCTCAAGCGACCGCACGATCCGGGAATATGCGAAAAACATTTGGGGAATCCGGCCGATGATGTGAAAAGCCGCTGTATAAGCGGCTTTTTTGTTCACAGATTCATGGAATAGATTGTAAAGGATAAAAACGTCGCAAATGCACTCCATAAAAAATAAGGCAAAAGAAGATAGCTTGCGGCTCTGCTGTATTTTTTCGCTATGATCATTAAAACGATTGCAGTGATGGCGACAAGCAGGCAGTCAATCGATGCAGCCAGCAGATTCTTTTGGGTAAATTGAAAATAGCTGAATGCCTGATTAAGTATATAATTAATCAAAAGCGCAAACCAAAAGCTTTTCGCATTTTTAAATGAAAACGCGGCATACACAATGGCAGCTGAAAGGGAGATCAGGGCAAATAGGATGGCCCAAATGATGCCAATCGCAGATCCGGGTGGCGTCCAGTCCGGTTTTTTCAGTGAATTGTACCATTCTTGGTCAATTGGGAACAGGTAGTCTGCGGCTGAAAACAGCGCATATGTAATCACAAAAACCACGATTGCGCCGACAATCTTCTTCATATTTGAAACCTCCGTATGTATTTAATTTACATTCACCCTTACCCTTTATTTTATAAAGATCAAACCCCCGATATGCGGGGGAAATGATGGTTTAGATCAGCTGCTGCAATGCGTTTGCTTTAATGCGTTCATATTCAAATGCTGACTCTAATTCTTCCTTCGGTAAAGCAGACTTGCGGACGTATTTTTCGCGAATGACATCGTAAAGTTCATAAGGAAACAGCATATCAATAAACATTACTTGTTTTTGTTCGTCAGTTAATGGCGCCCTGGATTCATATGCGTTCAGCATGACATGAAATGTTTCTTCATCCCATACGCCCGTCGTATCTAAAAGCGGAATAATCATTTTGCGCAAATCTCGAATAGGAAGATCAAATGATACGGTATCTAAGTCGATGACCCAAATCTGTTCATTTTCCCCCAAGAGTGTATTTCCGGTTCCGTAATCCTGGTGGCAAAGGTTAGGGCTTTTTTTCAGCTGTTCAGTCCATGGCACATAGGATGAATGCATAAGCCGGTCTTTGATGCTCAGTCCGTCTTCAATAAAGCTGTCTATCTCCTGAAGATAAAGCTGTGAGAAAGGATCTTCTTTTTCCATCTGCGCCATCAGCTTCCACGTTTCCATCTGTTTGCATCGTTTCGTATAGTGATTCGGCCAGCGCCCTAATTTGGTAAATACGGGAACGCCATTAGGCGGCTGATATCCGACGGAAGCTGTATGGAAATCAGCGAGGCCTTTCATGATAAACTCCAAATCCTGCTTTACAGTCAGCTCAAACGGCCTTCCTTCGATCCAGTCATATACGACAAATAGAAAGGAGCCGTGCTTGGAATATAGGCTGCCTTTTTTGTTTGGGATTATGCCGGGAACGTTCATGCCTTTTTTTGCTAAATAATCCTGTGCGAAAATGGAAAACAAGGCTTTCTTTTCGGGCCTGTGTATTCGTTTCAGACAAACCGCACCGGAGCCTGTGTGAACCTTCCACACAAGCGCCATCTGGTTTCCTTGAATGACGTCTATTTTTTCAGTCTGCACATCCCATCCTTGAAGCACATTTTCAGCCAGCTCGGTTAATTTTTTTTCATCTTCTGCTGATAAAGGAAGCTCTGATGAATTCCCCTCCTCAATGACTTCTTGGTTTTCTGCCATTAAAGGACACATCCTTACCTGTTTTACTTCTACCTTATGAATCGAAAGAAAAAAATGATTGAGATATTTGACTATATTTGATAGAAGAATCTGGTTGTTTACCCGTTTTGTTTTTGGGTCAGTCCCATTCCGCACATGTTGGTTGTTCAGCCGTATCATGATTCTAACTAGTCAAAAATCATGCAGGAATGGAGGCTATGTATGAAAATAGCACTGATCGCCACAGAGAAGCTTCCTGTCCCCTCGGTTCGAGGAGGCGCCATTCAAATCTACCTCGAAGCAGTTGCCCCTTTGATTGCCAAAAAACATGAGGTGACTGTATTTTCTATTAAAGATCCGAATCTCGCTGATCGAGAGACAGCAGACGGAGTCCATTATGTGCATTTGGATGAAGACCGTTATGAAGATGCTGTTGGAGAAGAGCTGAAAAAGGGCCGTTTTGATCTTGTACATGTCTGTAATCGCCCAAGCTGGGTGCCGAAACTGAAGAAACAGGCGCCAAATGCTGTTTTTATTTTAAGCGTTCACAATGAAATGTTCGCTTACGATAAGGTCAGCCAGACAGAAGGTGAGAGATGCATCGATTCTGTAGCGCAGATTGTTACGGTCAGCGATTATATCGGCCGGACGATCACAAGCCGTTTTCCGGCAGCACGATCAAAAACAAAAACGGTGTATTCCGGTGTGGATTTGAAGGCGTACCATCCACGCTGGACAAAAGAAGGGCAGCGGGCTCGCGAAGATATGCGAAGCGAGCTGGATCTTCACGGTAAAAAAATTGTCCTTTTTGTCGGCCGGCTCAGCAAAGTAAAAGGCCCGCACATTTTATTGCAGGCGCTGCCGGACATAATTGAGGAGCATCCTGATGTCATGATGGTGTTTATCGGGTCAAAATGGTTCGGAGATAATGAATTAAATAACTATGTCAAACATCTTCATACCCTCGGTGCGATGCAAAAGGATCATGTCACATTTATTCAATTTGTAAAGCCAAAGGACATTCCGCGCCTTTATACCATGTCAGATGTATTTGTATGTTCTTCGCAGTGGCAGGAGCCTTTAGCGAGGGTGCATTATGAAGCGATGGCTGCGGGACTTCCTATTATTACAAGCAATCGGGGAGGCAATCCAGAGGTCATAGAGGAAGGGAAAAACGGCTACATCATTCATGACTTTGAAAATCCTAAACAATATGCTGGATATATCAATGATTTGCTACTCAGCTCGGAAAAGCGGGAACGGCTTGGGAAATATAGCCGTCGTGTGGCAGAAAGCCAATTTGGCTGGCAGAGGGTGGCGGAAAATCTGCTCAGCGTGTATGAGAAGAACAGATAGAAGGGGTGAACAGATTGTACCAAAAAGAGCATGAAGAACAGATTGTGTCCGATATTCTCAACTATTATCCATTCCATATCGAGCATGTGGCGCTGAAATCAAACAAAAGCGGGCGCAAAATCTGGGAAATACAAACTGATCAAGGCTTAAAGCTATTAAAAGAAGCGCAAATGAAACCGGAGCGAATGCTTTTTATCACTCAGGCACATGCCCATTTACAAGAGAAAGGCCTGCCGGTAGCGCCGATACATCAAACAAAAAATGGCGGGAGCTGCTTAGGTACTGATCGGGTCTCTTACAGTTTATATGACAAAGTGACAGGAAAAGAAATGATTTACTATGATGCAGAGCAGATGAAAAAAGTCATGTCATTTGCCGGCCATTTTCATCATGCGTCAAAAGGATATGTTTGCACAGATGAAAGCAAGAAAAGAAGCAGGCTCGGCAAATGGCATAAATTATACCGGTGGAAGCTGCAGGAATTGGAAGGGAATATGCAGATCGCGGCATCTTATCCCGATGACTTATTTTCGCAAACTTTCTTAAAACACGCTGATAAAATGCTGGCTAGAGGAAAAGAAGCTTTGCAAGCGCTTGATGAGTCAGAGTATGAAAATTGGACAAAAGAAACGCTTGAACATGGCGGATTCTGTTTTCAGGATTTTACATTGGCGCGTTTGACTGAGATCGACGGGGAGCCTTTTTTAAAAGAGCTTCACTCGATTACCTACGATTTGCCGTCAAGAGATCTGCGCATTCTGCTGAATAAAGTCATGGTTAAGCTTTCTGTATGGGATACCGATTTCATGGTTGCGCTGCTTGCAGCCTATGATGCAGTGTATCCGCTCACAGAAAAACAGTACGAGGTGGTATGGATTGATCTCGCGTTTCCTCATTTGTTCTGTGCAATCGGCCATAAATATTATTTGAAGCAAAAGAAAACATGGTCAGATGAGAAGTACAACTGGGCGCTGCAAAATATGATTTCCGTTGAAGAATCTAAAGATGCGTTTTTGGATAAAATGCCGGAACTGTATAAAAAAATAAAAGCGTATCGGGAGGCGAATTGACATGAGGTCATCGAGACAAAAAGCCTCCATTTCTAAACTCGATCTTGACCAATTTGTATTTACACCGCCTGGATCGATGGGGTGGCAGGCTCATGACACAAGCTCAGCTGAGAAGGAAGAAGAGGAGAAGCACTTGGCTGTGGGCAGCATTCGAGAGCTCCCTAACATCAATGCACCGAAAGAATTTCAAGAAGAAACGAAGGAAACGGAAACAGATCACAAAGTTATGGATGATAAAGAAACGAAACTCGAAACCATTATAGAGCCTGAGGAGGAGCATGATTCCAAACGTTCAGAGCCGCCAATTGAAGAGGAGGATGAAGAACCAGACTTAGTGGAGGAAGCTAGAGTGGAAATTATCGTTCTTCCAAGTGAATCCGCACCAGCTCCATGGTTTTCTCAAACTGTAAAGCGAAAGGCATAAAATAATACTTATGCCTTTTTTTAGTGAATTGCAGCAAAAAAACAGCCCGTATTCCAATACGAGCTGTAGGTAGGTTTTATGATTTGGCTTTCACAAAAAGCTGGTTGATAGATGATAAATCAAGGTTTTGCGTTAGAAGAGGCGGCGAAAATTGTTTGTTTTCCGGTGTCAGAACGGATTGGTAAACAGCATTGAGCCTTTTGGCAGCATGGGTAAAAGTAAATAAAGATTCTACATTGTGCCGGCCGTTTTTTGTGATTTTGTTCATTAATTCTTGGTCTGTAAAGGCTCTGTCGATTGCTTTCGCAAATGAAGAGGGTTTGTTGTAGCTGTCGATGACAAGGCCGTTGACTTCGTGTTTTACAACCTCTCCGTTTCCGCCCCGGTTTGTGGTAATTAAGGGCGTTCCGGCCGCCATTGCTTCATAATTCACGCGGGCGAGGGGTTCATTCCACTGAGAGCTGCACACAAATACATCTGCCATCAGAAAGAGATTTGGAATGTCGTCTGCGGGGATGAATTTCGTAAAGATCACGTGGTCCCTGTATGGCAGCGCCAGCTTGCGCAGATAGGTTACATATTGGTTTTCACCGTCATCGCTGAACCACTTCCCGCCTGCTATAACGAGCACAGCGTCAGGATGCTGCTGTAAAATCCGTTTCATGCTGTGAATGAGAAGGTGAGGCCCTTTTGTGGGGCTTAAACGCCCGGCAAATAAAATGACTTTCTTATCCTCAACGCCGTATTTTTTTCGGTATGTTTCTCGGATAGCCGAACCTTTCATCGTCCAGACAGGCGGATAAGAGTGGATGTCAACACCGGAGTATACGACTTGTGTGATGTCCACGGCTTCAGGGAACCGTTCAATGACAGTTTGTTTAATAAATTCGCTGACGGTTGTGATCATGGAGACATTGTCGAGTACTTCTTTTCCTTGCGCGAAAGTCATCTTTTTTTCAGAGAACATTTCGTTATGCAGGCTCAGAACAATTTTGCTGTTTGGTGAGGCTTTTTTATATAGAGAGACATTTAAAGGCCTATTGAACACGTGAATAAGGTCAAAGGAAGAGGCTCGCAGCTCCTCAGCTACCGCCTCGCGGTAATGCTCTTTTGGCAGATGAATATACTGTACGCCGTCTTTTGTTTCTTTTTTTGGAAGTGATGGATCTTCTATTGAAAAAATGGTCAGATCGTACCGGTTGCTGAAATAGGGCGTGACACCGTCAATCATCATTTGAATTGCGCCGCCGCGTACCGCGGGCGCCGGCAGCTTTTCTGTACAGATAAAGGCAAGCTTCATTTTCATTCCCCCTGATACAGCGACGATAAATATGCCAATTCGTTGGCCAAACCATCTTTTAAGGACGTGGCAGGATTGTAATGTAAGAGCTGTTTTGCTTTTGAAATATCCGCCCACGTTTTGCTTGGTTCCCCTACTATTTTGTCCGAAAAGTGCAGTGTTGCTTTTTTACCGGAAATGTCTTCAATGAGGGAGACAACCTTTAAAACTGAGGCACGCTCTGAGCCGCCGATATTTACCGTTTCGCCAATAAGATGGGGTTTCCCAAGAACAGCGTTGATGCCTTTGACACAGTCGCCGATATAGGTAAAATCTCTTGACTGCTGCCCGTTACCGAAGATGGTGAGCGGCTTTTGCTGAAGGTGCTGTTTAATGAGCCGGTGAAAAGCCATGTCCGGCCGCTGTCTCGGTCCGTATACGGTAAAGAAACGGAGAATCACAATCGGAATGCCAAAGCTTTGTTGATACACATGGCAAAGTTTTTCTCCCGTAAGCTTTGTTACGCCGTACGGAGATAAAGGGGAAAGTGTCGCGTTTTCACTGACTCTTCCTTGTTTTTCGCCATAGACGGAAGAGGTGGAAGCAAAGACGAATGTTTGAATCGGATGTTCCCGGCAGGCCTCAAGGAGCCTTTGGAGCGCTTGTATATTATGTGCGGCATATGGGTGAAAATGATCGCCCCAGCTTGAACGGACACCCGGTATGGCCGCCAAATGAAAGATGATATCCACTCCCTCCAGTAAGGGAGAAAGATCTGCTGTCAGAAGATTTTCCTTTATGAACGTAAATCGTTTTTCTGGCAGCAGAGCTTCAAGATTTTTGAATTTTAAGGAAAAAGGAGTCGGTCCTATAAAGTCGTCGATTCCGATAACGTCATGTGTCTTATCCTTCAGCAATTCTTCGCAGAGGTGGGAGCCGATAAATCCCGCTGCTCCTGTGACGAGTATTTTCATGGGCGGCCAACTCCTGTGCAGATTAGTCCGCAGTCCTCGAGCAGTTCTTTTTTCAGTACGTTGCGACCGTCGATCACGAGACGCCCTTTCATGATGCTTGCAGCCTTTTTCCAATCTAATGCTAAAAATTCAGGCCATTCTGTTGCCAAAAATAAAAAATCACTCTCTGCTATCGCATCAAAAGCTTGAGATTGCTGAGTCACATGTTGCCGCAAATGTTCTGGAAGAACAGCTGCAGGGTCATATGCATGAACATGGCATCCCAGCTCTGTCAGCCTTTCCATCATCCTGACGGCTTGAGAATTCCTGATGTCATCGGTATGCGGTTTGAAGGAAATGCCGAGTACAGCAGCTTTTTTGCCGTGAAGTGTATCACAGAATGACTTTATTTTTTTGATATACAGGCCGAGCTGGGTATCATTGATGTGCTGCACGGCTTGTAGCAGGTAGGTCTCCGTGTTTTTTTCCTGGGCAGCGAATTGCAGCGCCTGCAGATCCTTTGGAAAACAAGAGCCGCCGTATCCGATGCCGGCCTGCAAAAAGTGTCCCCCGATTCTCGGGTCTAGTCCGATGGCGCGGGAAATATCTGAGATATCTGAGTGATAGGCTTCACATATGCGGGCCATTTCGTTAATGAACGAAATTTTGGCTGCTAAGAAGAAATTACTGGCATACTTGATCAACTCTGCTCCTGCTAAGCTTGTAACGACATAAGGGGTGTCAATGTGTTTGTAAATGGATTTGACGATTGCTGCTGATACGTGATCTTTTTCCTGAACACCGATGACAGTTTTGTCAGGATGCAGCATGTCATACAAAGCATTGCCTTCCCGCAGAAACTCCGGATTGGATACGATGTTAAACAAGTTTTCAGACACTCCGGAGGCAATCAGCTGTTTTGCTATGTTTTCATTTGTCCCGGGCGGAACAGTGCTTTTCGTAATAATGGTTTTATACGATCGGATTGCCTCGCTCAAATCGCTGATGACGGACTGCAGTGCTTTCGTATCTGCTGATCCGTCTGAACGCGGAGGGGTTCCGACTGCGATAAAAATGACGGGACATTCCTCCATGCTCGATTTCACTTCAGAAGAAAACGAGAGATTGCCGCAATGATGTAGTGCATCTAAAAGCCCAGGCTCGTAAAAGGGAATGTCTCCATTTTTCAGCTGCTCGATTTTTTTGAGGTCTTTGTCTGTGCATATCATGTCATGCCCGAAGGATGCCAGTGCCACTGATAGGGTTAAACCGACATATCCGGCGCCAACCACACAAATTTTCATCACCTGAGCTCCTTTACAAGATTACTGGTCATATATCAATATCCTATTAAAAAAGGGCTGGTTCGTGATTCCGCTTTCTGCCCAGTTTCTTTCGCCTAATTTCAGATGTACAAACATCGGGGTGCGCTCTTGGAATATCATGTAATAAACAAGAGCTGAGGGGAAAATAACATGATAAAAAAAGCGATCATTCCTGCCGGCGGATACGGAACGAGGAATCTTCCGGTGACGAAGGTGATTCCAAAAGAAATGTTTCCGGTGGGATCTAAGCCTGTGATTCATTATATTGTTGAGGAGCTGAAGGAGTCAGGCATTGAAGATATTCTGATGGTTGTATCAAGCCATAAAAATCTGATTGTCGACTATTTTGATTCCTCTTTGGCGCTTGAAGCTTTTCTGGCCTCCCGGCATAAACTGCATTTACTCAGTGAACATCCGATTCCGGATATACGGATTCATTATGTGCGGCAGCCTTATGCAAAAGGTCTTGGCGACGCGATTTCTTTTGGAAAGCAATTTTCAGGCGGGGAGCCTTTTGCCGTCGTTTTGCCTGATGATCTGATCTTTTCCGCTAATCAGCCGGCTTTGGGGCAGCTGATTGAAGCGTATACGAAATATCAGTGCAGTGTGATCGGCTTAAAAGAAACGAAAACGGAGGAATTGCACCGTTACGGTGTGATAAAAGGGGAGCCTGTTGAAAAAAGACTTTATCGCATTCAGGATATTGTGGAAAAGCCTAAACAAAACCCGCCATCTCATTTTGCCGCAGCAGGACGTTATATTTTTACACCGGATATTTTTGACGAGCTGGAGACATTAGAAGCTGATGCCGGAGGGGAAGTGCAGCTAACGGATGCGATTAAAGCTTCACTCGGGGCATGCGATGTTTACGGGAAATTGCTGGAGGGCAAACGATATGACATCGGACTGCAAAAGGATTATCTGAAGCTGATTACCGATATGCTGAAAACGTAAAAGAACCCCCAATAACCGGGGGTTCAATCAGCGTGGAGATCGCCGAATGTTGTCATGATTCCCTCTTCATCGAGTTCTTCCTCATAACGCTCATGAGCTCTGCTTTGATAAACTGTAATTTCTTTGCCTGTGATATCTGTAGCGATGAAATTTTCATACGACTCCGTATTGCCGATATTTTCCTCGGCATTCATCGTCATATCATCATAGCTGAGCGGAGGATTTTCCATATCCTGCGGTGTTTGCGAGTTTCCGTATTTTTCGACGTCCTGGTATGAATCTTCACTGTCATAAGGCGCTCTGATTTCTTCATCATCGTCAAATTCAAATTGCCCGAAAGGTGTTTCTTCTTCGATCGGACGGTCTTTGGAAATGACATCCTGTGATGAGTACTCTGCTAGCGTCGTAGCAGTCGGAAGCGCTTCAAGACGTTCGTAAGGGATTTCCTTTCCGCTGACTTCACAAATACCGTACGTACCGTTTTCTATCGCCTTCAATGAATGCTCAATGTCGCGGAGATGCTCTCGCTCATGCAAGTCGAGAGCGATGTCTTTTTCACGCTCGTAAAGCTCTGTCGCCTGATCGCCGGGGTGGTTGTCGTAAGCGGAGAGCTCACCCCATGAATCATAAGGAAAGGCAGAGTTAAGCTGAAAATGGTCATTGTCTTTGAAACGGTTTAAGATATCTTCTTTTGTTTGTTCCAGTTCCTGTTTTAAGTGTTGAAGCTGGTCTTTTGTAAGCAATGTGATCGCCTCGTTTCTCTGTGGTGCATACCTTTAGTATGAACAGATCGCCTGAGAACTTTCATAAATGACTAGTGGAGGAATATAGGGGATTTTCCTTATATGGTAAGCGGATACAACCTTTGCTATCAGTGGAGAAAGAAATTTAAGGTTTGTTTCTTTTTCATTTCTGGAATTAGGTTTATAATAGGTAGGGCAGGCCATTTGGACTGCATGATCTGTGTGTTTGACACAAAGGAGACACAGGTGTATGGTATTAAAAGCATTTTAAGGATTATGGAGGAATGTCTCATGGTGACAACGGTGCAGCGTACGTTCCGAAAGGAAGTTCTACATGCATTACATAAAGCCAAAGAAGTCAACCATGCTGTCTTAATAAGCTATTCGAGACAAATCGAGTCTCTTGACCCTCTATCATTTTTCAATTACGGAGCAAAAAAATATACAGGCAATCGATTTTTTTGGTCAGATCCTGAAAGTGAATTGACAATAGTCGGTCTTGGCAAAGAAGCGGTTTTCCAGACAAATCAAAAAAACAACGAGCGGTATCGCGAGGTTTTTGAACAATGGGAGCGCTTTAAAAAGACGGCTTTTCATATTTATGAAGAAGAAAAGCTGCAGCATTCTGCAGTGGGACCTGTGTTGTTCGGAGGATTTTCTTTTGACCCTTGCGAAGAAAGAGGTACACAATGGGACCATTTCTCGGAAGGGGATTTCTTTGTGCCTGCGCTTATGCTGACGATGACTGCCGAAGGCCCGTTTCTAACAGTCAACAGATGGGTAAGCGGAGAGGAAGACGCAGAGACAGTTTTGGAAGGCTTAAAGTCTTTTGCAGCCGAATGTAAGGTTCCTGATTTACACCAAGAAGATCAAGCTGCGATTGCAGCATCTCAAGAGCTGGATAAGGATGATTGGCTGAAAGCAATCGAAACGGCAACAAGCCAAATTAAAGAGAAACAATATAATAAGGTGGTTCTTGCCCGAGAGCTGCTGCTCACGTTTGAAGGGCCGATCCAAATTGAACCGGTGCTTAAAACACTTCTGAACGATCAGCAGACAAGCTATGTTTTTGCAATCGAACAGGAAGGAAAAACCTTTGTCGGCGCGTCTCCAGAAAGACTGATCAAAAGAGACGGCAGCACTGTCATGTCTTCTTGTCTGGCAGGCTCCATTAAACGCGGCACGAATGAAGAAGAAGACCGCCGGATAGGCCTAGAATTATTAAACGATGAGAAAAATCTGCTAGAGCATGATATTGTTGTAGGCATGATTCATAACGCTTTTGTTTCAAGCTGTTCGGAGGTTGAAAAGCCTGACGGACCTGTATTGTACAAAACGAAAAGTGTTCAGCATTTATTTACGCCGATTGTCGGACAGCTTCGTGAGTCTGCTTCACTATTTGACTTAATTGAGAAACTGCATCCCACACCGGCGCTTGGGGGAGCACCTCAGAAAAAAGCTGTTGAAGTGATCAGAGAGATCGAACCGTTGTCCCGCGGTTGGTATGCGGCCCCTATCGGGTGGATTGACAGCCAGGATAACGGGGAATTTGCAGTGGCTATTCGTTCAGGATTGATCGAAGGCAGCACAGCAAGGCTGTTTGCCGGGTGCGGCATTGTGGAAGACTCGGACCCGCAATCTGAATATGAAGAAACACAGATTAAATTGAAGCCTATGATCTCTGCATTAGGAGGTGAGAGGCGTTGACAGCCAACCCGATTACTCATTACATCGGAAGTTTTATTGATGAATTCGCCCTTTCCGGGATTACGGATGCCGTCGTTTGTCCGGGCTCAAGATCCACACCGCTGGCTATTCTAGCAGCCGCGCATCCTGATATCAGCATTCATGTCCAAATTGATGAAAGGTCTGCCGGTTTTTTTGCTTTAGGGCTGGCAAAAGCGAAGCAGCGTCCCGTGCTTTTGATCTGTACATCAGGAACAGCCGCGGCCAACTTTTATCCGGCTGTGATTGAAGCCCATTATTCAAGAGTGCCAATTATTGTGTTAACTGCTGATCGGCCTCACGAGCTGCGCGAGGTAGGCGCACCGCAGGCTATTAATCAGCACTTCTTATTCGGTAACTTTGTTAAGTTTTTCACAGACTCTGCTCTTCCTGAAGAGTCTCCGCAAATGCTGAGATATATTCGAACGCTGGCCGGCCGCGCCGCCGGGGAAGCACAAAAGCGCCCAATGGGACCTGTGCATGTGAATGTGCCGCTGCGTGAACCGCTGATGCCGGATCTTTCGGATGAGCCGTTTGGAAGAATGAGAACAGGCCGTCACGTGTCTGTGAAAACGGGTACGCAGTCTGTTGGCCGCGAATCCCTGTCTGATGTGTCTGCAATGCTGGCAGAGGCTGAAAAAGGCATGATCGTCTGCGGAGAGCTCCACAGTGATACGGAAAAGGAACACATTATTGCGCTGTCAAAAGCGCTTCAGTATCCGATTTTAGCGGACCCGCTGTCTAATCTGAGGAACGGCGCTCATGATAAAAGCACTGTCATTGATGCGTATGATTCATTTTTAAAAGATGATGAGCTGAAGGCGAAATTGCGTCCTGATGTCGTCATCCGTTTTGGGCCGATGCCTGTCTCAAAACCGGTTTTCTTATGGCTCAAGGATGATCCGGCAATTCAGCAAATTGTGATTGACGAAGATGGAGGGTGGAGAGACCCGACACAGGCAAGCGCGCATATGATTCACTGCAACGCATCTGCTTTTGCTGAAGCAATCATAATGGAACATGCTGACATGATGAGATCATCAGAATGGCTGGAAAAGTGGCAGTTTGTCAATGAACGGTTCCGTGCGCATTTGCAAACAATCAGCAGTGAAGAGGTTTCGTTTGAAGGCAATCTCTATCGAATTCTTCAGCATCTTGTGCCTGAAAACAGCTCGCTGTTTGTCGGTAACAGTATGCCGATCAGGGATGTTGATACGTTTTTTGAAAAACAGGAACGCGCTTTCCGGATTTATTCAAACCGGGGCGCAAACGGGATAGACGGTGTCGTCTCCTCTGCCATGGGGGTATGTGAAGGAACAAAAGCGCCTGTTACACTCGTGATTGGAGATTTATCTTTTTATCACGATTTAAACGGACTGCTGGCGGCCAAAAAGCTGGGCATTCCTCTTACTGTGATTCTCGTGAATAATGACGGCGGAGGGATTTTCTCATTTTTGCCGCAGGCTTCTGAAAAGACACACTTTGAAGATTTGTTCGGCACGCCGACAGGGCTCGATTTCAAGCATGCGGCTGCACTATACGGCGGAACATATTCATGCCCTGTCTCGTGGGATGAATTCGAAACAGCTTACGCGCCGCAGGCAGACAAGCCCGGACTCCATTTGATAGAAATCAAAACGGATCGCCAATCGAGAGTTCAGCTCCATCGCGATATGCTGAATGAGGCTGTGCGGGAAGTGAAAAAACAATGGGAACTGTAAACATAACTGTTTCAGACGGTGTCCGATATGCTGTGACAGATGAGCGGCCGGATGCTTCCGAGGCCGTCGTCTGTCTGCACGGGTTTACCGGCAGCAAACAATCATGGACTTTCCTTGATGGGATGCTGCCTGATTTCCGTTTGATCAAAATTGATTGCCTAGGGCATGGCGAAACCGATGCCCCGCTGAATGGGAGAAGATACAACACAAATCGGCAAGTTTCTGACCTTGCCGAGATTTTTGATCAATTAAAACTTCACAAAGTGAAATTGATTGGGTATTCTATGGGAGGAAGGCTTGCTTATTCATTTGCGGTGGCATTTCCCGAACGGGTATCGGCACTGGTGCTTGAAAGCACAACGCCGGGGCTCAAAACGCTTGAGGAACGGCGGGAGCGGATCATGCGGGACCGGAAGCTTGCCGATTTTATTTTGCGTGACGGGATCAAAGCTTTTGTGCAGTATTGGGAGAACATCCCTTTGTTTTCATCCCAGCAGCAGCTGGCTGAAGATATTCGGCACAGGATACGGTCCGGCCGTCTGCGAAATAATAAGATTGGGCTTGCAAATAGTTTAACGGGCATGGGCACCGGTTCACAGCCTTCCTTATGGAGCCGTGTAGAAGAAATAACCGTGCCTCTGCTTCTAATCTGCGGGGAGTGGGACAAAAAGTTTTGCGCCATCAATCAAGAGGTGCATAAGAAGCTTCCATCTAGTAGAATAGAGATTGTTCCAAAAGCCGGCCATACGGTCCATGTGGAACAACCGCGATTTTTTGGTAAAATAGTGAGTGAGTTTTTAACAGGCTTACTTCTGACTCATTCACATAGAGAATAAAGGAGGTCATCATATGGCTGCAGAATGGAAAACAAAACGGACATACGATGAAATATTGTATGAAACGTATAATGGTATTGCAAAAATTACAATCAACCGCCCTGAGGTACATAACGCGTTTACACCTAAAACGGTTGCTGAAATGATTGATGCGTTTGCTGACGCGAGAGACGATCAAAACGTTGGGGTTATCGTGCTTGCCGGTGCCGGAGACAAAGCATTTTGTTCAGGCGGAGACCAAAAAGTGCGCGGCCACGGCGGATATGTAGGAGACGACCAGATTCCGCGTCTAAACGTACTGGATCTTCAACGTTTAATCCGCGTCATTCCGAAACCGGTTGTTGCGATGGTGTCCGGATATGCGATCGGCGGAGGCCATGTGCTTCACATCGTATGTGATCTGACAATTGCTGCCGACAACGCGATTTTCGGACAAACAGGCCCTAAAGTGGGAAGCTTTGATGCTGGTTACGGTTCTGG
This sequence comes from uncultured Bacillus sp., assembly GCF_958411575.1. NCBI lineage: Bacteria > Bacillati > Bacillota > Bacilli > Caryophanales > Bacillaceae > Bacillus > uncultured Bacillus sp. The sequence continues at coordinate 24,415 of NZ_CATYRA010000017.1, forward strand.
TTACTTGGCTCGAATTGTAGGACATAAAAAAGCCCGTGAAATCTGGTACCTTTGCCGTCAGTACAACGCACAGGAAGCGCTTGACATGGGTCTTGTCAACACAGTCGTTCCTTTGGAACAACTTGAAGAAGAAACGATTAAATGGTGTGAAGAAATGCTAGAAAAAAGCCCGACCGCACTTCGTTTTCTTAAAGCTGCGTTTAACGCGGACACAGACGGACTTGCTGGAATTCAGCAGTTTGCAGGGGATGCTACCCTTCTTTACTACACAACTGATGAAGCAAAAGAAGGCCGTGATTCCTTTAAGGAAAAACGCAAACCTGATTTCGGACAGTTCCCTCGTTTCCCGTGATCAGCAATACTTAGTAAACAAACAGCTTGAGACTTTGCGGTCCAAGCTGTTTTCTTTTCAATACAGACATTTTACCTCGGAGATGATGACATGCTGACAGAACAGCCCAACTGGCTCATGCAGCGGGCACAGCTGACACCTGAGAGAATCGCTCTCATCTATGGAGACCAAACTGTGACATTTGCAGAATTGTTTGCTGCGTCTAAGCGAATGGCGGCGCAGCTTGCTGCTCATTCGGTTCGAAAAGGAGATACTGCGGCTATTTTGCTCCAAAACCGTGCAGAAATGGTTTACGCCGTTCACGCTTGTTTTTTGCTTGGTGTGAAGGCGGTACTTTTGAATACGAAGCTGTCAACACATGAAAGGCTGTTTCAGCTGGAGGATTCCGGCGCCCGCTTTTTACTGACAGATTCAAACTTTGACCAGCAAGATTATGAGCATACCGTTCAAACCATTGATGTGGACGAACTGATGAAAGAAGCCGCAGAGGAAATTGAGATCCAGCCTTATATGCAATTGGATGAAACGGCAACGCTGATGTATACCTCGGGTACGACGGGCAAGCCCAAGGGAGTTCAGCAAACGTTCGGGAACCACTATTTCAGTGCGGTGTCATCCGCGCTTAATTTGGGTATAACAGAACAAGACCGCTGGCTTATCGCATTGCCGCTCTTTCACATCAGCGGATTGTCCGCGTTATTTAAATCTGTGATCTATGGAATGACTGTCGTGCTTCACCAGCGTTTTTCTGTAAGCGATGTGCTGGATTCTATCAGCAGGCATCAAGTGACAATGATATCTGCGGTGCAGACAATGCTGGCCAGTCTTTTGGAAGAAACAAGCCGTTGCCCTGAATCCATCAGGTGCATTCTGCTTGGCGGAGGCCCTGCACCGCTGCCCTTGCTTGAGGAATGCCGCGAGAAAGGATTCCCTGTCTTTCAGTCATACGGAATGACAGAAACATGCTCACAAATTGTTACCCTGTCGCCGGAATTCAGTATGGAAAAGCTCGGATCTGCGGGTAAACCGCTGTTTTCATGCGAAATCAAAATAGAGCGGGACGGACAGGCGTGTAAACCGTTTGAACACGGTGAAATCATGGTCAAAGGCCCGAATGTGATGAAAAGCTATTTTAACCGGGAGAGCGCAAACGAAGCCTCCTTTCAAAATGGCTGGCTGAAAACAGGTGATCTTGGGTATTTGGACAGCGAAGGCTTTTTATATGTACTGGACAGACGTTCAGATTTGATCATATCAGGCGGAGAAAACATTTATCCGGCTGAAGTGGAGTCAGTGCTGCTTTCACACCCTGCTGTAGCCGAAGCCGGTGTTTCAGGGGCAGAGGACAAAAAATGGGGGAAAGTGCCCCACGCCTATCTTGTCCTTCACAAGCCTGTGAGCGCAGAAGAATTGACCGCCTACTGCAAAGAACGCTTGGCGAAGTATAAAATTCCGGCAAAATTCTTTGAACTGGACAGCCTGCCGCGCAATGCGTCTAATAAGCTCATGCGAAATCAGCTGAAGGATGCGCGTAAAGGAGAACTGCTATGATCGAAATAGAGAAAATTACGCTTTACCATTTGAGCATGAATTTAAAGAAACCATTTAAAAACAGTATTGAAACGCTTCAAGAGCGTAAATTTCTGATCGTGGAAGCTATTGATACATCCGGTGTCACAGGCTGGGGAGAAGTGTCTGCGTTCTCTTCGCCTTGGTACACCGAGGAAACCATTGGAACATGTTTGCACATGTTAAAGGATTTTTTTATTCCCAATGTTGTGGGACGTGAATTCAATCACCCTTCCGACGTGCCGGACAGTCTGGCACGCTATAAAGGAAATCGGATGGCAAAAGCGGGACTTGAATCCGCTGTCTGGGATATCTATGCGAAAAAGAAGGGCATATCCCTCGCTGAGGCATTGGGCGGGACAAGAGATAAAGTGCCTGCTGGGGTGGTTGTAGGCCTGGCACCCCTTAATGATATGTTGAAGGAAATTGAGAGTTATCAAAAAGAAGGGTATCAAAGAATAAAAATAAAAATTCAGCCTGGACAGGATGTGGAATTGGTCAAGGCCATCCGCAGCCGGTTCCCAAACATCCCGCTCATGGCCGATGCCAATTCCTCCTATGAACTGAAGGATATCAGCCGTTTAAAGGAGCTTGATGACTATCAGTTAATGATGATTGAGCAGCCGCTCCAAGCTGACGATATCGTGGACCACCGCCACTTGCAGAAACATTTGAAAACGGCCATTTGCCTTGATGAAAGCATTTGTTCAGCCGATGATGCGAGACGGGCGATTGAGCTCGGAAGCTGCAAAATCATTAATATTAAGCCTTCCCGTGTCGGCGGTTTAACAGAAGCCTTAAAAATTCATGATTTGTGCAGAGAGCATCATATGCAGGTTTGGTGCGGCGGAATGCTGGAAACAGGCATATCCAGAGCGCAAAACGTGGCGCTAGCTTCACTGCCGCAATTCACAATACCCGGTGATATTTCATCATCTTCACGCTATTGGGATGAAGATATTGTGACCCCTGATATCCGTATTGATAATGGATTTATTTCTGTGTCAAAACAGCCTGGTTTAGGGGTTGAAGTGAATCAGGACATTATGCGAAAATATGTGACCAAAATGGATGTTTTCACACAGCATGGATAAGAAAAAAGCATTTTGCCATTTTGAGAGAATGTCAGTGTGCTGTTATAGTAAAAGCGTTCGTTGAATACATCCCTTCTCGTTTGGACCGGCTGCTAACCCAGCCGGTTTTTTTATGCAATTGTTGCTTGACAAAAGTGGACAAACGCGATATTTTTGCACTAAGGAAACTTTTTGTCCTATCTAAATAAAATATGCTTTTGGCTAATTTAATGTCACATGTCTAAGAAATAAAAACATAAGATAATACAATCGGACATTGATGGCAAGGAGGAGGGAAAATATGAAACAAGGACTGATAGCAGCAGTGCTTATTGCCTGCTTTGCTTTAACAGGATGCGGTACCGATTCAGCCGGAAAAAGCGCTGATCAGCGGTTACAGGTAACGGCAACAACATCCCAAATTGCCGATGCAGCCGAAAACATTGGAGGAAAGTATGTAAAAGTCACCTCTTTAATGGGACCGGGGGTCGATCCGCATCTTTACAAAGCCTCACAAGGTGACACGAAAAAATTAATGTCAGCCGATGTTGTGCTGTACAGCGGATTGCATTTGGAAGGGAAAATGGAGGATGTTCTCCAAAAAATAGGCGAACAAAAACAAGCAGCAGCAATTGCTGAGGCTATACCGAAAAGCAAGCTTATTTCTGCCGGAGAAGGCAAGACGTTTGATCCCCACGTTTGGTTCAGCATTCCGTTATGGATCTATGCGGTGGATGAAATCGAAGCGCAATTCAGTAAGGCGATGCCTGAGCACGCGGATGATTTCAAGAAAAATGCCAAAGAGTACAAAGAAAATTTGCAATATTTAGATAAATGGTCGCGTCAGGAGATCGCACACATTCCGGAGAAAAGCCGTGTACTTGTTACGGCTCACGATGCCTTTGCGTATTTTGGGAAAGAGTATGGTTTTCAGGTGAAAGGCCTGCAGGGACTAAGCACAGATTCGGATTACGGATTGAAGGATGTTCAGGAACTTGTCGATCTCCTAACAGAAAAACAAATAAAAGCTGTTTTTGTAGAAAGCAGTGTGTCTGAAAAATCAATAAATGCAGTGGTGGAAGGGGCTAAAGAAAAAGGCCATACAGTCACAATCGGCGGTCAGCTCTATTCGGATGCCATGGGTGAAAAGGGCACAAAAGAAGGCACATACGAAGGAATGTTCCGCCACAATATTAACACAATTACCAAAGCGCTTAAATAAAGAAAAGAGGTGAAGGGCATGTTCCCTGTTGAGCTCGATAATGTAACGGTCGCTTATCATAAAAAGCCTGTTCTGCAGGAAATTTCGCTGCAGGTGCCTGAAGGAAAACTGATTGGCATTATCGGTCCAAACGGCGCGGGAAAATCAACCTTGATCAAAACCATTCTCGGTCTTGTGCCCAGGGCTTCAGGAGACATCTCTATTTACGGCAAAGATTATAAGGATCAGCGGACAAGAATCGGATACGTTCCGCAGCGAGGCTCGGTTGACTGGGATTTTCCCACAAACGCGCTTGATGTTGTGCTGATGGGAAGATACGGCCGGATTGGCTTATTAAAAAGGCCAAAAAAAGCCGACGTGGATATGGCAAAGGCTGCTTTAGAAAAAGTCGGGATGCTTGATTATGCAAAAAGGCAGATCAGCCAGCTGTCAGGAGGCCAGCAGCAGCGGGTGTTTCTTGCCCGGGCACTATGCCAGGATGCTGACATTTATTTTATGGATGAACCGTTTGCCGGCGTTGATGCAGCGACGGAGCGGGCAATTATGACGCTTTTAGCAGAACTCAAAGAAAAAGGAAAAACAGTGCTTGTCGTCCACCATGATCTGCAGACTGCCGAGGATTATTTCGATTGGATCCTACTGCTTCATCTAAGAAAAATCGCTTTCGGACCTGCGGAAAACGTTTTTACGATCGAAAACCTGCAAAAAACGTATGGAGGAAGGCTGACATTTCTAAAAGATAAAGTGCTGGCAGAAGGACATAAGGGGTGAGCATATTGTTTGAAAGTTTGTGGCTGCAGCTCCAGCACCCGAATACACAGTGGGTTCTTGCGGGTACGCTTTTGCTGGGAGCGGCAAGCGGTGTTTTGGGCAGCTTTGTGCTGCTGAGAAAGCAAAGTTTAATCGGCGATGCAATGGCCCATTCAGCTCTTCCGGGAGTGTGTCTCGCTTTTTTGTTCACCGGGCAAAAATCATTGCCTTTCTTTTTGCTGGGGGCAGCGCTTGCCGGGCTGCTCGGAACGTGGTGTATTCAGCTGATTTCGCGGCTTTCAAAAACAAAAGAGGACTCGGCAATCGGGATTGTTCTCTCAGTGTTTTTTGGCGTCGGAATCATACTGCTGACATATATTCAGCAGCAGGGGGCGGGAAGCCAAAGCGGGCTTGATTCTTTTTTATTCGGCCAGGCCGCTTCATTGGTCAGACAGGATATCATTTTGATTGCAGGAATATCCGCTGCTCTATTGCTCCTTTGTATTGTTTTCTTTAAGGAGTTTACGTTGATTACTTTCGATTTCGCGTTTGCAAAGGGATTGGGACTGCCGGTGCGTTTCTTAAACGGGCTTTTGGCTTGCCTTATCGTCTGTGCTGTCGTCATCGGGCTTCAGACAGTTGGTGTGATATTAATGGCAGCTATGCTGATTACGCCCGCCATAGCTGCAAGGTATTGGACCGAGCGATTAACCGGAATGATGGTCATTGCCGGTGTCACAGGCGGGGTCAGCGGCGTGTCCGGAACCTTGCTGAGCACGACGATGAAGGGGATGGCGACAGGGCCATTAATGATCTTATCAGCAACACTGATCTTTCTATTTTCAATGATTTGCGCGCCTAAGCGGGGATTGGCTGCAAAAGCAATAAGGCTGATCAGGCTGCGGCGTAAAACAGCCCGGGACCAGGTGCTGCTGACGATTTATGAGCAGTATAAAAAGAACGATCTTTATGTAACGGCTGAAAGTGTAAGAAAGAAAAGGCGCCTATCCCCTTCATTATGCCATAAGGTATTGAATGGCTTGGAAAAAGAGAGGTGCATCGTGCGTGTTGAAAATGGGGTTTGGAAAATGACACGTACTGGGATAGAAAAAGGTTATCACATGGCTTTGAAGCATCGGATGTATGAAATGTACCTCATGCACGAAATGGAGATGGCGAATCTAGAAATTGATCAGGATCATTTTGACCCGGATCGTTTGCCTGGGGAAACAAGAGAGCGGCTGCTTTCACTTTTAAAGTTGTATGGTCGGATGCCTGAGCTTCAAAAGGCGGCTCCTGATGCCGAGGAAGGACAGATCGCAAATGAGTTTTGAAGCATGGATTCTAGCTACCGGTGTATTAGTCGGTGTAAGCTGCGCATTGATCGGCACATTTCTCGTGTTGAGAAAAATGGCGATGCTGGCCGACGCGATCAGCCATACAGTGTTGCTAGGCATTGTCTGTGCTTTTCTTGTGACAGGAAGTCTTGACGGGATTCCTATGTTTATCGGCGCGGCCGTATCTGGACTGTTAACGGCATTTTTGGTCCAGCTTCTCCACAGCAAGGGGGTTCAATCTGATGCCGCCATAGGAGTGGTTTTTACTTCCTTATTTGCGGTGGGCGTCATTTTGCTTTCCGTGTACGGAGCGAATGTTCACCTCGATATTGAGCACTCGTTAATGGGAGAAATTGCTTTTGTGCCGTGGAATACGATCACGGTATTCGGAGTTGACATCGGGCCGAAAGCGTTTTGGATGCTGGCATCTGTTCTGGTTTTAAATATATTGTTGATCAGTGTGTGCTATAAGGAGTTCAAAATCGCTTCGTTTGATCCGCAAATGGCTTTAGCTCTGGGGATACCGGTTTTAGTGATTCATTATGTGCAAATGGGCATGCTGTCGCTAACAACCGTTGCTTCCTTTGATTCGGTTGGTGCTGTATTGGTTGTAGCCATGCTGATTGTCCCGCCTGCTGCGGCTCATTTGCTGACAGACCGGCTGCTTTATATGCTGATTCTCAGCGCGTTGATTGGCGGGCTGTCGGCGGTTATAGGCTATTTTTTCGCAACATGGCTTAATGTTTCAATTTCCGGAGCGATGGCGGCCATGACAGGTGTATGTTATGCTGGCGCCTTTTTGTTTTCGCCTGCAAACGGGGTCATGACAAAAAAGCTGAGAACACTGAACATGCAGAAAGAAAGAGCTGGCTGATGCAGCTCTTTCTTTTGATTACAAATCATGCGGCTTAAACGTTTTGCAGTCCGTTTCCTGGCTGTTTTCAGCCGTTTCACCAGTATGGCTGACAACATAAATGGCATCAGCGGTGCATTTGTTTCCTTTGCCCCAATAAGAACAGTTGTTGACTTCGCATAGAATTTTCTGCTCCATGCCATCCCCTCCTTATAAAGGTTCTGGCTTAGTATAGCCGTCGGGCTTGTCCTCTATTCCTCTTGGCGGATATACCGTTTATCACGCATAAACATTTTCCAGAAAAAATAGAAGCCTGGAAAGAGAATGATAAATGCAACGATATACGTCGCAAACAGCGCTCTGAACGTTGCTGGCTCTGTGAAACCCGACATGACTGTCACATCGGGATAAATCATATACGGGAGATGCGCCCGCCCGTACGCGTAGCTTGCAAGAAAATACTGGATCGCAATTGCGACAAGTGCAAGCCGCGGCTTTCCGATGTTTTGGCCAAAGCTCTTGTTAGGCAGAAAAAGAGCGATTCCCGCGATGACAAATGTGATGAACGATGCAATAATCCAAGAGAAATCATTCATCATTCCGCTGTACAGCCAGTTTGCTTCATTCCGTAATGTCAGCATAATGCAAACAGCAAACAGGAGTGAAATCGGGCCGGTAATCAAGGCGCTTTTTCTGTAGGCGCGGTACGCATCCTGTTCCTCCGCCACATTTGAAAAATCAGCAAGCAGCAGCGAAGACAAAAACAAAGTGCTTAAAATCGCAAACCCGATAAATGAGTAGGCATTGGGACTTGAAAAGATTTTAGACATGTTCAAGTTATAGATTCCGTCTGTTTTTTCTATAAACCCTCCGTGTGTCACAGGAAGCACCAATATTAAAATAGCAGGGATGATAAAGCCGGAGATACCGGAAATATATCTTAGCATTTTCCGCTCCTTTGCTGTGTTAGAAAAAACAAGAAATCCGCTTCGAATCGCTAAAAACAGTAAAATCATGCTGCCGGGAATTAATAAAACCGTCCCGAGCACAAATGTCGCGCCAGGAAAAAAGCTGAAGAGCGCCACGACGATGGCCACAATAAAGACGTTTGTGACCTCCCAAGTCGGGGACAGAAAGCGGTTCGCAATATCGGTGGCCTTCATGTGCTCCTTGTTTAAATAGATCATAGACCAAAATCCCGCTCCAAAATCCATTGTCGCCATGACGGCGTAAATAAACACAAAGCCCCAGATAATTGAGATGGCGATCAGAGCGTCAGTTGAAATGTCCATTTGTCGATCTTCCTTCCATTTGGTTTCCTGTTTGCGGAGCCATTACGACTCCGCTGAATTTAAATCTTCGTCAACCGGGTGCTTGCGGAAATAGTACAGCAGCACGTAGACGACAGCTGCGCCTAATACGGCGTAAACAAATGTGAAAAATAAGAAGAGCACCCCGATCGAGCCAGTCGTTGTCACGACATCCGACGTTTTCAGGAGATGATAGATGACCCATGGCTGTCTCCCCGTACAGGCGAAAATCCAGCCGAATTCAATGCCGATGATGCTAAAAGGGCCTGCCGTCATAAAAATGACCAAAAGCCACGTTGGGAAGCGGTCTTTCTTGAGCACTTTTCTCCAGACCACACCGATAATGGAATAAAGGATAAGCAGCATTCCTACGCCGACCATCGCATTAAACAGCGTGTGAATGAAGAGCGGCGGCCATTCGTCTTTGGGAAATGCATTTAATCCCTTTACAACAGTGTCAAAGCGGTTCGCTGCCAGAAAGCTTAATGCCCATGGAATTTCGATGGCCCACTTTACTTTTTCTTCATTCGGGTCGGTAAAACCGCCGATAGCAAGAGGGGCGTGAGATCTTGTTTCAAACAAGCCTTCGGCGCCTGCTAATTTTTCGGGCTGGTATTCGTACAGCATCTGTGCGGATTCATGTCCGTTCAAAGCGGTCAGCAGTGAAAAAATACCGCCGATCGTCAGTGCGAGCAAAAGGGCTTTCCGGTGAAAGCGATAGACCTTTTCCTTTTTTCTCGACCGGATCATTTTATATGCAGCAACAGAAGCAACAATAAACGCGCCCGTCATAAATGCGGATAAAACGACATGGCCTGCGGTGATAAAAAAGCTTGGGTTGAAGAATGCAGCCCACGGATCAACATCTGTAATTTTCCCGTTTAAAATTTTAAAACCGGCCGGCGTTCCTTCAAAGGCATGGACATTCGTGATCAGAACAGCTGACGCTGCTGCCCCGACTAACACAAAGAAAACGGCAACAATCCTCATTGCCGGTGACAAGCGGTCTGCGGCGTATACATAAATCGACATAAAAAGGGCTTCAACAAAAAAAGCATAGATTTCAATTTGAAACGGCAGGGACATGACCCGGCCGATAACTTCCATAAATCCCGGCCATAAAAGCGCGAGCTGAGTGCCTGCAATCGTCCCGGTCGGTATGGCGACCCCCAGCAAAACGGCTTGTGCTTTCGTCCATCTTTTTGCCATGATCGCATAATGGTCATCTTTCGTTTTTTGATAGATCAATTCTGCCACTAAAATCATGAGCGGCAGACCGACGCCAAGCGTTGCGAAAATGATATGAAAGCCCATTGTCGTGCCAAAAAGGCTTCTGGCCAAAACTAAATCATCCACAATCGTAAACCACCTTTCTAAAAAGACGTTCTATATGTATTTTGGGTTTATTATTTGCTTCCTCGGTTAGATTATTCTTCCTATTCTTAAATGCGATGAGGTTTACAATGCGAAAACGCAGGGAAGGATGTAAGGAGATTGACAAAACGTTTGTGAGGATATAAAATAAAACGTAATTATTACGATTTGAGGAAGGGAGATATACATGAAAGAAGGAATTCATCCAAAGAACCACAAAGTCATATTTCAGGATGTCAACAGCGGCTACCGTTTTCTCAGTACCTCTACTAAAACATCTAATGAAACAGCAGAGTGGGAAGACGGTAACACATATCCGGTCATTAAAGTAGAGGTCAGCTCTGACACGCATCCGTTTTATACAGGCCGCCAGAAATTCAATGAAAAAGGCGGAAGAGTGGAGCAGTTCAAAAAACGTTATAATATGGGGAAATGAGGCAGACCCTGAGGGTTTGTCTTTTTTCTTGCCCAGTTTGATTTTTAATAAGATGACGAAAAGACAAATGCTGTGATATATTGGAGAGTAAAAAGACCAGAAAGGAATACAGCTAGCTATGAGCCTTCTAAATGATATTCTTGATTTTAACAAGACATTTACTGAACAAAGGGAGTACGAAAAGTATCAAACATCAAAATTCCCAGATAAAAAAATGGCGATTCTTTCTTGTATGGACACTCGTTTGGTTGAATTGCTGCCGCATGCAATGAATATGCGAAACGGTGACGTGAAAATCATTAAAAGTGCCGGTGCACTTGTGACACACCCATTCGGAAGCATCATGAGAAGTTTGCTCGTCGCAGTGTATGAGCTGAACGCTGATGAGGTATGTGTGATCGGGCATCACGATTGCGGCATGAGCAAAATCAGCAGCGAAAGCATGCTTAATAGAATAAAGGAAAGAGGAATTCCGGAAGAACGCATCGAAACATTGAAGTACTCCGGGGTTGACTTTGATCAATGGTTTAAAAGCTTCGATTCAGTGGAAGCGAGCGTAAAAGACAGCGTGAACGTCATTAAACATCATCCGCTGTTCCCGGAAAATGTGCCTGTCCATGGTTTAGTCATCGATCCTGAGACAGGAAAACTGGATGTTGTCGTAAACGGCTATAACGATTAATGCTTTTTTTTCTTTTCAGGAACAGGATCGACTCCTCCCGGATGGAACGGATGGCATTTCAAAATCCGTATGATTGTCAGCCAGCCGCCTTTTAAAGCGCCATGCGTTTTAATCGCTTCGATCCCGTATTGTGAACAAGTCGGATAGAAGCGGCATGTTGGGGGCGTCAAGGGCGAGATGAATTTTTGATATCCTCTGATCAGCGCGATAAATAGGGTTTTCATATGTCTTCAGCAACCTTTCTGATGCAAGTATAAGAAAAAAAACACAGATTGAAAAGTAATTTGATAATCCTTATCGGAAAGGTATGTTATAATGAATATATATTTTTAAAAAAGGGAGAGTGCCATTATGCCTTCAGTAGAAAGTTTTGAGCTTGATCATAATGCGGTTGTTGCTCCATATGTAAGACATTGCGGCGTGCATAAAGTAGGAACAGACGGCGTTGTAAATAAATTTGATATTCGTTTTTGCCAGCCAAATAAACAGGCGATGAAGCCTGACACCATTCACACGCTTGAGCATTTGCTCGCGTTTACGATTCGTTCTCACGCTGAGAAATACGATCATTTTGATATCATTGATATTTCTCCAATGGGCTGCCAAACAGGCTATTATCTTGTTGTGAGCGGAGAGCCGACATCAGCGGAGATCGTTGATCTGCTTGAAGACACAATGAAGGAAGCGGTTGAAATTACCGAAATTCCGGCTGCGAATGAAAAGCAATGCGGCCAAGCGAAGCTTCATGATCTGGAAGGCGCTAAACGTTTAATGCGTTTCTGGCTGTCACAGGATAAAGAAGAATTGCTGAAAGTATTTGGCTAAACAGAAAGGGACCTTTTTGCGCTTATGCAAAAAGGTCTTTTTTGTGACGTATCATTTTTTATGTACCATTTGCTGTAAGCGTTTGCTACTATTTAGGTAAACGATGAAAGGGTGATGGCATGAAAAAGATGTTGGTTGTTCTGCTTTTTTCTGCTTTTTTGCTTAATGGATGCGGTTCTGGTGAAAACAAAGCAAATACTGCAGCTGAGACGCCTGAGGTATTGGATGTCAAGCTGACTGGCCCTGAAAAAGTAAACCCCGGAGAAAGCGTCGCATATGAAGCAGCGGTATCATATGGTGACGAAGCGGTGACGGATGCCGATGAAGTGGAGTTTGAAGTGTGGAAAGAAGGAGAAAAAGACGCCAGCCACATGTTTAAAGCGAAACAAGAAAAGGGCGTATACCGATTGGAAACAACGTTTAAGGAAGATGGTGTCTACACTGTCCAATCCCATGTCACAGCAAAAAAACAGCATAGCATGCCGACCTTAAAAGTCCAAGTCGGTGACGCCGATGCTGCCAGCAATCAGTCTGAAGACGAGCATTCACACAATCATTGATTTTTTGAATCAGAACGGGTTTCCTGCGGAGGATCAATGGTGTGCTTTACATTATAGGCTTTGACAGTCGTCCAAATGGTGACAAGCAAAACAGCCAGCACAATCAAAATACTTATCGTAATGAGAAGCGTCATGACATTCCACCTCCCGTTTTTTAACAATTGTAGCATAGTAAAAGAAATCGTGACAGATTAAGGGTAAAAAAGAGGTTTTGACGTACGATATAAAGGGTATACATAGTCATATAACAAGGAGGAAGATAATCATGTCAGAACAATTGATTCAAGCAGTGAACAAACAAGTAGCAAACTGGACAGTCATGTATGTGAAACTACATAATTATCACTGGTATGTGAAAGGGAAAGATTTCTTCACTCTTCATGAAAAGTTTGAGGAGCTGTATAACGAAACGGCAACTTATATTGACGACTTAGCAGAACGTCTTTTGGCGCTGGACGGAAAACCGATTGCGACAATGAAGGAATCCCTGGAAACGGCTTCTGTAAAAGAAGCGGCAGGAAATGAAACGGCTGAACAAATGGTTCAAAGCGTATATGATGATTTCACAATCATTGCGGAAGAGCTGAAAAACGGCATGGATTTAGCTGATGAAGTCGGTGACGAAACAACAGGGGACATGCTTCTTGCGATCCATCAAAATATTGAAAAACACAACTGGATGCTGAAAGCTTACCTGGGTTAAGTCCAAAAAAGAAAGGCCGGATGTCTTATAAAAGACGTCCGGCTTTTGATTTTACATCCGAAAAAATAGGCGACAACCAGTCCATTTTTCTGAAAAATCCAATCCGTTCGGCTTGTTTTCCATAGAATATCGTAAGGCCGTTTCTGTGAAAGGATGTTGTGATAAATGGATAGAGACTTTGGCATCTTTTCGTTTATAGCAGTCAGCGTTTCAGCAGCGGGGTTTTTCTTCGGAGGTTTTCAGTATTCATTTCTGATTTTGCTCTCTCTTATGGCAATTGAATTTATCAGTACGACCTTGAAGGAAACGATTATTCACAAATTGGCGTTTAAAAAGGTATTTGCCCGGCTTGTCAAAAAATTAGTCACGCTGGCTCTGATCTCTGTATGCCACTTTTTTGATCAGCTGCTGAATACACAGGGGTCAATACGTGACTTGGCTATTATGTTTTATATTCTTTATGAATCTGTACAAATTGTAGTGACAGCCAGCTCTCTCGGCATACCGGTTCCTCAGATGCTTGTCGATCTTTTAGAAACGTTAAAAAATAAATTCAAACGCAAACCGTAACTTTTACCTGTTCACGGGTCATAATAAAGCCCAGAGCGTCAGTCGCACATTCTGGCAAAAGGCACGGCAAAAAACTGTACGAGCTGGTCTGCATGCTTTAGCCCTTGATGGCGTGCTGGGTTTCCCTTATTTTTTGATTAAAGGCTTCCGAAGAAACATAACTGTGGTATGATGTATGGAAGATAGCTAGGAACGGATTTGAGGGATAAACATGTACGAGTTTAAAGATTATTATCAGAATACTGTTCAGCTTTCCTTTGACGATCAGCCTTTCTCGGACAGCCCGAAGCATGTCTGGGTGATTTGCCGTTTTGGCGGCAAATGGCTTTTAACAGAACATGAGGACAGAGGCTATGAGTTTCCAGGCGGTAAAGTAGAGTCGATGGAGTGCGCAGAAGAGGCGGCGCTCCGGGAAGTAAAGGAAGAGACGGGTGCGAGAGTGAAAAGCCTCAAGTACCTCGGGCAGTATAAAGTTCTCGGTAAAGAAAAAGTGATTGTGAAAAATATATATTTTGCAGTTATAGAAAAGCTTGAAAAGCAAGCTGATTACTTTGAAACGAAAGGCCCGGTTTTGTTTCATGAGCTTCCGGAGAACCTTTCCCGCAATAAAAAGTTCAGCTTTATTATGAAGGATTCCGTTCTTCCGATCAGTTTGAAAAAACTGAAAGAAGCTGGATGGATCGAATAAAAAAACCGGCACATTGGGACTGACCCCATAATATGAGACAAATAAAAAACACCTTCTAGTTTGAAAA
>NZ_CATYRA010000018.1:0-38370 GCF_958411575.1 uncultured Bacillus sp.
CCGTTTTCAAACTAGAAGGTGTTTTTTATTTGTCTCATATTATGGGGTCAGTCCCGATTGAGCGGCTGTTTTTTTATGCGGCTGGCGGTTTTCGGAAAAAGCAATGCTGTAAAGCCTTTTTTCTACATAAGATATATAGACCGCACATTTAGGAGGGAGTGGCTGTATGAAAAAGGCTTGGTGGAAGGAATCGGTTGTCTACCAAATTTATCCCCGCAGTTTTAAAGATTCAAATGGGGACGGAATCGGGGATATTCAAGGAATCAGATCCAAGCTTGATTACATAAAAGAGCTGGGCGCTGACGTCATCTGGATTTGCCCGCTGTATGATTCGCCTAATGCTGATAACGGCTATGATATCAAGGATTACCAAAACATATTAAGCGATTTCGGCACCATGAGGGATTTTGACCAGCTGCTTGACGACATTCATGAGCTGGGCATGAAGCTGATTATGGATCTTGTCGTGAACCATACAAGCGATGAACATCCATGGTTTATTGAATCCCGTTCATCCATACACTCCGAAAAGCGCGACTGGTATATTTGGAAGGACGGTAAAAACGGAAAAGCGCCGAACAATTGGGAAAGCATTTTCGGCGGGCCGGCATGGCAGTATGATCAAGAGACCAGCCAGTATTATCTTCACCTTTTTGATAAAAAACAGCCTGATTTGAATTGGGAGAATGAAAAGGTGAGAAATGCCGTTTACGACATGATTAATTGGTGGCTTGATAAAGGAATTGACGGATTTCGGGTGGATGCCATTACGCATATAAAGAAAAAAGAAGGACTTCCCGATATGCCGAATCCAAAAGGGCTGGACTGCGTTCCTTCCTTCCCCTATCATATGAATGCTGACGGCATAATGGATTTACTAAGAGAGCTGAAAGAAAACACATTTTCCCGCTATCCGATTATGACAGTCGGTGAGGCAAACGGTGTCGCTGCAAAGGAAGCGGCAGATTGGGCTGGAGAAAAAAACGGCATCTTCAGCATGATTTTTCAATTTGAGCATCTCGGCCTATGGGATGTAGAGATCAATGAAAGCATTGATATTGCTTCCTTCAAACGAATTCTAACTGACTGGCAGGACAGTCTTGAAGGGATCGGCTGGAATGCTTTGTTTATGGAAAATCACGACCAGCCCCGATCTGTTTCTGTATGGGGAGACGACGGAGTGTACCTGAAAGAAAGTGCAAAAGCGCTTGCCGCTGTCTATTTTCTCATGAAAGGCACACCGTTTATTTATCAGGGGCAGGAACTCGGCATGACAAACGTGGCATTTCCGTCTATTGAGGACTATGATGATGTCGCAATGAAACGCCTGTATGAAATAGAAACGGCGAAAGGCGCATCACACGAAGACGTGATGAAGATTGTCTGGAAAAAGGGAAGGGACAATTCACGAACGCCGATGCAATGGAATGCTGATTCTTACGCCGGATTTTCTGAGGCCGAACCGTGGATCGGAATCAATGAGAATTACAAATGGCTGAACGCCGAGGCGCAAAAAAACGATAAAGCATCTGTATACCACTTTTACAAGAGCCTGATCAAGCTGCGCCAAACATACGATGTTTTTATCAATGGGACATATACGCTCATTTTACCGGAAGATCAGCAAATCTTTGCATATCTTCGGAAAAACGATAGCCATACTGCACTGATTGCAGCCAATCTGACAGGAACGCCGGCCTTATTCAAGCACCCCGGATTGCCATTGTCATCAGACGCACTCCTATTGTCAAATGTGGAAACAGAGCCGCATAAGCACATGACATCAGTACTGTTAAAGCCGTATGAAGCAAGAATATATCTATGGCGCTAAACTCCAGCGAGAGACTGGAGTTTTTTATTTTTTAACATGTTTATGTGAGCGGTTTAACAGGAAAAAAAGAACACAGAACGAATTAGCAAATAGAGCGGGCAAATGAAAGGAGAAGCACATGCTGAAAACACTGCAAATCAAAACGAACAAACGAGATGAAATGATTGAAATCACCAGCGAGGTGGAAGCGTTTCTTCAAGAAACAGGTGTAACGAGCGGCGCGGCGCTGATTTACTGTCCTCATACGACAGCGGGCATTACAATTAATGAAAATGCCGATCCGGATGTCAAAACAGATATGCTCAGAAGGTTTGATGAGGTGTATCCGTGGGAACACGAGCTGGACCGCCATATGGAGGGCAATACAGCTGCGCACATGAAGTCGAGTACGGTGGGAGCTTCGCAGCATGTCATGATTGAAAACGGCCAACTGATTCTTGGAACGTGGCAGGGCATTTATTTCTGTGAATTTGACGGCCCGCGTACACGGACTTGTTATATCAAAATCATGGGGTAACAGGAGGGTTTTCATGAGGGAATGGATGAAAGTATTATCGCTTACAAAACCTGTCATCCAGGCGCCGATGGCCGGGGGGCTTGTCACGCCCGTCCTGGCAGCCGCTGTGTCAAATGAAGGCGCGCTTGGAAGTCTGGCATCCGGATACCTTAGTCCCGACATGCTCGAAAAGCAAATCATTGAGATGCAGCAGCTGACTGATCGAGTATTTCAGGTGAATGTGTTTGTTCCAGAAAGTAGAAAAGAACCGGATGAGGACATCGTTCAAACTTGGAAAAATAAGATTCCGTTCTCCGAACAGGCTCCTTCATTCTCTTCAGAGAAAGAAGAATGGGACGACTTCCATAAAAAAGTGAACATCATTCTCAAACACAATGTAAAAGCCTGTTCATTTACGTTTGGCATTCCGCCGGATGAGAGCATTCAAGCGTTAAAGAAAAATGGCTGCTGTCTTATCGGGACAGCTACGACTCCGCAGGAAGCCGTTCTGCTTGAAGAACGCGGAATGGATATCATTGTACTGCAAGGAAGCGAAGCGGGCGGCCACCGAGGGTCTTTTCTGCCGGTCAGCGGAGAATCGACACTTGGCCTCATGTCGCTCATTCCCCAAGCGGCAGACGCCGTTTCCGTTCCAGTGATTGCGGCAGGCGGAATTGCCGACCGGCGCGGTGTCCAGGCCGCTCATTGTCTCGGAGCCCAAGGCGTACAGATCGGGACGCCGTTTCTCATGTGTGGGGAATCCGAAGTATCTGAAGCGTACAGGCGCGAATTAAAAAAAGCGCAAGGAACAGACACACGCCTTACCGCATTGTTTTCGGGTAAGCCTGCAAGGGGTATAGTCAATCAATGGATGAAAGAGCAGCAGGCTGAGGAGGCAAACGCGCTTCCTTATCCATTGCAAAACACGTTAACAAAGCCGATGAGAAAACACGCAGCCAAAGAAAAAGATTCCGGATACATGTCTCTGTGGGCTGGGCAATCTGTCGGAATGCTGAACGGACCCGCTGATGTGAAAACGCTGTTAGCCGAGCTCTGCCGAACGTAACTTGATAAACAGAGGTGACAGATGATGAACATTCTTCAATATTCTTATAAAAAAAGAGGGAAAATTGAGTTTGTATTTGAAGGCTGGCCTCACTCAAAAGTTACAATGGCTCCTATCAAGGGCTACTATTTTGTCCGCTTTATCAAATGGAGCAGCCTAGATCCAATTGTGGCAAGACATGACCTTGAAAAAATGGAGTGGGCTGCGAACCAGTTTTTCGGCACAGCCCCTTTTTATCGAAAACGAAAAGCATTTGAAACCCCATCGTCTCGAAAATAGGCGATGGGGTTTTTAGCGGACGAAGCGGTACAGAGACGGAACATCCAGTCTGGTCGCCTGAGACAGAAGGTAGGCTGGCTGTGTGGCTCCTTTTCTTCTAAAAGAATTCAGCTTATCGATAATTTGCTGACCGCTTAAGATTCCGAGGCCATGGGCAAAATATTTATCTTCTCCCAGTAAAATCACATTTTCGCCTCTCCACTGCGCTTTTTGCGGATCAAATTCAGGATTTTTAAAATACAAACAATCTCCGAGAAAAAAGTGATGTCCTGTTTCCGTATATATCGGCAATTTCTCATAATGCCAGTCATATAAAATAATTCTGTCAAAGGTGGCATCAAATTTTTCTTCCCCGATTGTATCGATCAAGGCCAAGTAATAAATGACAACAATGGCGGTCGCACATTCAAACGCGTAAAACGGGCCGTTTTCAGCTATGTCCCGAATCGCTTTTGAAGGCGGCATTCTGTATTTCAGCTCCAAGGCGCCTTCCGGTGAAACCCTCCAATACGCTGTATTCCCGTATGTTTTTAAAAAAGTGGCAAACTTCGCCCCGCTTTTGTGCAGCGTTTTAGCCGCTGCAACGATATTCATCCGCAGTTTAAGCTCAAACATCAGTTCTGCAATTGAATGATAATCAAACTGAACAGGCGTCTCAATCATCTCTTTTAACAAAGGATTTAGATTCTCATCAATCTGCCAGTTTTCAATATCTTGGGGACGGAGCAATTGTCCGGATACAATAATCATCTTTAGCCCCCCTTTTTTTATAAGATATGCAAAGGGCTTGGGCAATGAAAGCTAAAAAGATAGAAGACAGCCGAAAAAGAACTTCTTCCATTTTTTATTTTAAAACTTTTTTAAGCAGCCGATATATACTGTATCAAACCTGAAGGAGAAACTGACATGAAGACTTTTATCAATTGGCTGAAGAAACCATCTATCTCAAGAAAATTAATCGTCTCATTTATTGCGATTCTCACTATCCCTATTCTTATATTGGAATTTAGTTCTTACCGAAGCGCCAGCGGAAAGCTGGATCAGGAAATTATGGGAAATGCGAAAAGCAGTGTCGATACATTTAATACAACCGTTACAAATGATCTGGGAGCAAAAGTGACAGCGGTCACCTTTTTCAGTGAATCTCTTAAAAGCTCCGCATTCAAAGGAAAGTCTAATCAAGAAGAGCTAAAGGCCAAATTTTCACAATACGTATCTATTAATCAAGGGGTAGCCAGAATTTATGGAGGCGCAGAAAACGGCACCTACATACAAGCGCCCAAAGAACAATTGCCGGATGGATACGATCCGAGACAACGACCTTGGTACCAAGATGCGATGAAGGCAGGCGGTGAAATTGTCGTGACAGATCCTTACGTGGCAGCGAGTGACGGAAGCATGGTCATTACCATTGCCCAGAAGCTGAAAGACGGATCTGGCGTTGTCGCCATGGATATCACCATTGATAAATTGTTAGAACAGATGAAACAAATCAAGGTCGGAAAAGAAGGCTATGTTTTCATTGCAACGAAAAACAAAACCTATGTCGCCCATCAGGACCATAAGGCTGGAGAAAAGCTGTCAGGAGACTGGGTCGCCAAAATGTATGCCGATAACAGCGGTGAACTCCAATATACTCTGGGTAACGAAGATAAAAAGATGACCTATACAACAAATGAACTGACTGGGTGGAAAATAGCCGGCACAATGTATATGGATGAAATCAAGGATGCTTCAAAGTCTGTACTCATAACGGGCATGATCGTGCTGATCGCTTCCATTGTGGCAGGCGGGTTTTTAATTCTGTTTATCGTTCGTTCGATTACAATACCGTTAAAACGTCTCGTTCAATCATCGAAAACGATCAGCAGCGGGGATCTGACAGAAACGATCGAAATCCGTTCAAAAGATGAGCTTGGAGAGCTTGGGGAAAGCTTCAATGAAATGGGACAATCTCTCCGCTCACTGATAAGCGCTATTCAGGACTCGGTGAACAATGTGGCCGCATCGTCTGAACAGCTTACCGCATCTGCCGGACAGACAAGTAAAGCCACCGAGCATATCACGATGGCGATTGAGCAGTTCTCAAACGGAAACGAGGAGCAAAGTGAAAAGGTTGAATCCAGCTCTCATCAGCTGAACTTAATGAATGAAGGGCTCCAGCAAGTCTCACAAACATCATCAGATATTACAAAGGCGTCTATCCAATCAACGGAAATCGCCGGAACGGGTGAAAAGTTTGTCCAGCAGACAGTCGGACAAATGAACTCGATTAATCAATCGGTTCAGCAGGCTGAAGCTGTTGTGAAAGGCTTAGAAGGAAAATCAAAAGACATTACAAGCATTTTGAGAGTCATAAACGGCATCGCTGACCAAACAAACCTGCTGGCATTAAACGCAGCCATTGAAGCTGCACGTGCTGGAGAATCAGGACGCGGCTTCTCTGTCGTTGCGGAGGAAGTGCGCAAACTGGCTGTTCAATCAGCCGATTCAGCAAAAGAAATCGAGAAGCTGATCCAAGAAATCGTAGCAGAAATCGAAACCTCTCTACACATGTTTAAAGAGGTCAATCAGGAAGTGCAGTCTGGACTTGTTGTCACAGACAATACAAAAGAAAGCTTCCAAAGCATTTTCAGCATGACAAACGAAATCGCGGGAAAATTGCAGACGATGAATTCCACCGTCGAACAGCTGTCAGGCCGTTCACAGCATGTTTCAGCAGCAGTCAGCGGTATTGCAGATGTATCGAAAGAAAGCTCGGCAAGCATCCAAGACATTGCGGCATCAGCCGAGGAGCAGCTTGCCTCTATGGAAGAAATCAGTTCATCGGCGACCACTCTTGCGCAGATGGCAGAAGAGCTTCGTGATCTGACGAAGCAATTCAAAATCGAATAAAAGCAGAAAAACAGCGCTTATCAAGGCGCTGTTTTTTCCGTAGAGGGAATAATCCCAAAGACCTAATACGATCGGTGATTTTGGAACTATTTTTCATTTTTACCTTCATTTTCAATGTAATATAAAGGAAGAACCACCGATATAATTTGTAAATTATTGAAAGAAGGTTCAATAGGAAATGAAAAAAACACTCACCACTATTCGCAGGTCATCAATTGCCAGGAGACTTATTATTTCTTTCATGCTGATCTTAATTGTCCCAATTACCGTCCTTTCGGTAAGCGCTTATCAATCAGCAGTTGCCTCTCTTGATATACAGATGACGCAAAGTGCAAAGGAAAACGTTCAAATATTAGATCATATCATTGATGATAAAATCAGCACGACTGAAAAAAGCCTCGCGTTTTTCAGCGATTGGGCTACAGCAGATAAGTTTAAGGATAAAAAGAAAACAGAGATGAAACAGGAATTTAAACAATTTATCCAAATGAATGACAATGTCGCTGCGGTATTTTCCAGCAGTAAAGACGGGGAATTCACACGTTATCCGTACGCAGACATGCCGAGTGATTTTAATGCTTTAGAACGAGATTGGTACAAAGAAGCAATGGCCAATAAAGGCAAAACAATTGTCACTGAGCCTTATGAATCTATTTCATCAGGAAAAATGGTCGTCACCATTGCCCGCCAGACGGAGGATGGATCAGGTGTTGTCGCCATAGATATGAAAATTGATGACCTGGTCACAACCGCGAAAGGAATCAATATCGGCAAAGAAGGCTATGCTTTTATCTTAAGCCCAAATAAAAAAGTCATCGCCTACTCCGGAGAAAAAGCGGGGACAGAGTTAAAAGGGGACTGGGTTGATAAGCTCTACAAGAATAAAAGCGGCGACTTTGAATATACGTACCAAGGCAAAGAGAAGAAAATGGCATTTGCCACAAGCGAAACAACAGGCTGGAAAATCAGCGGTACGATGTATACGGACGAGATCCGCGAGGCTGCAAGCAAAGTTCTGACCATGGCTTCAATCGTTCTGGCGATTGCCATCGGAGCTGGAATTACAGCAATTTATTTTGTGATTCGGTCGATCACAAAGCCATTGAGACGCATTGTCGCATCAGCTGAAAAAATCAGTGAAGGCGATCTAACCGAAACGATTGAAATCAATTCAAAAGATGAACTCGGCGTTCTGAGCCAGAGCTTCAATCATATGGCCCACTCGCTTCGCTCACTTATTCATGGCATCAAAGATTCAGTAGAACACGTTGCTTCATCATCAGAAGAATTGACTGCATCCGCTGACCAGACAAGCAGAGCCACTGAGCATATTACGATGGCCATCGAGCAATTTTCAAACGGCACCGAAAGCCAAAGAGACAAAATTGAGACAACAACCGAGCAAATTAATGAAATGAACGACGGATTGGCTGAACTGGCGCGGGCTGCCGCAGTGATTACAGAAACATCCGCAGATTCCACAGAAGTATCAAGCGAGGGTGAGACACTCGTACAGAAAACAGCTGGCCAAATGAATACGATTGACCACTCAGTAAAAGAAGCGGAACAAGTGGTGAAGGGGCTGGAAATCAAATCAAAGGATATCACGAATATTTTGCGTGTCATCAACGGCATTGCGGGTCAAACCAATCTTTTGGCTTTAAATGCCGCCATCGAAGCAGCCAGAGCGGGAGAATACGGCCGGGGCTTCTCCGTCGTCGCTGAGGAAGTGAGAAAACTCGCGGTACAGTCAGCTGACTCGGCAAAGGAAATTGAATCACTGATCAGCGAAATTGTGAAAGAAATTCACACATCATTGAACATGCTTCAGTCCGTAAACAAAGAAGTTGAAACAGGGCTTGTCATGACAGGTGAAACAAAACAAAGCTTCAAACATATATCTCACATGACCAATCAAATTGCTTCCGAACTGCAAAACATGAATGCGACGGTCGAGGAGCTGTCAGCGGGAGCTCAAGAAATTTCCGCTGCTTCAAATGATATCACAGCCATTTCTAAGAAAAGTTCGGACGGCATCCAAGATATCGCCGCTTCAGCCGAGGAACAGCTGGCATCCATGGAGGAAATCGCTTCATCGGCACAGACGCTTGAAAGAATGTCTGAAGAACTCCGTGACCTGACAAAACGATTTAAAGTGGATTAAGAATAGGTCTAAATAACTATCTATTTATGGGAAATTAGTTACTTTCGTTAAATTTCTTCTTTTTCACTGTATATATTTACCCATTTCCTGCCGATATGAAGGGTAGCATAAAAAAGGAGAAATGAATGATGAAAAAAATACTCCAACTGATAAAACAAAGATCTATTACACGGAAGCTTCTCGTTTCCTTTCTGTCGATCCTCATCATACCGGTTGTCATATTGGCTGTCATTGCGTATCAATCGGCAAGCAGCTCGCTCGACAGACAGATGATGGGGAGTGCATTAGAAAATGTACAGCAATTAAACGAAATCATTAACACCACCATCGGTGAAAAAGAAAACAGCGCCGCTTACTTCAGCGAATGGCTGACAAAAGAGAGATATAATGCAAAAAGCAATGCAAGTATTAAAGAGAAATTCTCACAATATATCAGCATAAACAAAGATGTAGAATCCATTTACACAAGTGACAAAAACGGGCGCTTTACCCGTTACCCGGATCTTCAGATGCCGAGCGATTATAACCCGGTCGAACGCGACTGGTACAAAAAAGCGGTTGCGAATAAAGGGAAAGTCGTGGTTACAGACCCGTATAAAACAGCCTCTACGAACACAATGGTTGTGACAATCGCTCAACAGACAAAAGATGGTTCAGGCGTTATCGCAATCAACATGACGATTGAAAATCTGCTGAAAACAACTAAAAAAGTCAACATCGGCAAACAAGGCTACGCATTTATCATGACGAAGGACAATAAGGTTGTCGCCCATCCTAATGAAACCTCAGGAACTGAATTGAAAGGCGACTGGCTCGAGAAGATGCTGAATGATGATAAAGGCGATTTTCAATACACGCTGGACGGAGATAAGAAAAAAATGGCCTTTGACACAAACAAGTTAACGGGTTGGAAAATTGGCGGCACCATGTATTTGGATGAAATCCATGAGGCAGCCAAGCCTGTCCTTCACATTGCTTTAATTGTCTTAGCCACAGCGATTATCATAGGAATTATCGTCATGACATTGATCATTCGGTCGATTACAACGCCGCTGAAACAGCTTGTCGGTTCCTCTAAGCGGATCAGCGAGGGTGATTTGACTGAAACCATTGATATCCGTTCAAAAGATGAATTGGGCGAACTCGGCAAAAGCTTTAACAATATGGCGTCGTCACTTCGTTCTCTCATCCACACTATCCAGGATTCGGTGGACAATGTTGCTGCTTCTTCTGAGGAGCTGACCGCATCAGCTGCCCAAACAAGCAAGGCAACAGAGCACATTACATTGGCGATTGAACAATTTTCTAATGGCAATGAAAAACAAAACGAAAACATTGAAACCGCAGCAGAGCACATTTATCAAATGAATGACGGATTGACGAATATGGCTCAAGCTTCTGAAGTCATCACAGATTCATCTGTTCAGTCAACAGAAATTGCAAGCGAAGGCGGCAAGCTTGTTCATCAAACCGTGGGCCAAATGAACGTCATTGACAAGTCTGTAAAAGAAGCAGAACAAGTCGTACGCGGATTGGAAACGAAATCGAAAGATATCACCAATATTTTGCGTGTGATTAACGGTATCGCAGACCAGACGAACCTGCTTGCCTTAAACGCAGCAATTGAAGCGGCGCGCGCAGGCGAGTACGGCCGCGGCTTCTCTGTTGTAGCGGAAGAAGTAAGAAAACTGGCAGTTCAGTCAGCAGATTCAGCAAAAGAGATTGAAGCATTAATCATCGAAATTGTGAAGGAAATCAATACATCTCTCGGCATGTTCCAGTCTGTCAATCAAGAGGTGCAAACAGGCCTTGATATCACAGATAAAACAGAAATAAGCTTTAAACGCATTTCTGAAATGACGAACCAAATCGCCGGTGAACTGCAAAACATGAGTGCGACGGTTCAGCAGCTTTCTGCCAGCTCCGAGGAAGTTTCTGGAGCGTCCGAGCACATTGCATCGATTTCAAAAGAAAGCTCAGCTCATATACAAGATATCGCGGCGTCAGCCGAAGAGCAGCTTGCTTCCATGGAAGAAATCAGCTCGTCAGCAGAAACCCTTTCGTCTATGGCGGAAGAGCTTCGCGATATGACAAAACGATTCAAAATCGAATAGTAAGCCAAAACACCCGGGCCTGTACGCTCGGGTGTTTTTTTTAGTTTTTTTATTAAACCTTTTATCCTAGTTTGACGATATTAGATTTAGCTTAAAGGAGGAGTCAACTAGAATGGGAAAAATTATACAATGGATGAAACAGCCATCGATCAGCAAACCGCTTATCGCTGCGTTTCTGGCAGTGCTTATTTTGCCGGTTGGGGTTTTAGCATATTTCAGTTATCAATCAGCTTGGAACGCACTGGACAGGGAACTTACGAATAGTGCAATGGGGAACGTTGAAGAACTCAACAGCACCCTGCAAAACAAATTGAATAATAAAGTAAAAGCAATTGATTATTACAGTGAGACGATCGATAAAGATATATTACAAGGAAAAAATAAAACCTCACTGAATGAGAAATTTAAGCAGTATACAACATTGAATGCCGATGTAGGCGCAATCTATGTTGCTTCAGAAGATAAGAAGCTTTACAAATATCCGGATAGCGGCGTTCCTAAAGGCTTCGATCCGACAGGACGTGACTGGTACAAACAAGCCGTTGCGAAAAAAGGACAGGCTGTTTTCTCAGAACCGTATACTGATGAAGCAACAGGGGATATGGTTGTCACAATTTCAAAACAATTAAAAGACGGTTCAGGGGTTATAGCACTTGATTTAAATCTGGATGAAGTGCTTTCCGCTTCACAGAGAATCAAAATCGGCAAAAACGGCTTCGCCTTTATTACAACAGGCGGCAAAAAATATATCGCCCATCCGACGATTAAGCCTGGGACAACTGGATCCGGCGACTGGACAAACCAAGTATATTCCAAAGGAGAAGGCTCATTTGAATATACTTTCGAAGGCAAAGAAAAGAAAATGGCCTTTACGACAAATAAACTGACAGGCTGGAAAATCGCGGGTACGTACTTTGTCAGTGAATTGCAAGATGCTTCAAGCCCGGTTCTGAACACAGCGATTATCATTCTATGCGTGTCACTTGTCATCGGCGGCATACTTATTCTCTTTATTATCAGTGCCATTACTAAGCCGTTAAGAAAACTGGTTTCTACATCCGCGAAAATCAGCAGCGGAGATCTGACAGAAGTCATTGATATTCACTCGAAAAACGAGTTTGGACAGCTTGGCGAAAGCTTTAACGAAATGTCTGCCTCATTGCGTTCTGTGATCGGAGTTATTCAAACGTCTGTAGAAAACGTCGCTTCATCTTCTGAAGAGTTGACGGCAAGTGCGGCCCAAACGAGCAAAGCAACCGAACATATCACACTTGCCATCGAACAGTTCTCAGATGGCAACGAGGCACAAAGTGAGAAACTGGAAACAAGCTCAAACCATCTTTCTCAAATGAACGTTGGAATTTCAAAAGTGGCTCAGGCCTCTTCAACTATTACGAAGTCATCGATCCAGTCCTCCGAGGCAGCAGGCAGCGGAGAAAAACTAGTGGAGCACACAGTCGGTCAAATGAAAACAATCGACCAATCCGTTCAAAAAGCGGAAGCGGTGGTGAAGGGACTTGAAACAAAATCTCAAGACATCACAAGTATCTTAAATGTGATTAACGGCATTGCTGATCAAACCAACCTGCTGGCATTAAATGCTGCGATTGAGGCGGCAAGAGCGGGAGAATACGGAAGAGGCTTCTCAGTAGTTGCGGAAGAGGTCAGAAAACTTGCCGTACAATCAGCAGACTCTGCCAAGGAAATTGAAGGGTTAATTCAAGAGATTGTCAGAGAAATCAGCACTTCGCTTTCGATGTTCCAATCTGTGAATCATGAAGTGAAGGAAGGCTTGCAGATTACTGACCAAACAGCGGAAAGCTTTAAACAAATCTATGAGATGACAACCCAAATTTCTGGCGAATTGCAAAACCTAAACGCGACGGTTGAACAGCTGTCAGTTGGATCACAGGAAGTGTCAAGTGCGGTTGAAGACATTTCTGCAGTGTCGAAAGAAAGCTCAGCAGGCATTCAGGACATCGCAGCTTCGGCGGAAGAACAGCTTGCGTCCATGGAAGAAATCAGCTCTTCAGCTGAAACGTTGGCAAACATGGCGGAAGAACTTCAGGACATTACGAAGAAATTTAAAATTGAATCATAATAATGGAGAGAGAAAGCGGCATTAGCTGCTTTCTTTTTTTACCGAAAACAAAAATAAACAAAAAGAATTCAAAAATAAACAAAGATCATATATAATGAAAACGGATACAAATAAAAGGGACGGAGGAATATCAAATATGGTGAAACATGTATGGGATTCAAAGCATGCTGCACAGCTGCCAAAAGGTGTAGGGGAATTGGTGTACAGGTCCAATCTGATCGGGTCAGATCGCACTGTCTGCAACTGGGGCGGCGGGAATACGTCTATGAAAACAACGGAAAAGGATTTCAGAGGCCGTGAAACAGACGTCATGTGGGTGAAAGGAAGCGGTTCAGATTTGGCAACAATGAAAGCGCATAATTTTACCGGTTTGAAATTAGATGACATCCGCCCGCTGATTGAAAGGGACCAAATGTCAGATGAAGAAATGGTAGACTACTTGTCTCATTGTATGATAGACAGCAAACATCCCCGTCCTTCAATTGAAACGCTGTTACACGCTTTTCTGCCATACAATCATGTTGACCATACCCACCCCGATGCGATTATCAGCATTTGCTGCGCTGATAATGGAAAACAAATCGCTGAAGACATTTACGGAAACCGGTTTGTGTGGGTGCCATACGTTCGCCCTGGTTTTACTTTGTCTAAAATGATCGCTGAAGGCGTAGCGAACAATTCCAACGCTGAGCTTGTGTTGATGGAGAAACATGGCTTAGTCACTTGGGGAGAGACGTCTGAAGCATGTTATGAAAAAACGATCTCCATCATTCAAGAAGCCGAGCAGTATTTGAACGACCGGATTAATCCAAATAAAATATTCGGAGGCAAAAGATATCAGCCGCTGCCGGAAGATCAAAGAAAACAAATCTTGGCAGGCATCATGCCTGTGATCAGAGGCGCTGTAAGTGAAGAAAAGAAAATGATTCTTTCCTATGATGATCATGACGACGTCTTGGAATTTGTAAACAGTGTGGAAGCACCAGTGCTCTCGCAAATCGGTGCGGCATGTCCGGATCACCTAGTGCATACAAAACGGGTTCCGCTGTACATTGAGTGGAATCCGGAAACTCAAGATGTGCGCAAGCTTGTGGAACTGATCAAGTCAGGAGTCGAGCGTTTTGCATCAGAATATCATGCTTACTTTACACGCAATCAGCAGGAGGGGGATCAAATCTTTGAATCAGCCCCACGAGTGATATTGATTCCTGGCATCGGAATGGTGAATACGGGAAAAAGTTATGCCATGTCTAAAGTGAGCGGCGCCTTATACCGGAGAGCCATCGCCGTTATGAAAGGGTCAACAGCTCTTGGTCACTTTGTTTCTTTAAATGAAAATGAATCCTACCATGTCGAATATTGGCCGCTCGAATTATATAAGCTCACGCTGGCCCCGCCAGAAGCAGAATTTTCCCGTAAAGTAGCGTTGATAACAGGAGGAGCCGGCGGAATCGGCAGTGCAGCATGCCGTCGCTTTGCAGCTGAAGGGGGGCACGTGATCGCTGCTGATCTTAATATAGAAGGTGCACAGAAAATTGCCGGGGAAATAAACGATGCATACGGAGAAGGACGGGCAATGGCTGTCAAAATAGATGTGACAAAGGAAGAGGAAGTACGGTCAGCCTTTGAACAAGCGGCGCTTGCTTACGGCGGAATTGATATCGTCGTTAATAACGCCGGTCTTGCCACATCAAGCCCATTTGACGAAACAAGTCTAAAAGAATGGAATCTTAATATGAATGTATTAGGAACAGGCTATTTCCTTGTGGCCCGTGAAGCGTTTAAACAAATGAAACAGCAAAACAGTGGAGGAAGCATGGTATTTGTCGGATCTAAAAATTCGGTTTATGCGGGAAAAAACGCATCTGCCTACAGCTCGGTAAAAGCGCTTGAAACCCATTTGGCGAGATGTATCGCAGCAGAGGGTGGAGAATTCGGCATTCGGGTCAACTCCGTTTTGCCTGATGCAGTTCTTCAAGGGTCGGCAATCTGGGGGTCAAGCTGGCGGGAGGAACGGGCCGCGGCATACGGGATTGAGCCAGATCAGCTGGAGGAACATTATCGGAAACGAACGGCACTCCTCGTCAATATTTACCCGCAGGATATTGCCGAAGCCATCGCATTCTTCGCTTCTTCTAAAGCCGAAAAAACAACGGGCTGCATGATCACGGTAGACGGCGGCGTCCCTGCTGCTTTTGCGCGTTAGATATATGCTATGATAGAAAAACAATAAGACGGATTATGATATGAGGAAGGGCGTTACTAATGTTGGTAGCAGAACGGCAGCAAAAAATAGTGGAAATAGTGAATATGCGTTCAAGCATCCGCGTATCCGAATTAAGTGACATATTTTCTGTCACAGAGGAAACCATTCGGCGCGACCTTGAGAAGCTTGAGAAAGAACATAAACTGAGCCGGAGCCACGGAGGAGCGGTCAGTATTCAGCAGCAGGAATCAGAAGTTCATTTTTCTGAACGGGAAATTACAAATGTCATAGAAAAAAAAGCCATCGCTCACGAAGCGGCCAAATATGTAAAGAACGGAGACCGAATCATTCTCGATGCAAGCACCACCGCCTGGTACATGGCGAAAATACTCCCTGATATTGAGCTCACCGTCATTACAAATTCAATGAAGGCAGCCATTGAGCTCGGCAATAAAGAAAACATATCAGTCATTTCGACAGGCGGCATTTTGCTGGCAAAATCATTATCGTTTGCTGGCCCGTTAGCAGAGCGTTCACTTGAGACCTATCACGTCAACAAAACCTTTCTGTCATGTAAAGGCTTTGACATAAACAACGGGATGAGCGACTCAAACGAGTGGCAGGCGCTGCTCAAAAAACGGATGATAGAAAGGTCTGATCAAACCATTTTGATGGCCGATTCAAGCAAATGGGGGAACCGCGAGTTTGCACATATCGCCTCGCTGCAAGATATCAGCCGCGTTATTACTGATGCTGGACTTGATCCGGTATCGGTAAAAGCTATTGAAGACAGAAAGGTGAAAGTGACAGCTGTTCCCCTTCCGAAGAGAGGGTGAAGGAATGATTTATACTGCCATTGATATAGGCGCATCAAGCGGGAGGGTCATGGTAGGTGAACTGAAAGAAGGGAAGCTTGACATACAAGAGATTCACAGATTCGCTAACGGCTTTATTCAAAAAGACGGACATTGCTTTTGGGATATTGATCATTTGCTAAAACAAGTCCTGCAAGGGCTGCAAAAGGTGAAAGCGCTTGGGCATGAACGCTGCACTGTCGGCATTGATACATGGGCAGTTGATTATGTCTTACTGGACGAAAAAGGAAATCGTTTGCGGGAAGTGATGTCCTACCGGGATCGAAGAACAGATCACACAATAGGCAAATTGGAACATACCCTGACAAAAGACACAATCTATCAAAAAACAGGAATTCAATTTCAGCCTTTTAACACGATTTATCAATTGTATGAAGAAAAACGTGAGCTGCTGAAAAAGACAGATAAAGTTATGATGGTTCCTGATTATTTAGGCTATTGTTTAACCGGAAAAGCCGTAACAGAAATCACAAATGCATCCACAACACAGCTTTTAAACGTCTCAACCGGAAAGCTTGACCCTGAATTGCTTCAAGCCGTGTCTGTTCAGGAACAGCAATTTGCGCCGCTGACTGAACCGGGGCGTGAGCTCGGGATGCTGAGAAATGATTGGTTCCCGGATTATGATCTGCCGACTTGCAAGGTAATGACAGTCGCAACGCATGATACTGCCTCGGCCGTTATCGCAGCCCCAGGTGTAAACGATAGCTGGGCGTATATCAGCAGCGGAACATGGTCGTTAATCGGGGTTGAAAACAAACTGCCGATATTAACCGACCTGGCTTTAAAAAACAACTATACAAATGAACGCGGCGCAAACAACACCATTCGCTTTCTCAAAAACATCATCGGCATGTGGGTGATACAAGAAGTAAGACAGCAATTACAAGCAGATTACTCTTTTCAGCAGCTTGCAGAAGAAGCCCGAAAAACAGAGCCATTTCAGCAGTTTATAAACTTAAATGATGAACGTTTCCTGAATCCAGACAGCATGATAGAGGAAATAGAACATTATTGCAGAGAAACCCGCCAAAAGATTCCCCGCACTGCAGGCGAACTTGCCTGTTGCATCCACAGCAATTTAGCCATCATCTATGCGATAGCCATCAAAGAGCTGGAAACGATCACAGAAAAACCGATTGAGCAGCTTCATATCATCGGCGGCGGCGCCCGAAATGATTTCTTAAATCAATTAACAGCAGACATGAGCGGAAAAGCGGTATACGCAGGGCCCATAGAGGCAACCGCCATCGGAAATCTGCTGATGCAAATGATTGCTGCCAAGGAAGTCAAAGACATAAAAGAAGCCCGGCAAGCCGTCAGAAATTCCTTTCCGATCAAAGTGTTTACACCTAAAGACATTGACAGAAGCAAGATGATTCAGTCATTTCAGCAAACTGTTTTGAAAGCGCTATCTAAAAGGTGAAGAGGTGACCGGGTTTGATTAGAAAAGCCAGTATCATGTTTGTCCATCAAGACAAGTACGAAGAATACAAACAGCGGCATGATGACCTTTGGCCTGAAATGGCAAAAGCACTCAAAGCTCATGGAGCGCACCATTATTCCATTTTTTTAGACGAGGAAACAGGCCAACTTTTTGCTTATTTAGAAATCGAGGATGAAGAGAAGTGGAGAAAGATGCCGGACACAGAAGTTTGCCGGAGATGGTGGAAATCGATGTCGCCATTAATGAAAACAAATCCAGATTTCAGTCCTGTTTCGATAGATCTTAAGGAAGTTTTTTATTTGGATTAAAAACTGAAAAAGGGAGAGAGCCGCATGACCATAAAAGCCAATTATGACAGTGCAAAACAGGCATATGAAAAATGGGGAATTGATGTTGAAGAGGCGCTTCGGCAATTAGAGCAAGTGCCCATTTCAATCCACTGCTGGCAGGGTGACGATATTGAAGGCTTTGAAGTAAATAAGGGCGAGCTTTCAGGCGGGATTGACGTGACAGGCAATTATCCTGGAAAAGCGCAAACCCCTGAAGAATTAAGAAGAGATTTGGAGAAGGCTCTTTCTCTCATTCCTGGAAAGCACCGCGTAAACCTGCATGCGATATACGCAGAAACAAATGGGGAAGCGGTAGAACGTGACGAATTGAAGCCGCATCATTTTGAAAACTGGGTGAACTGGGCAAAAGACCTCGGTCTCGGTTTAGATTTTAATCCGACTTTGTTTTCGCATGAGAAAGCGGCTGACGGACTCACCCTTTCACACCCCGATCCGACCATCAGGGAATTTTGGATCAGGCATTGCATCGCTTGCCGCCGTATCGGAGAATACTTCGGGAAAGAATTAGGCACACCTTGCTTGACGAATATTTGGATTCCTGACGGCTATAAAGATATCCCGAGTGACAGGCTGACACCGCGTAAAAGACTAAAAGAATCATTGGATCGGATCTTCGCAGAGGAGATCAATGAACAACACAATCTTGATTCAGTCGAGAGCAAGCTGTTCGGGCTTGGTTCCGAATCATATGTTGTCGGATCTCATGAATTTTATTTCGCTTACGCTTTGACGAATCATAAGCTTTGTTTACTTGATACAGGCCATTACCACCCGACTGAAACGGTATCAAACAAGATCTCGTCGATGCTGCTTTACACAGACAAACTTGCCTTGCATGTGTCCCGGCCCGTTCGCTGGGATAGCGATCATGTTGTGGTTTTAGACGATGAATTGAGAGAAATCGCTCTTGAAATTGTACGCAATCAGGCTCTCGAGAAGGTCGCCATCGGCCTGGATTTTTTCGATGCCAGCATTAACCGTGTTGCCGCCTGGACCATTGGAACGAGAAATATGATTAAAGCTTTATTGTATGCATTGCTTCTCCCGAACCGCTATTTAAAACAATTGCAGGAAGAGGGCCGCTATACAGAAAGGCTGGCACTGATGGAGGAATTCAAGACATATCCTTTCGGGGCCATCTGGGATTCCTACTGTGAGCAAATGGGCGTGCCGGTGAAAGAGGCATGGCTTCATGACATAAAAGAGTATGAACAACAGGTGCTTTTAAAGAGAAAGGCATCTTCTCCGCTTGTCTAATAAAAAAATCCGCCGCGGCATTTGCACGCGGGCGGATTTTTTTAGGCTTGATCAGCAGGGTACACAATCCCCATTTGCTTTCTTGCTTCTTCCATGATTTTCGCAGTGATCATTGACCGTTCAAATGTATTTTCTTCAGATTCCTGCTTGTTCTCTTTTATGAGAGTGACAAATTCTTCTGCTTCGTAGAACATCGCCGGTTTAGGATCGTGAATCGAAATGTTTTCCAGACGGCCATCGCGATAGCGGATTTCCACTCGCTCTGGCCGGTGAATCGTATCGATTACAATCGTTCCGTCTTCACCCTGGATTTCCGCCGGGGCATAGGAAGTTGAGATTTTAGAATGCATCAGAACAGCTTCGAACCCGTCGTAAGACAGAATGACGGTTCCCTCACCATCCACTCCGGAAGATAAAGCGTATCCGTTCGCTTTCACATCCTGCGGCTCACCAAACAGCACGACAGCAGGATAAATACAATAGACTCCGATATCCATTAATGACCCATTGGAAAGCTCAGGCTGAAACGCATTCAAGACGGTACCGTTTCTAAACGCGTCATACCGTGAGGAGTACTGGCAGTAGCTCGCGGTAAATCTGCGGACAGTGCCGATTTTATGTAGGTGGTTTTTCAGCTCTTTAAAATTCGGCAGGAAAGTGGTCTTCATCGCTTCCATGAGGACAACGCCGTTTGCCTTAGCCGCTGAAATCATCTCTTCCGTTTCTTTTGTATTCGAAGCAAACGGCTTTTCGCAAAGCACATGTTTGCCATGGTTCATTAATAGAACGGCTTGTTCCTTGTGAAGGGCATTCGGACTTGCTATGTATACGGCATCAAAGCAATCGCTTGCCGCCATTTCCTGAAGGTCTGAGAAGGTATGCTCAGCGTTATGTTTAGCAGCAAACTCGGCAGCGCGTTCTGCCGATCTAGAATAAACAGCAGTCAGCTGAAAATCTTCTATCTCCGCTGCTGATTCAAGAAAGCGGTCTGTAATCCAGTTGGTTCCTATTATTGCAAAACGTATCACTCTTATCGCTCCTTTTGCATGATATAGCTAAATTATAGCTTAAAAAAGAGAAAAGCACATGATCGATCTCACCACATGTTTAAAGCAAGGAAGTTTTTCCAGCAATTAGCGGTTATTATTTTTCATTATAGGGACGATAGTGTACAATTTAATTAAACTATATATGACGGAGGAACGATAGTGGAAATGTTGCAAACATGGAGCGGCAGATTCAAGCGATTCTTCTTGGACAATAAGTTTGTTTTATTTTTGCTTGTGCTGCTGCTGATTGGTTTAAATATTCTCGTTTTTACAAAAACATCATTTATTTTCACCCCGATTATTGTTCTTCTCAAAACGATTTCACTGCCGATTATTTTAACAGGCATTGTTTTTTATCTGTTAAACCCAATCGTCGATTTCCTTGAGAGAAGAAGAATTAGAAGAATCTATTCTATTTTGCTGTTATATCTATTGATTATCGGGCTGATCACGATCACAATCGTGTCCATCATTCCCTTTTTAAAAGAACAAATTATGAGTTTGATTGACAACATCCCGAGATATGTGGATGTTGTAGAAAATCAGACGAAACAGCTGATTGGCAGTAACTTCGTTAATCAGGCCCAGCAAACAATGAACATCAATATATCTGATCTCGCAACAAAGGTTTCAGATCAGGCAGCGACGATTGTGAACAGCACATTTACCGGCGTTGGGAATTTTATCGGCGCTCTGACTGAGATTATCATTTCGATCGTCACCGTTCCGTTTATTCTTTTCTATTTATTAAAAGATGGAAAGAAATTGCCGGTCTACATACTAAAGTTCGTGCCGACTCGATTGAAAGAACAGACATACACAGTCTTAAGCGAAATGAATCATCGGTTAAGCTCTTATATCAGAGGCCAGATTATTGTCAGCTTCTGTATCGGCTTTTTGCTGTTTATCGGTTATTTGATTATCGGGCTGGATTATGCTTCATTGCTTGCCGTCATTGCGGCTTGTACAAGCATTGTTCCGTATTTAGGACCGACGATTGCCATTACGCCAGCGATTATCATCGCCATAGTGACATCGCCGCTCATGCTGCTCAAGCTGGTGATCGTTTGGACCATTGTTCAGTTGATTGAAGGGAAGCTGATCTCGCCGCAAATTATGGGGAAAAACCTTCATATCCACCCAATTACGATTATTTTTCTGCTGTTAACAGCCGGCAAGCTGTTTGGCGTTGTTGGAATCATTCTAGCAATTCCGGGCTATGCAGTTGCCAAAGTCATTACGACACATTTATTTGACTGGTTTAAAATGCGGTCACATTTATACGACGAAGAAAAAAATGAAAATACGTCAGGTCATAAAGTGTGATTTTCGTTTATAGTTATATAAGACGGGCTTTCCATTTATGGAAAGCTCCCGTTGTGTAAAAAATAAATGTCTAATGGGGAGAATCAAAATCATGACTCTATGGGAATTGTTTGTAGCTGCCATTTTAGGAATCGTAGAAGGATTAACAGAGTACGCGCCGGTTTCTTCGACAGGACATATGATCATAGTAGACGATATCTGGCTTAAATCAAGCAATCTGATGTCAGAAGAAGCTGCTAACTCATTCAAAGTGGTTATTCAGCTAGGCTCCATTTTAGCAGTAGTTATCGTGTTTAAAGATCGGATTTTGAATTTGCTCGGCTTGAAAAAGAATATTACAAGCGACCAGAAGCAGGGACATAAATTAAGCATTGCCCAAATTGCCGTCGGGCTCGTGCCTGCAGCCGTTCTAGGCTTTTTGTTTGAGGATTACATTGATGAATATTTATTTTCCGTTAAAACTGTGGCCATCGGTTTAATCGCCGGGGCAGTCCTGATGCTATTTGCTGATTGGGTAAATAAACGGAAAGCAGCGACAGACACCCTCGACCGCATTTCCTATAAGCAAGCGATAGGGGTTGGCTTATTCCAATGTCTTGCCCTTTGGCCTGGTTTCTCGCGTTCCGGTTCAACCATTTCCGGAGGCGTTATTCTTGGTTTAAATCATCGCGCGGCAGCTGACTTTACATTTATTATGGCAATGCCGATCATGATGGGAGCAAGCTTTCTAAGCCTTGTGAAGCAT
Source organism: uncultured Bacillus sp. (assembly GCF_958411575.1). Taxonomy (NCBI): domain Bacteria; kingdom Bacillati; phylum Bacillota; class Bacilli; order Caryophanales; family Bacillaceae; genus Bacillus; species uncultured Bacillus sp. The sequence goes on from NZ_CATYRA010000018.1 coordinate 22,202, forward strand.
TGGGACAGCTTAAGCTCAGATCTGATGCCGTTTTTCATCGTCGGCTTTATCTGTGCCTTTGTTGTCGCGCTGTTTGTCGTCCGTTTCTTCCTAAAACTAATCAACAAAATCAAACTCGTCCCATTTGCAATCTATCGAATCATTCTCGGTGTGATTTTACTTTTAATCATGATGTAAGTTAAAAAAGGCTCTTTCCGGAGCCTTATTTTTTCTGTCAATTTAAGAGGAAACAGCTTGTTTTTCAAAAAAAAATCATCTATAATAAGTTTGATGTTACATACGGGGCCATAGCTCAGCTGGGAGAGCGCTACGCTGGCAGCGTAGAGGTCAGGGGTTCGAGCCCCCTTGGCTCCATACCTGTAAACCCTTATTTTATAAGGGTTTTTTTGTTTTTGAGAAAAAGGCCATTCGCTGAACCCTTTTGTTGATCAGAAGTCAAAGTAAAGCAGTTCACCTGTCAATCAAAAATTTTCCAATACACCCCTTTGTTCCTCAAAGACCGTCATGTCTTCCAAAGGGGGTGAGTAGACATGAAGAGACACCATTCGTTCGGACGTAGGATTGGACATTTTGTGAATTAACCCTTTGGTTGAAATAAGGCATTCTCCTTCGTGAACAAAGTATGAATTGGAGAGTTTTGCGTGTTCGCCGGTTGAGCGATAAATGGAATTAAGCAGCTTTCCTTCTAGCACCATTGCACAACCAATGGATTGGCCATGATCGTGGACTGATGTCTCCTTGTTTGGCGGAATGTTAATAACGATAATTTCTAATTCATTGTTTCTATAGATGGCATTTCGGCCGTAAGCGTACTGGTCTGGTTCCTTAATATACGGTTGACTCAATTTTGATGCGTTTGGAATTTGTTTTAAAGAAGTTGCCAAATCTTTAACCGATGGATTTTTCAAGCCGCTAAAAATGTCTTGGATGCACTCATACAGTTCCATTCGTTTTTGCCTCCCGGATTATTTAAAATTGACTAGCATGGGTATTTCGCAGATTAATTCATGGTATTTACCCATATACAATTTAGAGGCGGCAAACGCCCAGTGAACACAAAAATATTGTGCGGCTAAATGTTGTCTTATCACCAATTTATTCGGGTTTATTCGTGGGAATAGTGAATTGAAAAGGCTCAAGCCGCCTTGTCTCAAAACACGATCGGTCAAAAACTGTTCAGGCTTTTATTTTTTTGCTTGAAATGTGCGCCATTGACAAATCATAATCGATTTGGAATAATGTTTGAATATATGCTCATTTGTTCACATAATTATAATAAAATAATATCATTTCCAAAAATAGGGAGTGTGTTAGAATGAAAGCTAATGGCATGCAAAATCTATTAGCTTCTTTTGTTTTCAAAAAATGGTGTGTTTCGTATGTATTCATTTAGGAAGGAATGACAACATGAAGACAAAACACTATTGGGTGATTTCTTTGCTCGCCGTTTTAGCGGTCGGGCCGGGATTGATGTCTAACACGGCATTGTCGTCAGTTCAAGGCCTTGTTCAGAAGACGGTTGGAACAAGTGACTTCACGTCAGTGAATCCAATATTGATTGGCAATATGGCCTTTGCTTTATTAGTGCCGGCAGGACCGCTGCTGAGGAAAAAATTCGGTGCCCGTCCAATCTATCTGGCTTCATTACCCGTTTTTATACTTGGCTCACTGCTTTTCGCATTTTCCAGCGATATTGCATGGATGGCGGCAGGGCGCTTTTTACAGGGGGCGGCTACAGGTGTCATGCTGATGATTATGATTCCAATGCTTGTTCTGTCATTTCCGATTGACCGCAGGAACTATGCCCTGCTGGTGCTGATCGGGGGATTTTATGGCTCTGTTATCATCGGCACGATTCTAGGAACGATTGCAACAAGCTACGGACATTGGAGATGGCTGTTTTACTTCTTTGGCGCGCTGTCACTGATTGGTGTCGCGGTGAGCTATTTCTTTCTTCATGATGAGCATCATGGATCGGCAGAACAAGAACAGTCGCTAGATCGTGCAGGAATCATTTTATCTGTGTGCCTTGCTGCAGCCTCAGCGGTTACATTCATTTTTCTGCAAAAATGGGGACTTTCATCAGGTTATGTATGGACTGGCTTTGGGATTACGTTATGTTTGCTCCTTGTTCTATTGATTGTGGAATATAAAGTGAGAAACCCCTTCATTTCTATAAAACTGATGCTGCTGCCAAAACCGGTGCTCGGTTTATTCATCGTAGCTATAGGAACGATAACGGTAGCTGTCAGCCTTTCTGCTTTTCAGGGATTGCTCCGTCAAATGTATGATATTTCTCAGGAGCATCTCATTCTTTTAAACGTAACTCTTTTAATCGGAGTGGCGATCGCCGCCATTGTGAGCGCTTTGTTTTATGATAAAGTCGGGCCCGGGATGCTCGGTATTATAGGTGCTCTTATTCTCGTGTTTGTGAATTTTCAATGGCTGCATATGCAGGATCAATCGTCACTTTATATATTTGCAGTGCTGTTTATCATGCTTGCCGCTGGAACGGGACTGACAGTGGCCGCAGGGCTGATGGGAGCTGCTATGGGCGGCCCGCTGCCTGATTTGGTCAAGAGAATGACAGCTGTTCAGTTTTTAAGATTGTTTGTCTATATGGGAGTTCCAATCCTCATCGGCTTTTTCACGCAAAAAGATGCTGCCAGACAAAGCGGTTCGATGCAGGATTCTATGATGACTGCTTATCATGATCTCTTTTTCATTTCTTTTATTCTGAGTGTGCTGCTTGTTTGCCTGTCATTCTGTATGAACGCTACAGGTATGGGGCACAAGCTGGCACATAAAACGCATGATAAAGCGAAAACAGTTCCGAAAAAACAGGCCATTTCCACACAAGGACTGTCAAAGGCTGCTGTCAAATCACATAAAGTGATACATGATACAGAATACCGTAATGTACTCAGAAATTTACAAAAATAGATACATGATCAAAACCTTTCCCTTGAGGGAAAGGTTTTTTGTTTGCAATCTTTTCCCAACTTTGTCCCTAAAGAATTGAAAAATATTAGAAGTGCAAGTAAAATTCTAAAAGGTAGATTCTTTTACATTCGTAATCTTTTAACTCGAAGGAAGGTTTTCATGGCCCGTAAAAAACTGAAAAAACGTAGACTCTTCATTTCACTATTTTTCATTGTATCGATTCCGCTAGCCCTGTTTGTTTTAGCCACAACATTATCAAAACCGATAGAAACATCCAAAGAACCCGAAGAAATTGATGAACAGCAGGTATTTATAGACAGCCTGTCCGGACATGCACAAATTTTGTATGAGAAATATCATGTCCTCCCCAGCATCACGATCGCTCAGGCCATTCTCGAATCCGACTGGGGGAACAGCGAGCTTGCTGCTCAGGCTAACAACCTTTTTGGCGTAAAAGGAAATTATAAAGGCCATCATGTCACGATGGAAACGGACGAATTTGAAAAAGGGAAAAGAAAAACCATTCGCGCAAAGTTTCGAAAATACAGCACGTATTTTGAATCTATGGATGACCACGCCCAATTGTTTGTCCGCGGCACATCGTGGAATAAAAAGAAGTATAAACCGGTGCTTGAGGCTGGGAATTATAAGGAAGCGGCAACGGCATTGCAAACATCAGGATATGCTACAGACCCTGAATACGCAGACAAAATCAGTGCTATTGTGGAAAAATACGATTTAGATGAATACGATGAGGTAAATCCATCGCTCAAATCAGTGGATTTAAAAGCCTCCATTAAGGACAGTGCCGTTCAAGACATATGGTCCAAGCCTTCTACTGATGATCGGTCCATAAAGCTCACCTCTGCCCAATCTTACGTCGGCAAAGACATAAAGGTTGTATCCAAAAAGCAGAAAGGCCAGTCCGTATGGTACCAATTTCAAATCAATGATAAACTCATCGGCTGGATTGATGATTCAGCTGTTGAAATAAAGGAAGCAACCTGAGCCCTTTTTCCTGGTATTTTTAATTCTTTGTTCCATTCAGGGGAATTTGAGGTATAATATTCCACGGAAGTTTATCACTTATTGACTATGCTTTCAGGAGGGAACAAAGGTGCAGAAATATAGACGGAGAAACACGGTTGCCTTTACAGTATTAGCTTATTTCACTTTTTTTGCGGGAGTATTTTTGTTTAGTATCGGACTCTATAATGCTGATAATCTGGAACTCAACGAAAAAGGCTATTACATCGCTGTTATGATACTTGTAGCGGTCGGTGCGATTCTTACACAAAAAGTGACCCGTGATAACGCAGAGGATAACGAAATCATCGCGGAACAGGAAAAAAGGCAAAATCAATCTCATATCGAATCATAAAAAATCCGGCGCTTAAATCGCCGGATTTTTTGTTATTACCCCGTAAATACCTCGCCGTCAGGGTAACGAATATTTGATTTCTCTGTTTTCGCAAATGAAAACACGAACGTCAAAGGACCAATTCTTCCAATGAACATGATGACAATAATGATACATTTTCCCGCTTCTGTAAGTTCAGGGGTCAATCCCATCGATAGACCGACAGTTCCGAATGCGGAAAAGGTTTCAAACACAATTTGAATAAACGGCGCTTGTTCTGTGACCGTCAGGGCGAATATCCCTAAAAACACGAGGAACAAACCGATGACGCTCACAGCTAAAGCTTTAATGATAATCGGATATTTGATGGAGCGGCGGAAAATAACCGTTTCTTTTTTACCTCGCAAATAAGCGATCACAGACATTAAAATCACAATGAACGTAGTCAGCTTAATGCCGCTCGCTGTTGAAGCGCTGCCTGCTCCGATAAACATTAATAATAAAGTAAATACAATCGTTCCTTCTCTCATACTACCAATATCAAGAGAATTGAAGCCAGCGGTTCTTGGCGTCACAGCTTGAAAATAGGAAGCCCATAGTTTATCTCCTATATGCAGGTGGCCGAGCGTGCCGGGATTGCTGTACTCTAAAATAAAGATCACAAGCATAGCAACCGCATTCAGAATCAGGGTTCCTGTCAGCATGATTTTCGTATGTAGAGAAAAGGCTTTAAATCGCCGATTTTTCATAATGTCAAACAGAACGGTAAATCCGATCCCTCCTGTGATAAATAAGAAAGTAATCACTAGGTTAACTGTAGGATCTCCAACGTAGCTCATCAAATTATCCGGCCACAACGAAAACCCGGCATTGTTAAAAGCAGATATTGAGTGAAAAAGACTCGCAAACAAGCCGGATGCCCAGCCATACTGGGGCACAAGCCTGACGGATAAGATGAGTGCTGCTATCAACTCAATACTGATGGAAAACAGAAACAGGACTTTGACAAGGCCTATGACACCGCCGATTGTCGGCTGGTTTAAGGCTTCCTGAACCAGCATTCGTTCTTTTAATCCGATTTTTTTCCCTAATATCATGACGATCAAAACAGCAAAAGTCATAAATCCAAGCCCGCCGATCTGAATCAGCCCCATGATGACAGTTTGCCCGAAAAGTGTAAATTCTGTACCGGTATCGACAACTGCAAGCCCTGTAACGGTTGTTGCGGAAGCTGCAGTAAAAAGGGCATCTATCCATGACAATGGCTTCATTGTAGAAATCGGTAGCTTTAACAGCACAGCCCCGATGATAATGGTAAGAAAAAAACCAATTGCAAGCACTTGAGGCGGTGTAAAACGAACCCATTTGATCACTTTATCCTTTTGAAGTGTCACCTATGTCTACATCCCTTCGTTTTCAAAACGTTTAATATCCTTTTTGTGCCCCATGATCACCAGGCAATCCTGTTCGTGAATGACGTCTTCAGGTGCGGGAGAAAGACGGATATCTCCATGATGTTTAATGGCCAGGATTGTACAGCCGTACTTTGCTCTTACATTCAGATCAATAATCGATTTTGAATCAAGCTTGTGTGTTGCCAGCAGCTCGACAATACTGTAATCATCAGATAAATCAATGTAATTCAACACGTTCTCATCAGAGAGGCTTTGTGCAATCTTGACGCCCATATCCTTTTCAGGATGAATAATGCGGTCAGCACCGATTTTTTCAAGCACCTTATGATGATAATAGTTTTGGGCCTTCACCCAAATATTCGGGATGTCAAACTCTTTTAATAATAGGGTGGTCAGGGTACTCGCTTGAATATTCGCTCCGATTGCAACGATCACATATTCAAAATTGCGTATTCCTAACGATAGCAATTCGTTTTCTTCGGTGGCGTTGGCGATCACCGCATGAGTTGCGTAAGAAGCGTATGCATTTACCTTTTCTTCGTTGATATCAATCGCAAGGACCTCATGGCCCATTCTGTGCAGCTCTTTGCAAATGCTTCCGCCAAACCTGCCCAGTCCGATCACGGCAAATTGCTTGTTTTTTATTCTTCCCAATGTTCATAACTCCCTTAGTAAAATTAACGTTTTTGAAGCAAAAAAGACCATCTCGAAGAATGGTCGCTAATAGACCTCCTCTCTGTAAACGCCTACGAGGTTAGCTGTCGGATTAGGGATTCAGAGTACCCCCTCTTACTTAGTAAGATTCACCCCAAGGCTGTTAAAAAAACAGCCAATCGTTGGTTCCCCCGTTCGTATTTGATTAAGCGGTAAAAGAGACTGTATGAAATTGAACACTCAAGAATTTACTCCTGTTTCTAGAGTTTGTCAATTTAAATTTTAAACTAGAAAAAAGATAACTGGAAATAGAGGAAAAAAGGGAGGTCAAAACGCAAAAAAGACCGGCGTTAACCGGTCTTTTAGATTAGTTGCAGCCGCATGGCTGAGTCGGAGGAGTGCTGCGCTTAGCCACGTCAATACTTGCTTCTGCGTAGAATTTATTGCCGATGCTCAATGATTTATTCTCCGCACGGAAAGTATATGTACCAGCGGCAGGAAGTGTTTTGTTATTCAGTTTTAATTTGAACTCGCCAGCTCCTAATAAATCAAGTGCCAAAGGGATTCTTACTGTTTTCCCGTTATTGAGGATCTGTGTTTCACGCAACGCACGTCCGTTCATTGTGTCTTTCGTATTTGCAGTAAATCCGCTTGGCAATGTAAATTCCATAACGCCAAGGCTGAGAAGCGTGTTTGGACGATACGTCAATTCGATATCTGAGAAAGACCATTCCGTTTTGCTGGCCCCTGTAATTGTAGCGAACAATGAAGCTGTTGACTGTGTTTTCATAGTAGACTCAGTATGAGCGGAAGTTGATTTAGATTCAGCCGCGAAAGAAGCTGAAGGTGCAGAAACGAGTAAACCAAGACTTAATGCACTGATTGCCAAAGAAGATAATAATTTGCGTTTCATAATAAAATTCCCCCTAAAAAGTTATAAAAATATTCAGGCCTGCCCGCTTTTCACCTCCTCTGAACGGCCAAATACAAATTTTACCTACATAAAATTACCATCAAATATTTTGGAAGTAAATGGGATGTTTTTCCCGTATTTTTCAAATTTGTAGTAATTACATAAAAAAGAACAAAAAAACGCCCGGTTTCCCAGGCGTTTTTGTTTTACTTTGTTTCAATCGGTATAAATTTAAAAATTTCCCCGCTCTGCACCGATTCAGCAAGCCGTTTCAGCCAATCATAGTAAGCTTTAGAGCTTTCCAGTTGCTCGTATAACTGCAGTGCTTCATTTTTGATGTCCTCATTGAGACCTTCTTTGTTTAAAACCTCTTGTAAATCAGCCTGAGCTTCTTCAATTGCTGCTACATTTACCTGAACTTCCCGTTCCCATTTAGGGGGAAAGAAATTTGTGAAAAATTTAAAGAAATCTTTTTCAGCCACAAATGTATGCTTGCGGATGCCCCGGTGAAATGTTTTTTTCACTACATTTAAGTCCTGAAGCTTTTTGACGCCTGTGCTCATGCTTGGCTTGCTCATTTGCAATTCCTCACGCATTTCGTCAAGGGTCATCTCATCCCTCATATACATCGTCCCATATAAAATCCCGACACTGCGGGTAATTCCGTAAAGATCCATCGTTTCAGCAATGGAGTCGATAACAAGATCCCGAGCCTGTTCTATAGCTGCAACTTCTGGATTTTCATCCATACTGACCCTCTTTTCTATTAGAAGATTAAATTCGTTAAGTTATTTCTTTATGTTCTTTATCTTAACGAAACATAAAGAAATGTCAAAAAGAAAAATCAAAATGGGGCTTTGACAGTTTAAAATTCGTATGTTAAATTAAGGTTGTTAAAAACATTAAATTTTTATTTAACAAACTTTACGTCAAGGAGGCTTATATGAGTCAAACATTATATATTGACGGAGAATGGGTCAGTGCCGAAAAAGAGCAGATCCGCAGCATTATCAATCCATTTAATCAAGAAGAAATTGCAATTGTAAGCGAAGGAGGGCGAGAGGACGCCATCAAGGCAATCGCAGCCGCGCGAAGAGCATTTGACAAAGGAGAATGGTCATCTCTACCCGGGCTTGAACGCGGGAAGAATGTTCTGAAAATTGCGGAATTAATCAGACGCGATCTTGATGAGCTGGCTGAGCTTGAATCGCTTGATACGGGAAAAACACTCGAAGAAAGCAAGGCGGATATGGATGATATCGCCAATGTTTTTCAATATTACGCCGGATTGGCAGATAAAGATGGCGGAGAGATCATTTCATCTCCGATCCCTGATTCAGAAAGCAAAATCATCAGAGAGCCAATTGGGGTTTGCGGCCAGATTACTCCATGGAATTATCCGCTCCTGCAAGCGAGCTGGAAAATCGCACCTGCACTGGCTGCAGGAAATACTATCGTCATGAAACCAAGTGAGATCACGCCGCTGACGACAATCAAAGTCTTTAAGCTGATGGAAGAAGCCGGTGTTCCAAAAGGTGTTGCAAATCTTGTTCTTGGACCGGGAGCCACAGTGGGCGACGAGCTTGCCGTAAACAAAGACGTCGATTTGATTTCGTTTACGGGTGGAATCGAAACAGGCAAAAAAATCATGCAGGCGGCAAGCGGAAACGTCAAAAAAATTGCACTTGAACTTGGCGGAAAAAATCCAAATATCGTTTTCAAGGACGCAGATCTAGAGGTTGCGGTCGATCAGGCATTAAACGCTGTGTTTTTCCACGCCGGCCAAGTATGCTCAGCCGGTTCGCGCTTGCTTGTTGAAGATGCCATTCACGATCAATTTTTAGCAGAGCTAGTCAAACGGGCAAAACGCATAAAACTCGGAAATGGTTTTCACGCAGAGACAGAAAGCGGCCCGCTTATTTCGGCAGAGCACAGGGCAAAAGTAGAAAAATATGTAGAGATCGGGATAAAAGAAGGCGCGAAGCTGGAGACAGGAGGCAAACGTCCGAAAGACCCTGCGCTGCAAAACGGCTTTTTCTACGAACCTACTATTTTCTCAAACTGTAAATCTGACATGAGAATCGTTCAGGAAGAGGTTTTCGGTCCTGTATTGACAGTTGAAACCTTCAGCTCTGAAAAAGAGGTCATCGCGCTTGCGAATGATACCATCTATGGCTTGGCCGGAGCGGTATGGTCAAAAGATATTGAAAAGTGCGAACGCGTAGCAGCCCGCTTGAGAATGGGGACAGTTTGGATTAACGATTTCCATCCGTACTTTGCACAGGCGCCATGGGGCGGCTATAAGCAATCCGGGTTCGGACGCGAGCTTGGAAAAATAGGTCTTGAAGAATACACAGAAGTCAAACATGTGTATCGTAATACAAAACCGGCAGCGGTTAATTGGTTCAATTCATAAGAGGGGGAGTTAATGATGACATTAAATATGAAAATAGAAAGCATGCACAAATTCCACACATTTGAAATTCCGACTGTGATTAAGCACGGAATCGGAGCCGTCAAGAATACGGGTGAAGAAGTAGCTGCGCTTGGCGTTTCAAAAGCACTCCTTGTCACAGACCCTGGAATTTATAAAGCCGGCGTCGTAGATCCAGTTATCGAATCACTTAAAGAAGCAGGCATTGAAGTGGTGCTCTTTAATAAAGTAGAGCCAAACCCGCCTGTCCGTCTGGTAAATGAAGGGTCTGAGCTCTACAAAAAAGAGAACTGTAATGGTTTGGTGGCAGTCGGAGGCGGAAGCTCCATGGATACTGCAAAAGCAATCGGAGTAGAAGCCACTCACGAAGGAAGCGTGCTGGATTATGAAGCGGCAGATGGGAAAAAACCGCTGGAAAATCGTATTCCTCCGCTGACGACAATTCCGACAACGGCTGGAACTGGATCAGAAGTAACCCAATGGGCAGTTATCACAGATGAAGAAAGGGAATTTAAATTCAACACGGGCGGTCCACTGATTGCAGCGCACCTGACCATCATTGATCCTGAACTTCATATTTCAATGCCTCCGCATGTAACAGCCATGACGGGAATTGATGCGCTTGCTCATGCCATTGAGTGCTATACAATGAAATTTGCGCAGCCAATCACGGATGCAGTTGCCTTGATGGCGATTGAATATGCCGCTCATTACATTAAAAGAGCATTTGCTGACGGAGAGGATCTGGAAGCAAGATATGGAATGGCGCAGGCTGCGATGCTTGCAGGTCTTTCTTACGGCAGTGAATCAGCGGGCGCGGCTCATGCAATGAGCCAAACGCTTGGCGGTATTATCCCAGTCGCTCACGGTCAAGGTGTGGCTGCGATGATGGGTCCTGTCATGGAGTACAACTGGAAGGGCTACCCTGAGAAATTTGCACGTATTGCGAAAGCGTTCGGTATTGATACAAGCAATATGACAACAGAAGAAGCTGCGAAAGCATCTGTCAATTGGATGTATGACCTGGTCGAAGACTTAGAGGTACCGACTTTAGAAGAGCAGGGAGTATCACCTGATATGATCGAACGCTTGTCAAAAGAAGCGATGAAAGATCCGCAAACCTTCGGAAACCCTAGAGATTTAAATGAAAAAGCATATAATTGGATCTACAAGCGCTGCTTTAACCTTACACCTAAAACGGTATAACTACATGTCCCGCTCTTTTACAGAGCGGGATTTTTCTGGATAATGTAGCATAGATGGAAATTTTAGAGAAGAAGGAAGGTGCTGCTGATGTGGAAGCGTATGGCTGCAAAAGCCGAAGGCGTATATATCGCAGATACAGAAAGCTTCGTAACAAAGCAAATGGACAAGCTTGATTTTGATTATGGCGGCATCCCCGGCGACTTGCATTTTGGCCTGACCAAAAAAGCGGGGGCTAGAGAACCGATGTTTTCAAGAGGGACTGAAATTTTCAACCGGAGACAAATTTCTATTGTTTCAATAGAGGAATGTGATGAAATTGCTTTAAAAATGGGAGTGCCGAGCATTTTGCCGGAATGGCTCGGTGCGAATGTGGCAGTCAGCGGCATACCTGATCTTACTTCATTAAAAGAAGGAAGCCGGCTCATTTTTCCAAGCGGAGCCGCTTTGCTGTGTGAGGGAGAAAATGATCCGTGTATTCAGCCGGGAGAAGTCATTCAGTCTTATTATCCGGACAAGCCGAAGCTGGCCCCGGCTTTTGTCCGCCACGCACTGGGCATAAGAGGGATTGTCTGCATTGTTGAGAGACCCGGAGCTGTTTACGCAGGTGATGAAATAGATGTTCATTCCTATCAGCGGAAAGCCAAACCACGAAAAGCAGAAAGGGTCTGATCAAATCAGGCCCTTTCTATTCTCTCTTTAATTTCTTTAATCTGGCTGAGGTGCCGTTTTTCATGGTGGCCGATAAAATCGATCCACTGTCTGACAGTCAGTTCTTGAAATACAGGATGAGGAAGCACTCTCTCAAAATCTTCTTCTTTCAGAGAGGCAATAGCAGCAGTCAGTTGCTCTCTCACCACATCAAGCTCGCGTTTCATTTGGCTGCCTGAAATAAAATCATGCTCAGGCTCAAGATGACTCGGAGCTTTCCGTCTATTATTTCTATCCTGTGCTACCTCAAGCTGTTTTTCTTCAACTTTTTTCACAGGGGCTTCCTTTACACGTTCCTTCAGCATTTTTTGTGCGGCCATATCGATTTTTTTCAAATGGTCAAGCACTTCCCGTATGCTCCATTCCTCAGCAGAAGGCTTTTGATTCAGCTTTTCATCAGAAAGTCCTTTCACTTCGTTCCACGTTTCTAATCTGGCTTCATTAAAGATACTCATCATATCTCCTCCTAAAAATGACATTACCATATATATAAGCAATTATCATTTATCAAGCATTGCAAAATGGGTTATTTATCTTAAAATTTTGAAACCTTTTCCGTTGTATCTCGTATAAATGGTAACGGCGGCCGTTCATCAATGCATTGATGAAGAAAGGATGAGGAAATTGGAGTTATTTGGCGTTCCTATACACACGATTTATCTTTATACGCTTATTATTGCGGGCAGTCTTACGCTTTTATTTGTGTTTTTCGGAGATGTATTTGCAGGGCTGTCAGAAGGCATTCCTTTTCTTAATCCGACATTGTTGCTCGCATTTTTTACATGTTTTTCAGCAAGCGGATATATAGGCGAGCTCATATTGCCCCTGTCGAGCCTGTTGATCGCGCTTTTATCTTGCATCCTTTCGATCATGCTGGTGGTATTGCTTCACATCTTTGTACTGGTACCATTATCATCCGCAGAAGAATCATTGGTTTATATAGAAGATGATCTAAGAGGAAGAGTCGGTAAAGTGATTACAGCTGTTCCTGTTGACGGGTTCGGTGAAGTGGTCATTGAAGGGATAGGCGGCACCATCTCAAAGTCAGCGGTCAGCTTTGATAATGAGCAAATCAGTTACGGAACAGCTGTTTTGGTCGTAGATGTTAACAACGGAGTTCTTTCGGTCACTCCGCATGAACCTATTTAAAACACAAGGAGGAATGTGATATGACAATGCCGATTATAATTGTCATCGGAGTTGTATTCTTTTTATTAATTGCACTTATTGCCGTGTTTATCACAAAGTATCGTACGGCAGGGCCTGATGAAGCGTTAATCGTAACGGGGAGCTATCTGGGCAATAAAAATGTTCATGTCGATGAAGGCGGCAACCGTCTTAAAATCGTCCGCGGCGGAGGAACCTTTGTCCTTCCCGTCTTTCAGCAGGCAGAGCCGCTAAGCCTATTATCAAGCAAACTCGATGTTTCGACACCTGAAGTTTATACAGAACAAGGAGTGCCTGTAATGGCCGATGGAACTGCGATTATTAAAATCGGCGGTTCTATAGGAGAAATTGCTACAGCAGCCGAACAATTTTTAGGAAAATCAAAAGACGACCGTGAGCAGGAAGCACGGGAGGTTTTAGAAGGCCACCTTCGTTCCATTCTCGGCTCAATGACAGTCGAAGAAATCTATAAAAACAGAGAAAAATTCTCTCAAGAGGTACAGCGTGTCGCTTCGCAGGATCTTGCAAAAATGGGGCTTGTGATTGTTTCCTTTACCATTAAAGATGTACGTGATAAAAACGGTTATCTTGAATCATTAGGGAAACCGAGAATTGCCCAAGTAAAACGGGATGCTGATATCGCAACAGCAGAGGCTGATAAAGAAACCCGAATTAAGCGGGCAGAAGCCGATAAAGATGCAAAAAAATCAGAACTTGAACGGGCGACGGAAATCGCTGAAGCTGAAAAAATCAATCAGCTCAAAATGGCTGAATATCGCAGAGAACAAGATACGGCAAAAGCGAATGCCGACCAGGCATATGATTTAGAGACTGCTAGGGCGCGCCAGCAAGTCACAGAGCAGGAAATGCAGGTTAAAATTATCGAACGCCAAAAACAAATCGAACTAGAAGAAAAAGAAATTCTTCGCCGTGAACGTCAATATGACTCAGAGGTAAAGAAAAAAGCCGATGCAGACCGTTATTCAGTCGAGCAGTCCGCAGCAGCTGAGAAAGCCAAACAGCTCGCGGAAGCCGATGCCAAGAAGTACAGTATTGAAGCAATGGCGAAGGCAGAGGCTGAAAAAGTCAGAATTGACGGGCTAGCAAAAGCGGAAGCTGAAAAAGCAAAAGGGGAAACAGAAGCAGAGGTTATTCGCCTAAAAGGTCTGGCAGAAGCGGAAGCAAAAGAGAAAATTGCGGCTGCCTTTGAACAGTACGGGCAGGCGGCGATTTTCGATATGATCGTAAAAATGCTTCCGGAATATGCGAAACAAGCAGCGGCACCTCTTTCAAATATTGATAAAATCACAGTTGTTGATACAGGAGGAAGCGGTGAATCAAGCGGCGCTAACAAAGTAACTAGCTATGCGACGAACTTAATGTCAAGCCTGCAAGAAAGCTTAAAAGCATCATCAGGAATTGACGTAAAAGAAATGATTGAGAACTTTTCAGGAAAAGGAAATGTAAAACAAAGCATTAACGAATTAACAAATGAAATAAAAGAAGCAAAAACGGTCCAGAAACCGGAATAATGACTAAGGAAAGGATGCCAGCGGATGGCAACTGTACGAGAAGCAAAGTTAGAGGATATAAAGGACATTGCAAAAGTGCATGTAGATAGCTGGAGGACAACATATCAGGGAATTGTCGAGGCTGAATACTTAAAAAGTCTGAGCTGCAAGGAATTTGAAGACAAATGGAAAAGCCGCTCGTTAAAAGGTGTATTTGTGGCTCGCGATGAAAAAGGTTCGATATTCGGCTTTGCTTCATTTGGACCTATTCGCTCTGAACAAGAAGGCTATGACGGCGAGCTGTACGCTATTTACCTTTTAGAAGAGCATCAGCGGCAAGGTGCAGGCAGAGCGCTCTTAGCAAAAGGAGTGGAGTTTTTGCTTCATCATGGATTTTCGAGTATGTTTGTTTGGGTAATTGAGAAGAACCCCTCGATTACATTTTATGAGGCCTATTCACCCGAAAGAATAGCGGAGGACAGCTTTGAAATCGCAGGAGATAGCCTGAAGGAAGTAGGGTTTGGCTGGCCGGATCTTTCTGCTTTGAAAACAGCTCTTAATAGATAACAAAAAACAACCCCCAGCAGATTACGCTGGGGGTTGTCACGTTAAACTTTGTCAGTTTTGAGCAAACGGGGTGCTGTCATAAATAATAAACAAAGGACAATTCCACAGATGATGAATGAAGGAACCATATAAGTAGCATTATAAGTTAAGGAATAAATCCATACCGGTGTTCCTTTTGGAGCGTAGCTGCCGAAAAACACTGCCCCTGAAATGACATGCGCGGCATAGCGCAGGAAACTGCCGATAAAAACTGCGCTGACCACTGAAATAATTAATTTCCCTTTTGTTTTGGATACAGCGGCTTTACGGACAGAAGAAGCGAAACATCCGCTAATTCCGATAGCTGCGAACGCGACAATGTAATCTAACAATAGCTGTATAGGATGTTGTGCGAATAAGTTTCCGATTGCGATCTGAACCAGACCTGTCAGCAGGCCGGTAGTAAGACCTGCTTTAACACCCCAACGAAACGAGATCAAAAAGATTGGAATCATCATGATGGAGACCGAGCCTCCTTGAGGCATCCTAAGAAACATTCCTGAGACGATGTCTAAAATAACAGCAGCCGCAGTCATAATTGCTATTTCAATAAGGCGAACCAGTTGCTTAGATTGATTCATAAAAATCCCCTTCCATTGATAGACAATCCAAAAGGACAACAAAAAAAGCAGCACGCGGAAGGATGAGAAAAGTTCCACGCACTGCTTTACGATCTGCAATTCATTTGACTTTGCCACATCCCTACGCCAGCGTTAACTAACAGGTTCAAAGGGTCAGAACGAAACCGCTCACTCTCAGCTTTAATGCTCCCCTTGTGGTCATCTATATTTAATTCGTCTCTACTATACAAGAAAAAGAAAAAAACAACAAGAACACATTACTGTTGTATATGTTCTTTTAATATAGATATAAGATAAATACGCGATAGATGACAATACGAAGCTTATAGTTTATTTGTTTTATAGAACTTTTTTCGAAAAAACTATTGCAATAAATAAATACAGATGTTATATTATTAAACGTCGCTGATGAACAGCAGACAAAACAAGAAGCTTCATAAAACAATTTAAAAAAGTTGTTGACAAAACAAGAAACTGAATGTTATATTATTAAAGCTGCTTCATTGAGAAGTAACAAAATGATCTTTGAAAACTAAACAAGACAAAACGTACCTGTTAATTCATTTTTATAAAATCGCACAGCGATGTGCGTAGTCAGTCAAACTAAGGCCTGCATGACGCAGGTCACACAGGTGTCGCCGCAGGATGCGGTGAACTTAACCTGTGATCCA
>NZ_CATYRA010000019.1:0-29849 GCF_958411575.1 uncultured Bacillus sp.
AGCTGACAGATACTAATCGATCGAGGACTTAACCCACATTTTGAATGATGTCACACCTGTTATCTAGTTTTGAGAGAACACTCTCAATTTGTTTGGTGGCGATAGCGAAGAGGTCACACCCGTTCCCATGCCGAACACGGAAGTTAAGCTCTTCAGCGCCGATGGTAGTCGGGGGTTTCCCCCTGTGAGAGTAGGACGCCGCCAAGCTTTTATCTTAAATTATTATCATCGCGGGGTGGAGCAGTTCGGTAGCTCGTCGGGCTCATAACCCGAAGGTCGCAGGTTCAAATCCTGCCCCCGCAACCAAATTATATGAATGAAATAAGGAGTGCCCGAAGGGTGCAACTAAAATAATTCACTTTATAAATATGGTCCGGTAGTTCAGTTGGTTAGAATGCCTGCCTGTCACGCAGGAGGTCGCGGGTTCGAGTCCCGTCCGGACCGCCATTATTGTAAACGAAACGATCATGTTTTCGTTTTTTTTTGTGTTTTCTTTTACTGTATCTTCTGCTTGGTGTGATAACCAAGCTTTCTTTATATCGGCAATATCTTGGATATTCCAGCAAAATTCGATAAACTAGGAAGAGCATATGTAGGCATAAGCAGGTTGAAAGGAGGTTTTGGTTCATGGATGAATTTGATTTGATACACAGCATTACTCCGCGGACCATTCACCATTCTTCCGTTGATGTAGGAATAGGTGATGATGCAGCACTCTATACTGCAAAACACGGCGTTCAGGAAATTGTTTGTGTTGATACTATGGTAGAAGATGTGCACTTTAAATTACACTATTCCTCACCTGAAGATATCGGGTATAAGGCGTTAGCCGTTAATATAAGTGATATTGCCGCGATGGGAGGCATTCCTAAATTTTATTTGGTATCACTTGCGGTACCTTCAAAATGGACGGAATCTGAAATCAAGGCAATGTATGAAGGAATGAATGAACTGGCGAAACTATATCATATGGATCTGATTGGCGGCGATACAGTCTCTACCACTGACAAATTAGTCGTAACGGTCACTGTGATCGGTGAAGTAGAAAAGGGACGAGCTTGTTTGCGCAGCTTGGCAAGACCGAATGATATTGTGTTTGTAACCGGGGAAATTGGTTCATCTGCAGCAGGACTTTCTTTATTGCTGGAAAAGACCAATCCTCAAAACTCATCTGTTGAAACGGATTACTTTATCAACAGGCATAAACGGCCTCAGCCAAGAGTAAGCATGGGCAGATTATGCTCGAGTATTAAGCGGGCAGCTTTAAATGATATCAGTGACGGATTAGCTAGTGAACTGAATGAGATTGCAGAAGCCAGCTGTGTTTCAATTGAAATTGATGAAAGTATGCTCCCAGTCCATTCTGATTTGCCTAAGCTTCATTCTAACTGGAAAGAATGGGCTTTGTTTGGCGGGGAGGATTTTGAGCTGACAGGGACGGTTTCAAAGGAAGAATGGGAAGTGTTGAAGCAGGAGTGCGAAATACGTCAACTGCCTATTACAAAGATTGGCCATGTCAGGGAAAAAACAGAATTCAATGTGTTCCTAAAAACCGAAAAAACAACAATGGCCTTAGAGAAAAAAGGATATAATCATTTTAAATAAGACGGGTGACTCGTGTGAAGCAATTAAAGTGGAGAACTGTAAATCCTGAAGAAACAAAAGCGATAGCAAAACTTACGGCATCGTTTGCTAAACCGGGAGACGTCCTGACATTAGAGGGCGATTTAGGAGCCGGAAAAACGACTTTTACGAAAGGCTTTGCGGAAGGACTTGGCATTACACGTGTTGTAAACAGTCCGACTTTTACAATTATAAAAGAATATAACGATGGCTCACTTCCTCTTTATCATATGGATGTATACAGAATGGAAGACGAAAGTGAAGATTTGGGACTTGATGAATATTTTCACGGACAAGGTGTCTGTCTCGTTGAATGGGCACATTTAATTGAAGAGCAGCTGCCGCAGGAGCGACTGCAAATTGTCATTAAAAGAGCCGGTGATGATGAAAGAGAGGTCACCTTTACAGCTGTGGGGAATCGGTATGAAATGCTTTGTGAGGAGATAAGTAGACATGACAATATTAGCAATTGATACATCAAATTATACGTTGGGCATTGCGCTGCTTCGAGAAGACACCGTCATAGCAGAATACATTACATATTTAAAAAAGAATCATTCTGTAAGAGCGATGCCTGCTGTTCATTCATTGCTGAACGAATGTGATATGACACCGCAGGATCTTTCTAAAATTGTTGTTGCAAAAGGCCCTGGTTCATACACAGGGGTAAGAATAGGTGTGACGCTTGCCAAAACGCTTGCCTGGTCTTTACACATTCCGATTTCTCCTGTATCAAGCCTTGAGGCGCTTGCGGCAAATGGCCGGCATTTTGACGGTCTGATCAGTCCTATCTTTGATGCAAGACGGGGACAGGTGTATACAGGTCTGTATGAATACAAAAACGGGCTTTTGGAGCAAGTGGAGCCTGATCAAAATGTGATGCTGGCCGAATGGCTGGAGATGCTAAAAGAAAAGGATCGCTCTGTTTTGTTTTTAGGTCATGATACTTCTATTCACCAGCAGATGATAGAGGATGTGCTTGGGACAAAAGGGATCGTTGGAGCTGCTGCTCAACATAACCCGCGTCCTTCAGAATTGGCTTTTCTAGGGGCGGAAAAGGAAGCAGCTGATGTTCACGGGCTTGTCCCGGATTACTTGCGGCTGGCAGAAGCTGAAGCGAAATGGATTGAAAGTCAAAAGTAGGGTGATAGGATGAAAACAAAAGCAGCTGTCAGAAACATGCGGCTTGATGATATTGATCACGTATACGAAATTGAAACATCCTCCTTTACGTCTCCTTGGACGAAGGATTCGTTTTACCATGAGCTGCTGGAAAATCCGTATGCTCATTATCTCGTGATTGAAAAGGACGGCCATGTTGCTGGGTATTGCGGGATTTGGATTGTGATGGACGATGCCCAAATTACAAACATAGCAATAAAACCGGAGTATCGCGGCCAGTCTTTAGGAGAAGCACTTTTTCGCTCAGCGGTGGAACTGTGCAAAGAAAAAGACGCAAGGCGGCTTTCGCTTGAAGTGAGGGTTTCTAATCATCCTGCTCAAGGCTTATATAAGAAGTTCGGGATGCAGCCCGGCGGAATAAGAAAGAACTATTATACTGATAACGGGGAAGATGCGTTAATTATGTGGGTGACGATAAATGAGTGAGCAAAAAGAGCTTTACGTATTAGGAATTGAAACAAGCTGTGATGAGACAGCGGCAGCTATCGTAAAAAACGGGAAAGAAATCATATCAAACGTAGTAGCCTCTCAAATTGAAAGCCATAAGCGCTTTGGAGGCGTTGTTCCGGAAATTGCTTCAAGACATCATGTTGAGCAAATCACTTTGGTCATAGAAGAGGCTTTTCGTAAAGCTGGCATGACGTATAGTGACATTGATGCGATTGCAGTAACGGAAGGTCCAGGACTGGTGGGAGCGCTTCTTATCGGAGTGAACGCTGCTAAAGCATTGAGCTTTGCGCATAACATTCCGTTAGTTGGCGTTCATCATATAGCCGGTCATATTTACGCGAACCGTCTTGTAGAAGAAATCGTGTTCCCGGCACTGGCATTGGTCGTTTCAGGAGGCCATACGGAATTGGTTTATATGAAAGAACACGGATCATTTGAAGTCATTGGGGAAACTCTCGATGATGCAGCAGGTGAAGCTTACGACAAAGTGGCGCGAACAATGGGACTGCCATATCCGGGTGGACCACAAATTGATAAGCTTGCTGAAAAAGGAAATGACAATATTCCGCTTCCTCGCGCATGGCTTGAAGAAGGCTCTTACAACTTCAGCTTCAGCGGGTTGAAGTCTGCAGTGATCAATACACTTCATAATGCGTCTCAAAAAGGCCAAGAGATTGCGCCGGAAGATTTGTCTGCCAGTTTCCAAAATAGCGTAATTGATGTCTTAGTGACCAAAACGGCGCGTGCGGCAAAGGAATATGGTGTCAAACAGGTCCTTTTAGCCGGAGGAGTAGCTGCAAACAGAGGCCTCAGGGCTGCATTAGAAAAGGAATTTGCCCAGCATGAAGGGATTTCGCTTGTCATTCCTCCATTAGCCTTATGCACAGATAATGCTGCGATGATTGCTGCTGCTGGTACAATTGCTTTTGAAAAGGGAATTCGCGGTGCATATGATATGAATGGCCAGCCCGGCCTTGAATTGACTTCTTATCAAAGTCTCACGAGATAATAGCGTGAGACTTTTTGTCTGTTATTAACAGACAATTCACAATTTATCCACATACCTGTGAGTAATTATAGAGATATAGATGGATAAAGGGCTGAAGTCAATGTTAATAAAGTGGATAAATTCAGAATATTTTGTGGATAATGTGTATAAAGCGCTTACTTTATTTGCGTATAAGGGTATGTTCTGTGGATAAAAAAACACCTCTAAAAAGAGGTGCTTGACTTTTTTTAAGCTTCTTCTGTGGATAGTTCTTCCCATTCGGACAAAAGAGATTCCAGCTCCTGATTGAGTTTCTCATTGTCTGCATGGATGGCTTGTACCTTTTCATGGTCTTGATAGATTTCCGGATCACATAGCAATTCATCGTTATGACTAATGTTTTCTTCAATGGTTTGAACAGTGGCTTCAATTTCTTCAATCCGACGGAGTCGTTGGCGTTCTTTCTTTTTCCATTCTTTTTCTTCTTCATATGAACGTTTTGAGTCAGGCTTAACCGAAGCAGGCGTTTTTTCGGATTCCTCTTGCTGATTCATTTTCTCCAATTCAAGCTGCTCTGTTTTTTTCTCCGTATAATAATCGTAATCTCCCAGATACTCTTCTATATGGTTTGAAGAAAGCTCCAATACTCTTGTGGCGATTCTGTTAATAAAATATCTGTCATGTGAGACAAATAACAGTGTACCTGGATAATCGATCAGCGCATTTTCGAGAACTTCTTTGCTGTCTAAGTCCAGATGGTTTGTTGGTTCATCAAGGATAAGAAAATTAGCTTTTTGAAGCATCAGCTTAGCAAGGGCCAATCTTGCTTTCTCACCCCCGCTCAGTGAATGGACAGGTTTCAGTACATCATCTCCGGAGAATAAGAAATTTCCGAGACAAGTTCGGATTTCTTTCTCCGGAAGACCGGGGTACTCATCCCACAGCTCATCAAGGACACGTTTAGAGGAAGTCAGTTCAGCCTGCTCCTGATCATAGTAGCCGACACTGACATTCGAGCCGTATGAGATCGATCCTTGATCTGGCTTTAGGGTGTCCATTAATGTTTTTAGCAATGTCGATTTACCGATTCCGTTAGGGCCGACAAGCGCGGCACTTTCCCCTCTTGTGAGCATGAACGACACTTCTGTTAAAAGCGGCGGCTGGTTTTCATAACTGATTGTGAGATCCTGAACGCGCAGGACTTCATTTCCGCTCTGTTTTGTAATATCAAAATGAAAATTTGCGGATTTTTCATCGCCGAGCGGTTTTGACATGACTTCCATTCGTTCCAGCTGTTTTCGGCGGCTTTGTGCTCTTTTTGTGGTAGAAGCTCTCGCTAGATTTCGGTCTACAAAATCCTGAAGCTTTGCGATTTCATCCTGCTGCTTTTCATACACTTTAAGCTCTTTTTCATACTGTGCGGCTTTTTGGTCGAGATAAGCGCTGTAGTTGCCGTGATATTTTTTGCTTTCAGCCCTTGATACCTCGTATACTTGGTTTACTACTTTGTCCAAAAAGTAGCGGTCATGCGAAACGATGAGAATGGCGCCTGAATAGCCTTGCAAATAATGTTCAAGCCAGGTTAGCGTATCAATATCGAGATGGTTTGTCGGCTCATCGAGAATGAGCAAATCAGGCTGTGTTAACAGAAGCTTACCGAGGGCCAGCCTTGTTTTCTGCCCCCCGCTGAGGCTTTGTACCTGTGTTGAATCGTCAAAATGGCTGAAGCCGAGTCCATGAAGCACAGATCTGACATCCGCTTCATATTGATAGCCGCCTTTATCTTTGAATTCCTGCTGAAGCCGGTCATACGTTTTCATGATGCTTTCCAGTTCATCAGGATCAGCTGCCGCCATTTTTTCTTCGATAGCCCGCATTTCCTTTTCCATTGCTTTTAAGTGGTCAAAAACAGTCAGCAGCTCTTCTTTTATGGTAAGCTTAGAATCCAAGCCCGTATGCTGGGCAAGATATCCCATTGTAATATCTTTCGGTTTAATGATTTCGCCCTTTTCATACGAAAGCTGGCCTGCGATAATTTTAAGCAGCGTGGATTTTCCCGCGCCATTTCTTCCGACAATGGCGATGCGATCACGATTTCTGACTTCCAGCTTTATATTGTTTAAAATAGTATCAGCACCAAATGATTTTGATAGCTGATTAACTTGTAAGATCATCATATTATTTCACCTCTGCTATAATAAGTTAAGTGTAGCTTATGAACCAGAAGTCAGCAAACAATACATTGGCTGAAAAAGACATAGAGAAGAAAATAGTGTATGATCTGTTTAAGGAGAGTTTTAATATGAATAGATTTTCTCATTTTAATGAACAGGGCAGAGCCCAGATGGTGGACATCAGCGAAAAATCTTCGACTGTCCGTACTGCGGCGGCTGTGTCTAGCGTACACATGAAGAATGAAGTGTACGAGAAAATACAAAGTCACGATATCGGCAAAGGAGATGTACTGGCTGTTGCACAGGTGGCAGGCATAATGGCCGCAAAGCAAACGTCCAATATCATTCCGATGTGCCATCCGCTTTCACTGAGCGGGGTAGATATATCGTTTGACTGGAAAATAAAAGAATCAGAAGTTATACTTCATATAAAAGCACAGGTCAAAACGAAAGGGAGTACAGGTGTGGAAATGGAAGCGCTCACTTCTGCATCGGTGTGTGCTCTTACCGTTTACGATATGTGTAAGGCCCTTGATAAGGGAATGGTCATCGGTCCTACTTTCTTGCTGGAGAAAACAGGCGGGAAAAACGGTGACTTTAAAAGAGAACTATCCGAGTATAATTTGGAGGACCAAAAATGAATAAGGATCAATCAAAAATTCCGCAGGCGACGGCAAAACGGCTGCCGCTTTACTATCGCTTTTTAAAGAATCTGCATGCGTCAGGAAAACAGCGTGTATCATCCGCTGAACTCAGTGATGCCGTAAAGGTTGATTCTGCCACGATTCGCAGGGATTTTTCCTATTTTGGAGCTCTTGGCAAAAAAGGATATGGATATAATGTGGATTATTTGCTGTCATTTTTCCGAAAAACGCTTGATCAGGATGAGATGACAGACGTTATCTTGATTGGTGTCGGGAACTTGGGAACTGCATTTCTTCACTACAATTTCACAAAAAATAATAACACAAAAATTTCAATGGCTTTTGATATAAATGAGAGTAAAATAGGAACTGAGGTAGGCGGCGTGCCTGTCTATAACCTTGACGACCTAGAACAACACGTAAAAAATGAATCAGTTGCCATTCTTACAGTGCCAGCAGTTGCCGCTCAATCGATTACAGACAGATTGGTCGCGTTAGGAATCAAGGGAATTCTTAATTTTACGCCGGCCCGTTTGAATGTGCCGGAACACATTCGAATTCATCATATAGATTTAGCTGTAGAGCTTCAGTCACTGGTTTATTTCTTGAAACATTATTCAGTTTTAGAGGAAATCGAATAGAGGGAAAGGAGGAGCCCAAATATGCCGATCGGTCCTGGAAGCCTTGCTGTTATTGCAATCGTTGCTCTGATCATCTTCGGTCCCAAAAAGCTGCCTGAACTGGGGAAAGCTGCAGGAGACACACTTCGTGAATTCAAAAATGCTACTAAAGGATTAACGAGTGATGACGAGGAAAAAAAGAAAGAAGATCAGTAAGTTAGGATGACACGAATGAAAGTGAATCAAATGTCGCTGCTGGAGCATATTGCTGAGCTTCGAAAACGATTGCTGGTTGTGGCGCTGGCATTTGTCGTTTTCTTTATCGCAGGATTTTTTTTAGCAAAGCCCATGATTGTTTATTTGCAAAAAACGGATGAAGCGAAGGAGCTTACGCTTAATGCGTTTAATCTGACAGACCCGCTTTTTGTGTTTATGCAATTCGCGTTTATCATCGGGATTGTCCTGACCTCGCCGATTATTCTGTATCAGCTATGGGCTTTTGTGAGCCCAGGCCTCTATGAGAAAGAGCGCAAAGTAACGCTCAGCTACATTCCGATCTCTATTTTGCTGTTTTTAGCGGGCTTATCTTTTTCATATTATATTTTATTTCCTTTTGTTGTTGATTTTATGAAGCGGATCTCTCAGGATTTGAATGTCAATCAGGTGATCGGAATTAATGAGTATTTTCATTTTCTTTTGCAGCTGACGATTCCGTTTGGACTGTTGTTTCAAATGCCGGTCATCCTCATGTTTTTGACCAGGCTTGGAATTGTGACACCGATGTTCTTAGCGAAAATCAGAAAGTATGCGTATTTTACGCTGCTTGTGATCGCTGCCCTGATTACACCGCCTGAGCTTTTGTCTCATATGATGGTCACTGTTCCGCTGTTGATTTTATATGAAATCAGTATTCTTATATCAAAGGCAGCCTATCGGAAAGCGCAGAAAAGCAGTGCTGACGTTCAGGACGTGTCTTCCGGGCAATAATAAAAAATCCATTTCTCATGAGAGAAATGGATTTTCTTTATTTCTGGTTCTTTTTGATTTTAAATGAAAAGGCGAACATCTTAAAAGAGATGCTGATGTTGTAAGCGGCGAACACCATCAGCAGGATGGAGTAAAATGACCACATGCTGCCTGGCGAGCTTGCGGCAAGATAAGTAAAGATGCATCCTACGGCAAAATAGATCATTCCCCAAACTACCGGGTTTCTCATAAAAATAATCCTCCAATAATCAATTGCATTTGTGTGCTCTGCTGTTCGAGGTACTTCTGAACAGGCTCAAACTGCATGATGACGACAAATGTATTCATCATGACATGGGCGAAAATCGGCACCCATATCCGTTTTGTTCTCGCATACAAGAAGGCAAAGGTAAAGCCCATTGCTGTATATAGAAGTAGATGCTTCAAATCAGCGTGAACAATACCGAAAATAACCGAGCTGATCAGTCCGGCAAAGAAGAAATTCGTTTTTTCGTACAGTGTGCCAAAAATGATTTTTCTGAAGATGATTTCTTCTAATATAGGACCGACGACGGAAGAAACCATAATCATAAGCGGAACTGCCTGAATGACATCCAGAATAGCTTGCGTATTTTCTGATTCTCTTCCGATGCCGAATATATAATATTCAATAGAGCCTGCTATTCCTTGAGAGAAAAGGGCAATGAAAAAACCGGCTATCGCCCAAAGGATAGAAAGTCCGATTGAGTCCTTCTGTCCGTTTCGCAGCGTTTCTTTCGGCACAGTTCTCAGAATGAGCAGAACGACAACGAGACAGGCGATGAAGCTGATGACGGACCATAATCCTTGTGCGTGCAGCATATTCTCAGCTGTAGGCTGTCCTCCGGCATAACCGAATTTAAATAACAAGGGAATCCCGATTAATGCGGAAAACTGCATGATGATATATGTCAAAATAATAAACCAATACTGTTTTCTCAAATGGTATGTACTCCTTTGTTAATGGGTTTCGTTCATCTACAGCTATTGTAACATAATCGGAACAAGGGTGAAAAAGCTAACGGATAAGGGAGCTGAAAAGAATCATGTAAGCGTGAAAAATTTTTTATCTTATCACTTGAAATTGGAAGGGAGATTCTTTATTATAAGAATTGTGTTAGCACTCTTTAGTGTCGAGTGCTAAAATTACATATTCATACTATTGAGGAGGTTATTACATTGTTAAAGCCATTAGGTGATCGCGTTGTCATTGAACTCGTAGAATCTGAAGAAAAAACTGCCAGCGGAATTGTGTTGCCGGATTCTGCAAAAGAAAAACCACAAGAAGGCAAAATCGTGGCAGCTGGTTCAGGTCGCGTGTTAGAAAGCGGAGAGCGCGTTGCTTTAGAAGTAAAAGAGGGCGACCGCATTATCTTCTCAAAATACGCAGGTACTGAAGTGAAATACGAAGGTACTGAATACTTAATCTTACGTGAAAGCGACATTTTAGCTGTTATCGGCTAATTCTTAAATAAACAATACTTAAAACATTTGAGGAGGTCTTGTAAACATGGCAAAAGAAATTAAGTTTAGTGAAGAAGCTCGCCGCGCAATGCTTCGCGGTGTCGATGCACTTGCTGATGCTGTAAAAGTAACTTTAGGACCAAAAGGACGCAACGTGGTTCTAGAGAAAAAATTCGGTTCTCCGTTAATCACAAATGACGGTGTAACAATCGCTAAAGAAATCGAACTTGAAGACGCGTTTGAAAACATGGGTGCTAAGCTTGTTGCTGAAGTAGCCAGCAAAACAAACGACGTTGCCGGTGACGGTACAACAACTGCGACAGTTCTTGCGCAAGCAATGATCCGTGAAGGCCTTAAAAACGTAACAGCAGGCGCTAATCCTGTAGGCGTTCGTAAAGGTATGGAAAAAGCTGTAGCGGTTGCGATCGAAAACTTAAAAGAAATTTCTAAGCCAATCGAAGGCAAGGAGTCTATCGCTCAGGTTGCTGCGATCTCTGCTGCTGATGAGGAAGTCGGAAGCCTTATCGCTGAAGCAATGGAGCGCGTAGGCAACGACGGCGTTATCACAATCGAAGAGTCTAAAGGCTTCACAACTGAGCTTGAAGTTGTTGAAGGTATGCAATTCGACCGCGGATATGCGTCTCCTTACATGGTAACTGACTCTGATAAGATGGAAGCGGTTCTTGACAATCCTTACATCTTAATCACAGACAAAAAAATCACAAACATTCAAGAAATCCTTCCTGTACTTGAGCAGGTTGTTCAGCAAGGCAAACCATTGCTTCTAATCGCTGAGGATGTTGAAGGCGAAGCACTTGCAACACTTGTTGTGAACAAACTTCGCGGTACATTCAACGCAGTTGCTGTTAAAGCTCCTGGCTTCGGTGACCGCCGTAAAGCAATGCTTGAAGACATCGCTGTCCTTACTGGCGGAGAAGTCATCACAGAAGATCTTGGCCTTGACCTGAAATCTACTCAAATCACACAATTGGGTCGCGCTTCTAAAGTTGTCGTTACAAAAGAAAACACAACAATCGTTGAAGGCGCTGGCGAAACAGACAAAATTTCTGCCCGCGTGACTCAAATCCGCGCTCAAGTGGAAGAAACAACTTCTGAATTCGACAGAGAAAAATTACAAGAGCGTCTTGCGAAACTTGCTGGCGGCGTAGCTGTCATCAAAGTCGGCGCTGCGACTGAAACTGAGCTGAAAGAGCGTAAACTTCGCATCGAAGACGCCCTGAACTCAACTCGCGCAGCTGTAGAAGAAGGCATCGTATCCGGTGGTGGTACAGCACTTGTCAACGTATATAACAAAGTCGCTGCAGTTGAAGCTGAAGGCGATGCTCAAACAGGTATCAACATCGTGCTTCGCGCGCTTGAAGAGCCAATCCGTCAAATCGCACACAACGCTGGTCTTGAAGGATCTGTCATCGTTGAACGCCTCAAAAACGAAGAAATCGGCGTAGGCTTCAACGCTGCAACTGGCGAATGGGTAAACATGATCGAAAAAGGTATCGTTGACCCAACAAAAGTTACACGCTCAGCTCTTCAAAACGCTGCGTCTGTAGCTGCAATGTTCTTAACAACTGAAGCCGTTGTCGCTGACAAGCCAGAAGAAAACGCTGGCGGCGCAGGAATGCCTGACATGGGCGGCATGGGCGGCATGATGTAAAACCGACAAAAAACCCTTGATTTACAAGGGTTTGTCGGCAACGGACGTCATTTTTGATGCCCTTTTGATGCCATTTATAAATTTAGAAGCTTCTCATGAGTTCACCGAACTTGTGAGAAGCTTCTTTTTTTCTGTCTTTTGTAGTTTGATTTTTTCAGCACTGTTCTATATCGATTTTTAATAGTTTTGATAAATGGTAGGTAATCCCGATATGAACTATTCAATTCACCAAATACAAAATTCTACCGGCTCAGGTTCCTGCTTACGTCTTCTTTGACAAGCGGCTTACTGTAACTTCAATAAACTGTGTTTCTGTTATGATTATAAAAAGGGTTTGAAAATTATTCGTCCAAACCTTTGTTACCTCTCTCTACTGCAGACAGGAGACCATATGGGTATACTCTCATACGACAAAAAAAGACTCAGTTATCTAAATAGTGTCACCAACACTCTTAGGCGGTTTCCCCTAGGAAAGCCCTATCAAAGAGAAATCCTGTTAAATGTCTATTTGTTCTTCTTGTTTTAGCTACTAAAAGACGATGTTTTCCTTGCAATAAGGAAATCGTCTTTTATGTTAAATAAAGAGCGACAGAATAATGACATCTGATCCCCAAATGAGCCCCAAAAATTCACTGTCGATGGAGTTAGATTCTTCCAAAAATATCTTAGAAAAATCCGTCCCGACTCTATGGAGACAGACAACCCAATTATCAACTCTGATATTATCAAGGAGGACTTAATAGTGCATTTCTCGAAAATGATAGATCGCTTGGCTTTATATGATTTACACAGAAAAAGAAGCAAAGATAAACATTTTTCTGCTGTTTTTACAGCTGATATAGATGATAGAGAGGAATTTTACAGTGCAAATACAGCTGATGTTTCAATTGATTTGAATGAATCTAAAAAAAATTATAGGGTTGGAACATTTAGTTATGAATCCTTAATTCAAACTGGGAATCTAGTTAATGATACTTTAAAAGGGGAGGTTTTTTTAAATGAAAATGAGATAGATCAACCCAATGTCATCTTTGTACACGGCTGGCGCATGGATTCGTACAATAGGATCAAAAAAATATTTCATAATCGTATAATGAACGATTTAGGCTGGAACATGTATTATTATTCTCTTCCATACCATTTTGAAAGAGAACCGGAAAATTCACTGTATAGTGGAGAATTGATGATTAGTGCAAATATTGATCGTACAATTGAGTCGACAAGACAGGCCGTTGTAGATTTACGGGCGTTAATTTACTGGATAAAAGCAAATAAAAAAGGCCCTGTTATCATAGTGGGAGTGAGCTTAGGGGGATGGGTTACAAATCTAATTGCTACCCTAGATTCTCAAATTGATGTAATGGTATCAATCTTTTATGCCAATCGCCTTTCTTATTCAATATGGAACACGATCCCAGGTAAATTCATAAGAGAAGAATTAGAACAAAATGGTGTGACCTATGAAGATTTAACAAAATATTGGAATATCACAGATCCTAGTCAAGCCTTGCCGAAAGTTAATAAAGATAACATTCTGCTGATTTCTGCTAAACATGATCAGTATATTGACTTAAAAGATGCAGATTATTTATGGGAAAGTTGGGAGAAACCGAAAAGATATGTCTATAATTGCGGTCATTCCGGCATTGTTCTTTGTCGCAAAAAGCTGGCAAATGATACGATTTCCTTTATAAGAGAAAGGATACATACGGGAAAACCTGGTTCAGTACATTTGTAGACCTTAATAAGAAACGAAAGGCCAACTGCAACTTCAGTTGGCCTTTCCTATTTATTGAGTGAGATTGCTGACAGAACTACTATGCGTACTAGTCGTTTTCTTTAATCACCATTGCCAGTTCTTCCACCTCACCCCAAATCCCGATCGCAGGCTCCCACGAATTAATCAAACGAATCGCTTTCTGATTAGCTTCCATCGCTTTCGTTTTCTCTCCTTTACGATGCAACAGCTGCGCCATCCCGTAGTGATAGTAGATCAGTTCAACTTGATTGGCGTTATGTTTGTCATAGAGCATTTGCTCAAAGGCTTCTTCCGCTTTCTCAAATTGACCACACTTCACGTAAGCGACACCCAGATTAAAATAGGCTTCTATCGTTTTTTCGCCGCCGTACGTGAAGCTGATTTCATTTGCCGCTTCGTATAGTTGAATGGCTTCTTCATCATGGCCTCTCGCAAAGCTTAAGTCTCCGCGAACCAATAGAACTCTGTGTTGAATGGTAGGGGAAATCGGTTGATCTTCGATTTCGTTTAAAATGGTCTCTGCTTTTTCCTGTTGCCTGTCTTTTAAAAACAGCCTTGCTTTGAGTGCGTGTCCCCAAACTTTTAGATCATGGGCATCGTGAGTATCTGATTGTTCCAGAATCCTCAATCCAGCTTCAATTTGCTGTAAGGCCCCGTCTAAATCATTGACTTCCATCAGGGCCCAGCCTGCTGTGTCGATTCGGAAGAATGCTTCTCGTGTGTGTTGGCCTAATTGATGGGCGGCGTCGGCGGCTTTACGTCCGTATTCGATTCGTAAGGGCAGGTTGATTCTGCTGAGAAAATGGCTGATGCGGGTGATGAGTTCAATTAGGATTTCATTTTGTCCGGTTTCGCTTGCCCATTGGATGACCTTTAAGATGTTTGGCCATTCTTTTTTCATTTGATCTAAGTTCCGTCCCAGCAGGTAGCTCCAATAGATGGAGTTGGGCTGTTCCCGCTTTAAATGGGTTTCGGCGTAATCAATATAAAAGTGCGCCCAGCGATTTCGGGCTTCTTTTTCATATTTGTGATGTTCGGACAAGTGCTGTTCTCCGTAAGCGACAACGGTTTGGTGCGCTAAGTATTGTGTCCTTCCTTCGCTTCGTTCCGGCTGAATCAGAGCAAAAGATCGCATTTGTTCAATTGCGAAATGAAAATGGCGGGCGTCTAATCCGGCTGCTGCCGCCAGGCTTTTTTCATCTGGCGGCTTGCTGAAAAAGCAAAGCGCCTGCCATAGCTTTCGCGTATCTTCATTGCATCTGTCCCAGGTGCGGCCAAAGAGGAACTCAAACAATTCCAGCAGTGTGTAGCCAGCTTTTCCAAGCTCATGGATCAGCTGCTGAGCCGGAATGTCATCGTCTGACATATAGGCGATGCTCAGTGCCATGGCTTTCGGATTTCCTGCAGTTGCAGAAATGAATTCGTTCTTCAGTTCAGACGATAGCTGTAACAGCTGCTCCAGCTTTTCTCGTTTATTCTGGATGTTGCATGTTTGTAAGCAGCGATGCACTTCTTGCTGAAAAAATTCAAGGGCATCTGTTTGGTCAAGGCCGCTCAGCTGGATGGCCGACATTTCTCCGAAGCTTTCTCGATAGGTTTGCTTTACGTTTTCCCGCGCTGTAAGGAGAACTTTTACGCCTTGCGGAAGGCTGGTGATAAATTCGTGAATGTCACGTTCTGCGGTATCAATGCTGTCAACGATCAGCAGGACCGGTTTTTCTCTAGTGTAATTGGCTAACGCATTACGGACGACAAACCGTTTTTCATTGATTGATTTATCGATTTGTTCAGCGCGTCCGAGCTGATAGGCAATGGTATTTAAAAAATCGCTAAAGCTCAATCCTTTCCAATCAGCGCTCACCCAGATGATGCTGTTGAATGCCGGCCAATCTGAAGTATCGTCGACACAGGAATAGGCAGCTTCAAGAGCGATTGTGGTTTTACCCATACCGGCCCAGCCGGTGATTAAACAGACTGGTGACGGAGAAAGCATCCATTGCCGTATCGCTTCCATATCAAAGCTGCGTCCAATAAAGCTTCCGGACCAGCGAGACGGTAGGTTATGCGTGATAGGCTGTTCTGTAAGCGCATTCGTTTCTTGGACGGGGATATCATGAAACAGCCGCTTTACTGCTTTTTCAATATCGTTATCACTCGGAGCTCCGAATGATCCGTCTTTTCGCAGCGTTTTCGCTTTTTTGAGACAAGACGCTGCCCATACAGGCAATGCGGGTTTGATGACGGGGATGGTGGTGGTTTCCAATAGGCCGGTCAGCCACTCGATATCCAAGTCGGTCTTTTCGAGAATGATCCAGATGATTCCGAACAGTTTTCCGTCGTCAATTCGTCCTGGAATATAGTTTATCCCCATTTGTCCGATCCAGCTTTTGATCGTGTTAGAGGAGACCCCCAGCTGGAGTGCGATTTTATCTATGTAAGACTGTCCTGTTTTTTCATTCTTTTTCCTTCTGACTTTATAATCAGGATGAAGTTTGAGCGATTTGACGCCAGGTGCCAGCAGTTGTGCAAATTGTTTTCGGTTTTCAAGTTCAGCCATAAGCCTGCACCTCCTATTAGTACTATTTTATCAATTCAGCGTTTTTTGTATATGAAAAAATAAAAGTACAGTGCCGCTGTCCTTTTATACAGCAGGAAAGTCTGTTGAACGTGCTGAAAAGCAGATAAAATGAGGACAGTAATAGAGAAAACAAAAATGTATGCACTTACATTTTTGTTTTCTAAAGAAAGGAATTTGTCAAATGACTCACACAGTACCTCAAAACATGAAAGCGGCTGTTATGCACAACACAAGAGAAATCAAAATCGAAACATTGCCTGTGCCTGACATCAACCATGATGAAGTGTTGATTAAGGTGATGGCTGTCGGAATTTGCGGATCGGATCTGCATTACTATACAAATGGCAGAATTGGCAACTATGTTGTGGAAAAACCATTTATCTTGGGCCATGAATGTGCGGGAGAAATTGCTGCTATCGGATCGTCTGTCGATCAATTCAAGGTGGGAGACCGCGTCGCTGTTGAGCCGGGTGTCACGTGTGGGCGCTGTGAGGCGTGCAAGGAAGGGCGCTATAACCTTTGTCCGGATGTACAGTTTTTGGCTACACCGCCGGTAGACGGTGCGTTTGTTCAATATATCAAAATGCGTCAGGACTTTGTTTTTTTGATCCCAGACTCACTTTCCTATGAAGATGCGGCTGTGATTGAACCGTTTTCTGTCGGCATTCATGCAGCGGCGAGAACGAATCTTCAGCCCGGATCAACGATTGCGATTATGGGGATGGGCCCTGTTGGGTTAATGGCTGTTGCGGCAGCTAAAGCATTTGGGGCAAGCACAATTATCGTGACCGACTTAGAGCCGCTGCGGTTAGAAGCTGCGAAAAAAATGGGAGCGACTCATGTCATCAATATTCGTGAACAGGATGCGCTTGAAGAGATTAAAACGATCACGAATGATAGAGGCGTTGATGTTGCTTGGGAAACAGCGGGGAATCCAGCGGCATTGCAATCCGCATTGGCTTCTGTGCGCAGGGGCGGAAAACTGGCGATTGTCGGTTTGCCTTCTCAGAACGAGATCCCGCTCAATGTGCCGTTTATTGCGGACAATGAGATTGATATTTACGGGATCTTCCGTTATGCCAATACGTATCCAAAGGGAATCGAATTTCTCGCTTCCGGCATTGTGGACACGAAGCATCTTGTAACGGACCAATATTCGCTGGAGCAGACGCAAGAGGCGATGGAGCGGGCGCTTCAATTTAAGAATGAATGTTTAAAAGTGATGGTGTATCCAAATCGCTGAGTGAACAGGGAGGGTCTTTGTATTCTCCCTTTTGTTCACTGGAAATGAAAACGGATTCTTGGGGTGGGAAATGATGATTGAAACAGAAAAAGTCACGACATTGAAGGCGAAGCATCAGTCAAAATCCAGCACCAGCCTGTCCTGGTTTGAACGAATCGGCTATGGATTCGGCGATATGTCGTATAATATTATCTTTCAGTTTGTAAACGCATACCTATTATTCTATTATACAGACGTCGGCGGCATTCAGCCTGCGGTGATTGCAACTTTGTTTCTTGTTGTGCGGGTGCTGGATGCTATTTTTGACCCGATCATGGGATTGATTTTAGACAAAACGAATACAAGGTGGGGAAAGGCAAGGCCATATCTGTTGTGGGTGGCATTTCCTTTTGCGCTTTTTACGTTCCTATGTTTCACGACGCCTCATTTCGGTGAGACGGGGAATATGGTATATGCGTACATCACCTATATTCTATTGGGGATGTCCTTTAGTATGCAAACGATCCCGGTGAACAGCTTAACGGGGCGTATGACGAATTCTGTTGAGGAACGAACGGTTCTGACAACAACCCGGATGATTTTGGTGTATATCGGAATTCTTTTATCCATTTCCTGTGCGACACCGCTTGCAACTGCTATCGGAGGAGAGGATCAGGCATTTGGATTTCAGATGACAGCGCTCATCTATGCGGCGGTCAGCATCGTTTTGAATCTATTTAGTTTCTTTACTGTACGGGAGCGGATTCAGCCTAAAAAGAGAAAAAAACAAGGGATCAAAAAGACGTTATCCGTTTTATTCCGAAACAAACCTTTGCTAATGTTAGTTTCATCATTTTTGGCTTTTGCGATCGGGTTTAATATTAAGCTTAGTACGATGGTGTACTATTTTACGTATAACGTAAATCATAAGGAATTCGTGTTTTTGGGAACTGTTTTATTTTTTGGAGCAGCGCTGATCAGCAATTTGTTTATTCCTTTCTTTTCTGAGAAGTGGGGCAGAAAACAAGTGATGATGATCACGGCAGCTCTATCGCTT
This sequence comes from uncultured Bacillus sp., assembly GCF_958411575.1. NCBI lineage: Bacteria > Bacillati > Bacillota > Bacilli > Caryophanales > Bacillaceae > Bacillus > uncultured Bacillus sp. Next base: position 18,439 of record NZ_CATYRA010000019.1, read on the forward strand.
ATTTCTTATGCCGGCCTGCATTTTACGCCGTATTCTTCCATTACACTCATTTTCATTTGGCTTTTCGTTTCAGGATTTTTCACAACGCCTTTAAACACACTTGCTTGGGGGATGGTTGCCGATTGTGTCGATTATGCGGAATGGAAGACAGGGGTTCGTGCCGACGGAGTAGTGATTTCGAGCATGAGCTTTATCAATAAGCTGGGTGTGGCGTTAGCCGGGTCATTTTCGGCCATCTATTTAGGAATCGCAGGATATGTAGCGAATGCAGACCAGACAGTTACGTCATTGAATGCGATTAAAAACATGAATGCTTTGATTCCGGGATTTTTCATTTTGCTATCTATTATTCTCATCGCCTTCTATCCTTTAACGGAAAAAAGATATAAGCACATCATCTCTGAGCTGGAGCAAAGGTCTGCCAGATAAATATATGTAAAATTTTTAATATTCAATGTTGTATTTATGGCAGAAAGTAATATACTGAGACTGTAATCTAGACTTTATAAATGAGTGTGATAATATGCGTAGTTATTCTGTTGTTTGTATTGGAGAATTGTTAATTGATTTCTTTTGTACCGATGTTGATGTTGATTTAATGGAAGGGCGCCATTTCTTAAAAAGTGCCGGCGGTGCACCGGCGAATGTGTCAGCAGCCATTGCCAAGCTGGGCGGACAAGCTGCTTTCAGCGGAAAAGTAGGCAAGGATCCGTTTGGGTATTTTCTAAAGCAAACATTAGACGCTGTACACGTTGATACCTCTATGCTGGTCATGGATGAGAAAGCGCCTACAACGCTTGCTTTTGTTTCATTAAAGCAAAATGGAGAGCGCGACTTTGTTTTTAATAGAGGCGCGGACGCTTTGTTTACGCTGGAGGACATTGAACAGGAAAAACTAAACGAAGCGAAAATCCTTCATTTCGGATCTGCAACGGCACTGTTATCAGATCCGTTTTGCTCAGCCTATTTACGGCTTATGTCGATTGCGAAAGACAATGGACAGTTTGTTTCATTCGACCCTAACTATCGTGAAGATTTATGGAAGGGAAGGGTTTCAGAGTTTGTTAGTATCGCAAAAAAAGCGATTGCTGTAAGCGATTTTGTGAAAGTCAGTGACGAGGAGCTTGAGATTATCAGCGGTGTGAAGAATCATGAAAAGGGCGTTGCGATCCTTCATGAGATCGGGGCCAACATTGTCGCTGTGACACTTGGGAAAAGCGGAACGCTTCTTTCCAATGGAAAAGATCATGAAATCATTCCAAGCATTCCGGTAACATCAATCGACTCAACAGGAGCGGGAGATGCTTTTGTCGGTGCGGCTTTATATCAATTGGCAAACACGGATCACATTCAATCAGTAGAAGCTGACTTTGCGAAGCTACGTGAAATTGTGGCGTTTGCTAATAAGGTGGGAGCCCTTGTGTGCACTAAAATTGGAGCGATTGATGCACTGCCCAGCATGAAAGAAATTGAAGTTTCTCTATAAAACATCGAGGATGTTTCTTGAAAGTTTTTGGACTTTTGGGAGGCATCCTCTTTTTTATTTATTTTTTTGATTTGGGTAAAAAGTTATGTATTTTTCTGTTTAAATGTCATTTTTTATTAAAAAAATGAAACTTTTAACGATAATAAATAGTATATGTAATAAGGGGTATACCGAAATAGCTTCTAGGAGGAACATATGATGAGTATAATTGGAAGATTCAAAGATATTATGTCCGCGAATATCAATGCTTTATTGGACAAGGCTGAAAATCCAGAGAAAATGGTAGATCAGTATTTAAGAAACATGAATAGCGATTTGGCTAAGGTTAAGGCAGAAACAGCAGCTGTTATGGCTGAGGAGCAGAGGGCAAAAAGAGAACTACACGAGTGCCAGGCAGACATGGAAAAGATGGAAAGCTATGCAATGAAAGCACTGCAAGCGGGGAATGAGGGCGATGCGAGAAAATTCCTTGAAAGAAAAACATCTTTGGAATCAAAGCTTTCTGAGCTGCAGACGGCGAATCAAATTGCTGCAACCAATGCCGCACAGATGAGAAAGATGCATGACAAACTGGTATCTGACATTGGAGAGCTGGAAGCACGCAAAAATATGATCAAGGCGAAGTGGGCAGTAGCGAAAACGCAAGAAAGAATGAACAAGCTTGGCGCTTCTGTTTCGAATACAAGCCAATCAATGTCTGCATTCGGCCGAATGGAGGACAAAGTAAATAAGGCGCTTGATCAGGCCAATGCAATGGCAGAACTGAACAGCGCTCCACAGGATGATATTGCTGATCTGACTGCAAAATATGATACTGCCGGTTCAAGTCAGGTTGATGATGAACTTGCTGCGTTAAAAGCGAAGATGATGCTGGATAAATAATACATAGGAGGCCGCGGCCCTCGGCTGCGGCACCACTTTATCATAAGATTTGAGAGGGAACGGTAATGATAATATCTTATAAGTGTCCGAACTGCGGCAGTGATATGGCATTTGACAGTGACTCCGGTTCGTTATCCTGCGGCAGCTGCGGAAGACAGGACAATATTGAAAGCCTTCCGAAAGAAAACATTGCAGCGCGGTTTTCTGAAGATGAGGCAAAAGAATATCAATGTGAAAACTGCGGTGCCGTTTTGATCACGGAAGTTGAAACGACAGCGACGACTTGCAGCTTCTGCGGAGGTGCTGCAATACTTGCCGATCGTTTATCAGGGCATTTGGCACCGGCGAAGGTCATTCCATTTACAATCAGTAAACAAGAAGCGGAGCAGGCATTTCGAAAGTGGTGCAAAAAGGGCCTTCTGACACCAAGAGGATTCATGTCGGCCGATCGCATTAAAAGCATCACCGGAATGTATATCCCGTTTTGGATGTTTGATTTAAATAGTGAAGTACAGGTGAGAGCGAACTGTACCAGAGTCAATCAGTATGAAGAAGGGGATTATATTTGCACAGAAACAGAACATTTTGAAGCGTTTCGTGATATCAATCTCGATTATTTGAAAATCCCTGTCGATGCCTCTGAAAAAATGAATGATGAACTAATGGACAAATTGGAGCCTTATTCATACGATCAGCTGAAGGACTTTCAAACGGCATATTTGGCTGGTTATATTGCGGAAAAATACAATTATACCGATGAGGAGCTTTTTCCGAGGGCAAAAGAGAAAATCAGCAGTTATATAGATTCATACATACATTCTACTTTTTCCGGATATACATCGGTCAATGTGAGGGACAAACACATTCACACGAAAAATGTGAACAGCTTTTATGTTTTGCTTCCCGTTTGGATGGTCAGTTACGATTATGAAAGAGCAGAGCACATCTTTGCGATGAACGGGCAAACAGGAAAGGTTGTCGGAAAGCCGCCGATCAGTTCAGGAAAAGTGGCGGCATGGTTCAGCGGAATAGCAGGCGGGACATTTCTTGCATTGAAGCTCGTCTCATTGATGATGGGAGGCGGATTTTGATGCGCGGATTTTTAGGAAAAGCGATTCTAGTTGTGCTGGCTGTCTTCATGGTGATGCCGGTATTGGGGATCGAAGCGGCGAGAGCTTCCGAATCACAGCAGCATGTATATGATCAAGCCCATCTATTATCAAAAGCAGAAATCGGAAAACTTGAATCTCTCTCGGCAGAGCTGGGTGCAAAGAGGGACACTGATTTCATCATTATCACAACAAAAAGCACAAACGGTGAAGATATTGCCGATTATACCGGCGATTTTTACGATCGTTACGGAAAAGGCAGCACAGCTATTTTAACGATTGATATGGCAAATAGAGAAGTTTTCATCGCGGGCTTCAAAAAAGCTGAACAGTATTTGGACAACAGCAGGCTAAACAGCATTAGAAATACGATTTCATCTGATTTATCAAATGAAAATTATTTCAAAGCTTTTAAGACATATATTCAGCTTTCTTATAAAGATATGGGCATAAAACCGGGAATAAACCCCGACAACATATTCTTTAAATGGTGGTTTCAGCTGATTGCTGCCATCGCAGTCGGTGGCATCGCGGTTTCAATCATGCTTTATAATGCGGGTGGCAAAGTAACGGTTAATGGGAATACATATATGGATCATCGTACGTCTGATGTAATTGATCAATACGACACTTATATCAGAACGACTGTAACTAGAGAAAGAAAACCATCAAATGATAAAGACAGCGGCGGCGATGGCGGTGTTACGAAAGGCGGCACGTCATACAGCGGAAGCCGGGGCAGTTTCTAGTGAAGAAAATAGAGAAAGGAAGAATTATGATGTCGTTTTTCAGAAACCAATTAGCAAATGTAGTAGAGTGGGAAGAGTTTAGAGATGATATGATTTTTTATAAATGGAACAATCGTGAAATCAAAAAAGGGAGCCGTTTAATCATTCGTCCCGGACAGGATGCTGTCTTCTTGAACAATGGGCGAGTTGAAGGGGTTTTTCAAGATGATGGCGATTATGATATTGAATCAGAAATTATTCCATTCCTTTCAACGTTAAAGGGTTTTAAGTTTGGGTTTAACAGCGGCATGCGTGCCGAGGTGTTGTTTGTCAATACGAAGGAATTTACCGTAAGATGGGGAACAAAGCAGGCGATCAATATTCCGGCAGCAGGAATGCCTGGCGGAATGCCAATTCGCGCAAACGGCACATTTCATTTCAAGGTGCAGGACTATATCAGCCTGATTGATAAAATTGCTGGCGTGAAGAATCAATATTTCGTAGAGGATATTAAAACCCGGATCACTTCTATTTTGGATCAGCTTCTCATGAAGTGGATTACAAGAGAAGGGAAAGATATGTTTAATCTCCAAGCCAATGCTTTTGACATTGCGAAGGGAATTCAAGAAGACTTAGATATGCAATTAATCGGCGACGGAATGACGATCACTGGTTTTCAAATCATGAGCTTTAATTATCCTCAAGAGGTTCAGGATATGATTACGAAGAATGCTTCCTATGGTATGGTTGGGGATGTCAACAGATACCAGCAAATATCGATGACGGATGGAATGGCATCCGGAAAGATGAGCGGAGGCGGAGCGGCTTCTGATATGGCTGGAATGATGATGGGAATGAATATGGCCAATCAGATGATGAATCAAATGAATCAGAACCAGCAGGCACAGTCATCGGACTCACAGTCATCTGGCAGCGGAAGTAAACCGAATTTCTGTCCGAACTGCGGAACAAAAACCGGTGAAGCCAATTTTTGCCCAAATTGCGGGCAGAAGCTTGTATAAGAATCATGAAGTAAAAGTCCGGAGTGATCAGATACTCGGGACTTTTTTTATCCGTTGTCTATAGTCTGCTCCTGAACAGGCCATTTTCGGGCACCCGCTTGGACAACTCCCAGCAGCAATTGACGACGTTCCTTTAAAGAATTGACGGCTGTTTGAAATGTTTGCTTGGATAAAGCCGGTATGCCTGATTGTTGAAGCTTTGAGATGTCTGGTTCCGGCGGCGCTTGTTCAGCTGAATGGATATAGGCAGTATGAACGGTATCCAAGTAGTTTTTGATACTTGAGCGCGTTTCTTTGATGTGAAGCTGATTCGGCTGATATTGTTCAGGAATGCCGTATTTCAAGATGGTTAATGCCTCATCCAATACAGTGACAGCTATAATGGATGATTCCTGTCGCTGCGTGCTATGGTAAAAATGAAGGATAGGGAAGGCGTTATGCTGAGCGGTCAGCTTTCCCAGCTCTGATGAGATAGCGACAAGAAGAAAATCAATGTTGTGAAAATCTTTGCCGTTCCATGCATTCTGGACAATTTCTGTTCCGTCACGCCCCAGACTTAATACACTTTGGGCAAATGAGCGCTTTTGATTAACAGCACTCAAGACGGAAATCAAATATGTGACAGAAAATGTGATGGTAAGCAAGCCTTGAGCCGTCTCAATAACCGTGACAAGCTTCCATAGGTCTCCGTTTGGTGCAAGGTCGCCATTTCCTAATGTAAACATGACATAACCGGAAAAATAAATTCGATCTGACCAGGACGCCGGTTCTTTCGATTGGGTTTCCACGAGTGAATGGGGGTCACTTGAGAAAATCAAAAACCACCCGCCCCAAAATAAAATGATCCATATCACTAACGTCAGGCATAACAGCAGTGGGCCTGCCATACTTAGCACCTTTGCGTGGTCTCCGCTGATTTTGCGGCAGCCTTTCCACAGCCATGCAGACAGACATCTTGTGATCGGGCCGGCACCGCTCTCTAACCATAATGTGGTCCATAAAAAATCAATCATCCCCGCTGTCAACAACAAAAGGCCTGTAATGATATAAATCTCATTCAATTTTTTTGCCTCCCCTAAGCCAGCCATCTTTTATTTTCCTTTTCTATATCCTTTTATCTTGAGTCTGAAACAATTGATCGAATGTTTGATAAGAGAGTCATTGCAGAGAAGATAAATAGGAGAAGTTACCCAAAACTTATCCATTTTGTTTATAGTAGCAGATAAACAGAAACTCACAGAAATTTTGACTTGTTTCCCACAATTTCAAGAAGAAAAAAGTTCATTTTCCCCTTGAATTGGTCATTTTCCTTTTATTGAATAAAAAATTTTCAGAAATTTATATTGACTGAAAACGCTTTTATAATTATGATAATATCAGATGTAACAAAAATGTCACTATTATATCACAACAATAGAACTATCAAGTGACTATAAAGTAACAATCTTCAACGTATATGTTCAAGAGATACTCATTGTTCTTTTAGAGAAAAAATGAAATCGCTTCCAAAGAAGCTGACATGCGAAGAAGAAGGGAAGGTTATGAGTCCATTGGAGAAAAACATGATGAACTTTTTTCTGAAGCCTGCTTATAAAATGTGAGGAAGGCAGCAGCCCTAGAATAAGTTTTTGAAATACGTATTGATCGATTTTGAAAAAGACTGGGGGAAACAGTATGAATAAACAAGGCAATCAAATGTCATTTTTACGTACAATTATTTTAGTCTCGACCTTCGGCGGGCTCTTATTCGGTTATGATACCGGAGTGCTCAATGGAGCTTTGCCGTATATGGGAGAGCCGGACCAGCTTAACCTCAATGCCTTTACAGAGGGGCTCGTCACCAGTTCACTTCTTTTTGGAGCTGCGCTCGGTGCTGTGTTTGGCGGAAGGATGTCTGATTTTAACGGCCGCCGCAAAAATATTTTGTTTCTTGCTGTTATATTTTTTATTTCAACGATCGGATGTACGTTTGCTCCAAATGTAACGATCATGATTATCTCCCGTTTTGTGCTTGGCATTGCAGTCGGGGGGGCATCAGTTACGGTTCCTGCTTATTTAGCAGAGATGTCTCCTGTGGATAGCAGGGGACGGATGGTGACGCAGAATGAATTGATGATTGTATCAGGACAGCTTTTGGCCTTTGTTTTTAATGCAATCCTCGGAACAACAATGGGAGACAACTCCCATGTGTGGAGATATATGCTGGTCATTGCTTCGCTTCCAGCCATATTCCTGTTTTTCGGCATGATCAGAATGCCTGAGAGTCCTCGCTGGCTCGTTTCTAAAGGTAGAAAAGAAGATGCTTTGCGTGTATTGAAAAAAATCAGAGATGAAAAGCGGGCGGCATCTGAGCTGCAAGAAATTGAATTCGCTTTCAAAAAAGAAGATCAGCTAGAAAAAGCGACATTTAAAGATCTTTCGGTCCCATGGGTGCGCCGCATTGTGTTCATTGGGTTAGGGATTGCAGTTGTACAGCAAATTACAGGGGTAAACTCGATTATGTATTATGGAACTGAAATTTTAAGAGATTCTGGTTTTCAAACGGAAGCCGCTTTAATCGGAAATATCGCCAATGGCGTGATTTCGGTATTGGCAACGTTCGTTGGAATTTGGCTTCTTGGTAAAGTAGGCCGCCGGCCGATGCTGATGACAGGCTTGATCGGTACGACAACGGCATTATTGCTGATCGGGATATTTTCACTTGTAATGGAAGGATCACCGGCACTTCCATATGTTGTCCTGTCATTAACGGTTACATTCCTTGCTTTTCAGCAGGGCGCAATTTCTCCAGTGACGTGGCTGATGCTTTCGGAGATTTTCCCGCTTCGTCTTCGAGGTCTGGGAATGGGTGTCACGGTATTCTGTCTGTGGATGGTGAATTTTGCAGTTAGTTTCACTTTCCCGATATTGCTGGCCGCCATTGGGCTGTCCACAACGTTCTTTATCTTCGTTGGATTAGGAATTTGCTCTGTCCTGTTTGTGAAGAGGTTTTTACCGGAAACGAAAGGACTGTCGCTTGAACAGCTGGAGGAAAATTTCCGGGCTTATGATCGCAGCGAGGCGAAGAAAGATTCCAGCGCTGAAGTGGTTGGATAAGATAAAAAAAGAATCCGCATACGAGCGCGGATTCTTTTTAGTTTCAAATTAGTTAGGTCTGACAAGGATTTTGACTTGGTTTTTCTCTTTGATAAGGGCCCCGAAGCCTTCCTCAATCAAATCGTCTAATACGATTTTTTTCGTTACGAGTTTGTCAGCTGAGAAATAGCCTTCTTTCATTAATGACAATACAGCCGGGAAGATGTCGCGGTATCCGATAATTCCTTTTACAGTACGTTCTTTGATTACGATGTCGTTAGGATGGATTTCAGCGCCTTTTTCCCAAATGCTGACGATGACTGTTTCACCGGCAATTGTAGTAGATTGGATCGCTTGTCGTAATACCACTGGAACGCCTGTGACTTCGAATGCTACGTCAACACCGTCACCTGTACGTTCTGCAATCTCAGCCACTACATCGTCTGTTTTGGACGGATCAACGATGATCGCTCCAAGCTCCTCAGCTTTTTGCTGGCGTTCAGGTGAAAGCTCAACAGCATAAATATCAGTCGCACCGGCAGCCTTCAGCGCTTCAATCACCAGAAGCCCGATCGGGCCGCAGCCGAATACAGCCGCTTTGTCGCCGGCTTTAATTTTGCTTGAGCGGACAGCATATAAAGCGACCGCAGAAGGTTCAACGAGCGCGCCTTGTTCATATGATAATTCATCAGGAAGCTTGAACAACAGCTCTTCATCTACAGAGACATATTCAGAGAAGCCGCCGCCTCCGCCGGCTAAGCCGAGGAATCCCATTTGCTCATCAAGGTTGTAGGCACCCTGGTGGCCGTGTGTGGCAAAAATCGGTTCGACTACGACGCGGTCTCCAATTTTATAATTTTCAACGCCTTCCCCGACTTCAACAACTTCGCCGGAGAATTCATGGCCCATTGTGACAGGTGCTGTTTCATTCGTTAATGGATGCGGTTTGTCAACCGGAATAAAGATCGGGCCGCCCAGATACTCGTGTAAATCACTGCCGCAGATGCCGCACCATTTGACTTTGATCTTTACTTTTCCAGGCTCCGTTTTTGGCTCTTCAATATGTTCAATACGGATATCCTTTTGGTTATGCCATCTTGCTGCCTTCATGGATTACCACTCCTATATCTTTTGATATGAGTAATATTCCGCACTGATCAATATGAACTGTTCACAAAATCGCCATTTTTAAAACCAAAAAAGAAATAAAATTTTTATATAATATAATTTATGTTTTTTTGAAAAAAGAAACTTTGAAGAAAAAAGAGTCTCGCACACTCTTTTTTCTTTAATATGAGAGAGTATGAGTCGTATACATAACTATGAATTTGGTTTGAACAATACGGTAATGGTTCGTTCATATTGAATGCGTTAACTACTCTATCAACAATTATAACGCTAATACCGCAATTATAATAGGATAATCTTCCATGGTTTATTTTAGCAGAGACAACTTTTCTGACTTTGTAACATTACTGTAAGGATATTGAAATAAAAAATCCCTGGTTCATCGTGTATAATTTTTCCTAGAAGTTAACAAACAGGGGGACGAAATGTTGAAGAAAGTCATTTTAGCCGCTTTTATCTTAGTAGGAAGTACTTTGGGAGCTTTCAGTTTTTCATCAGATGCCAGTGCGAAACATGTGAACGGAAATATTACTTGGTATAATGGAGTCGGGAAAAAAGGCTCTTCAGGTAAAAAACTTGGACATTGGGATTGTGCGACCAAGATCGGATTTGATGTTCCGAAGAACGGGACAAAAATCAGAGCTTATGCAAAAGCGAAGCCTAAAAAGGTAATTACGGTTTACAAAAATGATGTTGGCAGAATGCCTAATGCAGTTCTGGATGTAAGCCCTAAAGCGTTTAAAGCGCTTGGATACCCATTAAGCAAAGGAAAAGTAGCGGGACATTACAGCTATTAATCTACATATATAATCTGTAAAGCAAGAAGTCACATTCTTGCTTTTTCTATTGGTGGAGATAAAAGATGAAAAAAAGAATCATATTATTATTAGCAGTCATCATAGCAGCTGCCACGGGGGTTGCGTTTTACGTTACAAAGGATAAAGGCCATGAGAAGGCTGCTGATGTTTCAGTCAATACGGAAAGCGGTGATAAGCTGCTTGTTTCGATTACGAATACCGATCTGCAGACGAAGTATTATGAAAATGATAAGGTGATCCATGAGGAGAAGCTGACCAGCTATCCGGCATTTGCTTTGGATCAAAAGCAACAGGTACTCTATTATACGGGCAATAATGATCAAAATGAAATGAGGCTTTTTAAGCTGGATCTAAAGTCTAATAAAAAGACGATGCTTTATAAAGGCGCTGAGAGTGCGGACAGTTTGTTTTTGTCAAAAGACGGTTCAACCATCTATTTCCGCTTAGGAAAAGCGGACGAAAGCAATTTCCGGATTGCAGCTTTTGATCTAAAAACGAAGAAGTACAAAAACCTATATCCTGCCGCTAATGATCAGGATGACACCGTCAGCAGCTTCTTTTATAACAAGAAAACAGATTCATTTGCATTGCTGCATTATTCTGTAGAAGAAGATTACAAGAAAACAGATGAAGCGAACGAAAAGGGAATCGATCCTGAACCGACAACAATTCATTTTGCGGCGGGCCATCAAAACAAATTTGATGAGCTGAAGAGCCTTGACCAGTTTATCAGCGATATTGCTGTTTCTGATGATGATAAACGGATTTTGTTTACATCATATACGCAGAAAGGCACGGAGCAAACCGCTGCTGTTCAGATGCTGAATGCGGATACGAAAAAGTATGAAACCATCATTTCAAATCAAAAATCATTCAAGCTGTTAATTGACGCACAGCCGCAGTTCTCTAAGGATGGAAAGAACATTTATTTTCTTGCCGAAGCCGAAGGGGCTAAAAAATTGAAGGATGAAACAGGGCGCGAAGCCAAGGTGCGGACGATTTATTCCTATAACCTTGAAAATAAGACGTTCAAAAAAGTATGGGAAAATCCGAACGGCATCATCAACAGTTTTTCTGTCATCAACTAATAAAAACCACTCGGCATGGGGGGACTGACCCCATAATATGAGACAAATAAAAAACACCTTCTAGTTTGAAAACGG
>NZ_CATYRA010000020.1:0-23242 GCF_958411575.1 uncultured Bacillus sp.
TTCAAACTAGAAGGTGTTTTTTATTTGTCTCATATTATGGGGTCAGTCCCATTCAAAAGGACGCTTTTTCTTTATCCTGCTCGCTGGAGCGCGGTTAAGTTATGTATTTTATTATCTTTTATGATAAAGTAAAAGAAGGGAAACAACTGACATAGCAATCGTCTAGGAGGAAACACTTTGACCGAGGAAAAAAACACGAAAATTGAAAAAACGGCGAAGAAAAAAACCAATACGTACTTGGAATGGGGAAAAGCGATTGTCATCGCGGTTCTGCTGGCTCTCCTGATCCGTCACTTTTTGTTTGAACCTTATTTAGTTGAAGGTTCATCTATGTATCCCACATTACATGATGGAGAAAGGCTGTTTGTGAATAAGACAGTCAACTATATCGGCGAGCTGAAGCGCGGAGATATCGTCATTATCAACGGTGAGACTTCGAAAATCCATTACGTAAAAAGATTGATCGGAAAGCCCGGAGAAACCGTTCAAATGAAGGATGACACGCTTTATATAAACGGAAAAAAAGTAGCCGAGCCTTACTTGTCTAAAAACAAACAGGAAGCAGAAAAACTTGGTGTCAGTCTGACAGGCGACTTTGGACCGGTTAAGGTTCCGAAAGGCAAATATTTTGTCATGGGGGATAACCGGCTGAATTCAATGGACAGCCGAAATGGGCTGGGACTGATTGCGGAAGACCGGATTGTCGGCACATCGAAGTTTGTCTTTTTCCCGTTTAACGAAATGCGTCAAACAAAATAAAAACGCCTTGCTGGCCTTTGGACAGCAGGCGTTTTTTAATTTGAAAAAGAAGCGACCAATGCAATGCATAATACAGTAATGAACACTGAACCGATAATGGCCAGTACACTGAAGAAAAGGTGAACCTGTTTGTTCTCTTTTCCGCGCTTTTCTAAAAGTCGTTTAGAAAAAATGTGCGAAAATATATAAATCAGGGCTATTCCAATATATAAGCCGATATCTTTGGCGGTAAAGCCTGTTACGGCAAGGTAAAAGCCCGTAAAAAAGATCAATAAACAGTATTCAGTAAGTGTTAAAAGCCTCAACGTGTTCCTCCATGAGAGTGTGTAATTTTCCAGCCGGATGCATTCTCTCTGTTTAATTGTAACATAGCTGGCCGGTTTAGGTGTATAAGTGTTTTCTCTCTTGTTTTATCAGGGAATCATTTCTCTTGCCCTGCATTCATGGTATACTTTTATTGATGATAGACATGATGGAGGATAATAAATGATTGCTGTAAATAATGTAAGCTTGCGGTTTGCGGATCGCAAGTTATTTGAAGATGTTAATATTAAATTTACCCCAGGCAACTGCTATGGGTTAATTGGTGCAAATGGTGCCGGTAAATCAACGTTTCTGAAAGTGCTCTCTGGCGAAATCGAGCCTCAGACAGGCGATGTTCATATGAGTCCTGGCGAGCGTCTTGCCATCTTGAAGCAGAACCATTTCGAGTACGAAGAGTATGAAGTGCTGAAAGTGGTTATTATGGGCCACAAACGCCTGTATGAAGTCATGCAGGAGAAAGACGCCATTTACATGAAGCCTGATTTCTCAGATGAGGATGGAATTCGTGCTGCTGAACTCGAAGGTGAATTTGCGGAGCTGAATGGATGGGAAGCGGAAAGTGAAGCTGCGATCCTTTTAAAAGGCCTTGGTATTTCAGAAGATCTTCATACGAAGAAGATGGAAGACCTTGGCGGTTCAGAGAAAGTAAAAGTGCTCTTGGCACAGGCATTATTCGGCAAGCCGGATGTTCTGCTGCTTGATGAGCCGACGAACCACTTGGACCTTCAGGCGATTCAGTGGCTGGAAGAGTTTCTGATTAACTTCGAAAACACTGTTATTGTTGTATCCCATGACCGTCACTTCTTAAATAAAGTGTGTACACACATTGCTGACCTTGATTTTAACAAGATCCAAATCTATGTCGGAAACTATGATTTCTGGTATGAATCAAGCCAGTTGGCATTAAAGCTTTCTCAAGAAGCGAACAAGAAAAAAGAAGAACAAATTAAACAGCTTCAAGAGTTTGTCGCTAGATTCAGCGCCAATGCGTCTAAATCTAAGCAAGCTACATCAAGAAAGAAACTTCTCGAAAAAATTACGCTGGATGATATTAAACCGTCTTCCCGTCGCTATCCTTATGTTAACTTTACGCCGGAACGGGAAATCGGAAATGATGTTCTTCGGGTGGAAGGCTTAACGAAAACAATCGATGGTGTCAAGGTACTCGACAATGTCAGCTTTATTATGAATAGAGAAGATAAAATTGCTTTCACTGGCCGCAACGAATTGGCTGTTACTACGCTGTTTAAAATCATTTCCGGGGAAATGGAAGCTGACAGCGGAACGTTTAAATGGGGCGTTACGACATCTCAAACGTATTTTCCAAAAGACAACAGCGAATATTTCGAAGGCAGTGATCTGAATCTTGTAGACTGGCTTCGCCAATATTCTCCCCATGACCAAAGTGAGAGCTTTTTACGCGGATTCTTAGGTCGCATGCTGTTCTCCGGAGAAGAAGTCCACAAAAAAGCAAATGTACTATCCGGGGGAGAAAAGGTTCGCTGTATGCTGTCGAAAGCGATGCTTTCTGGCGCCAATATTTTAATTTTAGATGAGCCGACCAACCATTTAGACTTAGAATCCATTACAGCGCTCAATAACGGCTTAATCAGCTTTAAAGGCGCTATGCTGTTCACATCCCATGACCATCAGTTTGTACAGACAATTGCAAACAGAATTATAGAAATTACACCTAAAGGCATCGTCGATAAGCAAATGAGCTATGATGAGTTCCTTGAAAATGCTGATGTGCAGAAAAAACTGGCTGAACTATACGCGTAATAAAAGAAGCAGAGATTCCTCTGCTTCTTTTTGATACATAGAGTTGAAAGGGGATCACAGCATGAAATTTTTAGTTGTCGGAGCAGGAGGAGTAGGCGGATATATTGGCGGCCGGCTTGCAGAGAAAGGCAATGATGTGACATTTCTCGTACGCCATAAAAGAGCTGAACAGTTAAAAGAAACTGGGCTTGTCATCCATAGTGAAAAGGGGGATGTATCATTTCAGCCCGCATTAATCAGTGCCGGAGAAACAGGGCATTTTGACGTCGTTATCATCGCTTCTAAAGCATATTCACTTGATCAGGTGATAGACGATGTCAAACCGTTTATCGGTCGCGAATCTGTCATTATCCCTTTCTTAAATGGGTACCGCCACTACGAGCAGCTGTTTACGGCATTTTCAAAAGAACAGGTGCTGGGCGGTTTGTGTTTTATAGAAAGTGCTCTAAACAATAAGGGGGAAATTCACCATACGAGTGCATCGCATCGTTTTGTATTCGGAGAGTGGAACGGTGAGCGTACGGAACGGATAACAGCGCTTGAAGAGGCATTTTCAGGCGTGAAGGCAGAAGTCATTATCAGCGGGCATATCGAGAAGGACATTTGGAAAAAGTATCTGTTTATTGCGGCGCAAGCGGGGATTACAACGTTATTTCAAAGACCGCTTGGCCCGATCCTCGAGACAGAAGGCGGACGTCACACGGTCCAAATGCTTATTGGGGAAATTGGAGCTATTCTACGAAAAGAAGGCGTTCCTGCAGATCCGGATCTTGAAGAAGAGAGCTTCCGTACGATGACAAGCATGTCTTATCATATGAAATCCTCCATGCTTCGTGATATGGAAAACGGACAAACAACTGAAGGCGACCACCTGCACGGCTTTTTGCTTGAAAAAGCAAAGCGTTTATCTCTTGCAGCACCTATATTAGAAACGGTTTATGCCAATCTGCAAATGTATGAAGCAGAAAAATAAAAAGGAGGCGAAAAGCCTCCTTTTGTTTATTTAAAAAGCCCAATTTCCGTTTCTGAAGATAGGCTCTCTTTTTCCGTCTGACGTAATTCCGTCAATATTCATATCCTTAGAACCAATCATAAAGTCCACGTGTGTAATGCTTTCATTTAAGCCTTCTTTAACAAGCTCCTCACGAGACATCTGTTTCCCGCCTTCAATGTTAAAGGCATATGCACTTCCAATCGCCAAATGATTTGACGCGTTTTCATCAAACAATGTGTTATAGAAAAGAATATTTGATTGTGATATAGGTGAATCGTAAGGAACAAGCGCCACTTCACCTAAATAGTGAGAACCCTCATCTGTTTCCACCAGTTCTTTTAAAATGTCCTCACCTTTTTCCGCTTTAATATCGATTATACGGCCATTTTCAAACGTGAGGGTGAAGTTTTCAATAATATTTCCACCGTAGCTTAACGGTTTTGTGCTTGATACCACTCCGTCGACCCCGTCTTTTTGCGGAAGCGTGAATACTTCTTCTGTCGGCATATTGGCCATAAACTCATGGCCGCTCTCACTCACGCTTCCAGCACCAGCCCAAACATGCTTCCTAGGGAGCTTAATTGTTAAATCAGTTCCTTCTGCTTGATAATGTAAAGCAGCATAATGTCTCTCGTTCAAATGGTCAACTTTTTCATGAAGATTTTGATCATGATTCATCCACGCTTGAACCGGGTTGTCTTCGTTTACGCGCGTCGCTTTGAAAATTTCTTCCCACAGAAGCTGAATCGCATCCTCCTCTGATTTGCCTGGAAAAACTTTTTGAGCCCAGCCCGCTGACGCCGCACCTACGACAGTCCAGCTGACTTTGTCAGATTGAATATATTGTCTGTATGTATGTAATGCTTTGCCTGCTGCTTTTTGGAAGGCAGCAATCCGTTTAGAATCTACACCTTTTAGTAAGTCTGGGTTTGACGACACAATAGAGATGAAAGCGGCTCCTTTTTTAGCAAGCTCTTCTCTGCCTTTTGCTTCCCATTCAGGGTATTCTTCAAAAGCTTCAAAAGGCGCGAGTTCATATTTTAATTTGGCGACTTCGTCATCCTGCCAATTCACCGTGACATTTTTTGCACCTTTTTCATATGCATGCTTCACAATTAAGCGGACAAAATCCTGTACATCTGTTGAAGCATTTACAACTACATACTGGCCTTTTTGGACGTTTACGCCGACCTCTACAGCCAGCTGCGCATATGTATTTAATTTCTGTGAAAATGAATCCATGAATCATTCCTCCTTAAGCTTTTTTCTCATCATATCAAATATGATCCTATAAAGGAAAGAAAGGAGGCCAAAGTGAAAAACCCAAAACACTGTCTTGGGTCTTTCGATATTACGGATGATTCAGTTTTACAGTATCGCCTGCAGGCGAATGGGGCATATTTGCTAAAGAAATGCTCATGCCTCCAAGAATAATTCCGCTTAAAATGGCTGCGATCGCTACTCTTCTTCCTAAATCTCTTAGCATCTGTTTCCTCCTTAACGTTTCTCCATTTCCCACAATATGTAGGGAGTGAGGAAAAAAGAAGCAAGAAATTCGCTATATGTGAGATTTTTTTCGAGAAAAGACTATTTAACCGCCTTTTGAAGCTTATCAATCACTTCTAAAGAACGGCCGGTGCCGATTGCCACACATTCAAGCGGGTTTTGCGCCACGTGTACAGGCACGACAATCTCTTCTGTGAGCCATTCTTTAATCCCGTTAAGGAGCGCGCCGCCGCCTGTTAAAATAACGCCGCGGTCAACAATATCTCCGCTCAATTCAGGCGGGCAGTCCTCAAGTGTAGCTCTGATGGCTTCGAGAATATGGAGGAGAGATTCACGCATTGCATCTTGAATTTCATTAGATTGAAGCATAATGGTTTTTGGAAGGCCTGTCACGAGGTCGCGTCCCCGAATTTCCATTGCTTCAGGAACATGCTCAATCAAGGCATGGCCAATTTCCATTTTTACCTGCTCAGCTGTGCGTTCGCCGATCAGTAAATTGTATTTTTTCCGGACGAAAGAAACGATATCCTCATCAAGCTGGTCTCCGCCTATTCTGATAGAGTGGCAGGAAACAACACCGCCGAAGGAGATGATGGCGACCTCTGTCGTCCCTCCGCCGATATCTACTACCACATTGGCAACCGGCTCATCGACCGGTAAATCCGCTCCGATCGCGGCTGCTACTGGCTCTTCAATTAAATGAACGTTTTTAGCGCCGCAATTTTTCACCGCATCACTGATGGCGCGGCGTTCTACTGCTGTTGAGCCTGAAGGTGTACAAACGACGACGTTCGGTTTTCTGAACGACATGCCGATGCTTTTTGCGGCTTTTTTCATAATGTGTTTTAGCAGATCGGTTGTCATATCATAGTCCGCGATAACGCCATCTTTCATTGGTCTGACAGCGACAATTTTTCCCGGTGTTTTACCGATCATGTTTTTCGCGTCAGCCCCGATTGCAAGAACTGCTTTTGTCGTTGTATCCACTGCAACAACAGATGGTTCATTTAAGATAATCCCTTTATTTTTGCTGTAAACAAGTATATTAGCTGTTCCTAAGTCAATCCCGATTTCAGTTGATTGAAACATGTTTTCACCCAATCTTTATCCTGATTTTATATGATTCTACATTTAAAGTTTCTAAGAAATAAAGCGATTTGTGGGGGTGTGCGTCGGGAAAGAAATGTTTTTGTAAAAAATCACGGAACTGTGTAACAGAAGTAATACATTTTTCGGTTTCATGGAAAAAATATCTTGTGATTCTTATAGAAAGCGGGAAACTTTTTCTAAGTTTCGTACGTCTACGATATATTGAGGTGCATCCTTAAACATTATATGAGTAGAAACATTTAAAGGAAGAAGGGTTTTTATGAAATCAATAGGTGTTGTAAGAAAAGTAGATGAATTAGGGCGTATTGTCATGCCGATAGAATTAAGACGGGCACTTGATATTGCTATAAAAGACAGCATTGAGTTTTTTGTTGACGGAGATAAAATTATCCTGAAAAAGTACAAACCTCATGGCGTCTGTTTTATGACCGGAGAAATCACTTCAGAAAATAAAGAATACGGCAACGGTAAAATTACGTTAAGCCCTGAAGGTGCACAGCTGCTTCTCGAAGAAATTCAAGCCGCTTTAAAAGAATAATAACATGTTTGAAAAAGGCGGAGCGATAGAATCTCCGTCTTTTTTTTTGTGCCAATTTCTGATTACCGCCGCCTAAGATATAACATCATGAACATTAGGTAATGAATGATTTGGGATACTTTACATATTTTACTCAATTATTTGTCGAAGAATGGTACAATAAGTAGAGAAACACAAGCGGCAGGTGGTCATATGAGAAAATATCAAGCTCGTATCATTTCCATCATTTTGGCAATGATTTTTATTATGTTTTGGGATTATTTATTTTATATTATAGGCAAAAACCCGATTAATTGGCCTGTTGATATTGTGTATACTGCAGTCACGATAGTAAGTGTTTGGATGCTGGCTTATTATGTCGATGAGAAACAGCAGCTGGTTAAGAAAATGAAGGATAATGAATGGAAGTATAAACAGCTCTCTGAAGAAAAAAACCGCATCATGGATAATTTGCAGGAAATCGTATTTCAAACGAATGCAAAAGGCGAAATTACATATTTAAACCAAGCGTGGGCATCCATAACCGGCTTTTCAATCAGTGAATGTATGGGAACGATGTATAATGATTACTTCATAAAAGAAAAGCACGTAGCCGACCACATTAACAGCCAAATTCAAAACAAAGCGTCTTCTGGCATGTTTACGGCAAAATACGTGAAAAAGAGCGGCACGATTTTTTGGGGAGAAGTTCATTATAAACTTTACTACGACCGAGATGGCCAATTTACAGGCAGCCTAGGTACAATGTCAGATATTACTGAGCGGAAAGAGGCTGAAGATGAGCTCATTGAGATTAATGAACGGCTGGCGAGAGAATCTCAAAAACTGTCAATTACGAGTGAGCTTGCCGCTGGTATTGCACACGAGGTCAGAAACCCTTTAACATCTGTCAGCGGTTTCCTTCAGATTATGAAAACACAATACCCGGACAGAAAAGGCTATTTTGACATCATCTTTTCAGAGATTAAAAGAATCGATTTGGTGCTCAGCGAGCTGCTGCTGCTTGCAAAACCGCAGGCGGTTACATTTAAAATGCATCAGCTCAACGAGATCCTGAAACAAGTCACGACATTGCTTGATACCAATGCTATTCTGTCCAATATCGTCATAGAAAAAAATTTCAAAGAGACAGATGGCTGTATCATTAACGGAGACGAAAATCAGCTGAAGCAGGTCTTTATCAATATCATAAAAAATGGGATTGAGGCAATGCCAAAAGGCGGTGTCGTAACCATTTCGACTGCTAAAACAGCCTCTCATGCAGTGATAAGCGTCAAAGATGAAGGGAACGGCATGCCGCAGGAAAAGCTTAAACAGATTGGTAAACCTTTTTATTCAACAAAAGAAAAGGGCACCGGGCTCGGACTTGCCATTTGTTTGAGAATTTTGAAAGAACATGACGGGGAATTGAAAATCGAAAGTGAAGCTGGAAAAGGCAGCGTCTTTCAAGTTGTTTTGCCTTTAACATCAGACAGCTGAGAGGGGGAACATGAAGATGAACTCGCTTCTGTTTGTATACGGGACATTAAGAAAACATGAAGAAAATCATCATCTGCTTGCTCAATCGGCATGTATTAATGAGCAGGCCAGAACGAAGGGACGTCTGTTTGCTGCAAAAGAGGGACCCGCAGCCGTTTTTGAAGATGAGGGCTATATATGCGGCGAGATATATGAAGCAGACGAATTGTGTATACATAAGCTCGATCAATTTTATCAAGGCTATGATAAACAAACGGTGCTTGTAGAAACGGATGCCGGGATCAAAAAAGCGCTTGTTTATTTTATGAACAAAGACGAGTGTGCCGGCTTTCCGATAATAAACAGCGGCGACTGGAAAGAACATCAGATGATCAGCAAATCGCAAAATCCTGTTTATTATTTTGCCTATGGGTCCTGCATGGACAATGGCCGCTTTCAAAAGGCTGGAGTCGATCACTATTTTCAAGATCCAGTGGGAAGAGCTGTTTTAAAAGGTTACACAACCCGCTTCACACTAAAAAGGGAAGACGGCTCAAGAGCGGATATGATGGAAGACGGAGGAATAACAGAAGGCGTTTTATATCGTATTCCTTTCTCTGCTCTCTCCTATCTGTATAAAAGGGAAGGCGTTGAATCTCTTACGTATCGGCCGGCATTTGTAGACGTTGAGGCAGGCGGAAGGCGCTACACAGACTGCTTAACCTTTCTCGTCCTCCGAAAAGAAGCGGAAACTGCCCCGCCTCAGCACTATCAGATTGAAATTGAACGCGGAGCGGAGATGCATTTGTCACCGGTGTTTGCTGAAAAGCTCAAGCGGCATATGAATTCGCTCCCACAAGGGTAACGAAATTAACACTGTTACAAAAGAATATGATAAAATTTGATCAATATGAAGTCAGGTAAAGGAGCACCATTATGAAAAAAGAATTTGCGGTAATTGGACTTGGCCGTTTTGGTGGCAGTATTTGCAAAGCATTAAGCGAAGAAGGCGTCGAGGTTATGGCGATGGATATCGATGAAGATAAAGTCAACGAATATGCCAAGATCGCATCCCACGCCGTTATCGGTGATTCAACAGACGAATCTGTCCTGAAAAATTTGGGTCTGCGAAATTTTGACCACGTTATTGTAGCAATCGGAGAAAATATTCAAGCGAGTATTTTAACGACTCTCATTCTGAAAGAACTTGGCGTTCATACCATTACAGTTAAGGCACAGAATGATTATCACGAAAAAGTGCTGTCTAAAATCGGTGCAGATCACATCGTCCACCCAGAACGCGATATGGCAAAACGAATTGCACATAACATCGTGTCCAACAACGTACTTGATTATTTGGAGCTGTCTGAAGAGCATAGTCTTGTTGAAATCGTAGCTAACAGCCGCCTGGCTGGAAATACGCTTCTCGATTTAGATATTCGTGCGAAATACGGTATTAACATCGTAGCCATTAAAAGAGGCAAGGAAGTCATCGTATCACCTCTTGCGACGGAAGTTATCCATCAAGAAGATATTCTCATCGTCATTGGATCAGTTACAGACATTTCCCGTTTCGAAAAAAGAGTTCTTCATACAAAATAGCAGTAAAACAAGCCGTCCCCAAAGGGCGGTTTTTTAAATATTATCAGAATATAACAACTTTAATGAAATGAGCGTCAATTTCTTAAAATTTTATTGACTAAGCATAGGCGTTCCGATAGCATATTGTACCATATAATAAAAAAGAGGAGGGGCCTATTTGAATAAAGAAGCGCTGGTCAATAGGCTGAATGCTTCAGCCCGAAGACAAAAAGCTGATATCGTCATTAAGAACGGAAAAATCATGGACGTATATAATCAAGAGTGGATATATGAAGATATTGCGATTACAGATGGAGTCATTGTAGGCCTCGGCGAGTATGAAGGCGAAAATATCATTGATGCGGAGGGACAAATGATTGTTCCGGGATTTATTGATGGACATGTACATATTGAGTCATCAATGGTTACACCAATAGAATTCGCTAAAGCGATACTGCCGCATGGCGTGACGACCGTTGTTACCGATCCGCATGAGATCGCGAATGTGTCTGGGGAAAAAGGGATTGCATTCATGATTGAACAGGCTCGGCAAACACCGCTGAATATCCATTTTATGCTCCCCTCCAGTGTGCCTGCCGCAAGCTTTGAGCGATCAGGCGCAGTGCTCAAAGCTGCCGATTTAAAGCCTTTTTACGAAGAGGAAGAAGTATTGGGGCTGGCTGAAGTTATGGATTATGTGTCGGTTCAGCAGGCTGAAGAAGATATGGTTCAGAAACTGCTCGATGCCCGTGTTGCAGGAAAGCGGATAGACGGTCATTTGGCGGGATTATCTACAGATCTCATTAACATATATAGAACCGCATTGGTCTTAAACGATCATGAAGTAACGACGAAGGAAGAAGCCCTTGATCGTATTAGAAGGGGAATGTATGTGATGATGCGTGAAGGGTCAGTCGCAAAAAACACTCTCAATGTGCTGCCGGCGGTGAATGAAAAGAACGCGCGCCGTTTCTTCTTCTGTACGGATGATAAGCATGTGGATGATTTATTGTCAGAGGGTAGTGTGAATCATCAGGTAAAAATGGCGATTCAAGCCGGACTAAACCCGTTTTTAGCCTATCAATTAGGAAGCCTTAATGCAGCCGAATGCTATGGATTAGATACAAAGGGAGCGATTGCCCCGGGTTTTGACGCTGATTTGCTCTTTGTATCTGATCTGGAAAACGTCACTGTCACAATGACGATGGTAAAAGGACAGACTGTTGCTGAAGGCAGCAAAGCAATGTATCAAGATAATGCTTCAACGGCGGCACCAGAAGCAGCACTGCTTGATTCTGTTAAGCTTGCTGCTCCTCTTAACAAACAGAATTTTCATATGCCAATTGATCCAAAGCAGCAGATCAATGTGATTCAAATCATTCCAAATCAGCTTGAAACACGATTGATACATGTCGAGACTCCTAATGCCCGCGACTTTGAGTCTGACATTGAGCTCGATTTGTTAAAGATTGCAGTTGTTGAGCGGCATAATGGTTTAAAAGAAATCGGGCTTGGTGTTGTGAAAGGATTTGGATTGAAGAGCGGAGCGATAGCTACAACCATCTCGCACGATTCCCATAATATTATTGCCGTCGGAGCAAATGATGCCGATATCGCGGCTGCAGTTAATAAGCTGCATGAAATTGGCGGAGGGTTAACGGTCATAAAAAATGGAGAAGAGCTTCATTCAGTTCCGCTGCCGATTGCGGGATTATTATCCGACCAATCTGCAGAACAGGTGAATCAAAGCTTACTGACGCTGCATGATAAATTGTTATTAGTCGGTTTCACAGGCGGGTTTAATCCATTTTTGACGCTGTCGTTTTTAGCTTTGCCTGTCATTCCTGACATCAAAATGACGACAACAGGATTATTTGATGTAAAATCATTTCAGCATATTGCATTGCAATAAAAAAAGATGCACTCCAAAGTGAGTGCATCTTTTTTTTAAACTTCCATGATGATCGGAAGGATCATCGGACGGCGTTTCGTTTTTTCATATAAGAACGGCGCAAGCGTGTCTGTAATCTCATTTTTGATTTCAGACCATTGAGTCGTTTTTCGTTCCATCACTTTTTGTAGGTGGTTTGAGATAAGCTCTTGAGCGTCATTGATCAAGTCGCCAGATTCTCTCATGTACACAAATCCTCTGGAAATCAAATCAGGTCCCGCTGAAATCTTAAAGCCTTCCATGTCAATGCTGACAACCACAATGACAAGACCTTCTTCAGAAAGAATTCTGCGGTCACGAAGCACGATATTGCCAATATCACCGATGCCGCTTCCGTCAATGTATACTGAACCGGACGGAATTTTACCGGCAACTGAAGCTTCATCGCCTTTAAGCGCCAATACTTCACCATTATCCATGATAAAGCAGTTTTCTTCAGGGATGCCACAATCTGTTGCAAGTTTGACATGCATCTTTTGCATTCTGTACTCACCGTGAATCGGCATGAAGAATTTAGGCTTGATTAAACGAAGCATCAGCTTCTGTTCTTCCTGTCCGCCGTGACCGGATGTATGGATATCATTAAGAGGTCCGTGAATAACCTCGGCCCCCGCGCGATACAGCTGGTTGATCGTCCGGCTCACGCTGATTGTGTTGCCTGGGATAGGGGACGAAGAAAATACAACTGTATCTCCAGGATTAATTGAAATCTGGCGGTGTGTCCCGTTTGCAATTCTTGATAATGCCGCCATCGGTTCCCCTTGGCTTCCTGTACATAAAATTGTTACTTTATTGGCAGGCAAACGATTGATTTCGTTATGCTCAATAAATGTATTTTTAGGACAGTTAATATATCCGAGAGTTTGTCCGATTTCGATAGCCGATTCCATACTGCGTCCAAATACGGCAACTTTTCTTCCATTTAATACAGCAGCCTCAATTACCTGCTGCAAGCGGTGGATATTCGACGCAAACGTAGCGAAGATAATTCGGCCGTCTACCTTGCGGAAAATGTCATGAATGCTTTCTCCGACACGGCGTTCAGACATAGTGAACTCTGGGTTCTCACTGTTTGTGCTGTCTGAAAGGAGGCACAGAACGCCTTCTTTTCCGATTTCGGCCATTTTCGTCAAGTTTGCTGGCTCGCCAACTGGAGTAAAGTCGAATTTGAAATCTCCAGTATGTACGATGTTTCCTGGCGGCGTCTTTACAACTATACCGTAGGAATCCGGAATGCTATGTGTTGTTCTGAAGAATGACACAGCCGTTTTGCGGAACTTTACGATATCATCTTCACCGATAATGTTCAGTTTCGTCTGTCTTAATAATCCATGCTCTTCAAGTTTATTCCGAAGTAAGCCGATCGCGAGTTTACCGCCGTAAACAGGAATATTCACTTGTCTGAGCAGGTACGGAATACCGCCGATGTGGTCTTCGTGCCCGTGGGTGATAAAAAGCCCTTTAATTTTATCTTCATTTTTGACTAAATACGTGTAATCAGGGATAACGTAGTCAATGCCGAGCAGTTCATCCTCGGGAAACTTGATCCCTGCATCAATCAGCACAATTTCATCCTGAAATTGAACTGCGTACGTATTTTTACCGATTTCGCCCAAACCTCCGAGGGCGAAAACAGCAGTCTGATCATTTTTTACAAATTTCATACCGCTCATAACTCCAATACTTTAAAATTTTCGCTCTGTTGTTCATATTCTAAAAATGCACCATCAACAGGTGTGATAAACTCAATATTAAATTTCTTCTCTTTCAACTTTGTTCTGACGTCACGCTCAGATACGCCTTCAATATAAAGTGAATCTGTCTTTTCCCGAACAGGTACTTCGTCAGCCTTTTCTTGATAAAATACCTTATAAATCATCCAAATCTCTCCTTAAATGCCGTATGTTAGACTCGCTTACTCTATTATATTCGAAAACGGAATATAAGGAAAGCCTTGAGCAAAATAAGGATCTCTCGAAAAGTGAAAGATCCCTTGTCAGGCAATGGCTTTCTTGCGGAGCATTCCGTTCCATTGTCTTCTGAGTTTCTTTCTTAATTTGCGCAGCATTTGTCAGTCCCTCCTTTAATAAACATTTGTCCAGAGTTCTTTTATACGAATAGTATACGGAGGTTGAGGAAGACTTTTCGTGGTTATTAATGGAATTTAATATGATTTTTGAACGAAATAGTTTGCTGAATGGCAATCTTTTTGTATGATGAGGGTGGGAATTGCAGATCAAGACGATAAAGGGGACGTTACAATGGATTCAAAATTAATCTTTTTTGATATTGACGGTACGATATATGATCATGACAAGAATATACCGGAAAGTACGAGAAAAACGGTAGCGGAGCTGCAACGTCAAGGGCATCATGTGTTTATTGCCAGCGGGCGGTCACCTTTTTTGGTTAAGCCGATTTTGGAGGAGCTGGGCATACACTCATTTATTTCCTATAACGGGCAGTATGTTGTCTTTGAAAATCAAGTAATTTATAAAAATCCGCTGCCTGAAGAGGCAATCAGGCGCTTATTAAAGCAGGCGGGAGAGGGGAAACATCCTGTCGTGTTTATGGCTGAGGACACGATGAAAGCGACTGTTGCGGATCACCCTCATGTTTTGGAGGGAATCGGCAGCCTTAAAACCGATTATCCAGAAACCGATGACCTTTTCTATGAAGGTAAAGAAATTTTTCAGCTTCTATTATTTTGCCAGGATGAAGAAGAAAAAGCTTATGCCGCTTTTCCTGAATTTGATTTAGTGCGCTGGCATGAGTATTCGACCGATGTTCTGCCGCATGGAGGTTCGAAGGCGGAAGGGATCAAAAAGGTGATCGAGCGTCTACCGTTTGATATCAGCGATACATATGCTTTCGGCGACGGATTAAACGATCTGCAAATGATTGAATATGTCGGGACAGGCGTAGCTATGGGAAATGCTGTTCCTGAATTGAAAGAAATCGCGGACTTTGTAACAAAGCCGGTAGACGAGGATGGAATTGCATACGCTGTGAAAGAATTGGGTCTTTTAAAATAAAGAAACGGCTGGCACTGTGCCAGCCGTTTTTCTTTTAGCGCTCAATCGCGATTGCATGTTCAGGTTCTTTGAAAGGATTCTCCTTATCAATATGATCATAGAACATAACACCGTTCAGATGATCAATCTCGTGCTGAAACACAATAGCCGGAAATCCTTTTAAACGGATATCAATGTTTTCGCCTTCAAGGGTTGTTCCTTTTACTCTGATGCGAGCATAGCGGGGAACATAACCGGGAATCGCTTCATCAACAGACAGGCAGCCTTCGCCGCTTGTTAAGTAGCTTTTTTCAACAGAATGGCTGACGATCTTAGGATTAAACAAAGCATAGCTGTATAACTTACCAGAAGCATCTTCCGCATGAACAGCGATCATTCGTTTTTTGATATTAATTTGAGGAGCTGCGAGTCCTACGCCTGGACGCAGCTTGTATTTTTCGGCTAATTCCGGATTTTGGCTGTTCTTAACAAATTCGATCATGTCGGCCAGCTGCTGTTTTTCTGCATCAGTCGGAGGCAGCTCAACAGGTTCGGCTGTTTCTCTGAGGGCTGGATGGCCGTCACGTACGATGTTTTCCATAGTAATCAAGAAACTTCACTCCTAAAGCTTAATATGTAAATTATATCGGATTTCTTCACAAAGGTGCAACGAAACAAATGACCAGCCATTTACGGCTGGTCAAGTTCACCCTGTGTAATTAGCAACAGCCTCCGCCTAAATAAGCAGCTCCGACAATGATTAACAGAATGAATAAAACAACGATTAGCGCAAAGGTGCGGCCGTAGCCATAACCGCCATATCCGTAACCACCATAACTGCAGCAGCCTCCGCCGTAACCATATCCATACATATAAAAAAACCTCCTCTTTTAATTACGCCAGAGCCTTTAGAAGTAGGCATAGCGTCTACTATAACCTATGTAAAAACAAAAAAGTTGTATGGTCATCTGTCCTGATTTTTCATTTTTTTGATGTGATTCAGAGCTGCCTTATCCAGTACAGCTATTGCCAAACGTCCCCATGGATTTTATAGTAGAAACTGTCAAGATTGGGGGATTTAACGTGAAAGACGCATTAAAACGGCAGCCCGGAATGAAAATCGGAGCTTTTTGTACGATGACACTGATATTAACAGGATGCATGGGACAGGGCCCAGTTGATTCACTTCATCATTCATTAGAAAAAGCTGCGGAATCGGAAAAGCCGTTTCTAGAAGAACAGAAAACGCTCGAAGAATTAGAGGCGAAGGAAAACCAGCTTTACGATGATGTTATGAAGCTCAATATGGATGATTATAAAAAAATTGTTGCTTTATCTAACGAAGCGCTAGAAAATGTCAGCCAGCGCGAAGAACATCTGAAGATTGAAAATGACAGCATCAAAAAATCGGAATCGGAATTTGAGGAAGCCAAAACGTCTGCTGAACAAATTAAGGATAAACACATAAAAGAAAAGGCCGATGCCGCAGCAAGCCATATGAAGAAAAGATATACATCATATGGTTCCATGTATGAAGAGTATAAAAAAGCGCTTCAGCTTAATAAAAAGCTGTATATGCAGCTGAAAGATAAAGACTTGGCACGAGATGATCTGGACAAGCAGATCGATAAAGTCAATACTTCTTATGAAAAGGTCCTTAAATACAGCGGAGAATTTAATGAACAAACAGAAAAATATAATAAAGCCCGGGAAGATCTATATGATGCAGCAGGCTATCACGTGAAAAAGAGCTGACTATGAACAGCTCTTTTTTAAAATAAACACGACGCCAATTTCGTTCAAAATTTTCATTTCTATTGTAGTACAGTGAGGAGATGTATACTAGTACAGTTTTGGATACAGCTGGCATCTGTTTTTTTATTGAAAATGTAAAGCGAATACATTTATTGAAAATCAGCGATGAAAACGATTGACGGCTCTTCTTTATTTGGTGTAAACTAATCCATGTTAAGCGGTGTTGTATTAGTTTTTTACAACTTCGAAATAATACAGTTCAAAGCAGAGTGTAACTATCCTACATAAAAGGTTTTGGCAAACTGGGGATCGGCTAAAATATATACGACTTACTGCTAATACTTTAGGGTACCCTAAGTTTGTATGTATAAAAGGAATGCACGTCTAATGACTGTTTAAAAGAAAGGAAGAGGTGACTTAGTATGGCTGCAAAAACGAAAAAAGCTATCGTTGATAGTAAAAAGCAATTTGATGCCATTAAGAAGCAGTTCGAAACGTTCCAAATTTTAAATGAAAAGGGAGAAGTCGTGAATGAAGCGGCGATGCCTGATTTAACAGATGATCAATTAAAAGAGCTAATGCGACGCATGGTATTTACGCGTGTGCTTGATCAGCGCTCTATCTCATTAAACCGTCAAGGACGTCTCGGATTCTACGCTCCTACTGCGGGTCAAGAAGCTTCTCAGATTGCAACGCATTTCGCGCTTGAAAAAGAAGATTTTGTTCTTCCTGGATACCGTGATGTGCCTCAGTTAATTTGGCACGGCCTTCCATTATATCAAGCGTTTCTTTTCTCTCGCGGACATTTCAGAGGAAACCAAATGCCTGATGATGTGAATGCCCTTTCTCCACAAATCATTATCGGTGCTCAATACATTCAAACTGCCGGTGTTGCGCTAGGTCTTAAAAAACGCGGTAAAAAAGCTGTCGCAATCACTTACACTGGTGACGGCGGAGCTTCACAAGGGGACTTCTACGAAGGAATTAACTTTGCCGGCGCTTATAAAGCACCTGCAATCTTCGTAGTACAAAACAACCGCTACGCGATTTCAACTCCGGTTGAAAAACAATCTGCGGCTGAAACAATTGCACAAAAAGCAGTAGCTGCAGGTATTGTCGGCGTACAAGTAGACGGAATGGATCCGCTTGCTGTATACGCTGCAACTGCTGAAGCACGCGAACGCGCAATCAATGGCGAAGGCCCAACACTGATTGAAACACTTACATTCCGTTACGGCCCGCACACAATGGCTGGTGATGATCCGACTAAATATCGTACAAAAGAAATCGAAAATGAGTGGGAACAAAAAGATCCGCTTGTACGCTTCCGTGCGTTCCTTGAAAACAAAGGCCTATGGTCTGAAGAAGAAGAAGCAAAAGTAATTGAGGATGCGAAAGAAGAAATTAAACAAGCGATCAAAAAAGCTGATGCTGAGCCGAAGCAAAAAGTAACTGATTTAATGAAAATCATGTACGAAAAAATGCCTCACAACCTTGAGGAGCAATTTGAAATTTATACACAGAAGGAGTCGAAGTAAGCCATGGCGCAAATGACAATGATTCAAGCAATCACGGATGCGTTACGCACAGAACTGAAAAATGACGAAAATGTCTTAGTTTTCGGAGAAGACGTTGGTGTTAACGGCGGCGTATTCCGTGCGACAGAAGGATTGCAAAAAGAATTCGGTGAAGACCGTGTGTTTGACACGCCACTTGCTGAATCTGGTATCGGCGGTCTTGCCCTTGGTTTAGGCTTAAACGGCTTCCGCCCGGTAATGGAAATCCAATTCTTCGGATTTGTTTACGAAGTAATGGATTCAGTTTCTGGCCAAATGGCTCGTATGCGTTACCGTTCTGGCGGACGCTGGACTTCACCTGTAACAATTCGTTCTCCGTTCGGCGGCGGTGTTCATACTCCTGAGCTTCACGCTGATAGCTTAGAAGGTCTTGTTGCACAACAGCCTGGTATCAAAGTTGTTATTCCATCAACTCCTTACGATGCCAAAGGACTTTTAATTGCTGCGATCAGAGACAATGATCCTGTTGTTTTCTTAGAGCACATGAAGCTTTATCGTTCTTTCCGTCAGGAAGTTCCTGAAGAAGAATACACAATTGAGCTTGGCAAAGCAGACGTAAAACGTGAAGGTACTGACCTTTCAATCATCACTTACGGCGCAATGGTTCATGAATCATTAAAAGCTGCTGAGGAGCTTGAAAAAGACGGCATTTCTGCTGAAGTTGTCGACCTTCGCACTGTAAGCCCGCTTGACATTGATACAATCATCGCATCTGTAGAAAAAACAGGACGCGCGATTGTTGTTCAAGAGGCACAAAAACAAGCCGGTATTGCTGCAAACGTAGTAGCAGAAATTAATGACCGTGCGATCTTGAGCTTGGAAGCACCTGTACTTCGCGTGGCTGCGCCTGATACAGTATTTCCTTTCTCTCAAGCGGAGAGCGTATGGCTTCCAAACCATAAAGATGTTCTTGAAACAGCAAGAAAAGTACTTGAATTTTAATCAAACTGCATAATCGAGAGGGAAGATGAACGGTTTTCCCTCTATTATATATCTGTTTTCAATGCTTACGTTGTAAACTTTAAAATTGCTTAATCAAACTAGGAGGTCGAGAACTGTGGCATTTGAATTTAAACTTCCAGATATCGGGGAAGGTATCCACGAAGGCGAAATCGTAAAATGGTTTGTCAAGCCTAACGATGAGGTTGACGAAGATGATGTACTGGCTGAAGTCCAAAATGATAAAGCAGTAGTAGAAATTCCTTCACCTGTTAAAGGAAAAGTATTAGAATTAAAAGTTGAAGAGGGAACGGTTGCAACTGTTGGACAAACGATCATTACGTTTGATGCACCTGGTTACGAAGACCTTCAATTTAAAGGCAGCGAAGAGTCAGATGATGCGAAAACTGAAGCACAAGTTCAGTCAACAGCAGAAGCTGGACAAGACGTTGCGAAAGAAGAGCAAGCTCAAGAGCCTGCAAAAGCAACAGGCGCAGGACAGCAGGATCAAGCTGAAGTTGACCCGAACAAACGAGTGATCGCTATGCCTTCTGTACGTAAATATGCTCGTGAAAAAGGCGTAGACATCCGTAAAGTTACTGGTTCAGGCAACAACGGACGTGTTGTAAAAGAAGATATCGACAGCTTTGTAAACGGAGGAGCGCAAGAAGCAGCGCCGCAAGAAACAGCTGCACCACAAGAAACAGCTGCTAAACCGGCTGCTGCACCGGCTCCAGAGGGCGAATTCCCAGAAACACGCGAAAAAATGAGCGGTATCCGTAAAGCAATTGCGAAAGCGATGGTTAACTCTAAACACACAGCTCCTCACGTAACGTTAATGGACGAAGTGGATGTAACAAACCTTGTTGCACATCGTAAACAGTTCAAACAGGTTGCTGCTGATCAAGGAATCAAGCTGACTTACTTGCCTTACGTTGTAAAAGCTCTTACATCTGCACTGAAAAAATTCCCTGTTTTAAACACGTCAATTGACGATAAAACAGAAGAAGTAGTCCAAAAACATTACTTCAACATCGGTATCGCTGCTGACACTGAAAAAGGCTTGCTTGTACCGGTTGTGAAAAATGCAGATCGTAAATCTGTCTTTGAAATTTCTGATGAGATCAATGGCCTTGCAACAAAAGCTCGTGAAGGCAAGCTTGCTCCAGCTGAAATGAAAGGCGCATCTTGCACAATTACAAACATCGGTTCTGCCGGCGGACAATGGTTCACTCCGGTTATCAACCATCCAGAAGTTGCGATTCTTGGTATCGGACGCATTGCAGAAAAAGCGATTGTTCGTGATGGCGAAATCGTAGCAGCTCCAGTCTTAGCTCTTTCTCTCAGCTTCGACCACCGCATGATCGACGGAGCAACTGCGCAAAATGCATTAAATCACATCAAGCGTTTACTGAACGATCCACAATTAATTTTAATGGAGGCGTAATGTTATGGTAGTAGGAGATTTCCCTATTGAAACAGATACTCTTGTAATTGGTGCGGGACCTGGCGGCTATGTAGCTGCCATCCGCGCTGCACAGCTTGGACAAAAAGTAACAGTCGTTGAAAAAGCAACTCTTGGAGGCGTTTGTCTAAACGTTGGATGTATCCCTTCAAAAGCGCTGATCAATGCGGGCCACCGTTATGAGAATGCAAAGCATTCTGACGACATGGGGATCACTGCTGAGAACGTATCAGTTGATTTCACAAAAGTTCAAGAATGGAAAGCTTCTGTTGTAAACAAGCTTACTGGCGGTGTTGCAGGACTTCTTAAAGGGAACAAAGTAGATGTTGTAAAAGGTGAAGCTTACTTTGTAGACAGCAATTCAGTTCGTGTTATGGATGAGAACTCTGCTCAAACATACACGTTCAAAAACGCCATTATTGCAACTGGTTCTCGTCCTATCGAATTGCCAAACTTCAAATATACTGAGCGTGTCCTAAATTCAACAGGCGCTTTGGCTCTTAAAGAAATTCCTAAAAAGCTCGTTGTTATCGGCGGCGGCTATATCGGAACTGAGCTTGGAACTGCATATGCTAACTTTGGCACTGAGCTTGTTATTCTTGAAGGCGGAGATGAAATTCTTCCTGGCTTCGAAAAACAAATGAGTTCTCTTGTTACACGCAGACTGAAGAAAAAAGGCAATGTTGAAATCCATACAAATGCGATGGCTAAAGGCGTTGAAGAAAGACCGGACGGCGTAACAGTTACTTTTGAAGTAAAAGGCGAAGAAAAAACTGTTGATGCTGATTACGTACTGATTACAGTAGGACGCCGTCCAAACACTGATGAGCTTGGTCTTGAGCAAGTCGGTATTGAAATGACGGACCGCGGTGTTGTGAAAACTGACAAACAGTGCCGTACAAACGTACCTAACATTTATGCAATCGGTGATATCATCGAAGGACCGCCGCTTGCTCACAAAGCATCTTACGAAGGTAAAATCGCAGCAGAAGCTATCGCTGGAGAGCCTGCAGAAATCGATTACCTTGGTATTCCTGCGGTTGTCTTCTCTGAGCCTGAACTTGCATCAGTTGGTTACACTGAAGCACAGGCGAAAGAAGAAGGTCTTGACATTGTTGCTGCTAAATTCCCATTTGCAGCAAACGGCCGTGCACTTTCTCTTAACGAAACAGACGGCTTCATGAAGCTAATCACTCGTAAAGAGGACGGTCTTGTGATCGGTGCGCAAATCGCCGGCGCAAGTGCTTCTGATATGATTTCTGAATTAAGCTTAGCGATCGAAGGCGGCATGACTGCTGAAGATATCGCGATGACAATTCACGCTCACCCAACATTGGGCGAAATCACAATGGAAGCAGCTGAAGTGGCAATCGGAAGTCCGATTCACATCGTAAAATAATGCTCTTATCAAAAACAGCCCTCGCTTAAAGGCGGGGCTGTTTTTTTATTTTGACAGCACATGCTGCAATGGTTTAATGATGTCTTCTTTCTTTTTCACACATCCCTCTATTTTCACCACAACATGACGCTGATCAACGACCATAAGGGTAGGGACGGTTTCAATCTCATCTTCCCAGCCTTCTTTGTTATCATAGACCTTCATTTTATCTATTTGCTCGGGATAGTCTTTTTCTAAATCAAGCAGTGCATCGTAATATGGCGCTTCCTGGTCAATTTGGTTCTCATCAGAAAAAAACAGGATTTGTGTATGATGAATGTTGTCAATACGGCTTTTTTTCACCGGATTGATGGTGGAAAGCGTACAGCCCGATAAAGCAAATACTATTATCAGTATGGGAAATACCGCGCGATATCGCATCTATCTTCTCCTCTGTATAAACAATAGTAAACTAGCTTTAGTTTATCATGAGAGGCAGCTTAATCTGCTCCTTGTTACCTAATTGTTATATAATTGAAACCGTTTTTAAAGTGAGATTACATATCATATCCATCGTTTAAGATAGCAACCTGGGGGTATATAGAATTTATTGCTGCGTTCTTTCATAAAAGTTCAAGAAAACATGAAATCATGTTATGTTTTTTGGCATATGTATCGATTAACGCTGCTGTATGAAGAAAATATTATATGATGAAAAAAGAAAAAATACGCTATATATAGCGATGTTTAAATTAAATGTGTTATACAGCTTGTTGTTGACATTTTAAATGTGACATATTAATATAATAACAACAAAAGAAATTAAGCGTTTTCAAATTTCAAAGAAATGGGGAATGAGAGATGGGTACAATTGTTTGCCAAGATTGCAACGAAGCCATTCATTACTTTGAAGATGAGAAAGTGACTACATTATATGGAACATGTTGCGGACAATGTCAATATCCTGTTGATGAAGAGTAAAAAAGCATGCGGTTCAGGGACTGACCCCATAAGATGAGACAAATAAAAAACACCTTCAAGTTTGAAAAAGGATGATTGTTATCCGAAATAAGACTTGGAGGTGTTTTTTCTATGGGGACAAGAGTGAGTT
>NZ_CATYRA010000021.1:0-17005 GCF_958411575.1 uncultured Bacillus sp.
TTATAAAAATGAATTAACAGGTACGTTTTGTCTTGTTTAGTTTTCAAAGATCATTCAATAATGGAGCGGGTGATGAGAATCGAACTCACGACATCAGCTTGGAAGGCTGAGGTTTTACCACTAAACTACACCCGCGTGGTATTTTATAATGGCGCGCCCGAGAGGAGTCGAACCCCTAACCTTTTGATCCGTAGTCAAACGCTCTATCCAATTGAGCTACGGGCGCTTATCAAGCGACTTAACTATCATACTATCATTCGATGTTGAAGTCAAGTAGTTTTTAAAATGTTTTTCGAAGATCGAATCTTTTTCAACTCGACTTTTCTTATTATACACATTTTTAAAAACTTGTAAACACCTTGAGAAAACTTTTTTGTTTTCGTTTTGTTCGTGCTGTTCATCAGCGACGTTTAATAATATACCATGTGCAATTTCTGCGGTCAACACTTTTTCTATATTTTTTTATCGGATTCTTTTGCGTGCTTAGTGATGCGTATATTTTATCTCCTTTTACAAAGTATATAAGAAATCAATCACTAGAAAAAAACGAGGTGTGTTATGTATTACTACAAAGAAGAGCTGATAAATATCATTAAGCCAGACAAGCCAGACCCGGCAGCTGCTAAGGTCCTGCAAGAAATATTAGGCGGTCATTACGGAGAAATGCGTACGATGATGCAGTTTTTTTTCCAAAGCTCCAATTTCAGAGGAAAACAGAAACAGTACCGTGATCTGCTCCGTGGCATTTTTTTAGAGGAGATCGCCCACGTTGAACTGGTTCAAAACACAATTAATGCTTTATTAGATGAATCTGGAGGTGCAGGTGTCGGCAGTCAAGGTGCAGATCAGTCACCACTTGATGAAGCTATTAAACATGCTAATCCTCATCATTATATTATTGGGGCGCAAAGTTCCCTTCCTGTTGATGCAGGGGGCAATCCGTGGAATGGGTCATGGGTATATAACCATGGAAACTTAATTACCGACCTGTTGGATAACTTGCTTCTTGAGTCAACAGGCGTGCTGCAGAAAACAAGGATTTATGAAATGAGTTCTAATCAGACGTTTCGAGAGACTCTTGCTTTTCTGATTGTACGTGACAATGCTCACCAGAATGCGTTTGCGAAAGCGCTCGAGACATTGGGTGTTGAGTGGGCGAAGCTCTTACCTGTGCCGAATTACGACATTAATAAATATCCTGAGTGCAGAAAATATGTTGAATTAGGCTACCACAATGCACAGTTTAATTTCAGATTGGATGAAACAAGAATCGGCGAAATCTTTCAAGGAACATCTCCGAGCAGAAATGGCGGAGAGTTACAAGTAATAGAGCCTCCGGCAGGGTTCCCTGTACCAGTGCTTCCGGAAATGCCGAATGAACACAGTCCTGGGTTAGGCGATATGAATACCTAATGCATGTATGAAGGTGCTCAAGAAATGTCTTGAGCACCTTCTGCTTCGGATTCATTCAACGATAGGCGTTAAAGAATCACCATTCCATATCTCTCCCTTATTGAGTGTCCAACTGTCGTTATATAAACCTGAAGCACCATTGTTTGCAGCTGGGCTCCACTCATCATTCCAAGCCAGAAAGTAAATGGTGTTAGGATATTTTTGTTTTATTGCATTGATCAATAGGCTGTAATCAAAGCTGCCGTTTGCATTTTGCGGGCCGACTTCTGTAAAGGCAAATGGTTTGTTAAGCGCTATTAGCTGATCGTAGCCGTTAATCGAATAGGCATCTTGAAAATATGCATCTAATCCGACAATATCCACGTAAGACGCCCCTGGGTAAAAATCGGTTTTAAAATCTCGGTTGGCGTCGGGAGAGTAAATCCAAAGCAAATGATCAAGTCCTCTTGAGTCGGTCATATAATGATAGATTTTCTTGTAGAGCTGTTTATATAGAGAGATTCTTTCATTATCCTTTTGGTTATATGATGTAAGTCCCCACCAAAACCATTCACCGTTCATTTCATGCAGCGGCCTGAACAGAACAGGCACACCTTGGTTCTCCAATTCTTGAAGTCCGTCAGCAATTTTGCTGAGCATGGCATTCAGCCGCTTCCCTTCCGCTGTTGCTGAATCTAATATGTTTTTATACTGATCGTTTGTGATCGGTGTTTTAAAATGCCCTGACTGAAAAGCCGGATTCGCCAGGTGCAAACTAATTTGCGGGATTCCTCCGCTTTTCCAATACGAAAGTAAATCGCTGTTGCAGCTTACATCAATCGAATCTTCAATATTTGCTGTTTCAAGCCATCCTCTTGCATAATCACAGCCGTAAATAGCAGGTGATTGTCCAGCAGCGCTTCGGATTCTATCATCCTCAGCCATAGAAAATGTATCATGACTGTACCCTCCGAACGCTCCGGAAAGGACTTTGTTTTCCGTTCGATTCGGCAAGTGAGCAAGCCAATTCATCACTGTTTTGGTTGTCTGCTGTGCATTAGGATTTACAGGCGACACAGTGTGCGCTTCAATTGGTTTTGCTAAAATACAAGACGCAAGTAAAAAGAAAATGAGCAAAGAGATCGTATGTTTCTTAAACAAATGTCATTCCCCCATTCATTAAGGATGAGATATCATCAACTCACATGTTCCTTCTATTGAAAACTCGCCAAAATGCGCAGGCAAAATAAAGTGTGAGCCTGCATTGCACTCATACTGAATACCATGATTTACGATTCGTCCTGATCCGCTCAGAACGCTCCCCAGCAAATAGGTTTGATGAGAAGGAAAAACAGCTCGCCCGCTAATCTTCCATTTGTACACTGAGAAATAATCCGATTGTACATAAGCAGTGATCACCGCGTTATCAACTTTTTTCACTTCCGGTGCATACACTTTATCGATATGCGGTATTGTTATGACTTCCATGGCTTTTTCTATATGAAGAGTCCTTTTTTGGCCCTGGTCATTACAACGGTCATAATCGTATACGCGATACGTTGTATCAGAGTTTTGCTGAATTTCAAGGACAAGGGTGCCCTCACATAAGGCATGGAGCGTACCGCTTGGCACATAAAAGAAATCTCCGGGTTTGATTTTGATTCGCCTCAGCAGCCCGTTCCAATCGCCGCTTTCCATTAGGCGTTTAAAATCTTCCTTTGTGCTTGCGTGATGTCCCAAAATCAGTTCGGCGTCATCTTTGCAATCAATAATATACCAGCACTCCGTTTTTCCGAGATCGCCGTTTTCGTGCAGTGTCGCATAATCATCATCAGGATGTACCTGCACGGAGAGATCCATATTGGCGTCCAGCAGCTTTACCAGCAGCGGAAACACCTTTCCATCCGGAAAACCGAAAACTTCCGGGTGATCCTGCCATACTTGATCAAGTGTCTTTCCTGCCAGCGGGCCGTTTTTAACAGCCGACGAGCCATGGGCATGTGCAGAAACGGCCCAGCACTCACCTGTTCTTTCTGAGGGTAGCGCGTAACCGAAGGCATCTCGAAGCTTTGTTCCCCCCCATATTCTTTCTTTAAAGACAGGATCCAAAAATAAAGGGTACTTCATGACCGCACCTCCCCGGATGCTGATTCTGCTTGTAAGGCTTGATGCGCTAACACAAGCGTGCCGATGATTCCGGCGTTACTGCCTAAACGCGGAGGTACAATATAATCACCTATATTAACTGATAATTCAGAAAAATCTAAGTAGTTGTTCATGATTTTCGGTACATACTGATAAATATAAGAAAACACTTGTTTCTGTTGCATGACGCCGCCGCCAAGGATAATTTTTTTGGGTGCAAGGATCAAAATATACTGAGCCAGCGCTTGGGCAATATAGTACCCTTCCAGTTCCCAGACTTGATTCATATCTGATAAATCAGCAGCTTTTTTTCCCCAGCGCGCTTCTATAGCGGGACCGGAAGCCAAGCCTTCAAAGCAGTCCTTATGATACGGGCACTTCCCTTGGTATACATCATCCGGGTGCCTTCGAATATAAATATGGCCCATTTCTGGGTGTGACAGCCCCTGAAGGAGCCGGCCCTCTACAATTGCGCCTGCACCAATGCCAGTGCCAATCGTTATATACAGGCAGCTGTCGAGATTCCTCGCTTCACCGAAAAGAAATTCACCCAGCGCCGCAGCATTGACATCCGTACTAAAACCGACTGGGATTTTCATTTCATTCTTAACGGTTTGCAAAAAGGGATAGTGTCTCCAGCCCGCTTTCGGCGTGGCCGTAATGGTTCCGTATGTTTTACTGGTTTTATCGTTATTAACGGGACCAAAGGAGCCGATGCCGATTGCTTGTAATGAAAATTGGCGAAAATATCGAATCACTTTCTCTATCGTTTCATCCGGCATCGTTGTGGGGAACTCTATCCGGTCAATGATCGTTCCATCTTCTTTACCGACAGCACAAACAAACTTTGTGCCGCCTGCTTCAATACCGCCAAGCATGCAGATGGCCTCCTTGTTGTCTCCGCAATCAGCGCCGTATGTTTACAGAAGTAACAACAAACTTGTCATGCCGATGACGTGAAAAGGAATACTCAAATGGAATGCCGTTGTCTAAGAAGCCGACATGTTCAACTTCAAGAATCGGGTCATCCTGTTTGCAGCCCAGATGCTGCTGGTCAATATGATCAGATTTGCAGGCTCTGATTTTCCGATGCGTTCCGGCGATTTTTAGCTGCAGCACGTTTGTAATATGATTGTAGATCGAATCATGAAGGACATCATCATTAATGCCCGGTATTAAATGAGTCGGCATATATGTTTTTTCCAATACATAGGGTTCACCTTCTACAATCCGCAGCCGTACGACATAATAAACTGGTGTTTTCTGATCAATAGACAAATGAGCGGCCACTTCCTCAGTGGGAAATTGCACTTCAAACTGAATGACCGTACTTTTGATTTTTTTATCCTTCAGCAAGTTGGTCAATCCCAGAATCTCATTGCTGACTACATGGACATGGTCATCCTGTATTGCCGATTGAATAATAAACGTGCCATGGCCTCGTTTTCTAAACAACAGACCCTCGGCAACTAAATTATCCAAGGCTCTCTTCATCGTCATGCGGCTTGAGTTAAATTCTTTTGCAAGAGATACTTCATCAGGAATGGGCTGATCGATCGGATATACGTTATTTTTGATTCTATCTCTCATTTCATTTGCAATGATTTCGTATTTATTCATTGGTATCCTCCGGCAGCTGTTAGAGTCTGATATCACATAAGCTTTTACGGATATCATAAGTTCTTTTCTCTATTTCATCAATGTTGCGGCTGTTCTTGATCACTATTCGTCATGACGATTGCCGGAAGATCTGGATCTTTGGGGAAATCTAGAAACCGTGTTGCTCAGCAACCTTTTTGAACCATTTTCCGCTCTTTTTGACGGTCCTTTCTCCGTCTTTCTCGAGATTGACTGATACAAACCCGTATCGGTTTTTATAGGCATTTGTCCAAGACCAGTTGTCCATGAACGTCCATAAGTGATACCCTTTTACGTTAGATCCTTCCTGTATGGCACGGTGAACCCATTTGAGGTGCTCTTTAATAAATTCAATCCGGTAATCATCTTGAATAATGCCTTGTTCATCCCTGAAGCGTTCCTCGCCTTCAACTCCCATCCCGTTTTCAGAAATAAAGCACTCGATGTTCCCGTAGTTTTCTTTTAAATTGATCAAAATATCATAAACGCCTTTTTCGTAAATCTCCCAGCCGCGATGAGGATTCATTTTGCGGCCCGGCATGACGTAAGGATCAAAATACCTGTCCGGCAAAAAAGGAGCGTCGGGATTCGGAAGATGTTCTTTTGCTTTTACACGTCTCGGCTGATAATAATTCACACCCAACAGATCAACCGTATTGTGTTTGATGACATCAAGATCTTCTTTCTGATAGTCGGGCACAAAGCCTTCGCTCTTCAAAATCTCAACCAGCTCTTTTGGGAATTCCCCTTTAACAGAAGGGTCTAAAAAGGATCTGTTAAAAAACGCGTCTGCTATTTCCCCCGCTTTTACATCCGCCGGATGACTGCTTCTTGGGTATGAAGGGGTCAAATTTAAGATGATGCCGATTTTTCCGTCATGCTTCATCTCCCTGTAAGCCTGAATGGCTCGGGCACTTGATAGCATTGTGTGAAATCCGACCTGGACGGCCTCTTTAAAATCGACCTTGTTTGGATAATGAAAATCATATAAGTATCCGCCTTCTACGGGGACGATCGGTTCATTATGCGTAAACCATTTTTTCACCCGATCACCAAACAAACGGAAGCTTGTTTTCGCATAGTTTTCATAAGCGTCAACCGTTTCCCTGTTTACCCAGCCGCCGTTTTTTTGAAGTTCCATCGGCATATCAAAATGAAACAAATTGACAAAAGGTTCTATTCCGTTCGCGATCAACTCATCAATGACACTACTATAAAAATCCGCGGCTTTGGCATTGATCTCGCCTATTCCGTCCGGTATTAAACGCGACCAGGAAATCGACATCCGGAACGAGTTGTGGCCAAGCTCCTTCATCAGCCTGATATCTTCTTTATAGTTGTCGTAAAATTGAGATGTATCTGCGGGACCGACATGATCAAAAAAACGATGCGGTTCTTTTTCAAACCAATAATCCCATATATTCTGCCCTTTTCCGTCTCTATCGGCGGCACCCTCCGTTTGTGTTGCTGAGGCGGATGATCCCCACCAAAACTCTTTCGGAAAACGATATTGTTCTGTTTGTGCCAAGTCTCTCTCCCCTTATGTCACATTTTGATATTGTTATCATTTTGCTGAGCAGCTGATTCTTGCACAGCCTGTTCTTTTTCTTTTGCCAGATTTAATTTATCCATTGCTTTCAGGAACGGAAACCATATCACGAAGACAATCAGCAGATTGACAAGCTGCATCACGCCCCCCATGATCGAGTTCGTTGCCATGATCCCATTAATGAATAATGGAACCGTCCACGGCACCGTCACACCAGTCGGAGGCGGAACGAGCCCCGCTGACATGGCCAGATAGGTGACGAGCGTAACAACCATCGGCGCCAAAACCCAAGGCACAATAATGATCGGGTTCATGACAATCGGAAGCCCGAAGATAATCGGTTCGTTTACGTTAAAAATACCAGGGGCGAGGCCGAGTTTCGATACTTGCTTCATCTGCCTGCTTTTCATGAATATGAGAATGGTCAACACAATCGCAAGCGTCATCCCCGTTCCGCCCATCCCTACTGTATAAATCTCCATAAACGGTTTTGAAATAATATGAGGGATTTCTTTTCCCGCTGTATAAGCAGAAAGGTTTTCTACCTGCAGTGTATTCCAAATCGGGTCCATCACGGAGTTGATAATAATCTGTCCGTGCAGACCGAAGAACCAAAGGATTTGAATGAAAAACACGGCAATCAGCGTCGGAATGATACCGCTTCCAAGTCCGACAAGCGGCGCCTGAATCGCATGATAAATAACGTCGTGCATATTTGTTTTAAAAAGCTGTGTCACCAGAACGTTAATCAGCAAAAACACTGTCAATGTGATAAAAGCCGGAATAAGTGCGGCAAATGATTTTGCTACAGCAGGCGGAACACCGGCAGGCATTTTGATTGTCAGGTTTTTTTGAACAATTCTTCTGTAGATTTCACCAGAAAGAAATGCCGTAATCATGCCAAGAAACATCCCTTTTGCACCGAGTCGGTCGACCGGGATAACCCCTGTAATGGCATCTCCCGTTTCCGGCTGAACGATAAATGGCGTTAAGAGCAAAAAGGAAACCAAAGCGATCGCGCCGCCAAATACAGCTTCAACCTGATAGCTTTTTGACAGGTAATAGCCTATTCCGAATACGACAAAGACAGACATAATGCCCATAGTCGCAGTGGAGGCAATGCCGAATTGAGACTGAAACGATGTCAGCATTGAGGCATTCATGATTTTGTTTAAGAACGGCAGGTTCGTTAACACCACAAAAATGGACCCGAATATCGTAAGCGGGAAAGCCAGCATGAATGCATCACGCAACACTTGCAAATAGCGGTTATTGTTTAACCTCCCTGCAATTGGAACAAGGAATTGGCTGATTTTCTCGAACACCCTTATCCACCCCGATTTTTTATAGATTCTTTGTTTTAAAGAGATCAAGCAGCTCTTTCACTAATTCTTTCATGGTTAATGTTGACATCAGGTGATCCTCCGCATGCATGAGCAGCAATGAGAAAGCCGTCTCTTCCCCGCTGGATTCTTTCTGTATCATTTGAAAGTGAATATCATGGGCTGCGGATAAATCATGCTCAGCCTTAGCAATTAGAGCAGCCGCCTCCTCCTTGTTCCCTTCCTTATAGGCGCGCAGTGATTGTATGATGGAGCTGCGGGCATTGCCGCTATGCAGGATAAGCTGAAAACTGATTTGTTCGTCTGTTAAATCCGTGATTTTCATCTGTTCCATTAGTGATTCTCCATTAATGATAATGCCTGCTCATACGCTTTTTTGCCATCTGCCATTCCGTAGGCCATCATGTCAATGACTTCAACCTGAATGTTGTATTGATCCGCCTCTTTTTGGAGTTCGCTTTTCAGAAAGCTCATTTGCGGGC
Source organism: uncultured Bacillus sp. (assembly GCF_958411575.1). NCBI lineage: Bacteria > Bacillati > Bacillota > Bacilli > Caryophanales > Bacillaceae > Bacillus > uncultured Bacillus sp. The sequence continues at coordinate 8,550 of NZ_CATYRA010000021.1, forward strand.
CGATCAAAACAGCATCCGCATTTCTCATATCTTCTTTCGCCTTATCTTGGCCGACTGCCCAAATCTCCGCTTCCTCTCCGATGGATTGTGCGTATTCCTTCATTTTTGTCACCAATAGACTGGTTGACATTCCTGAGCTGCACGCAAGTAATATTTTTTTCAACTGCTATCCCCCCTTGTGATTAAAACGCTTACAATTGTTATTATAGTCATTTAATTTTAAATGTCTATACTTTTATAAAAATAAATATAATCATAAATTTGTCCCGTTCATTGATTTGTAAATTTTTCTATGGAAGATTCATTCATAATGTGATACACTCATCCACAGAAACGAATCAATTAAATAGCTATTATCACTTGTATAACCTCAATAATATGGTTTGAGGGTGTCTACCAGGAACCGTAAAATCCTGATTACAAAAATTGTTTATGACATTTTTTGTAATCAGGATTTTTTTATTTATCAAAACATTTCAGTAAAGGAGTTTGTTATGAATTTTAAAGTTTTCCTGCTTGCAGCTTCTACGATTGCAGTCGGATTGGTTGAGTTAATTGTGGGAGGGATTCTTCCTCAGATCGCAAATGATTTAGACATTTCCATTGTCTCAGCCGGGCAGCTGATCAGTGTGTTTGCGCTGGGATATGCAGTGTCAGGGCCTCTGCTTTTGGCATTGACTGCGAAAATTGAACGGAAGCGTTTATATTTAATTGCCTTATTTGTTTTCTTCCTCAGCAATCTTGTGGCCTATTTCAGCCCTAATTTTGCAACATTGATGGTATCTCGGGTATTGGCAGCAATGAGTACAGGGCTGATTGTTGTGCTCTCTTTAACAATTGCCCCGAAAATTGTAGCGCCTGAATACAGAGCCCGCGCAATCGGAATTATTTTTATGGGATTCAGCTCCGCTATTGCTTTAGGCGTGCCGCTCGGAATCTTAATCAGCGACTCTTTCGGATGGCGCATTTTGTTCCTTGGCATCGGCCTGTTGGCGCTGGTCTCCATGCTGATTATTTCAATCTTCTTTGAAAGAATACCGGCGGAGAAAATGATTCCTTTCCGGGAACAACTCAAGACGATTGGCAATCTGAAAATCGCGAGTTCACACCTCGTCACGATGTTTACATTAGCTGGCCATTACACGCTATACGCTTACTTTGCGCCGTTTTTAGAAGAGACTCTTCATCTGAGCTCTTTCTGGGTCAGCATTTGTTATTTCCTTTTCGGGATCTCTGCTGTATGCGGAGGCCCTTTCGGAGGAGCACTATCTGACCGGCTTGGTTCCTTTAAGAGCATTTTGCTGGTGACCGGTTCCTTTGCCATCATTATGTTCTTACTGCCGCTAGCTACATCGTCTATGATTTTCTTTTTGCCTGTCATGGTGATTTGGGGTCTTCTGAGCTGGAGCCTTGCCCCGGCTCAGCAAAGCTATTTAATTGAAATTGCACCAGATTCGTCTGACATTCAGCAAAGCTTCAATACATCTGCCCTCCAAGTCGGAATTGCTCTTGGCTCAGCCATTGGCGGTGTTGTTTTGGATCAGACGGGTACTGTTGTCTCAACGGCATGGTGCGGCGGATCGATTGTCATTATCGCTGTCCTGTTTGCCTTCATTTCTTTAACAAGACCTGTTCAGACAGTAAAAAAATCCTCCTTGTAAAGGAGGATTTTTTCATCTTTCAGCGTGATTGAAAACCCTTGTAGTCTAGGAAGGACGAGCATTGGAGCGCAGCGAATGTAGAAATTCGTGAGCACCAACGCGCAGGACTGACAACGAATGCGAGGGTTTGTCGACACGCTGAAATCCTCCTTGTAAAAGGAGGATTTTTTATTATTTAGCTGAAAGCTCGTCTTCGGTCACCCATTTGTGGTTTTTCACTTTTTCACCGCTCGTTGTCGATGTATAGTCAACCATGTATACGGTTGTTTTTTCGGCGGAGTCGATCTCGGCTGTTGCGCCCTTCATGCCTTTCATATGAGAAGCCTCTAAGATCACCTGACCTCCGGGATTTAATGTTTTATCTCCCGCATCTTTGATTTCTTCTTGGATCACCCATTTGTGATGATCTACGCGCTGCCCTCCGTTTGTCGGAGTGTAAGAGACAACATACGCCGTTGTGTCATAGGCTCCTGTCACTGTAGCTTCGGCACCTTTCATGCCTTTCATATGAGATGCATTGATGACCACTTGGCTGCCTACTTTATATTTTGGATGTTTAGATTCCTGTAATCCCTCTGGTACGTCAGCTGATCCGGAATGCTCCATTTCTTCATGTGATGACGAACCTGAATGATTTTCATGATTGTTTTCTTTCGTACTACTGTTATTGCCACAAGCTGATAAAACAAAAATAAGAGATAACATCAGAATTCCCAGTGCTTTTTTAGAGACTTTCATGTTCATTCTCCTTTGCTTGATTTTTTACTTTTATTTTGCCCGCAGACAATAAAACCGCATATCTGCAAGCAAACATGCTCTTTTGAGAATACTATACCCCCGAACGGTATGTAAATACACTGATATTCTCATAAAACGTTCCCGCAGTTTGTCCTATTCCCCTTAGTTTGCATAGTCAAACATAAAAAAAGCCGCTATTACGCGGCAATTAGTGATGTAACACTTTTATATACACACCTTTTTTTGCTCTTTGATAAGCGGCCTCTCCCATTTTTCTGACGTTTTCGGATACAGCTGAGGCTTTGACCCATTCGTCATGATGAAGAATGGATGGGTCGATGAGGCGCATTTTCTTCTTTTGATGGAAATCGTACTGGATGTTATCTTCTTTTACTTGGATGCGGGGATGAATATGTTGAAGCAAGTTCAGTACTTCTTTATTTTTTGCTGCGTGCAGGATGTCGAGTACTTCTTGATCCGTTTTCAGCAGATCTTCTGCGGATATGACATTATGCCGCAACGCAGCCTTCAACGTTTGCGCTAAATACTCATATCCGTATACATTCACGGGATTCAAAAAGAAATCTATCACTTCCTCGTAATACACCCTGACAAACCATTCGGCAGCTTCGATTCCATCCGGAAACATCCTTCCGTTTCTCACAATGAGATGATCCAAAAAGGTTTGTGCTTCGTGCAGGCTAATGTGCCCATATCGGTACATGTCCCGCAGCGTATAGTCTGTCCGATCGGCACACAGCTCTGGTGCGGGCTGTTCGAGCAATGTCCATCTCGTATCATCTGATAAAAGCTCTTCGACATCATAACCGTGTTTTTTTAGAATACCCGGGATCTCAGAGTGAATAATGACTTGTTGAAAGATGTTTTCATGATAGTCTTCCGCTTCATTTTCGAAGACAACATCGATTACATGGGAAAAAGCCGTGTGTGACACATCGTGGAGCAGGCCTGCAATCTGCTCTTCTATCGTACCTCCCAGCTTTTTGATGAGGAGCATCACGCCGATAGAGTGCTCATACCGGGTCACATCCCACTTTCGATTAACTAAAAAGCTTGCTCCGCCTTGGTAGACTCCTTTTAATCTTTGCACCGGCGCGCTCTTGATGAGCTCTTCCAGCACCCCGTCTATATGGTGCTGGCCGTAAATGACATCGTTGATTTCCATACCGTCACCTCAATCTATTTCCTTATTGTTATTTATTGTATATATTGATATTATACATTTTCTGGAAGGTGGTTTAAGGTGAAGATCGTCTCAAGCAGTGAGTTGTCAAAACATGTAATGACCGATTTTTTTGCCAAGCATTGGGGTTCACCCGAGATGGTGATTTCCAGCGGCATTTTTTTAGATGTGATGAATTAGATGGCTATGCCGCTTTAGATGAGGATGGCGAAATTATCGGTTGTATTACATACGTAATAGATGGAAAAGATTGTGAGATCATTTCATTAGATAGTATCATTGAAAAGAAAGGAATCGGCACAGCTTTGCTGCAGCAGGTTGAAGAGACAGCTAAACATTCACATTGTCAACGAATCAAGCTTATCACAACGAATGATAATGTACATGCGATGGCGTTTTATCAAAAGAGAGGCTATCAATTCGCCGCATTGTTTCCGAATGCAGTTGAAAAAGCGAGGCGACTCAAGCCAGAGATTCTCGAGAAAGCTGAAAACGGCATTTTGATTCGGGATGAAATTCTTTTTTCAAAGCTGATTGATTAAATGAATAGGAGTTTTTTTATGTCCAGTCATTATAAATACCCTCTCATTTTCATGGCATCCCTATTATTGGCTTTCTGCTTGATCTTTTTTTCCTATCAACTGATTCATCATATGGGAATGGAGTATCCAAATTGGCAGGGAGAAAGCAAAGATCAGGATTGGAAAGCTGTTTTCACAAAAAATGAAGATGCTCCGAATGAATACAGCGGCAATCTGTATTGGATCGGGGATACAGATAAAGCAGACAGCACTTATGTGGAATCACTGATTGTAAAAAAGGATGATGAGATTCTGTTGAGCTCTGATACAGAAATCCCCATACGAGATTATTCCGGCGGCACTTCTCTCGATGGAAGCGCAAAAGAGGAATCCATTTCTTTTTTAGAGCGGTTAGATGAACATGAGCTTAAAGGCCATGATATTACGATTGAAGTGAAATGGAAGCAAGGTGATCATTATTCCGCAAGTCAGCTTACGCTAAATGAAAAGACCTTGTTTGATTAAAAGCAGGGATTCTTATAGAGGTCCCTGCTTTCCGCTTACAAATTGTCCGGTAAATGTATAGATACCTCTTTAAGTCGTCTGTATGTTCATTTAATGCCTAATGTTTTTGAATGGGGATTTGTATAGATCAGTGGCTTAACTTGTTCACCCATTCTCCCGTTGGTCTGAAATGCCAGCCTCTCTTTCTTAATTGTAAGTTGTGCATTGACCCCCTCCTCAATCCCGCGCGATTTTCGCTTTGTCTATTTCTGTTTGAGATGATGAAAAAGTTTTCTCTTTTATCGTGGGTTGGGGATATCAACTGTTTTCAACTCACAAATCATATTCAGTTAACCCTCTCCCTTTTCCGTAGTTGCCCTCTCATCCTCTTATTCTTGTAAATCCAATCTTTAAAATCGATTAACACTAGCTTAACAGTTTAAAAATATAATGGGGTTGTCAATGAGATTCATCTATTTTTAGGAGGTTATCTAGTTGAAAAAATTCCCGAAGAAATTACTGCCTATCGCGGTTTTATCATCTATTGCATTCAGCAGCTTAGCCAGCGGCAGTGTGCCTGAAGCCAGCGCCCAGGAAAAGAAAAAGGGGAATCAAGACGAAATTAAGAATGTTATCGTTCTGATTGGTGATGGTATGGGTGTGTCCTATACGTCTGCTCATCGCTATTTAAAAGATAATAAAAAGACAAAGTTTGTAGCGCCTACAACTTTTGATCAATACCTTGTCGGACAGCAAACGACTTATCCTGAAGATCCAGAACAAAACGTAACAGATTCTGCATCTGCAGCAACGGCTATGTCAGCCGGGATCAAAACATATAACAATGCGATTGCAGTGGATAACGATGGTTCAGAAGCCAAAACAGTACTTGAAGCGGCAAAAGAGAAAGGAAAATCAACAGGACTTGTGGCCACTTCAGAAATTACACACGCCACTCCGGCCTCTTTCGGTTCACACGATCACAGCCGAAAAAATATGAACTCGATTGCCGATGATTATTTTGATGAAATGGTCAACGGCAAGCACAAAATTGATGTCCTTCTAGGCGGAGGAAAAAGCAACTTTGACCGCAAGGACCGCAATTTGATCAAGGAATTCAAAAAAGCGGGATACAGCTATGTGGATAACCGCAAGGACATGCTGAAGAATAAAGACAGCCAAGTTCTGGGCTTATTCGCTGACGGCGGCCTGCCTAAAAAGATTGATCGCACGAAGGATATTCCTTCATTAAAAGATATGACAAACACAGCGATTAAAAAATTAAGCAAGGATAAAGACGGATTCTTCCTCATGGTGGAAGGCAGCCAGATTGACTGGGCGGGGCATGACAATGATATCGTCGGCGCCATGAGTGAAATGGACGACTTCGAACAAGCTTATAAGGCGGCTATTGATTTTGCCAAAAAGGACAAGCACACATTGGTTGTCGCAACGGCTGACCACTCAACCGGCGGTTACTCCATCGGTGCAGACGGCATCTACAACTGGTTCAGTGAACCAATTAAAGCCGCAAAACGCACACCTGACTTTATGGCAGAAAAAATCGCTGACGGCGCGGATGTTGAAAAAACATTAAAAACGTATATTGACCAAAAGAAATTGGCTTTAACTGAATCTGAAATTCAATCTGTTAAAAAAGCCGCAAAATCGAAAGAAGTGCTTGAAATCGATAATGCGATCGAGGAGATTTTCAATAAACGATCTCACACTGGATGGACGACAGGCGGACATACTGGTGAAGATGTTCCCGTCTATGCGTACGGGCCGTCTAGTGAGACATTTGCCGGCCAAATCGACAATACACAAATTGCTAAAAATGTCTTCAAGGCTTTACAATACAACATTAAGATTAACGATAAGTAAAAGAATACAAGATGTCCCGTTGCTTGTATGAAGTAACGGGTTCTCTTTTTAATGGAGGAATCATCATGAAAAGAATTCTTTCAATTTTTGTTTTTGCCATCGTGCTTGCGGGCTGCTCATCGAACGCCAATACAGAAAAACAAAGTGCGGGCGGAGAGCAAGCGAAAGCCACACCGCAAAGCACATCATCTCAAAAAGACAGTATAGATGAGTATCAGCCTAATTCCCAAGTAACCGATGACCGGTCATTGCTGAAGGTTGGCCAGACGTTTTCTGATGACAAGGGAAAAGCTGTTTTAAAGGATATCAAGCAAGTGAATCAAACCTACAAGATTGGCGACGTGGAGTTAACAGTAAAAGAAATGAAGCTGATCCATTTGCGTCCGGATTACAGCATGATTGATTATTTTCATGTCTTAACACATGATGAAGAGTTTGATTTCGTTAAGGTCTTCGTTGACATCAAGAACACATCTTCAAAGAAAGTAAATGTTGCGCCCATTGCCTTGATGAAAACAAATACAGGGGAAACCTTTGATTGGAACAAAGATATTTATCTTGAAGAGTTAAATGGCGAATTGGAAGGCGGAGCCGAAAAGTCCGGAAATCTCGGCTTTATTGTGAACGCATCAAGCGGCCATGCTCATGATGAAGATGCTGATAATAAGAAAAAAGAAAAAGAGATCAAGTGGATCGAAATCACAACAAGTGACGTCTTTGACCATAACCATAAGAAAATCAGTGATGCTCAAAAGATCAAAATTGAATTTTAATGATTGCCTTCCAATACGGAAGGTTTTTGTATATCTGAGAAGTTAAACAGTCACCTTGCATGCCAATTTGATATGATCTTATTTCTTTGCGAAAATAGAATACTTCATCTGTTCATCAAACCCTAATTTTTGAACTGGTTTTATCGGTGCTAAAATGTTAACATCACTATCCTATCTTGGTGATGGCATACCCAAAACGTTTAGTTGAGCTGTTTGTAGTCGTTTCTTCGTCAATAGTGCAATCTTTAGATGCGGTAAACCCCGTTTAACCGATTAAAAGAAAAGGTATATCTTCTCATTTGTACGATATCGTTTTTTAGTGTTTTACGCATCCTATCCCAGTTATCACTTGAAGGAAATAAAGTAAATCGAACTTCTTTTTCTTTCCTCTAGTGATAAAAGTCTATCAGTGAGTTATGAAATTCAGTATTTTTCTATTCTCCCCATACAAAAATAAATACCAGAGATCAAAAGAACTTGGATCGTTTGTATGATTAACATAAATCAGATCAAAAAAAGCACTGCTGAAATATTAAGTACTAGTAAGATCAATTGAGTACTTTTTGTTTGTTCATGACACAGTGCTGATTGTTAATCTAATTTTTTAATTACAATCGAAGCGTTTACGTTAGTTTGTGTCCCTCCTGCCAAAGTCTGCAGAGTCACTGCGGCAGCAGAAGTATGATTTCGAAGAGTTAGAACATCGCCGGCAGCTATGGCTATTATAGCCTGACCATTGTTTTGCTGAGTACCTGCACCTGAACCGTAGACTGTATTCGTAATCGGCGCCCCATTTAAAAATAGTGTGAATTGGTTAGGTTCTACTCCCGAAACAGAAAAAGTGACCTCATAGTCTCCCGGAGTGGTAATTGCAATTTGAGAAGTTCCAGGGGCATGTGTAATTCCTGGGGTGGTTATCCCTGTTGAATCAAAAATGACATCAGCCTCTATAGCTACCGTTTGAGCGCTTAAGTTATATATATACCCGTATTCGGATAACCCAGCTGCTCCTGTGCCTGTGGCTCCCGTGGCTCCTGTCGCTCCGGTTGGTCCGGCTTCCCCGGTAGCTCCTGTCGCTCCGGCTGGTCCGACGTCCCCAGTAGCCCCTGTGGCTCCCGTCGCTCCGGTTGGTCCGGCTTCCCCGGTAGCTCCTGTCGCTCCGGCTGGTCCG
>NZ_CATYRA010000022.1:0-15555 GCF_958411575.1 uncultured Bacillus sp.
GCGCCGATGGTAGTCGGGGGTTTCCCCCTGTGAGAGTAGGACGCCGCCAAGCAAGCTAAAGCCCAGCTCATTGAGCTGGGTTTTTTGTTTGTCAAAAATGAAGAAGAAATTGTAAAGCGTATTTTGGAAATTTGTTTTCTGTCACTAATAAAAACTGCTGAATTAGCACGTAATCATCGCTTATATGCTGAGTTAACAACTCATACCACCACTCTGTCTCATACCTTGCAATCATTCCTATGTTGTACAAAATTAAATAATGAATTGCCATTTCAGGAAGTCTCAGAAATTGTTCTCTCTGAGCAGGGATAAAATATTGATTCTTACCCATGTCATACAACAAGCTGATTGATGTCCACGGCTTCGTGTCTTGCGGTGAAATTTCAAACAGCAGTTCCTGTTTATTTTTCCTTTCAAAAGACCATTGAAAATGATGGGACATATATTCGGCAAATCTTGAATCAGACATTTTATAATTGATCACTACATCCTCTGGTACAGCAATCCTGTCCTTTTCCTTCTCGATTTTTGTCATAAAACGTTCTTTCTGCTGAAAATAGAAAGTATCACTTAGTTCTGGAATCGCCATTAATAATTTTTTCATGGTGTACCGTTCATCTACTATATCCGATTGTCCGAATAAGTGTTTCATGAAATGTATGCATAGGCCGTTCCGTTGTATTTTTACTTCATCATCGCTAAAACAATAATTCTGTTTCTTTCGCTTTCTTGTTGTTACGCCATGTGCCAGTATTGATGTATGGCTTGGATAATGAGGATCCCGTGTTATGAGACATGCTTTGATAAGCTGTGCCATTCCGTAAAATAGAAGAATCGGTTTGATTTCTAAAGGGGAATATGAAGCTTGTTTATAAAACGATTCGGCATGCTTTAAGAAATAAATAAACCGTTCACTGTTTTTAAAAGAGTTCTTTTTTGCATCGTCAATACCGTTTAAGGTATAAACCTTTTCTAGAAATTTCTGGGTTGATTCAACGGAATAAAATAGCGCTAAGTCTTTCCACTCATGATATGTCATATGTATTTCTTTATCCTTTCCGTTATCTAAATATTTCAACTCTTTCTCGCTTCCTTGACATGCTCTTGGCTAGTTGATAATCTACATATAATATTTTGCCGAAAAGAGGGGGATTTACTAATGTGGGAAAGTAAATTTTCAAAAGAAGGCTTAACGTTCGACGATGTGCTGCTTGTGCCAGCCAAGTCAGAGGTACTTCCGCGTGATGTGGATTTATCTGTAGAACTAACAAAAACGTTAAAGCTGAATATTCCAGTCATCAGCGCAGGTATGGACACTGTAACAGAATCAGCAATGGCAATTGCAATGGCTAGACAGGGCGGCTTGGGCATCATCCATAAAAATATGTCCATTGAACAGCAGGCTGAACAAGTTGATAAAGTAAAGCGTTCTGAGCGCGGCGTTATCACAAATCCCTTCTTTTTAACTCCTGATCACCAAGTATTTGATGCGGAGCACTTGATGGGGAAATACAGAATTTCTGGTGTTCCGATTGTAGATAACGAAGAAGACCAAAAGCTTGTCGGAATTATAACAAACCGTGATCTTCGTTTTATTTCTGACTACTCAATGAAAATCAGCGATGTCATGACGAAAGAAGAGCTTGTTACTGCATCTGTAGGAACGACTCTTGATGAAGCTGAAAAGATTTTGCAGAAACATAAAATTGAAAAGCTTCCTCTCGTTGATGACCAGAATAAATTAAAAGGTCTTATCACAATCAAAGACATTGAAAAAGTCATTGAGTTCCCGAACTCATCTAAAGACATTCACGGGCGTCTGATCGTTGGCGCGGCAGTTGGCGTAACTGGCGACACAATGACTCGCGTCAAAAAGCTTGTTGAAGCCAATGTCGATGTTATTGTTATTGATACAGCTCACGGACATTCTCAAGGCGTATTAAACACAGTAACCAAAATACGTGAAACATATCCTGAATTAAACATTATTGCTGGAAACGTGGCAACAGCTGAAGCGACAAGAGCTCTTATCGAAGCTGGAGTAGACGTTGTCAAAGTTGGAATCGGACCTGGTTCAATTTGTACTACACGCGTGGTAGCGGGTGTCGGTGTTCCACAAATTACAGCGATTTATGATTGTGCGACTGAAGCAAGAAAACACGGCAAGACAATCATCGCAGACGGCGGAATTAAATTCTCTGGCGATATCACTAAAGCATTAGCAGCTGGCGGACATGCTGTTATGCTCGGAAGCTTGCTTGCAGGCACGTCAGAAAGCCCTGGTGAAACTGAAATCTACCAAGGCAGAAGATTTAAAGTATACCGCGGTATGGGGTCAGTTGCTGCAATGGAAAAAGGAAGTAAAGACCGTTACTTCCAAGAAGAAAACAAAAAATTCGTTCCTGAAGGAATTGAAGGACGCACACCTTACAAAGGACCAGTTGAAGAAACAGTTTATCAGCTAGTCGGCGGTCTTCGTTCTGGAATGGGATATTGCGGCTCCAAAGATCTTCACGCTTTAAGAGAAGAAGCCCAGTTCATTCGCATGACTGGCGCAGGACTTCGTGAAAGCCATCCGCATGATGTACAGATTACAAAAGAATCTCCGAACTATACAATTTCATAATAAATTGTTACAAATTAAAAACATTTGACAGGGTCTCTGACTCTGTCTATTTTTTTTATACTGATTATGATAAAATTTATACTGTTGTGCATTGAAAATGTCCTTAACGGCTTAATTATAGATGAAGAATATGAAATACGGAGGTCGTACGATTGAACACCAAGAAATGTAAACAGCTATTGATGTCATTGGTTGTGTTAACACTAGCTGTCACTTGTCTGGCTCCAATGTCAAAAGCAAAAGCAGCCAGCGATCCAATTGATATCAATGCATCTGCTGCTATTATGATCGAAGCTTCTTCAGGTAAAATTCTGTACAGTAAAAATGCAGATAAGAGACTGCCAATTGCGAGTATGACAAAAATGATGACAGAGTATCTGTTATTAGAAGCAATTGATCAAGGTAAAGTGAAATGGGACCAAACCTATACGCCTGATGACTATGTGTATGAGATTTCCCAAGATAACAGCTTATCAAACGTTCCTCTTCGGAAAGATGGGAAATACACAGTAAAAGAATTATACCAAGCTACAGCAATTTACTCTGCAAATGCTGCTGCTATTGCGATAGCAGAAGTCGTTGCGGGTTCTGAAACTAAGTTTGTTGAGAAGATGAATGCAAAAGCAAAAGAACTAGGCTTAACAGATTACAAATTTGTTAACGCAACAGGTCTTGAAAACAAAGATCTTCACGGGCATCAGCCTGAGGGGACAAGCGTAGATGAAGAAAGTGAAGTTTCTGCTAAGGACATGGCAATTCTTGCGGATCACTTGATTACTGACTACCCTGAGATTCTGGAGACTTCCAGTATCGCTAAAACGAAGTTCAGAGAAGGCACAGATGATGAAATGGACATGCCGAACTGGAACTTTATGCTGAAAGGGCTTGTCAGCGAGTATAAAAAAGCGACTGTAGACGGATTGAAAACAGGTTCTACTGACTCTGCGGGCTCATGCTTTACAGGAACAGCTGAACTCAACGGAATGCGTGTTATTACTGTTGTATTAAACGCAAAAGGCAATCTACATACAGGCCGTTTCGATGAAACGAAAAAAATGTTCGATTATGCTTTCAACAATTTCTCCATGAAAGAAATTTATGCTGAAGGCGATCAAGTAAAAGGCCATAAAACAATTTCAGTTGATAAGGGTAAAGAGAAAGAAGTAGGCATTGTGACAAACAAAGCGTTCTCTCTTCCTGTCAAAAATGGCGAAGAAAAGAATTACAAAGCGAAAGTCACGCTAAATAAAGAGACCTTGACTGCTCCTGTGAAAAAAGGAACCAAGGTTGGGAAACTAACTGCGGAATATACAGGTGATGAAAAGGATTACGGATTCCTTAACAGCAATCTTGCTGGCGTAGACCTTGTTACAAAAGAAAATGTAGAAAAAGCAAACTGGTTTGTTCTAACAATGCGCAGTATCAGCGGATTTTTCGCCGGCATTTGGGGAAGCATTGTTGATACGGTAACCGGCTGGTTTTAATCAAATGAAAGAGCTCTGATGTATGTTAGGGCTCTTTCGCTTAATATACTGAAAAAACCCAATTTTTAAGAAAAAATGATTTTCAAAGCGCTAAAAACCGAATAAAATAATATATATCCATATGAATTATTGGATTTCTAGGATACAATAAGGATTAGAAATTATACAATTATACCTTGATTAGGGGGACCAAGAAATGGCTCAAACAGGTACTGAACGTGTAAAACGCGGAATGGCAGAAATGCAAAAAGGCGGCGTCATCATGGACGTCATCAATGCGGAACAAGCGAAAATTGCTGAAGAGGCTGGAGCTGTAGCTGTAATGGCGCTAGAGCGTGTACCAGCTGATATTCGTGCGGCTGGAGGAGTTGCACGTATGGCTGACCCTACAATCGTGGAAGAAGTAATGAATGCAGTATCTATCCCAGTAATGGCAAAAGCGCGTATCGGACATATTGTTGAAGCGCGTGTGCTTGAAGCTATGGGTGTTGACTATATTGATGAAAGTGAAGTTCTGACTCCGGCTGACGAAGAATTTCATTTGAATAAAAATGAATATACAGTTCCTTTCGTTTGCGGCTGCCGTGATCTTGGTGAAGCAACACGCCGTATTGCTGAAGGCGCTTCTATGCTTCGTACGAAAGGTGAGCCTGGAACAGGGAATATCGTTGAGGCTGTTCGCCATATGCGTAAAGTAAACGCTCAAGTGCGCAAAGTAGTTGCGATGAGTGAAGATGAACTCATGACAGAAGCGAAAAACTTAGGTGCTCCTTACGAGCTTCTTCTTCAAATTAAAAAAGATGGCAAGCTTCCTGTCGTTAACTTTGCCGCTGGCGGCGTAGCCACTCCTGCTGATGCTGCTCTCATGATGCAGCTTGGTGCTGACGGAGTATTTGTTGGTTCTGGTATTTTCAAATCAGACAACCCTGCTAAGTTTGCGAAAGCAATTGTGGAAGCAACAACTCACTACACTGATTACAAATTAATCGCTGAGCTTTCAAAAGAGCTTGGTACTGCAATGAAAGGGATTGAAATCTCAAACTTACTTCCAGAACAGCGTATGCAAGAACGCGGCTGGTAAGAATATAGGAGCGCTGCTGACATGTTAACAATAGGAGTACTAGGACTTCAAGGAGCAGTTAGAGAGCATATCCATGCAATTGAAGCATGCGGCGCGGCTGGTCTTGTCGTTAAACGCCCGGAGCAGCTGAACGAAATTGACGGACTGATTTTACCTGGCGGTGAGAGCACGACGATGCGCCGTTTGATTGATACGTATCAATTCATGGAGCCGCTTCGTAAATTTGCTGCTCAGGGAAAACCGATGTTCGGGACATGCGCTGGATTAATCATACTAGCAAAAGAAATCGCTGGTTCAGATAATCCTCATTTAGGTCTGCTGAATGTGGTTGTTGAGCGTAATTCGTTTGGCCGGCAGGTTGACAGCTTTGAAGCTGATTTAACAATCAAAGGCCTGAACGAGCCTTTTACAGGGGTATTCATCCGCGCGCCGCATATTTTAGAAGCTGGTGAAAATGTGGAGGTTCTTTCGGAGCATAATGGTCGTATTGTAGCTGCTAAACAGGATCAATTCCTGGGCTGCTCGTTCCATCCGGAGCTGACAGAAGATCACCGAGTGACACAGCTGTTTGTTCAAATGGTTGAGGAATACAAACAGAAAGCACTTGTATAAAACAGTTGAAAGCTGTGGAAACTTATAGTACATTATAAGCACAAATAAAGATCGAAAAGCGTTGATAGGAACTAGTAAGAAGCCTCTCTTTCTAAGAGAGCCGATGGTTGGTGCGAATCGGTGAAAGATGCTGTCTGAATCCATCCTTGAGCGAAATGCTGAAACAAGTAGGCATTTACGGGATAACCGTTATGTGTGAAAGTGGAAAATGAGTCTTTGGCTTGTTTTCAATCAGGGTGGCAACGCGAGAGCTCTCGTCCCTTTATGGGGATGAGGGCTCTTTTTATTTTCGACAAATCAATAAAAAAGGAGTGTTTCGCATGCTTGATACGAAAATGCTGAGAGCAAATTTTCAAGAAATTAAAGCAAAGCTTGTACACAAAGGCGAAGACTTAACTGATTTTGATAAGTTTGAGGCGCTGGACGATAGAAGAAGAGAGCTTATCGGCAAGGTTGAAGAGTTAAAAGGAAAACGGAATGAAGTATCTCAGCAGGTTGCTGTGCTGAAACGTGAGAAAAAAGACGCTGATCACATTATTAAAGAAATGCGTGAAGTCGGCGAGGAAATTAAAACACTTGATGAAGAATTAAGAGCAGTGGAATCTGAGCTTGATACCATTCTTCTTTCAATCCCAAACATTCCGCATGAGTCTGTCCCAGTCGGTGAAACAGAAGACGACAACATAGAAGTGCGTAAATGGGGTGAAAAGCCTTCATTTGCTTACGAGCCGAAGCCGCACTGGGATATTGCAGATGAGCTGGGGATTCTAGATTTTGAACGTGCTGCAAAAGTAACAGGAAGCCGTTTCGTGTTCTATAAAGGTTTAGGTGCTCGTCTGGAGCGTGCGCTTTATAACTTTATGCTTGATCTTCATGTAGATGAGTATAACTATACTGAAGTGATTCCGCCTTATATGGTAAACCGCGCAAGCATGACGGGAACGGGTCAGCTTCCTAAGTTCGAAGAGGATGCGTTTAAAATTAGAGAAGAAGATTACTTCTTAATTCCGACTGCGGAAGTCCCGATTACAAACATGCATCGGGATGAAATCCTTTCAGGTGACAGCCTGCCGATTAACTATGCGGCATTCAGTGCTTGCTTCCGTTCAGAAGCTGGTTCAGCAGGACGTGATACACGCGGATTAATCCGTCAGCACCAATTTAATAAAGTTGAGCTTGTGAAGTTTGTAAAGCCTGAAGATTCTTATGGAGAATTAGAGAAGCTTACAAACCAAGCAGAACGAGTTCTCCAGCTGCTTGAGCTTCCATACCGTGTCATGAGCATGTGTACGGGTGATCTGGGCTTTACGGCTGCGAAAAAATACGATATCGAAGTTTGGATTCCAAGCCAAGACACATATCGTGAAATCTCTTCTTGCAGCAACTTCGAAGCGTTCCAGGCAAGACGTGCGAACATTCGTTTTAGACGTGAAGCGAAAGGCAAGCCTGAGCATGTACACACACTG
Organism: uncultured Bacillus sp.; assembly: GCF_958411575.1. Taxonomy (NCBI): domain Bacteria; kingdom Bacillati; phylum Bacillota; class Bacilli; order Caryophanales; family Bacillaceae; genus Bacillus; species uncultured Bacillus sp. The sequence continues at coordinate 7,270 of NZ_CATYRA010000022.1, forward strand.
AACGGTTCAGGGCTGGCGGTTGGAAGAACAGTAGCCGCTATCTTAGAAAATTATCAGCAGGAAGACGGAAGCGTTGTAATTCCAAAAGTGCTTCGCCCTTATATGGGGAATAAAGAAGTAATAAAACCATAAAATTGTGAAAAGGTGTGCCTGACAAGGTGCGCCTTTTTGCCTGAGTAAACACGATATTTTTATAAAAACAAAAAAGTTTTTAAAAATGCTTGACCACATAAGAACATTCATGATATAGTAAGTCTTGTCGATACGGAGGAATACCCAAGTCCGGCTGAAGGGATCGGTCTTGAAAACCGACAGGGGTGTCAAAGCCCGCGGGGGTTCGAATCCCTCTTCCTCCGCCATATTGATTTTAATTCTAATGAAACACAAGCATATATTGGAGATTGTTTTGTCCGTTGCACTCGATGCAACGGATTTTTTATTATAAAGAAAAAGTGAATCTCAGTTGAGATTCACTTTTTTTGATTTTCATGAATAACTGAAGCGATTTGATCTACAATATTTTCAATCGAGCTTTCATCGTTCAGCAGATCATAATCCTCAATACGGAGCTTTAAAACAGGGCAGGCGTTAAAACCGCTTATCCAGTTTTCATAGCGTGTATGCATTTCTTCCCAATAAGACCGGCTTGTCTGAAGCTCCATTTCACGGCCGCGTTCTTCAATCCGATTTAAAATGTTCTCCAGATCTCCTTCTAAATAGATCAATACATCTGGGTGTGGGAAATACGGTGTCATGACCATTGCTTCGAAAAGGCTTGTGTAAGTTTTATAATCAATCTTTGACATTGTCCCTTTGTCAGCATGCATTTTTGCGAAAATTCCTGTGTCTTCATAAATAGAACGATCCTGTACAAATCCTCCGCCAGCTTCAAAAATCGTTTTCTGTTCTTTGAATCGTTCAGCTAAGAAATAGATTTGCAGGTGAAAGCTCCAACGTTCAAAATCATGATAGAACTTTTCTAAGTATGGATTATGATCGACTTCCTCAAGAGAGGTTTTAAATCCAAGCCTTTTAGCCAAAGCTTTTGTTAAAGTCGACTTTCCGACACCTACTGTTCCTGCTACTGTGATAATTGAATTCTTGGGGATATGATGTTCCTTCATACGATAAGCTCCTTTACATGGGCGGCAATGCGTTCAAAGTCGCTCTTATTCAAAACGAAATCCTTAGAATCACCATCTATAGTTAGCACTGTAAGTTCAGGGTCTGCTTCCTGCAACTGTTTGATGGCGACTTCATAATCTGCGATCAGCTGCTCCAAATAACTTGTTTCAATTTTTTTCTCAAAGGGGCGTCCGCGTTTTTCAATGCGGTGTAACAATGTGGGCAGACTAGCCTTTATGTAAATGATGAAATTGGGCTTTGGCAGATCATCCGTTAGCAAGTGATAAATCTTTTTATATTTTTCCAGCTGATGCTGAGACAGGGTGCGTTCCGCAAAAATCACATTTTTATAAATGTGATAATCGGCTATCACAGGCTGTCCCTTTTTTAAAAAGTGATCGCTGGTGTCTTCAAGCTGTTTATATCTGTGACAAAGAAAAAACATTTCAAGCTGGAAGCTCCATTCCTCTATATTGTCATAAAACTTATCAAGGTATGGGTTATCCTCAACAATCTCACTAATCATAGGAAATCCAAACTCTTGTGAGAGCATTGTCGCGAGGGTTGTTTTTCCTGCCCCGATAGGACCTTCTATTGCAATAAAAGGGGCTGTATTCATCGGAATCCTCCTTATTTCTGAAAAACGTTCGCCAGTTACCGACCTTCATATTGTATCACAACCCTTGGGTGCCCCCATGAAAAAAAGACGTTTCCAAATTATCGAAACGTCTTTTTGACAATATTAAATTGATCAGACAGCAACAGCCAGTTTTGGGGAAAGGAAAGACCTAACTTCCAATAGCTAATACCCCTTAAATTCAGCTCTTTAATCAGGTTGAATTTTGCTTGGATCGAGCGAGCATCCTCGAACCATACCTCGTGCCTTCTGTTTTCTGCATCAGTATAGCGAAAGAAAGGCGCTTGAGCTGTTTGGTCATACTGAATGGTTGCATTGTTTTGATCGGCAATGGCAAGGGCTTGCTGAGGGCTTATTGCTCTTGCCGGGGTTCCTCCTGCTGTATACGGAAGCGTCCAATCATACCCATATAAATTCTGGCCCATAACAATTTTATTCGCAGGCATTTCAGTCAAAGCATATTCTATGACATCCCGAACAGGCCCAATTGGCGAAACGGCTTGAGGTGGCCCGCCGCTATAGCCCCATTCATATGTCATGAGAACAACAAAGTCGACAATTTGGCCATGTGCTCTGTAATCATGGGCTTCGTACCATCTGCCCTGCTGTGTTGCGCTTGTTTTAGGGGCAAGCGCTGTAGAAATTTCTAAGCCTTCTCGATGGAAAAGATCCCTTGCTTCACGTAGAAATTGATTATAGGCTTCTCTATCCTGAGGCCGCAAATATTCAAAGTCAAAATGAATATCATAGAAATCATATCTTTTGGCATTCTCGACGATTTCATTTAAAAGTCTTCTTTTTACAGTATCGTCGTTCAAAAGGATTCGGCCAAGTTCATCGCTGAATGCCTGGTTTTCTAGGTTCGTTATAATCATCATCAATGTCGTGTTTTGATTCTCTGCAATGCTTCTTAAATTCGTTAAAGGCGGTGCGACTAAGGTTCCGTCACGCTGTGCCTGGAAACTGAATGCGCCAAGGTACGTTAAGTAGGGCGACGCTTCTCTGGCCGCCTGCTGGAGATTTTCGCTGACTTGATTTCCGCGAGGCTCCAAATAAGCATTTGATTCGATGTCTCGTTTAGGAACCGGAGGGATGTATAAGCGGAAACCAATCTGCAGTACGGTATTTAATTGGATTCGGTTAACCCTGGCAAGCTCGGCTGCTGTTGTATTGAACCGCCGTGCGATGGATGTCAGGGTATCACCTTGTTGAACATCATAGAACTGGCCGGCTATTGGAATGACAATGGTTTGTCCGACAACAAGGCTATCGGGATTAGGTATTTCATTCGTTTCTGTGATTTCATTTACAGTTGTTCTGTATTGTGAAGCGATAGCAGAGAGAGTGTCGCCTTGTTTCACCACATAAATTTGAATGAAAAACGCCTCCTTTCATATCGCTATCAATGTATGAAAGAAAAGCGCTGATCATGTTTATTTTTCTGTAATTTGTTCCTCCGACGTAATTTCCGCGAGAAGAACATTCTCCATCATGGTTAAGGCAAATTCGTTGTCTTCGTCACGATTTGAGGCAATACAGTCCTTAGGAATCGTGATGCTGTATTCCCTCATGTAAGCGTCATTAGCGGTAAACAGCACGCATATGTTACCGGCTATACCTGTCAAGATAATATGCTTCACCTGCAATTCGGTAAGGAGAGTGTGAAGAGCAGTTTCGTAAAAGGCGGAATGCTTCGGTTTGATTAAAAAATAATCAGCATCTTCCGGAGCTATTTGTCTGATGATATCCTTGCTTCTTTCATTCGTGCATTCTTGCTGAATATTTTTAATATCAGCTTGCCAAAGTCCATAATGATCATTAATGTAAATAATCGGCCAGTCATTTTGTCTCGCATGTTCCTTTAATGATAAAATGTGAGGAACGATTTTTTCTGTTTTTTTAGCGAGGCTTTCTCCCATATCGAATTCAAAATTATTGATCATGTCTACAATGAGAAGAGCTGTGTCTGCTTTGGACAATTGACAGTCTCCTTTCCGATTCAGTTATAGTTAATATGTAGCCTTTTTAGGCAATGAAAAAACTTTGAAAAGAGAGCTTATCCTTATGACACAAGATGAACTTTATATGAAAGAAGCAATTAAAGAAGCGAAAAAAGCTGAAGAGAAAGGTGAAGTGCCAATCGGCGCCGTGCTTGTCGTTAACGATGAAATCATAGCGCGTGCACATAATTTAAGAGAGACGGAGCAGCGGTCAATCGCTCATGCAGAAATGCTTGTGATTGATGAAGCGTGTAAGGCGCTGGGAACGTGGCGGCTGGAGGGGGCAACTCTTTATGTGACACTTGAGCCTTGTCCGATGTGTGCCGGTGCCGTCGTGCTTTCGCGAGTAGAAAAAGTGGTATTTGGTGCATTTGACCCCAAAGGCGGCTGTTCAGGCACGATTATGAACCTTTTGCAGGAAGAGCGCTTTAACCACCAGGCTGAAGTGGTGAGCGGGGTGCTTGAGGAGGAATGCGGAGGAATGCTCAGTTCATTTTTTAGAGAACTGCGAAAAAAGAAGAAAGCCTTCAGGAAAAACTTGTCTGAGTAGTCCGGTTGCAATTTTCAGGGGGAAACGATATACTTATGTATGCATCGCAATAGATGCGATATAAAATTTGATATTTATTTTGCCGTGCTAAGCGGGGAGGTAGCGGTGCCCTGTACCTGCAATCCGCTCTAGCGGGGCCGAATCCCTTCTCGAGGTTCGTTTACTTTAAGGTCTGCCTTAAGTAAGTGGTGTTGACGTTTGGGTCCTGCGCAATGGGAATTCATGAACCATGTCAGGTCCGGAAGGAAGCAGCATTAAGTGAAACCTCTCATGTGCCGCAGGGTTGCCTGGGCCGAGCTAACTGCTTAAGTAACGCTTAGGGTAGCGAATCGACAGAAGGTGCACGGTAAATCAATCATCAAATTTTCAGACTCACCTATCATTAGGTGAGTTTTTTGTTATGTAAAAGAGCTTTTGGAATCGAAACAAGGTTCATGTATAATGGGAATGATGAATAACGGAGGAGGGCAAACCCGTGAGTTACCAAGCTTTATATCGAGTATTCAGGCCTCAGCGTTTTGAAGATGTGGTTGGACAAGAACACATTACAAAAACGCTGCAAAATGCCCTTTTGCAAAAAAAGTTTTCTCACGCCTACCTGTTTTCCGGGCCAAGAGGAACGGGAAAAACCAGTGCAGCCAAAATATTTGCCAAGGCCGTCAACTGTGAACATGCTCCTGTTGATGAGCCATGCAACGAATGTGCGGCCTGTAAAGGGATAACAAACGGGTCAATATCCGATGTCATAGAAATTGACGCCGCTTCTAACAACGGTGTTGATGAGATTCGTGACATTCGCGATAAAGTGAAGTTTGCCCCGTCGGCCGTCACATATAAGGTATATATCATAGATGAGGTACATATGCTTTCTATCGGCGCCTTTAATGCATTGCTAAAAACATTAGAAGAGCCGCCTGAGCATTGTATTTTCATTTTAGCGACAACCGAACCGCACAAAATTCCTTTAACCATTATCTCCAGATGTCAGCGTTTCGATTTTAAACGAATTACATCCCAAGCGATTGTCGGACGTATGAATAAAATTGTTGAGGCCGAACAGCTGCAAGTGGAGGAAGGATCGCTTGATATCATTGCGAGTGCTGCAGACGGCGGTATGAGGGATGCTCTGAGCCTTCTTGATCAGGCGGTATCATTCAGCGGTGATGTTCTGAAAGTCGAAGATGCGCTTTTGATTACGGGAGCTGTTTCTCAATTATATATAGGGAAGCTTGCACAATCCCTTCATGATAAAAACGTTTCTGACGCACTGGAAACATTAAATGAACTGCTTCAGCAAGGGAAAGATCCAGCTAAGCTAATAGAGGATATGATTTTCTATTTCAGGGACATGCTGCTGTACAAAACAGCGCCTGGTTTAGAAGGAGTACTTGAAAAAGTAAAAGTCGATGAAACGTTCCGAGGACTAAGCGAACAAATTCCGGCACAGGCCATATATGAAATGATTGATATTCTGAACAAGAGCCACCAAGAAATGAAATGGACAAACCATCCCCGTATCTTTTTTGAAGTGGCAGTGGTGAAGATTTGCCAAACGTCTCATCAATCAGCAGCTGACTTGCCGGAAGTCGATATGCTGATGAAAAAAATTCAGCAGCTCGAGCAGGAAGTGGAGCGGCTCAAAACAACGGGCATAAAAGCAGCGGCGGAAAGCCCGAAAAAAGAAACGCCGCGTGTGCCAAAGGGTGGGAAGTCCAATTACAAAGCGCCCGTAGGCAGAATTCATGAAATTTTGAAGGAAGCTACGAGACCGGATCTTGACCTGCTCAGAAACAGCTGGGGCAAGCTTCTTGATCATCTCAAACAGCAAAACAAAGTATCACATGCCGCTTTGCTGAATGACAGTGAACCTGTGGCTGCCGCCTCAGCGGCATTTGTTCTGAAATTCAAATATGAAATTCATTGTAAAATGGTCGCCGAGGATAATAACGGAGTCCGGACCAATCTTGAGCAGATTCTAGAATCGATGCTCGGAAAAAGAATGGATTTGATTGGCGTTCCTGAAGCACAATGGGGTAAAATAAGAGAAGAATTTTTAGTAGATCATCAGCAGGAAAATGAAGGATCAAATGAACCGGCTGAAGAAGACCCGCTTATTGCTGAGGCGAAAAAGCTTGTCGGAGCGGATTTAATTGAAATAAAAGACTAACAAAATGAAAGAGAGTGAATGCTATGCGTGGCGGAATGGGAAATATGCAAAAAATGATGAAACAAATGCAAAAAATGCAAAAGGACATGGCGAAGGCTCAAGAAGAGCTTGCAGAAAAGGTTGTTGAAGGAACTGCAGGCGGCGGTATGGTAACAGTAAAAGCAAACGGCCAAAAAGAAATCCTGGATGTCATCATCAAAGAGGAAGTCGTTGATCCGGAAGATATCGACATGCTTCAAGACTTAGTGCTTGCTGCAACGAATGAAGCTTTGAAAAAAGTTGACGAGATCACAAACGAAACAATGGGTCAATTTACAAAGGGAATGAACATGCCAGGTTTATTCTAGGGGGATAAAAGAACATGCAATATCCTGAACCAATATCAAAGCTGATTGACAGCTTTATGAAATTGCCAGGGATCGGACCGAAAACAGCGGTTCGTCTGGCTTTTTTTGTTCTAGGTATGAAAGAAGATGTGGTATTAGATTTTGCGAAAGCATTAGTAAATGCGAAACGCAACCTGACATATTGTTCAGTTTGCGGGCATATTACAGATCAGGACCCTTGCTATATATGTGAAGATACGCGCAGGGATAAGTCCGTTATCTGTGTTGTGCAAGACCCTAAGGATGTTATCGCTATGGAGAAGATGAAGGAATACAATGGACAGTATCACGTTCTCCACGGCGCCATTTCTCCAATGGACGGCATCGGACCAGAGGATATTAAAATACCAGAATTGTTAAAACGATTACAGGATGATCAAGTGACAGAAGTGATTCTCGCAACTAACCCTAATATAGAAGGGGAAGCAACGGCGATGTATATATCAAGGCTCCTGAAGCCATCTGGTATTAAGCTCTCCCGTATTGCCCACGGACTGCCCGTCGGCGGCGATTTGGAATATGCTGATGAGGTCACTCTTTCTAAAGCACTTGAAGGAAGACGTGAATTGTAAGGAGGAAAAAGCGATCCATGGGTTTTCTTCGCAAGAAAACATTGAGAAGAGAGTTTGATGAAAAATTAGTTGAGCAGCTTTTTAAGCAAAAGGAAGAGTGGAACAGGCAAAAAAAGCTGGTTGAAAAAAGCTTAGAGCCGTCTGCTGAAGTGTTATACGAACTGAAAGTAGCTGAGGCAAAGTATTTTTTTTACTTGAGGGAAGCGAAACAGCGAAATTTAAAAATCAGCCGGTGGAAGTAAGTGGTCTAAACTCCTGGATCTTCTCATAAGCTTGTACTAGAACAAGCAAAGGAGATGAGAAGATTCATGGAGCCTATTTTTATTATAGGGATTATTTTAGGACTGGTTATTCTTCTTTTTTTATCAGGTTCAGCTGCAAAGCCATTAAAGTGGATTGGTATTACAGCTGTTAAATTTGTGGCGGGCGCTTTACTGTTGGTTTGTGTAAATATGTTTGGCGGTAGCCTTGGCATTCATGTGCCGATTAATCTGGTCACAACAGCTATCAGCGGGATTTTAGGGATACCGGGAATAGCCGCGTTAGTCGTCATTAAGCAATTTATTATTTAAATGATATTATATGTTGACTTTAATAATCTAAGGTGTTATTATAGTATACGTCGCTGATGACGAATCGCTTTTTGAAAAGAAATTATTGAAAAAAGTTATTGACGAAATCATCAGGGAATGTTATGATTATAAAGTCGCTTAAAGAGCGGTAAACAAAGTTCTTTGAAAACTAAACAAGACAAAACGTACCTGTTAATTCATTTTTTATAAAATCGCACAGCAATGTGCGTAGTCAGTCAAACTAAGGCCTGCACGACGCAGGTCACACAGGTGTCGC
>NZ_CATYRA010000023.1:0-10764 GCF_958411575.1 uncultured Bacillus sp.
GGCCTATCCATCCCATGACTAAAGTCACGGGATTTCCGGCTAATATTAATTAAAACAGCAACTCCCCTACCACACTGATATTCGCCTAGAGTAATTCTAAAAGTAACAAGAAGTGAGTGCGACCAACCTCCTCGACAGGCCGTATGGCTAAGCTAGGGCAAGGGTTGATGCGGCACGCATCGTTCATTGCCCGTACTTAGACATTAGGCCTGTGGTTGGGAGCACGTTATCTGTCTAACAGTAAAGAAACCATTCAGAGCTGAAATATGTCCATAAAAAATAGCTGAGACCGCGTTATTCAAACGTTGGTCTTCAGCTATTTCTTTGCTAGCGAAAGGAGGCTGTTCCGCACTTCCACTAGTTAATGTTATCCTGAATCAACTGCTTACCCAATTCTGGGTTGTCGGAGTAGTCAACCGGGATGTCGACCACAACAGGCCCTTGGGTGGCAAAGGCCTTGTCGAGAACCTTGCCCAGGTCAGCGGCCTTTTCGACCCGCAGTCCCGTGGCGCCGAAGCTCTCGGCGTACTTGGCAAAGTCCACCGGGCCGAACTTGACCCCGGCGTCGTGGCCATACTTGAGTTCTTCTTGGAACTTAACCATGTCGTAGTTCCCGTCATTCCAAACCAGGTGCACGATGTTTAAGTTCAAGCGGACCGCCGTTTCCAGTTCTTGTGCGGAGAAGAGGAAGCCCCCGTCCCCAGATACGGAAACGACCTTGGAATTTGGCCGAACCAGGGCGGCCGCAATCCCCCATGGTAAGCCCACCCCTAGGGTTTGCATCCCGTTGGTGAAGAGCAGGTGGCGTGGTTGGTAGCTACGGAAGTGACGGGCTAACCAGATGTAGAAGGAACCAATATCGGCGGTCACGGTCATGTCATCGTCAATCCGTTCTTGCATCGCCGCGACGATGTTGAGCGGGTGGTTGAGGACTTGGCCTTCCTTAACTGGCTTCGGCTCGTCGCGGGTCGTGACCTCAATTTGAACCTGGTCCAAGAAGGCCCGGGAGTTCTTCGGCACGCTGTAACCAGTCAACTGTGGTGACAAGAGGGTCAAGGTTGAAGCGATGTCGCCGATCAGTTCACGTTCTGGTTGGAAGTTGTTGTCTAGTTGGGCTTGCTTGGTATCGATCACGACGACCCTAGCGCTTGCGGTCGGATCCCAGTTGCGTGGTTCGTATTCGATCGGGTCGTAGCCCACGGCGATCACGAGGTCGCTTTCCTTTAAGACCCGGTCCCCCGGTTGGTTACGGAACAGGCCGACCCGGCCGAAGAAGTCGCTTTCCAGTTCGCGGGAAATGATCCCGGCCCCTTGGAAGGTTTCCACGACCGGCAGGTGGGTTTCGGCCACCAGCTGGCGGATAGCGGCGGTGGTTTCTTCATCAGAAGCCCGCATTCCGACTAAGAGTACCGGTAACTTGGCGTCTTTAACCTGCTTGGCTAACCATTCCACGTCACTCAAGTTGGCTGGCCCCAACTTGACGTCTTCGCGCGGAGCTAACGGGGCGGAAGTGACTTCCCCGTCGGTGACGTCTTGCGGTACCGAAACAAAGGCCGCCCCCTGCTTTGGTGCGACAGCTTCTTGGTAGGCGTTGGACAAGACTTCGGAAAGGTTATTCGGGTCTTGGACTTCGGCGCTGTACTTGGTTACCGGTGCCAAGAGGGCGGCGTTATCCATGCTTTGGTGGGTTAGGCGCTTTAAGTCGCGGCGCGGAACTTGCCCTGAAATGGCCAAGACCGGGTCCCCTTCGGCCGTGGCGGTTACCAGCCCGGTGGCCAAGTTGGATACCCCAGGGCCAGAAGTGGTCAAGACCACCCCCGGCTTGCCGGTCAAGCGACCAATCCCACCGGCAATAAACGAAGCGTTTTGTTCGTGATGGGTTACGATTAGCTTAGGCGCCTTCGGGTTCACCGGGTGGTCCAACCGTTCAAAGAGCCGGTCGATCTTAGCCCCCGGCACCCCAAAGACGTACTTAACGTCGTGATTAGCAAGGCTGTCGACAATCGCGTCAGCCCCGTAGCGTTTCTTTTCTTCTGTCATTTCAATTCTCCCTTTGCCTGAATTTCGAATTTGCTCACTTTGGCGTCTCTCTTATCAGATCCTAGCACCAATAATTCGGCAATACCAGCTAAAGTCGCGCTAATCATCGTGATTTATTGAACAGTTTTCACCCCTCTGTTTGACTTTGTTCATTTAAACACTTATCTTTCTTCTTAACAAAGTGCAAATCCCTTTGAAATTAAACCTAAATTCTAGTAGTCAGGGGCGACTGGGCGCACCTAAAAGTTAAGAAATACTTTGTGTTGTGATTAAACGAACACACCAAAATTTTTACAAACTTTTGAGGTCCGGTATTACATCACCATTCCACCTTACGTTCCGTTCGGACGTTATTATGTGGTGAAGGAAGGGATTAAAAGAATAGAGGCTGAGGAGCAGGGTACTGTACCTTAGCCGAGGCCGGCAAAGAATTATTCAATCTTTTCTTTAAACATCATCCGCGATGAACAGAAAACGTCCCTAATGTGGCATTGCCTTCTTTAGGGCTTCACGAAGTTCAGGGTCGACCGCATAAATATATAAGCCGTGAACTCCCCGGGTTAGTAGAACATTCAATTCATTTCGGATCAGTTTTTCGGCAAAGGAACGCTTCTCACCACTTTGCAGGGTTCGTTTTTGGTTTGCATCCTTATTTGCGTGCGCTTTAGGATCAAACACGATCATACCATCACGGTATTTAACGGAGGGACCGATAATCACCCCCGCATAATTTAGATCAAACCCTTGAATTGTATACGTTGAGCCAACTTCATTAATGGTTTCACTTCGCTCGGCCCAGGATAAATTTCGGTAACTAACGCTTCGCTTTTGCTTTGTCTTCAGTTGATTGTTCCATGGCATTCGCCAGTCACCAATTTTAACGTCCCATGTTGGACTCCCATCCGCAGGTTTACTCCCGGTTGAAAAAGTCCAATCAAAGGTCGCAATTAGTCTGGAAATACCATTTGCGTAGTGGCTATCCAAGTCAGAACGGTTCTTGATTTGAATGGCATTCTCTAAATCCTTTGGCGAATCAAAGACCTTTATCTCGTACTTGCTATCTGATTGAAGTTTCCCAACTTTTTGGTGATCAACTAGGTTGCGAACCCATTGAATTGTTGATTCATTTGCGTCAATTCGTAATTGATTCTTTAGTTCAATCAAGTTATCCGACTTTAAGGCTTCACCAACCATCTTTTGAAGTTGTGCAGCTTCAACAATCTGTTGGGAACGTAAGACTTGGTGTTGGTCAAAGATGATCACAACCACTTTGCCCAATTTACGGAGGTCTTCTAGTTGATTAGTCCCCTGATATGACTGCTTACCTTGGGTCCATAGTAAGTGGGCCTCATCAACTAAGATGACGTCGGCCTTTTCACCCTTATTTATAAAACTGGTTGGCTTACCCACCAGATTTACATCGATCCCCAATTTCTTGGAAATTTCCCTATAAACCTTAACCTGTTCATCGTGATTAACCATGATGTGAACGTTTAGCGGATGGCCGTATTTTTTGTAACCCACCAAATCGTAAAATAAGTTACTCAACAATACGGTCTTACCAGCCCCGGCCTCACCCGTAACCATAATGAGTTGGCCCTCCTCGTCATTATCCAAAGAAGAATTAACCCGTTCCATGATTAGGTTTTTGGCTTCTAACTGTTCATGCGTCAGTTTGTGAAAGGGTGAAGCCTTAAAGATGGCTAAGTCTTTAAGCACATCCATCGCTGGGAATAATTCACTATTTTTCTGATGCAGTTGCGTCCATATTTGAGTAAAGATATCTTGGACTTCGTTTACCGGATAGTATTCATCTTGGTCATTTGAACGCCGATTATAGAGCGCCTTTACGTTCTCAACACTGCTTAGGTACAGCATCAACTGATTTTCAATATCGAGTGTCATCGACTTATTGAAGTGCTGGTGGCCGATCACATACATCTTGGCCGTTTTTGATTCCGATAGCTCCCGCCAATCTTCCCGACTTTTGGGATCGTCATGAAGATGTTGAGCAGTCCTTTTAGCAATATTATTGGTCTCACCAACGTAAACTGAATAAATTTTCTTCTTTTTCTTATCGTTTACAACATAGACAGTTGGGTACCTTGAAATAATCTTGCTTTCTTCTCTAGACTCGCCCTCTTCCAACTCCTTTAGGCCTTGGTTATTATAAGGGTACTCTTTAATCATCGGGTCTAGCTTCATTTCTTTACTCCCATTATCCTTCATACTTCGTTCACAGTTATTTCCTGTTATTCATTATACCGAATAATCACTGCTTATCAGTTGCTCATTTCTTCAACGCCCCCGACTTCTTGAACATTTTTCGTTCCACTTCGGCGATGTCATGGGCGGTCGGCTGTTGGTCAAAGGCTGCCTGGTGGCTGACCTTAAAGCTTTCCAGCATCGCGTACTTGGTGAAGGTCCGGGCGGTTTCAGATGACACCCGGATCCGTTCGTAGTTCTTCAAGCGCTCGTTGACGTAGAGGCCGGCCTCCCGGTTCATAAAGTCCAAGACGTCCAAATGAATCTGGGCTAACTTATTGGCCCGGTCGAGCTGGCGACGCACGGCGCTGGCACTAGCGCGAATCTTCACCCGTACCCCACCCTCAAAGATCAACATGACCTGTTCTCTGGCGAGTTCTTGGTAGTCACAAAGCAGGTGGGCCATGAAGTAGCCAGCGTCCGGCGCGTTCTTGTCCTTGTAAGGGATCAGCTTGTTTAAGCCCATGATGTAGGCTTCCGACAGCCGTTCCTTATGGGTGAAGCGGTCATAAAAGATCCGCTTGACCGGTTCGTGCCAGGCCCACGACAGGCAGTGATCTTGGCAGAAGTGCTGGAGCAAGGTCGGTAGCGGACTATCAACCAGCAGGGCGTCGCCTTCGTTAGTCACCACCACCGTTTGATGGTGACCACCCCGGTAGACGACTACCGTCTTTTTCCAATCAATCGTGTAGCTCTTGACCATGGTAAAATCACCTAGCAATGTCGTTGCATCGTGAAAATCAACTAGTGGTGCCATTTTTCCCAAAATCCTCCTCAAAATAATTTTTCCTTGTGGAACCGCTTTCACAGCCCCGCCGAATATAACCATATTTAAATTTTTCAGGCCTGTCAATAAAAATTCGCTAATGATTCATAAATTAGGAGAATTCCCTATATGGCGGTATTTTGGTATCTTTAACCTATCCCGGCCGGAGAAATAATCACGAAGGACTTGATACCATGATTACCGAACGAACGATGCGTGAAGGGTTGATCGACCTTTGTCGCCACGATCAGGAGCGCTTAGTCAAAATGGCCTTAGCCAAGCTCCACGTCAGCAAGTTTCACCGCCATTACGATGATTTTTACCAGGAGGGCTGTATCGCTTACGCTCGGGCCTACGTCGCCTTCAAAGGCAGTGTCGACGCCGAACGCGACCGCTTCTATGCCTTTGCTTATAAGTTGATTTATTGGCGGATTTTGGACCTCTTAAAGAAGAGTTGGCACCAAGAAGATGAGCGCCAGGTCTCGACCGACACCTCGCCGGCCACCGCCTATCACTTGGCAGCCATGCAAGACCCCTGGGCGGCTGGCTACCTGACCAACATCGAGAACCGCCAGCAGTGGGCCAGCCTGATGCGGGCCCTCTCCCTGCGGCAACAAGAATACCTATCCTTATTTCTCCAGCAATTTTCCAACGCCGAAATCGCCAAGCAACTACACATTTCCCGCCCCTCGGTTTACGAACTCCGGCGCCGCGTCTTTGCCATCGCCCGCCAGCTCTTTACCAAGGACCCGTAAGTTTATCATAGCGCGCCTTGTAGACACATTTTGTCGTTACACAACTTTTTTGGGGAAAATTTGCTATAATGTGACTATCAATAGAAGTAGGGGTTAATGGAACATCCATACGAAAAGTAGCGGTAGGAAGCCGAATACTCAGAATGTTTGTTATCTGAATATACGGTTTTCTACCGCTATTTTAAAATTCGTATTGGTTACGGACCTACTGATTCCTCAGAGGTTACCGACTTTTGCTAAGTCAATAATCTGCTGCTCAATTTGATCTCTGACCTTCCGAAAAACTACTATTCTATCCTGTTCGGATCTAGCTGCTAAAGCCGGGTCTGGAAGTAGCCAATGCTTTTTCTTGACCGTTGGTGGGGTGACTGGACAGCGATCACGAGCGTCTCCACATAAGGTGACAACTAGGTCACTGTGAAGCAAATAATCGGGATCAATTAACTTTGATGTTTGCTGGGAAATATCTATTCCTTTTTCAGCCATAACTTTAACAGCCAATGGATTCAAGCCATGCACCTCGACTCCCGCACTGGCAACGCGCCAATCATTGCCTAAAATTTTTTTAGCGAATCCTTCAGCCATTTGACTTCGACAAGCATTTCCAGTACATAGAAAATAAATTTGTGTCATCATTAATCCTCCATCTAAACTATTAGTGAACCAAAGCAGCTACTAAATCCATGTCTAAGTAACTGCTAAACTCGTTAATGGTTGGGTATTCACCGGTTTTTACCAACTGACCATCCACTAACGTAATTGGTAAAGCATTTATACCCTGACGTTTTAGTTCTTGGGCAACAATCGGATTTCGAACAAAGGCATCGGGATTCTGGGCTAAATTACGACGAATGAACATGGCCTACCCTTGTGCATTCACACTGACATACCGCTGAATGGCCGTTGTTTGAATCAATTCCTTATCAACGCTGGGACCACAAACACCGGTTGAACAACACATTGCTGGTTCAAAAAGCTCTATTTTTTCATTCTATTCATCTCCAAAGTAATTGTGATTTATATTTTCTAACCAAAAATCGATAATGATAACCAGAGGCCACATAGGGTAATAAACAACACTGGGATCGTGGTTACAATTCCAATTTTAAAATAAGTCCCCCATTTAATTTTAACTCCCTTTTGAGCTAACACATGTAGCCAGACTAATGTAGCCAAAGAGCCAATTGGGGTAATCTTAGGTCCCAAATCTGATCCGATTATGTTTGCGTACACTAACGTATGATGGATGAGCCCTGAAACGTCAGCGCCTTTGATTGATAGTGCATTAATCATGACGGTCGGCATGTTATTCATTAATGACGATAAAAGTGCTGCTAAGTAGCCCATGCCCATTGTGGCAGCAAACCGACCACCTTTTGCGATTTCGGTAATGACACCTGATAATAATGTTGTTAGACCAACGTTCTGAAGGCCGTAGACTACGACATACATACCGATTGAGAAAAAGACAATGTTCCAAGGAGCTCCTTTAATCGCTGCCATCGCATTAACATGGGAACTTCTTTGACCAACTATCAGAAAAATAGCCGCAATACTCAGTGCGATAAAGGAGACGGGGATTCCTAAGAAACCGCTACTAAAGTAACCAATCAATAGGAGGATTAAGACGACCCATGAAAACTTGAAAAGTCGCTGATCTTTTAGTGCAGAACTGGGTTCCGCAACCTGAGTGGCATCAAATTTTCGTGGCAATGCTTTTCGAAAGTAAAGATACAGGATACCAATACTACCTAACAGCGAAAATAGATCAGGAATCCACATTCTTAACGCATACGCTGAAAAGGAAATTCCAAAAAAGTCTGCAGAGACAATATTTACCAAGTTACTAACAATCATTGGTAAAGAAGTGGTATCGGCAATAAAGCCACTGGCAATAATAAAAGGGAAAACTTGCTTTTCATCAAAGTGTAAGGCACGAACCATTGCTAAAACAATGGGGGTAAGAATCAGAGCAGCCCCATCATTAGCAAAAAGGGCAGCAACGACGGCGCCTAAGGTGGTCACCAAAATAAACATGCGAATACCGTGACCGTTTGCCCAGCGAGCCATGTGTAAGGCGGCCCATTCAAAAAATCCGATTTGATCTAAAATGAGTGAAATCAGAATAATAGCCACGAAAGATAAGGTGGCATTCCAGACAATTCCGGTAACTTTTCCAACATCTTTAAAACTCACCACGCCAAACAATAATGCTAAAATTGCACCACCAACGGCTGTCCATCCAATTGATAATCCTCTAGGTTGCCAGATAACGAATAATAATGTGAGTAAGAAAATTCCAACGGCAAAAAAGACTTGCATGATACCTCCTAAACTGATTAATTATTTTTTTCCTTTAATTAATTAAACCGTTAAAAGCGTTTTTTCGTAATTTGGTTGCCATTGCATAACAGCAAAATGATTATTCGAAAGCTCTTTTACCTGATCAATCCATTTAACTTCGCTTTGCACTCGAGCCAGCAAACATGGATCAGTGGTTTGAGTTGCCAACATACTTTGGTTGACCACCCACCAAGTATGAGCTAGACTGGCTCGCTTCAAATCGTCATCTAACCGCATTGATTCATAAACCGGCGTGGCTTCTGGTAGCGTTACCATAACAATTTCAGTTTGCTTAGGATCTTGTAGTCTTGGTAACAGATTAACGACTGCTTGTGGGACGCTGCCGGAGGTATGGGCAACTTCTTGAGCATAGCTTTGGGTCGAGTTTAACAGTAAGAGTGTATGACCAGTCGGAGCCGTATCAACCACAACGACGTCACTATCATTTTGGGCGACTAACTCAGCAAAAGCTCGGAAGACAGCAATTTCTTGAGTACATGGTGAACGCAAATCTTCAGCGACATAATCAACATCATTAGACTTCATGGTCTTTTTAGCAGTAGTGAGAACTTCGTTTTGATATTCTTTTAAAGACTTTTCCTCATCAATATGGCTCACCTTGATCAGCGGGCTTGTGATTTTGAAGTATTTCAAATGATCAGCTGGGTCAGTGGTAGCCAAGTGCACGGTTTTGTGTTGAGCAGCTATCTTTTGGGCAATTTGAACGGCAACGGTTGTTTTACCAACGCCACCTTTGCCCATGGTGAAGATAATTTTTTTATTTGACTGCACTAAATTCTTCACGACAACATCCAGATCAGGAAAGTGACTAGCAGTAACCGGTTCCTCAGTGATTTGCGGCTGCTGGTCTTTCAATAGTAGTCGTAAATTAGCTAATCCCAATACGTTGTATGCTCGCAATGGGATTGCTAACTTGGGTAGCTGGTCTAAAGTGACTGGCATATTCTGCAAATCAGCTTGCTGTTGTTTAAAAATAGTCTGAGAAACTGCGTCGGTTGGCTGATTTAAGATACCGTTAATGATTAGTTGCTGGTTCTTAATGTTTAAGGCTGCCAACTCATGTGAAGCGCGTTGTGCCTCCAGAAGGGCGCCTTTTTGTGGTCGGGTAACTAAAAACAAAGTCGTCGCTTGAGGATTGCCTAAAGTTTCAACCGCTTTTTGATACATAGCTTTCTTATCATTTAAGCCAGCTAGTTGGCCGAGACAGGATGCACCACGATCATTCTTATCCAGGTAATTACTCCAAGCAGAAGGCAATTGCAGCATTCTTAAGGTATGGCCGGTCGGCGCGGTATCAAAAATAATATAGTCAAATTGCTGATTAATCTTAGAACTAGTTAGAAAGTTGGCAAATTCATTAAATGCAGCAATTTCAACCGTACACGAGCCTGATAATTGTTCAGCCATATTCTGAATGGCTTCTTTGGGCAACACGCCTCGATAAGGTTGAATAACCTGCTCGCGATACTCGTTCGCAGCAATGACCGGATCAAAGTTGGCAGCAAACAAACCGGAAATGTTTGGAATCGGCTTTGGCTGATTGGTTAAACTAACTTTAAAAACGTCCTGCAAGTTACTAGCTGGATCAGTGGAAACGATCATAACTCGGTGACCAGCATCAACTAAGCTAATTGCAGTGGCACTGGCAACCGTGGTTTTGCCAACCCCACCCTTGCCGGTAAAAAATAGGTACTTGGTTAAATTAATCTCTTGTGGCGAATACTTTTCCATCATTTTTCAGCTCCTTACATAGACACGCGTCTATGTATTGCTTAAAAAAACTTAATTGGCAACATCTTTTTCACAATCAGACCGTTGGCAAAGGCAGTGCTCATCAGCGGCTAACAGTTGGTCGGTATTCTGTTTAAACTCTTGGACAAACCTTTTTTGTAGGGAATAGTGTTGCCATTTCCCATCCTTTACCGCAAACACAATACCTGCATTTTGCAAAACCTTCATATGATGAGACAAAGTGGGTTGAGAAAGATCAAAATGCTGGAGGATATCACAAGCACAAAGTGATCCACATGAAAGCAGATCAATGATTTTTAGGCGGTTCGGGTCAGCCATTGCTTTTAGCATTTGAACGTAATTTTGATAATCCATTTTTTCTCCTTCCATTACATAGACGATCATCTATGTATAGTATAAGAGCTACTCCAATGGCTTGTCAACTTTGTTAAAACCCTAAATTGCAAGATTAAGTGAGCCACCCGGCCACGGGAGTGGCCGAGGTTTATACTGCTAATGTTTCAGGGCCAATTATCTTAAGTATTTCCTCTTCAAATCTGTCTAGAGAAGACTTACCACCAAGAATCTTTCTTGGGTAGGAGTTGAGCCTCAGGTTTGCTTGTTCAACGTCAAATTCACTGAACAATTGTAAACTGGTACCTTTAGTGATACTTCTACGAAGGAGCCGATTGTTGTTCTCGTTGGTCCCTCGTTGCCATGGCGAGTAAGCATCAGCATAGTCTACTTGGTCAACTTCATTAGCGACCTCAAAGAACTCACTACCATTGGGCACTGCCCCCTGTCAAGGTAACACTTTAGAAATCTAAAATTATTAAGTTATGC
>NZ_CATYRA010000024.1:0-7550 GCF_958411575.1 uncultured Bacillus sp.
TTTCTAATGGAATGTTGTGGTGACACCATTAAAGACCTTTATGGGTTTTTCTGTCTAATATGTTCAACTTAAATTTTACAATCTACCAAATACTAAAAAAGTCATCCGCAGATGAGGTTTTCACCTGCGGGTGACTTTTTCGTTGCTAATTAAATGTGCCCACACCGTTAATTAGTAAATACCATCGTATGCCTTTTGGTAAAGGTCAATGATGTCTTGCTTCGTACCCTTACGTGGGTTGGAGAATGCGTTCCCATCCTTCAGGGCATTTTCAGCCATCAATGAGAAGTCTTCTGGCTTAGCACCGATTGCCTTGATGGATGATGGAATACCAACTGCCTTGCACATTTCACGCATCCCGTCGATTGACTTCTCGGCAGCTTGCATGGTGGTCAGGCCGGTGGTGTCATAACCCATGATCCGGGCCAGTTCGGCGAACCGATCTGGGCAAGCAATCAGGTTGTACTCTTCAACCGTGGTCAGCAGCAATGCACAGCAAACACCGTGTGGAGCATCGTATTGACCACCGAGTTGGTGAGCCATGGCATGAACGTAACCCAGGTTGGCGTTGTTGAAGGCCATCCCGGCCAGCATTTCAGCTTCAACCATCTTGGTCCGTGCTTCAACATTTTGACCATTGGCAACAGCTTCTGGCAATGCTTCTTGGATCAGTTGGATAGCTTCCTTACATTGACTGTCCGTGATTGGGTTGTGGTCAACAGAAACGTATGGTTCGATTGCTTGAACAAAGGCGTCACAACCGGTAGCAGCAGTAACTGACTTTGGCACACCGAGCATCAGCATTGGGTCGTTGAAGGATACCAACGGAATGTTACGCCAGGAAACAACAACGAACTTCAGGTGGTCTTCTTCGTTCGTGATAACCGCGTGCCGGGTCAATTCTGAACCAGTCCCGGCGGTGGTGTTAACAGCCATCAGAGGTGGCAGTGGGTTGTCCAGCGTTTCAATTCCGGCCAACTTAGTGATGTCATCACCGTTAGTCAGGATAATACCGATTCCCTTACCACAGTCGTGAGCAGAGCCCCCACCAACAGTGATGATGGAGTCACACTTCTCTTCTTCGTACATCTTCTTACCAGCCTTGATGTTACGAATCTTTGGGTTAGGTTCAACACCGGTGAAGATGGCGTAGTCCACGCCAGCCTTCTTCAGTGATTCAATCGTTTGAACAACGGGGCCGTTTTCGATCTTTTCCAAGCTCTCTTGGGTAACGACCAGTGGCTTGTGCATGTTAAGCATCTTAGCACGGTCACCAATCTTGGCGATAACACCAGGACCAAAGAAGTTAACACTTGGCATTAAGAAATCAAATTGTCTATTCATAAATAGTAGCCTCCTCACGGCATTTGAATACGCTTCCATAATCACATAGTTTTTCAACAAATTCAAGGAAACACGGTTATTTCTTGCAATCTACCATTTAAAAAACTGCGTGGCCACCTTGTCAGCCTCTTGATCATCGTAAAACTGCATTCTCATCGAAAGTTCCTCCTCATTTTGCGGACCTGGTCATCAGGAAAGTTTAGGTAGTTGAGCGTGAAATGATACGTTTGACGAACATCAGTTATAATATCAAGCAACTCAGAATAATCACAATCAGCCAGTCGAGCAATGGGGATGGACCGGCTGTAGGCGTTGCGCGGCTGAATGTTGAGAAACAGATTATAGCCATGCTCCGGCTCATAGTAGACCACGGAGACCCAGTATCTGGTGCGCCAGCGATTGGTGAAGCAGCGCTTGATTCGCTCACATATTTTTTCGCTTTCGGTTTCTTTATTCCAAGCTTTGTCCACCGGCATGACCTCCTACCAACTGGCTTCTTTCGATAAACGTGCCACCCTTCTCCAAGCTAGACGCCCGCATGATTGACGTCTTGCCAAAGCGTTTGCGGATGGCGTCAACGGTGTCTTCCAGCTTAACCATGTCGTATTTGGGCGGATTGAACAGATCGAGCTGCTCGCCATAGCGGTCAGCCAAGCGAGTCGCGGCCACGCTGATGCGGCGAACCGGCGATACTCCATCCCAGTATGTATAGAACAGATAAAGCAGCTGCCCATTGATGAGGTTTGAATCGACCGTTGAATCGGAAAGCTTCAGCGAGTGGGCAAAGCCGGTTTCTTCCGTTGGCGTGCTCAGCGAATAGCCGATTGAAAGGTACACGCCCCCTGCCTGCTTGTCGTGCGCGCGGAGCCGAGAAGCTACCTGTGAACCGATTTCTCGAATGACGACTTCAATCTCCTCGGCTCTCGTATAATCGTGCGGTAGGACCTGCGAATTGCCCAGGCTCTTGTCTTTTGGCAGGACTTCCTCAGCGAGGTCGGTGCGATCGATTCTCCAGGCAGAGGCGTACAGCTGCGCGCCGATAACGCCCATCTTTTCCTTGAGAATGAACGGGTCGGCATGAGCCAGCTCAGCCATGGAATGAATCCCCAGTCCGGCAAGACGTTTGGCGGTTCGCTCGTTGATGCCCCAGGCATCAGTGATCTTAGGGATGGACCAGATCTTTTTTTTGACCGTGTCATAGGTAATCTCGCCAATGAAGCGTGGATCATGCTTGGCATAGACGTCCAACGCAATCTTGGCCTGCAGCGGATTTTCGCCCACGCCTACCGTGGTAACCAGCTTCAGGCGGTCATGAACGGTCTTTTGGATCTTTTTAACGACCGCAATTGGATCATCCCCGAACAGTTTCCAGGAATGAGTGATGTCCAGAATCGACTCGTCAATCGAATACGGCAGCAGGTCCTCATCAGCCATGAACTCGCGATAGATGTTGTTGACCTCAATGTTCTTTTCGATGTACGTATTCATCCGTGGCGGCACCACAATCAAATGGTTGTCGTGCGGCAGATCACGCTGACGATTGACGTTGGAGATGCCGTAAAGCTTTTTGGCCATTGGAGATGATGCCAGCACCAGCCCGCCATTGGTATTTTCGGCTTCTGACATGACTACGAGCGGCGTGGTGAGCGGATCCAGCCCGCGCATAGTGCACTCAACCGTGGCATAGAATGATTTGTTATCAATGACCAGGAAAATTCCCCGCGGCTCTTCTGAACAGTCCATCTTGCTGCCCTCCTCGAACTTCTGTTTGCATTCTATTACAATGTGCGAATGAGTGTTCGTAAAGATGGAAATGATGATAAAGGGTTTGAGAGTAACAATACGGCAAGCAGGCCCGTGGAGATTCCACGAGCCTGTTTTTGATTGCCAGAACTGCACTATGACTGAGCTGAATTGTATTTGGCAACAGAGCCACGTTCCTTTATTTGATATGGCAACTCAACTGAAGAAACATTCTGGTTGGTCAAGTGTTCAATTGCCAACCGTCCCATCTGCTTGAATGGCTGATCAATCGTTGTGATTCCCGGATAGATCATACTGGCTACTGATGAGTTGTCAAAACCCAGAACTGCCAATTGCTTAGGTACTTTAATGCCGTGTTCCTGAGCGGCATAGATAACCCCGGCTGCGGCATCGTCACTGGCTGCAAAAATTGCCTCGGGAAGTTCTCCTTTTGCTAAAAGAAGTTCTGCGGCCTGCTTTCCTGCTGCAAACGAGTAGTCGCCGGGAATAATAGATGGTGTAAGTCCAGCTGACTCCATTGCTTTTTGATATCCTGCGCAACGCGTTCTCCCAGTTTGCGGGTCGCTGGTATCTACGGCAATCAGAGCAATCCGTTGGTATCCGCGGCTGATTAGATAATTGGTCCCTGTAGTGGCGGCTTTTAGGTTGTCGATGGAAATCATTGGTTGGTTGGAAACTTTGACGCCTAGAGAAATTAATGGCAGCTGCAGTTGATCAAGTAGTTTCAGATTGTTCTCATCAAATTGAACCGAAACTGAAATGATACCGTTGACTTTGCGCCCAGCCATTAGATTTAGGCATGTCTTCAGTCGTTCAGAGTCATTTAAGCCACAGTGAGCCAAGAGAATTCTTCCGCCATTTTGGTAGGCCCAATCTTCAATGCTGTCGATAATGGGGGCGGCAAAGCTCGTTGTGGCATTGGTTACGATTACTCCAATCAGATTTGAGGTCTGTGCAACCAGATTAACGGCAGCTTCGTTTTTTTGATAGTGTAGCTCATCTGCAATTTTCTCAACCCGACGGCGAGTTTTTTCGCTGTATCCCCCACTATGGTTTAATACGCGAGAGACGGTTGATGGAGTTACTTTTGCTAGTCTGGCTATGTCTTTAATCGTGGCCATCGGGATCCTTCTTTCAAAAAAAGTTATTGACTTTTTAAGTTAGCTGTATTTATAATACTCCGTGAAAACGGTTACTTATGCCGTTTTTATTATTTTAGCATTTACTCAAACGTTTGCGTAACTTTTATTTTTAATTTTTTTACAAGGAATGATAATAATGGCATATACACCAAAATGGTGGTGGCAAAATTCAGTTGTCTACCAAGTCTATCCACGGAGTTTTCAAGACAGCAATCATGATGGCATTGGTGATTTAAAAGGAATCATCAGTCGGCTTGACTATATTAAAAAACTAGGTGCTGATATTATCTGGCTCAATCCAATCTACCGTTCGCCAAACGTTGATAATGGGTATGACATCAGTGATTATCGGGCAATTGATCCAACTTTTGGCTCATTGACCGACTTTAAGGAGCTGCTGACAAAGGCTCATGAACTTGGATTAAAAATAATGATGGATCTGGTGGTCAATCACTCATCAGATGAAAATGAATGGTTTAAGCAAAGCCGCCAAGGAAAAGAAAATCCATACCGTGACTATTATATCTGGCGTGATCCAGTCGATGGCCATGAACCAACTAATTGGGGATCATACTTCTCTGGTTCAGCTTGGCAGTACGATGAGACAAGCGGTCAATACTACCTTCACCTGTTCGCTGTAAAGCAGCCGGATCTAAACTGGGAAAATGAAGCCGTTCGTCATTCGGTATACGACATCATGAATTGGTGGGCAGATCTCGGTGTCGATGGATTTCGAATGGATGTCATCAACTTAATTTCAAAACCGGCTGTCTACAAAGACGTTCCGACCGCGCCCGGAATGCAGTATGGCGATGTCGAACCGGTTGTTGCCAATGGTCATCGGATGCACGAATTCCTTCAAGAAATGCATCAAGCTGTAATGGCCAAGCATGATTTGGTAACAGTTGGCGAAACGCCTGGTGCCACAACAGATGATGCCAAGAAGTACGCCAACCTTGAACAGACTGAGCTGAACATGGTTTTTGAGTTTGAGCATGTCGGCTTAGACGATAACGACAACCCAGCTTTAGTAAAATGGAGCGACAAAAAAGTCAGTCTGCCAGAATTGCGAGATAACCTGGTGAAATGGCAGACTCAGCTGAATGGTAAGGCTTGGAACTCGCTTTACTGGAACAACCATGATCAGCCACGCGTCGTATCCCGTTTTGGCAATGATGATCCAAAATATCGTGTCGTTTCGGCTAAAATGTTGGCAACAATGCTGCACTGTCTGCAAGGCACGCCTTATATCTACGCAGGTGAGGAACTGGGAATGACCAACACGACCTTTAACTCTTTGTCTGACTATCGTGATTTGGAGAGCATTAATGCCTACCATCAGCTGGTTGACGAAGAGCATCTGGTTGATGGAAAGACAATGAGCAGATATCTGGCAATTCATTCTCGGGACAATGCCAGAACGCCAATGCAATGGGATGACAGCAAGAATGCCGGATTTTCGGATGCTGAACCTTGGATCGCGGTCAATCCCAACTATTCAGAGATCAACGCAAAGGCGGCACTGGCGGATCCATCATCCGTCTTCTATCACTACCAGAAACTCATTCAAATGCGCCATGACTTGCCAGTAATGACAGAAGGAAAGTTTGCGTTGGTCAATGGCAACGAATTGGATGAGCAGGTCTTTGCTTACACGCGTGATGATGGAGAAACAACGCTGCTTGTAGTAGCCAACTTTACTAAGGAAACAATCAAGCGAGAATACGCGGCTGGTCAAGGCAAGCTCTTATTAAGCAACTACGAGAATGTCATGGGAGAAACTCTGCGTCCATATGAAGCTAAAGTATATGAATTCAGTTCAAAGAGGTAACAAGTAATATGGAAAATCAAAAAACAACTACGGGACTGCCGAGTCTGCCAATAAGTACCCTGTTTGCCATGACTTTTGGGTTCTTCGGCGTTAACATGGCATTTTCGCTGCAAAGCTCGCAAATGGGAAGAATCTTTCAAACAATCGGTGCTGATCCGACCAAGCTTGGCTTCTTCTTCATTTTGCCGCCACTGATGGGAATGATCGTTCAACCATTAGTCGGCAAGTATTCTGACTTAACATGGAATCGATTTGGTCGTCGGATGCCTTATCTTTTGGTCGGCGCACCAATTGCGGCTTTGGTTCTGATCCTTCTGCCCAACGCGGGATCATTTGGTTTCGGGTATGGTTCATTAGCCGCGCTTTGGTTTGGTGCAATTGCGGTTCTATTCATGGATCTGTCTTCAAACGTCTGCATGCAGCCATTCAAGATGATTATTGGTGATATGGTTAACGAGGATCAGAAAGACTTTACTTGGTCCTGGCAACAAATCTTCTCTAACATGGGTGGAATTCTAGCAACCTTAATGCCATTCATCATGACGCTTTTAGGGGTTTCCAATACTGCTAAGAAGGGCTCCTTGCCTAACTCAGTCATCTGGACCTTCTACCTGGGCGCAGCTGTACTGCTCTTAACCAGTATCTTCACGCTGGCCAAAGTTCATGAATACAACCCTCAAGACTATGCCAAGTACCATGGCGTTGATATTGCAGCCAATCAAGAAAAGCTTAGTTTCGCAACTTTGCTGAAGAACGCACCTAAGGCATTTTGGCAGATCTCTCTCGTTCAGATGTTCTGTTGGTTTGCGTTCCAATACCTTTGGACTTACGGTACTGGTGCTGTTGCAAAGAATGTCTGGAATGTAACTGATCCGTCAACGGCTGGCTATCAGGCTGCCGGCAACTGGTTCGGTGTTTTATCCGCGGTTCAGTCGATTTCAGCCGTACTGTGGGGAATGGTTCTGTCAAAGACCAAGCCAAACCAGCGCAAGACGATGTATCGTTTAGGTCTGGTTCTTGGCGGACTTGGCTTTATGTCAGTGTTCTTCATTCACGATAAGATGCTTTTGATTCTTTCTTTCGCTCTGATCGGCATTGGCTGGATTTCAATGAACTCGATTCCGTTTGCCCTGCTGACGACTGCGCTGGCCGGTAAGCATGAAGGGGCATATCTGGGATTGTTCAACTGCAGCATCTGCCTGCCGCAAATCATTGCTTCCGTTGCCAGCTTTGCCATCTTCCCATTGATTGGCAAGTCCATGCCGGGGATGCTCCTTTTGGCCGGTATTGTTTTTGCCAGCGGCGCACTGTTTGTCAACCGAATTCAAGAACAGCCCAATGCTTAATTGAAGTAGTTTATCGTTTACTCATATCTATCCTAAAAATCTTAAAAAATGAAATCCCTGTCTCAAAATGGCTATAATCCCCTTAAAGGTAACAAGTATGAAACCCAAGACTTATTATCGCTA